>CAYXGI010000038.1:0-55823 GCA_964464495.1 uncultured Phycisphaerales bacterium
CCGCCCGCTAAGAGGAGATCGTTGTGAAAAGTTTACCGGAGAATGCCTTTCGCGAGCTCAAGCCGGGAGAGTCCTACAAGCCGATCATTCCGGTCGATGCGAGCGTGCTCGAGATCACGTGGCGGTCGATCCTCTTCGGCCTGTGCATGGGGATCTTTTTCTCGGCGGCCACCACTTACATCGCGCTGCGGCTCGGGCAGGGGATCGAGACGACGATTCCCATCGCGATCCTCGCCATCGGCTTCTCGGCCATGTTGAAGCGCCGCAGCACGCTCCTCGAGAATATCAACATTCTCGCCGTGGGCGGCACGGCGGGCGTCGTGGCGACCGGCTCGGTTTTCGTCATGCCCGCGATCTATATTCTCGAACTCGACACGATGTCGAGCTTCTTCCAGATCATGATCGTGCCCTTCTTCGGCGCCGTGCTCGGCGCGCTTTTCCTGATTCCCTTCCGCCGCTACTTCGTGGCCGAGATGCACGGCAAGCTGCCCTATCCCGAGGGAACGGCCATCGCCGAAACCCTCATGGCGGGAGAGAAGGGCGGACAGCAGGCCCGGGTGCTGGCTGTTTCGCTCGTGATCGGTTTTGTGGTCGATTTCATCGTGCTCGCCTTTCAGGTCTGGTCCGACGTGTTCACCACGGCCAAGGTCAAGACCTGCGACTTTCTCACCGGCAATGTGAAAGCGGTCTTCGCGCTCAACACGTCGGCGGCCATCGCCGGCCTCGGCTACCTGATCGGTGTGCGCTACGCGGCCATCATCCTCGCCGGGTCGCTCCTCTCCACGGTGGTGGTCGTGCCGCTCATCGCCTACATCGGCCAGGACCTGACCGAACCGACCATGTCCCACCTCGGGCTCATCTCGGAGATGGACTACGAGACCATCTTCGACGAGTACGCCAAGTTCATTGGTATCGGCGGGATCTTCGTGGCCGGCCTCGTGGGGATCCTCAAGCTCTCGAAGGTGATCATCTCGGCCTTCACCGAGGGCGCGCGCGGCCTGCTCAAGAGCCGGGGTAGCGACGAGGAGTCGACGGTGCGCACCGAGCGGGACATCTCGATGCCCGTCGTCTTCGGTCTCTTTCTCCTGACAACGGCGCTGCTCTGGGTCTATTTCCGCTTCTCCGTCGTTGGCGACATGGAGAGCCCGAACCTGATCGCCACGATCGCCATCATCATGACCGTCGTGATCGCCTTCCTTTTCACGAGCGTGTCCGCCTGGGCCGTGGCCATGATCAGTGTCACGCCGATCTCGGGCATGACGCTCATGACTCTCATCGTGTCGGCGGTGATCATGATGGCTCTCGGTTTCGAAGGCAAGACCGGCATGCTGGCCGTGCTGCTCATCGGCGGCGTGGTCTGCACGGCGCTCTCCATGGCGGCCACCCTGGTGACCGAATTCAAGCTCGGCTACTGGATGGGCGCCACGCCCAAGCGCATCCAGTGGGCCAACATCCTGGCGAGCGTGGTGGCTGCCGTGGTGGTCACGGCGGTGATGCTCCTCCTCAACGACGTGTACGGATTCAGCAAGACGGCCGCCCACGCCAATCCGCTCCCCGCGCCGCAGCCCAACGCCATGGCCGCCGTGCTCTCGTCGATGATGGGCGGGCAGGAAACGCCGTGGCTGCTCTACGCCATCGGCGGCGTGATCGCTCTTCTCGTGGAGATGCTCGGCGTCTCGGCCCTCGCCTTCGCCCTCGGAATGTATCTGCCGATCGAGCTCAACTCGCCCATCCTGCTCGGCGCCATCGTGGCCTGGCTCGTGAAGAAGAGCTCGAAAAACGAAACTCTCGCCAAGGCGCGCCACAACCGGGGGCTCTTGGTGGCGTCGGGACTCCTCGCCGGCGGCGCCCTGGCCGGGGTGGTCGATGCGCTCGTGAAATACGTCTCCCAGGCGAAATGGGCCTTCGGCGCGAAAGAGGACGCCCTCTACATCGATTTCGGCCCGAATGCGGGCCCCGTGCTCAACTGGGTCGGCCTGCTCGCTTTCGGACTTCTCTGTTTTTTCATCTACTGGAATTCCTGCCGCGCCAGGGAAGATGAACATTGAGATGAACGTCGCGGAAAAACTGGCGCTTGAAGCGGACCGTCGCCGCACGAAGGCGGCGCTCCTCTTCGAGGGGGAGTCGATCACCTTCGGCGCACTCTTCGACGCGGTGCGGGAGAGAGCCGATTTTCTCACCGGCATCGGGCTGCTTCCCGGCGACCGCGTGGCGTTCCGGCTTCCCAAGTCTCCCGAACCGGTCGTCGATCATCTCGCCATTCTCAGCGCGGGGGGCGTATCGCTTCCGCTCAACGATCGATTCAGGCCCGACGAGATCGCCTATTTTCTCGATGACTCGGAAGCGCGTCTCTTTATCACCGATCGCGCCGGGCTCGATGCGAACAGGGAAGTCCTCGCGGCCCGGCCGGACGTGGGTGTCGTCTGCGGGCGGGTTACCAAAAATGAACTCCCGCCGCCAGGGAGGCCGGAATGCAATTCTGGTGACCCGCCCGCGGACATACCCGGAGCGATGCTCAGCTACACCTCGGGCACCACGGGAAAACCCAAGGGCGCTCGGATCTCCCACGAAAACCTGATCCACAACATGGATGCGCTTCGCCGCGCCTGGCGCTGGACCGACGAAGACGTGCTTCTCCACGCGCTCCCGCTCTTCCACATCCACGGCCTCGTGGTGGCGCTCCACGGGGCGCTGAACGCGGGATCGACGATCCACATGCTACCCGACTTCGACGCCGCCCGCGTCTCGGCCGCCCTCGAATCGACGGGCTGCACCCTCTTCATGGGCGTCCCCACCATGTACCACCGCCTCGTGGAGCTGTGGAGCGCCGGCAGCGTTCCCGACCTCGGCGGCCTGCGGCTCGCCCTGTCGGGCTCGGCCCCCCTGCGGTCGACGACCTTCAAGCGCTTCCGGGAGATGACGGGCCATACGATCCTCGAACGCTACGGCATGACCGAAACGGGAATGATCGCCTCCAATCCCTACGCGCCCGAAGAACGCACGCCGCGTAGCGTGGGCTTTCCCCTGCGCGATGTGTCGGTGCGCATCACCGACGCCGAGGGCCGGCCGCTGCGGCACGGTCAGACCGGCGAGGTCGAGGTGCGCGGGCCGAACGTCTTTTCCGGCTACTGGAACGCGCCGGAAAAAACAACGGAAAGCTTCAACGGCGACTGGTTCCGAACGGGAGACCTCGGCTTTCTCGACAAGGCGGACAATAACCGGCTTTATCTGGTCGGCCGCTCGAAGGAGCTGATCATCTCGGGCGGTTTCAATGTCTATCCCCGCGAGGTGGAAGAGATCCTCGAACGCCATCCGGCTGTCGGCGAAGCCGCGGTGGTCGGCCTGCCCGATCCAGATATGGGAGAGTGCGTCGCCGCGGCGGTCGTGGTCGTCGCGGATCGGCGGTCCGTGGAGAATTGCGGAGAAAGGGAACTGATCGCCCATTGCGGCAAGCACCTGGCGGCCTACAAGTGCCCGAGAAGAATCGTCATCACTCGGACACTGCCGCGAAACGCCATGGGAAAGGTCCAGAGAAGCGCCATCGCCCAATCCTTGAGCAAGTAAAAACAGGTTGTGTTACAGGTCGTGCGCTTCGATCAGTATTTCAGCGGCCGCGCAACGGGAAACCAGCAAGGAGGAGTGGCGCTGTTGCTCGGCCAGCCTCCTGTTGATTTTGCTGTCGGCGTGACGAGGTGGAAGGCGATCAGGATCTCGGAATTGATGGTCGGCAATTCGGTGGAACTCGAGATCCAGCCACCATTGGCTTGCTGCTTGGTGAGCAGCCAGTCGACGGCGTCCTGGGCCGAAGCCTGGCTGCCCGGCTGCAGGTTGAGGGCCAGAGCGAAGACCGCATAAGCTGTGGCTTGCAGGTTGCTGAGGGTCGAACCGCTGTTCCATTTGAAGGCGCCAGTCGCCTTCTGCATGGTGATCAAGCTGTCGTAGAGGCCTTGCATCAGGGTCTGCTCGATTCCGGTACGGTTCAATGCCGCCGCGGAACACGCCGCACCGATGGTATAGGCATACTCCCAGGTATTGTCGGCGTCGAAATAGCCACTGGGATTGTTGATGTCGTCTGCGATGACCTGTGCGAAGGTGGTCGCGTCGATGTCGTAGCCTTGCGAGGGAAAGGCTCCATCGAGCGCCTGCGCGGCCTGAACGTGCCAATCGATGTCGTAGGCGATGAAACCGTCCTGGCCGATGCCGCCCCTGAAATCGCGGATCGCTTCCCCGAGGAGCAGGGCCGATCCATATGCCGCGATCTTGTCGTCGTACCGGGTTCTGGCCAGGTCGGCGAGACCGAGACCGGGCGAGTCCCCGTCGAGTTCAACGAGAAAAACGATATCGCACGCCGAGTCGATCTCCGGATCGCTGCTCATCCCCCGGGCGGCGTCGAGCAGCGCTGTCGTGAAGCGTGAGGGGCCGATGTTCGGCGGGAACGGATTGTCGTTCGTGAAAAAGAAGTCGAGCCCTGTCACTCCCAGATCGACGTTGTCCGTCGAGACGGACCCTCCGGAAGCCATCCTGGAAAGACGGAGACCGTGCCCGATGATTCCGAAAAGATTGGTCGGACTGGGACTGGACGAATGCTCGATCGCCGTGGGAGCGATCTGCCAATCCCAGCCTCCATCCTCGAGATCCTGGTCAGGATCACCATTTCCGGCATTGTCCTCGGTGATATCCGCCTGAAGATTGACCAGGCGATTGGCGGCGAGATCGTTGTACTCCTGAGCCACAAGAGGGAGTGTGGCGATGACGTACAGCGCCACGATACACCCTGCCAGTATCGTTAATCTTTGCAGACCCACGGATAGTCTCCTTAGAAAATCCTGGAGGTAATTTCATGGAATGTTGACTGATTGATATGATAGTTCATAACCCATTGAATTAAAAACATAAAAAGGATTTATATGGCTCCAGTTTTAACCCCGCATTAAATATATGATTATATTATATGAGCTTTTCGCACACTCCAAGGCGCCGCGTAGGGCGCGACCCAGAGTCGCGTGGGGCGCGGCGTAGAGGGGCGCAAAATCAAAGGTGCGCGCCAGGGTCCTCGGAAGATCAGTCTGTCATGAGTGCTTCGAGTTCGTCGAGAAGCCGGTCGAAGAGCTCGCTCACGGCGCTGACCGGCTCGGGAGAGGTCATGTCCACGCCCGCCTTCTCGATCAGCGCCGTCGAGTAATCGCTCGATCCTCCGCTGAGGAACGAGGCGATGTACGCCTTGCGCGCCGGTGTGCGCTGCTCGAGGATCCGCTTGGCAAAGGCCGTGGCGGCCGAGTAGCCCGTGGCATAGGTGTAGACATAGAAGTTGCGATAAAAGTGGGGCACCCGGCTCCACTCGGCGGCCTTGTAGTCGTCGAGGCTGAACGCCGCGCCGTAGTACTTCTCCATCAGGCCGCCGTAGAGACTGTCGAGAAGGTCGGCGGTGAGCGACTCGCCCCTGGCCGCCCGCGTGTGGATATCGAGCTCGAACTCGGCAAAGAGGGTCTGGCGGTAGAAGGTGCCCCGGATCGAGTCGATGTAGAAGTTGATCAAAAAGAGCCTCTCGTCGCGTTCCACCGTCACGTCGAGGAGATGGTTCATGAGAAGCGCCTCGTTGGTGGTCGACGCCACCTCGGCGTTGAAGATCGTGTAGTCGGCATAGATCTTGGGCTGGTGCTTCTGCGAGTAATAGGAGTGCATCGAGTGGCCGAGCTCGTGGGCCACGGTGAAGGCGTCCTCGAGCCGGTCGTGATAGTTGAGCAGCACATAGGGGTGAATGCCGTAGATGCCGGCCGAGTAGGCGCCCGACCGCTTGCCCTCGTTCTCGTAGATGTCGATCCATCCCGCGTCGATCCCGCCCACCATGGCGTCGAGGTATTCCTTGCCGAGCGGCTCGAGCCCGCGGCCGAGTAGTTCCTTTGTTTCGTCGAAGGTGACGGTCATGTCGGCGTCTGGAAAGAGCGTGTTGTAGAGATCGTAGCCGTGCAGTTCGTCGACGCCGAGGATCTTCTTGCGCAGGGCGGCGTAGCGCCGGAGGGGGGCGAGGTTGTCGTTGACCGACGCGATCAGGTTCCGGTAGACGGCGACGGGGATGTTGGCCTCGTCGAGAGCCGCGTGAAGGGTCGAGGTGTAACCGCGCACCTCGGCATTGAAGAGCGCCTTGGCCACGTTCGATCGCATGAGCGACGCCAGGGTGTTGCGGTACTTGCGATAGGTGCCGTGAAAGGCCTCCTCGTTCGCCCGGCGCACCGACCGGTCGCGCGAGCCGCGGAACTTGTAGTAGAGCGCGTTCGACGTGGCGACCTCGTTGCCCTTCTCGTCCTTGATCTTAGGGAATGTGATGTCCGCGTCGGTGAGCATGTTGAAGGCGTCGCTCGGCGCCCGGAACACATTGCCCGCCTTGGCGATGAGCGACTCCTCGATCTCGGAGAGCACATGGGCCCGCATGCGCATCGTGTCCTCGAGAGCGTGCTCGTAGACCTTGAGCCCGTCGCTGGCGGCGATGAAACCGCGGATCGTCTCTTCCGGGATCGAGAGGAGCTCGGGTGTGAAGAAAGCCGCGGCCGCACCGAACTTGACGGCCAGCGTGTAGATCCGGTTGTACATGTCCTGATATACGGTCACTCGCGTGTCGGTGTCCCGGTTCAGGCTCGCATAGGCGAAGAGGTGCTCGATCTTCTCCGAGATCTCGTCCTGGAATCGATAGCAGGCGAGCAGGTTTTCGGCCGACGCGCCGAGCGTGCCCTTGAACGACTCCACGCGCGGCAGAGCGGCCGCCGCTTCCTCGAAAGCCGTCTCCCACGCCTCGGACGAATCGAAGATGTCGCCCGTGTCCCACTTGTACGCGTCGTCGATGGCGGCGCTAACAGAAGTCGCGCCCCGACCGGCCGGGTTGTCAGCCGACCAGCGGGGCGCGATGAATTCAGGTGAGAAAACCATGAATCGCAATGAGGGTGCCTCTAATGGTTAATCGTGTTCAGACCTTTCGGACCTCCTATTCCTTGTCTCCGCCGCCGGCATCCTCTGCCTCGAGCTGCTTGCGCGCCGCACCGGCAGCCACGAAATGGCAGATCGTGCCGAGGACGATGATCATGACGAGTCCGATCGTCATGCCGTAGTTCTCGAACCACTCCTTGCCGCCCACTGCCTTCCACACGCCCTCGGCGTTCTGCGCGAAGTCGTGGGAGATGTTCAACGTCTTGTCGATGGCGCCCTTGAAACCGCCCGTCTCGAAGATGCCGAGTTTGAGGTCCTTCTGGTCGAGTGTCTTGAGGATCGCGCTCACCACGCCCGCGATGGCGGCGCCGGCCACGAGGCCCGAGGCGACGAGGATACCCTGGTTCTTGCGTGCGCTCTTCTCGCGCTTATTGCGGCCCCTCCGCGAGAGGAGCCAGGCGGCGAAGCCGCCGGCGAGCACAGGCAAGTTGATGTAGATGGGGAGGTAGATCCCCAGCGCGAAGGCGAGGGCAGGCAAGGCGGTCATCTCGAGCATGATGGCGATGGCCGCGCCCATGCCGTAGAGGAGCCAGGGGATATTTGCGTCAGGGACGAGGGTCGTTTCCACGATGCTCTTCATCAGGTTGCCCTGGGGCGCCGGCAGCGGATTGGGATGGTTGGCATCTTCCACGAAGCCGTATCCCGTGGCCAGCACGTGGATCACCAGACCGACGCAGATCGAGGCGACGATGATGCCGAGGAACTTCCAGCGCTGCTGGCGGCGCGGGGTGGCGCCGAGCCAGTAACCGATCTTGAGGTCGGAAATGAAGGCGCCCGAAGTGGAGAGCGCCGTGCAGACGGCGCAGCCGATGATGAGCACCGTCATCTGCCCGGCCGGGCCGGAGAGCCCCGTCGTGGCCAGGATGGCGCAGGCGATGATCAGGGTGATCATGGTCATGCCCGACACGGGGTTGACGCCGACGATGGCGATGGCGCGCGCCGCAACAGGCGTGAAGAGGAAAGCGAGCGCGGCCGTGACGGCCGTGCCGATGAGGGCGACCTCCAACTGCCAGTCGGCCACGTAGAAGAAGATGAAGAACATGACGATCACGAAGAGAAATTCGAGGAGCATCACGTTTCGCGGCTGGATGTCGAGGTCGGTGCGGGGCGTGTCGGCCGTGTCGGCCTTGCCGCCGGCGATTCCCTTGAATCCGAGGGAGAGGGAGCCGATGATGATCTTACCCATCTTGCAGATACTGATCATTCCGGCCATGGCGATGGCGCCGATGCCGATCGGCCTCACATAGGATGTAAAGATATCCGACGCCGAGCTCTCGCTGATCAGCGCCGTACCGGGGAAGATGACCTCTTCCGATCCGGAGCCGATGAGGAACACCATGGGCACGAGCACGAGGTTGGCCAGCACCGAACCGGCGCAGATCACGGCCGCGTAGCGGATGCCGATGATGTACCCCAGTCCGAAGAGCGCCGCGGTGGCCTCCATCTCGAGCACCATGCGGTACTTGTCGTTCATCTTCTCGCCGACGGCGCCGGCCAGGTGCTTGGCCGTCTCGAGCCGGCCCTCCCAGAAGCGAAAGACCTCGATGCAGAAGTCGAAGAGAAAACCGAGCCCGAAGGCGGTGAGCAGCGTTTTGCCCCCGCCGCCGCTGCCCTCGCCCGAGCAGAGAATTTCCGTCGTGGCTGTCGCCTCGGGGAAGGGGAGCTTGCCGTGCTCGTCGCGGACGAAGTACTTCCGCAAGGGAATGATGAGCAGCACTCCGAGAAAACCGCCGATGGAGCAGGCGAGGAAGATATCGACGAAGCTCGGTTCCAGCCCGAGGATGTACATGGCCGGGATCGTGAAGACCGCCCCGGCCACCACCACTCCGGCCGCTGCGCCGATCGACTGGACGATCACGTTCTCGAGCAGGTGGTTCCCGCGCGCGAACATCTTGCCGAAGAAGACGGCCAGGATCGCGATCGGGATGCCGGTCTCGATCACGTTGCCCGCCTTGAGGCCGATGTAGGCCGCCGCGAAGGTAAAGACCGCCACGCCGATGCACCCCATGATGATCGCCCGTGCCGTGGTCTCTGGCGGGGACTGATCAGCGGGAACGACCGGCGTGTAGACTTCGCCCTTCTCGAGGGGCCGGTAGGCATTCTCGGGCAAGAGCTTCGATTTGCTTGAACTCGGTTCCATCGGTTCTCTCTTTCCTTGTTAAGGCATCTGGAAACGAAACGATTTTATTACGTATTTCTGCGGCAGCTACTTGGCGAAAAGCTGCACCAGGTTCAGGATCGTGCAGACCGAGTAACCGAAGGCGGTGGTGGAGATCCACTCCGTGGGACCGTGAAAATTCACGCCGCCGGCGAACACGTTCGGCGTGGGCATGCCCATGGCGGTGAGGCGCGATCCGTCCGTGCCGCCGCGGATCGGTTTGAGATTGGGCTCGATGCCCGCCATCTTGACCGCTTCCTCGAGCTTTTTCACGATGTCGGGGTGCTTGGAGAGCACGTCGTACATGTTGCGGTACTGCTCCTGGATCTCGACTTCGACGGTGAGGTTCGGTTCCTCGGCCATGAGCGCCGCGCCCATTGCGTTGAGCCGCTCGCCGCGTTCCTTCAGGGTTTTCACGTCGAAGGCGCGCAGGATCAAATTCAGCGTGCACTCCGACGCGTCGCCCGACAGGTCGGTGGGCATGAAAAACCCGTCCCGTCCATCGGTCCCCTCGGGGCTTTCGAGGTGGGGCAGCCGGGCGAGCAGCTTGCCCATGTAGGTGAGGGCGTTGACCAGCTTGCCCTTGGCATAGCCGGGATGGACCGACACGCCCTTGAACTTGACGATCCCCTTGTCGGCCGAGAAGGTCTCCATGTTGACCTCGCCCGTGAAGCCGCCGTCCATGGTGAACGCCACCGGTGCGCCGAAGGTGTCGAGGGGGAACTTGTTTGCCCCGCGGCCGACCTCCTCGTCCGGATTGAAGCAGATGCGCAAGGTGGGGCGCTTCACTTCGGGATTCTTGTTCAGCATCTCGATGGCGCCCATGATGGCCGCGATGCCCGCCTTGTCGTCTGCGCCGAGCAGGGTGGTTCCGTCGGCGGTGATGATGGTGTGGCCGATGCACTCGTTGAGCTGGGGCGACTCCTCGGGATCGATCACCACGCCCTCCTTGAGCTTGATCGGGCCGCCGTCGTAGTTCTCGTGGATCTGGGGATTGACATTCTCGCCCGAATAGGCCGGCGCCGTGTCGAGGTGGGCGCAGAGACCCACCGTGCCGCCCGCGTTGCCCGGCAGGGTGGCGATGCAGTAGCCGTTCTCGTCGACGGCGGCGTCCTCGAGACCGAGCTCCTTGAGCTCCGCGGCGAGGAGGTTGGCCAGGTCTCTCTGGCACTCGGTGCTCGGGCAGGCCTCGTTCTTCTCGTTCGATTGAGTGTGGATTTTTGCGTATCTTAAAAAACGATCCACCGCGGAGGTGGAGTTGAGGATTGAATGAGGATCGTTAAAGGCTTGCATGGGATGTCTCCATAATATCGAATCGTTGCGATATGTCTTGCCCGGTTTTGAAGGGGCTTATCATACATAAAATTACAAGCGCGATGAACAAAAAGGGGGGTTTTCGCGTGGCTGTCGGGATCGCCCGAGGGCTTCGCGATCAGCGCAGGGCTTCGAGGGTGTCGTTCAGTTGGTCGAAATAGTTGGTCCAGTGGCCGATGATCACCATGCCGGCAGCGACGTAGGCGAGGACGGTGATGATCACGGTGATCCTCTTGAGCTGGGTCGATGCTTTTTTTTGCGCCCGATCGGCCAGTTCCTCGCCGGTCTCCTTGAGCGCCTCTTCGAGGTTGCCCGTGTCCTCGCCGATGGAGAGCCTTGTGACGAAGGACTGATCGGGCAGACCGAGCGCTTCGAGACAGGCGGAAAAGGGCTCGTTCTTATCGAGAGGCGCGAGCGCCTCGACCACCCTCTTTCGGATCGATCCGGTGCGGATCAGCTCGGCCGACTTCCGCGCCGCCTCGTCGAGCCGGATGCCGGCGCCGTAGAGGGTGTAGACGAGCCTGAAAAAGTTCCCTAATTCGCTGTCCCGCACAATGGCCATGATGAAAGGAAAGGTCTGGAAGGTGTCGCGCGACTCGGGACCGGCCCAGAACCGATTGTGGAGGCTCCAGCCGAAGAGGAGGAGCATGTAAAAGGGAACGAGGGCGATGACCAGGCCGCCCGCCGCCCAGAGAGTCGCATCGGTGTAGACCAGGAAGAAGATGCAGACCAGTGCCGCTACATGAACGAGCACGGCCGGGTAGGCGATGCGCTTGGCAAAGCGGCCGATCACCGCCGAGCGCCGATCGTGGTCGGCCACGAGCCTCCGCAAGGTGTCGGAATAGGTATTGGTGATCTCGGCCGCCTCGAGCATGGCCAGATCCCGGTCGGGAAAAGCGTCTGGCGCGCCCTTTTCGAGCGCCTCGGCCATGGTCGAGCCCTCTTCGATCGCCTCGGCGGCTGTCGTCGCGAAGGTCGTCCAGGCATCCTTCTCGAGGCCGAGGCGCCTCAAGGCTTCGACAGGCTTGTGGCCCGACTCGAGGAGGCGCACCAGCCCCGAGTAGATCTCGGCAATGGTGCGCGTGTTGAGTTTGATGTTTTTTGGCATTCTTTACTACTTTGCGTCTTTCCTGGGGCGCGTCGTATTACCGGCTAGGCCGAGAACCACATGGGGTAGAGTTTCCGGGTGATTTCAACGATCTCCCTGTCCTGGGCGGTGAACGCGCCGCGCGCGATCAGGGCTTCCATGCTGCGATCGAGGACGATCTTCCTGTTGCCCACGGGAATGAACGCGGGGTAATACTCGTCGGAGAAGAAGATCCGGTACCGTTCGCGCGTGTCCTTCTTTTCCAGCATACGGCCGATCGCCTTTTCGAGCTTGTCTCCCGTGAGACCTTCGAAATCTTCCTTGGGAGAGCTCATCAACTTGATCGAGGTGGCGAGGTCGGTGCGTGCCTCGAATTCCATCGCCCAGTGCTGGGTGATGCCGAGACAGTTGATGTAGAGCACGTGCACCGTGAACGACGTGCCGTCGCTGCCTGTCTGCACACCCTTGAGATCGGGGTAGTAGAGGTTGTCCGTGATCGCCCCGAAGGCGCTCACCCCGGGAGCGAAAGGATTGGACAGGATGTCGTCGATGGTGAAGTAGGGTTTCCGCTCGAAGCGGGCGTCCTGGATCGCCATGAACTCGTCGTCGGTGTAGTGGAAGCGCTCGGACCAGAGCTCCTCGGGGGAGAGGTCCTTGCGGGTGAGCGAGTCCTGGCTGGTCAGGATGCCGAGGGCGTGGCCGCCGCGCCAGACGAGGGGCAAGACACCCACTGCCCACTCGGCCGAACCGCCGATTTCGCCGATCATCGACATAAGTCCCCGGCCGTCGGGGAACTCGAGCCCCTCGGCGCCCAGAAGCAGGCCGGGGAAGAGGTCGCCGTCCGTGTCGTGGGGCGTGCTCACGCCGAGCCGGTTGAGGTCCTCGAAGGCGACCTTGTGGCGCGGCCGGTCGATGAAGAAGGCCGAGAGCTCGCGCATGCTGCCCATGCCGTAGGCGCGGGCGATCGCCTGGGCCGCCTCGCGGTTGGAGGTGTCGCGCGGGTTGAAATGCTCGAAGGGCACGCCGGCCATCCAGCGCTGCACGTAGACGTCGGGCAGGTGGCGCTTGACGTGCGACTCGGTGACGAAGAGCGACGTGAGCGACGAGTGCGTGCCGAGGGCCGACTTGGTCGTGCCGTCGATCACGTCGCTCCCCATGCTGAGCTGGGTCACGTAGGACGGGATGCCGCGGCCGTAGACCTCGCGGTGCTCGGGCTTTCCGAAGAGGGCGCCCACGGCGATGGTCGGGTTGCCGCCGAGCTCCACGCCCGGCTTGACGCGCACGCCCTCGGTGATGGCCGACTCGATGATCACTTCCTCGCCCTTTTCGAGCGTGTCGGTGGTGGTCTGCAGGATCTCGGACATGACCTGGGCCGAGGTGCGGTCGTTGGCGCGCTTGACGAGGTTCTTGTTCTCCGTGGTCTGCTCCGCCTTGGGCAGCCGGGCGAAGGCGCCGCACCTGGTGAGCGCCACGGCCGCCGCGGGCAGGGCGGCGGCGAGGATCGTCGCCTGGCGGATCTGCTTCGAACGGAAGACGCCAAGGTTCGAGGCATTGAGGATCTTGTCGTTCAGTGTGAAGACCGTGAGGTTTCTGAGGCGCAGGTCGTAGCCGTTCAGAACCTCGTGGTGCCGCTGGTTGAAGGAGTTGACCTTCTCCTCGTAATACTCGAAGGGTTTTTTCATACCGTGATAAGTGAGAGGCTGATCGGTGATGTCGAACTTGAGAGACGATGCCATGAGTCTTCCTTCCCGTTGCAAAGGTCGATTCCGGAAACAGACCGCCGTCTGTATTGCCTGGTCCCGGCAAGCCGGTGCCGGCTGATCCCGGCAAGTCAGTGAATCGAATTCTGTTCGAAGGAGGGGGCGATGTCAATCTTTCTTGACCACGATCTTGGCCACCTCGAGGGCGCGGTCGCCGAACCGGTCGGGCGCGAAGGTCAGCCTGAGTCGCGATCCCGACCAGAGGGAGGGATCGTCGAGAGTGATCGTCTTGGTCTCGGCCCCCGTGGGCGCCTTGCCCTTGAAGATCCGCTTGTCCCAGACGTGGCACGTTCCGTAACCGCTGCGCGTGATTTCGATCGTCACCGATTGCGTGTCGGGCGGCACAGGAAAGGCATAGGTGAACGACCCTTCCCTGACAACGCGGCTCTTCGCATCTTTGCTGACGCCGCTTTTGTCGCGCCCACTGTTCCCCTGAGTCGGCTCCACAACCGACGTTCCTCCATCGGTGAGATAGGTCTCGTCATCGTCGCCGCAGTCGGCCACGATCGTGGTCCAGTCATAGAGATCGACGAGCCTGAATCGATGGTCCTCAAAAAAAGTCCGCCCATCCTTACCCGATGAGCGGGCGAAGTAATCGACCACCACGCTGTTCGCCGCCACCCGCTCCTTGGACAGGAAGAAGGTCTTGTCGTCGATCTCCTTCCTGAGGAGGGTGAAGTAGTTCTTGAGCCACCCCTCGCCCAGAAAGAGGGAGAGCTCCCAGCAGAGCCAGTTCGAGGCCTGATAACCGAGCACGGTCACGTTGCGGCCGTCGGGCAGCTTGCCCCAGTAGGGGAATTTGGGCGTGCCCCAGTATTGCAGGAGATTCTCGCCGTCGACCTCGAGCTGGTCGAAGGCGACACCCCCCTGGGTCATGTCCCTCTTCATGTGGGGGCTCTGGTGTGCGCGATACTGGCCCTTCGTGTCCCGCGTGAATTTCACATAGATGGGAAAGCTCTTGCCTTCGCCGAACCAGGGCGGATTGAATCCCATGCCCTTGTCGAAGTTGTGCGACAGCTCGTGCATGATCACGGCGAGGTTGCGCGCCGTCGTCTCCTCGGGAACGTAGAGGTTGTCGCCCGTGGCATAGCCGCCCTTGTGCGGATCGCCCCAGCACTCGCGCGCGATCAGGTTGTAGTACTGGGTCAGAATCGGCTCGAAGCCGTAGTGTTCGACCATGTAAGTGCGCAGCACCTCGAGGAGGGCGAAGATCTCCTCGCTGTTGTCGGGCAGGCGCACCCCGGGCGAGAGGCGGATCTTGAAATGGGGCGCCGCGTCGGAGTCGACGATCTTCGATTCTTCCTGGGGCGCGTTGCGGGCGTCGGAGAGCACGATCCGGTCGAAGAAGACGGTGCCGCGCGCCGCGGGCGGCTCGATGCGGATCTCGTGCCAGCCGAAGGAGAGCTCTCCAAGAGGCAGCCTGGCATAGACGAAGTCGTTGCGGCTGCCGGAGTCGTTGATATCGAGTGTGCCTGCCTGCGAGCGGCCGTCCACGTCGACGCGCAAACTGCAAAGAGCGTTCTGCCCGGCCCCGTCCCTGCGATGGGTCGCGTAGCGCACGCTGAGCAGAGCATCGTCGATGGCGACCGTCTTGAAGCGAAAGGTCAGGTACGAGCGCGTCTTGGGATCGGCGATCGCGGTGAGTGAGTGTCCGCCGTAGGCAAAGGGCTGCTCGTGAACGCGCCCGGCGGTCACTGTCTCGCCTTGCTTGAGCGTCTCGCACTCCGTCACCTCGCGAACCGGCACGCCGATCCGGTCGAGGAGAGCTTTGTATTCACCCTCTCGGCCGAGCGGTTTGAACAGGATCTCATCGAAGTGGCCCCTCCGGTCATTGGCCACGTAAAGCCCGATCCTTCCTTCGGGCGGCGCGGGCAGCACCTTGGTGAAGAGAACCTTCTCGTCGAGAAGGACGGTGAGACGATTGATGTGGACGATGCACTCCACGTCGTGCCACCGCGTCGACGTGAGCGCGTTGCCCGGAACGGGGCTGAAGAGGACCGACACACCCTTGTGCAGCATCGTGACCTCTTGCGTGCTCATGAATCGGAAGAACCTGAGCGTCCACTTCTCGCCCATCACGAAGAAGCTGATTCCCTGGTCGATGTAGGCGCCCGTCCCGCGGATCTTGAGCGCGAGCAGGTACCTGTCGAAGGGCGGCACCGCGTCGTACTCGATCGCGTTGGGCCCCTCGCCGCCGACCACGGTGAGAATGCCGCCGGCGCCGGGGGCGGCCGGGTCCCCGTCGATCGGTTCGGCCACTTCCCACACGCCTGTACGCGTGGTCCATCGGTCGAGGGTGACTCCGTTGAAGAGTACCTCGCCTGACCGGTTGCGGCACCGGGCGAGAAAGACGCGGGTCCTGAAATCCTCGACCCGATCGAGGCGGGTGTCGACGATCCCGAGAGCATTCGTCACGGCGTCGAGTGTGGAGCGCTCCGGTTTGGAGGGCGTCTCGCCGCCCGCGGTCTGGAGCGCCGCCTCGCCCGCGGCGAGGATCTTTTCCGCCCAGGTGCTGAGCCGGTTGTCGAGTTTCCGGCGCGCCACGCTCGCACCGGTCGCGATCGTCTCTGCCCTGCGCGTGAGCCGCTTCAGGTCTGACCGGTCAGGCCGCACACCGTCGCTCCAGGTCAGAAAGAGGCGCGCCCGCTCGGCGGCCGCGTCCTGGAATCCCAGATCGGCGAGGGCCGCTGTCAGGTGGCCGGCGCAGAGAAAGGATTTCTTCTCCACAGCCGCGCCGCGGAGGAGCAGGGCGGCGGCCTGGGCGTCATCGTTTTTCTTCGCGCATTCGGCGGCTTGATCGAGACAGACGTCGATCTCGAGCGGGACGAGCCGCACCTTCTTGAAGAGAGCTCCCTCCGATGCATAGAGCCCGAGTGTGCCCGGCTCCCATCCGGAAAGGATCCCTTCGAGAACCGGTTTGCGGTTGACCGTCACCGTTGTCTCGCCCATCTCGATCCGGACGACGACATTCAGAGCGCGCCGGGCGGGAAACTTCCGTTTCGCCCAGTCCCCGAGGGGGCGCGACTCGGTGAAGTCGTAGAGCGCGCCGCCCTCGTCGCCGAAAACCACACCTACGCGGCTGCGGCCCGCCTTGCCCAGAACAATTCCCGCGCTGCCCTCGATATCGCGTTCGAAGGTGACGGAGACGGAGTAGCCCCGGCACTCCTTGTCGGGGCGTAGAACGAACAGGTAGCCCTCTGATTTCTCCGCATCGCACCGAATGCCCGAATTCGCCGCCTCCCATTTGCCTCGCGATTTCTTCCATCCCGCCAGGCTCTTGCCGTTGAAGAGCTCCCTGGCGCGCAGCGCGGTGTCGATCGGTCTGGCCGGCCGCGGCATGGCTGACTGCCGGCGGCTGATTTCATCGCGCACAGCGCCGGCATCGGGAATCTCGGGCGCGATACGGACGCAGACATCGAGGGCGCGTGTGGCGTGGGCGAGGCGCCCCTCTTTGCAGAACGCGTCAGCGAGCCGGCAGAGATCGCCCGCCGCCTCTTCGAGAATGAGATCGAGAGAGCCTGACGCCGCGGCCTGGCCGGTCCCATCTTGCGGCGCCGCTTGTGGCAAGGCGGCGGCGAGCAGGAAGACGAGACCGGTCAGAGGCGCTCTCACGGAATGGCGTCCAGGGCATTCTTGAGATCGTCGACGAGGTCGCTCGCGTCCTCGCAGCCGACGGAGAGCCGGACGAGGTTGTCGGTGATGCCCGCCTCGGCGCGCGCGTCGGGCGCCATGCTGGCGTGGGTCATGCTCGCCGGGTGCTGGATCAGGGTTTCGATGCCGCCGAGGGAGACGGCGAGGGTGGCGATCTCGACCTTTTCCATCACGATCCGGCCGCCCTCGAGTCCGCCGCGGACCCCGAAGCAGAGGAGCGCGCCCGGTCCATCCATCTGGCGCTTTACGAGGTCGCGCTGGGGATGGTCGTCGGTTCCCGGGTAGCGAACCCATTCGACAGCGGGGTGGGATTGGAGGAGTTCGGCGACGGCGATGGCGTTTTCCTGGGACTTGTAAACGCGCAGGCCGAGGGTCTTGAAACCGCGGTGCACGAGCCATGCCTGGTGCGGGTCGATGCAGCCGCCGTGGTGATTGAGCACGGTGCGCATGGCGGCGCGCTGGGCTTCGGTGGAGGCGACGATCATGCCGCCCACCACATCGGCGTGTCCGTTGAGGAACTTGGTCATGCTGTGTACCACGATGTGGGCGCCGTGCTCGATCGGCCGCTGCAGCACGGGCGTGGCGAAGGTGTTGTCCACCACGAGGAGCAGGCCGTGCTCCTTGGCGATCTCGGCGCAGCCGGCAATATCGGTGAGGCGGATCGTGGGATTGGCCGGTGTTTCGATGTAGAGGAGTTTCGTGTTGGGGCGGACAGCGGCGCGCACCGCGTCGAGGTCGCCCGTGTCGACGAAATCGTACTCGACGCCGAAGCGCGAAAAGTGGTTCTCCACCACGACCCGCGAGGGACCGTAGACCGCGCTCGTGCCCACCATGTGGGCCCCGGCGCTGAGATAGGTGAAGAAGACATTGACGATCGCCGCCATGCCCGACGCCGTGGCCATGCCCGCGCAGCCCCCCTCCATCGACGCGACCGCCTCCTCGAGGGCGGCGGTGGTCGGATTGCCCATGCGCGTGTAGATAAAGCCTTTATCCTCCCCCTTGAAGCGCGCCGCGCCCTGCTCGACGCTCTCGAAGGCGAAGGTCGAGCTCTGGTAGATCGGCGTGGAAACGCCGCCATAGAGAGGATCGGGATGGCATCCGGCATGGACTGACTGCGTGTTGAAGCCTTGTGATTTCTCTTTCATTTTTCCATCGTCCTTTTTTTGAACTCTCAAGGGCCCGATGCTACTATAAGCAGAGGCGGTTCGCTTCTAAAGAAGCGTTGAGGATGAACTTCAATTTTTTTTAATTCCTGCCGAATATATAGTTTGTGCAGGAGTTGGAGTCGAAATTATCCTGCCGGCGATCGACCAAGCAGGCAGATGTGAACTACACGGGGTGATGAAATGTTCTGGCTGATCTTAGGCCTTATCGTGGCGCACAGCCTCGGCCATCTCTGGCTCGAATACCTCAATCTCAGAAACCTCAAGCGGAACCAGGGCAAGATCCCCTCCGTCTTCGAGGACAAGCTTGATGCCGAGGAGGTGGCGCGCGCCGAGAGATACACGCGGGAACGTCTCGAGCTGGGCCTGGTCAATTTTCTTCTCAGCAAGGGGCTTCTACTGACGATCGTGATCCTGGGCGGGCTGGTCTGGTACTCGGAGTGGCTCGACGCATTCCGGTTCGGACCGGCCACCACGGGCCTGCTCTATTTCGGGGGACTCATCTTTGTCGGCAAGATCGTGTCGCTTCCGCTCGAATGGTACGAGACCTTCAGTCTCGAGGAGCGGTACGGTTTCAATATCACCACCGTGCGGCTCTGGATCGCCGATCTGATCAGGGAGTACATCCTCACGTCGATCATCGGTGTTGTTTTGCTCGGGTCGGTCTTCTTTATTCTCTACGAGGGGGGCACGTACTGGTGGCTGATCTGCTGGGGGTTCGTCGCCTTCTTCTCACTTCTGCTGACAGAGCTCTATCCGGTGCTGATCGCGCCGATCTTCAACAAGTTCACGCCCATCGACAATGACGCCCTCAAGGAGAAGGTGATCGGTTTGATGGAAAAGTGCGGGATCGAGGCGCGCGGCGTCTTCGTCATGGACGCCGGGCGGCGGTCGCGCCACACCAACGCCTACTTTACCGGAATCGGAAAGGCCAAGAGGATCGTGCTCTTCGACACGCTTATCGAGAAGCACAGCGAGGAGGAGATCCTTGCCATCCTCGCCCACGAGGCCGGCCACTGGCGCAAGGGGCATGTGATCCGAAGCCTCTTTCTGACGCAGGGAATGGCGCTCGCCTTTTTCGCCTTCACCGGATGGATCGTGGAGTGGACGCCGCTCTACGAGTCTTTCGGATTCGGCGGCATCGTGCCTTACTCGGGGCTTCTTCTGGCATGCCTGATCTACGGGCCGGTTGTCTTCTTTTTCGGGCCCCTCTTTTCGTGGGTGTCGCGCCGCTTCGAGTACGAGGCCGATCGTTTCGCGAGGGAGATGGGTCTCGCCGACGCGCTGTGCACGAGCCTGATCCAGCTCTCCTCGGACAACCTGGCCAATCTCAAGCCCCACCCGGCTTATGTCTTCTTCAATTATTCTCACCCGCCCGTGACCAAGCGCATCGAGATGCTGAAATTCGGCCCGAAGCTCTTCGACGACAAACCGATACCCTAAAATTTACCTAACATTATATTGCATCGCCCCGCGCGGCCGCGTACAATCTTCCTCCTCGCGGTTGGACGGAAAGCTATGGATCTCGACGAGAAACTGAAAATACTCGGGCGGAGCGCCCGTTTCGACCTGTGCGGCGATTGCGACGCCAAGGGCACGGGCCGTGTGCGCTCGGAGGGGGACCGGTGGGAGTATCCCGAGCTCGTGCCCGACGGGCGGAACTCGATCATGCTCCGCGCGCTCATGTCCAACCGCTGCGAGAACAACTGTTTCTACTGCGAAAACGCCGCGCGCCGCGACTTTCAGGAAGCGTCGCTGTCGCCCGACGAGCTGGCCGGGCACTTCGCCGCGCTTTTCAGGCAGCGCAAGGCGTGGTCGCTCTTCGTGAGCTCGGCCGTGCATGTCTCCACCGAGCACACCATGACGCGCATGGCCGAGGCGCTCGAGCTGATCCGCTTTCGGTACAAGCTTCCCGCCTACATCCACGCCAAGATCCTGCCCGGTGCGTCGGACGACGTGATCCGCCGCGTGGTGCGCCTCGCCACGCGGGTGTCGGTCAACCTCGAGGTACCGAACCGTGACCGCATGAAAAAGATCGGCGCGCCCAAGAACTTCGACGACGATCTCTACGGACGTGTGCGGTTCATCAGCTCCCTGCTCGACGATCCTGAAGTGACAGGGCGGCGCGGGCGGTCGAGGAAGAAGAGCCAGACCACCCAGTTCGTGGTCGGCGCCGCGGGCGAGAGCGACGGGGAAATTCTTTCCACATCGTCCCACCTCTACAATGATCTCAGCCTGTCGCGCATCTACTTCAGCGCTTTCCAGCAGCCTGGGCGCGTCGATTTCGGCGCGCCGCGCGCACCGCTCCTGCGCGAGCACCGTCTCTATCAGGCCGACTTTCTGCTGCGCAAGTACGGATTCCGCGCCGAGGAGATACCACTCGAAGAGAAGGGCCTGCTCTCGCTCGCCCTCGATCCCAAGACCGCCTGGGCGCGGAGTCATCCGGGGTATTTTCCCATGGAGATCAACACGGCGCCGCGCAGCGCGCTTCTGCGCGTGCCGGGGCTCGGGCCGGTTTCGGTGAAGCGGATTCTCGATGCGCGGCGGCAGGGGAAGATCTTGTCGCGCTCCCACTTGAAGGAACTCTCGATTCGACCAAAGCCTGCGCTCGACTATCTCCTCTTCGACGGGGCTCGGACGAATCCCCATCCTGTTGTTCAAGGACAGCTTGGTTTTTGAAGGATGACTCTTCTGCTGTGCCCTTAAGAACTGAAGAGATTTGCTGCGGGCACTGGGAGGGTCGTGCAACTTTTTTCGTTGTCCGGCAGGGCCTGGGTTAAACTTGGAGTTTGTTCGTGCCAAACATGGCGGCCCTGAAAGGACAACGAAAAAAGCCGCACGACCCTCAGTTACTCGTTCACCACATCTCCAGTGCTGGGGGGGGGGATCGCCGAAGACTTGATCCCTGAGACGCTGAGCGTTCTTGGCAACAGGACTTGAAGGGGACTCGTCATGGATCGGATGAGCGAGGATATAGGTCTCGCTTCATAACCTGTGCCGGAAGAAGAGTGGGATTCGAAAGGGGGAATCTCACTCTACGATTTAACAACTCGTGGCCGAATCAATCTATTTGGAGAGAGGCGAGGCGGAGTGTAATCAAGAAGCTGATGCACAGACTCGGGGATGCCGTCAATATGACGTTACAGTGATTGAATCAATGTAAGTCCCTTCAAAGCTGTTGTTCAAATCGTCAACTGCGAAAGTTATCAGGTAGGTTCCCGCCGGAAGAGTCCCATCGTAAATATGATAATTAGTTATGTCTGTAAGCGGTCCGTTGTATGCGCGAACGGGAATCCAAGCCGGACAGTAAAACCAGCTTCCTGGAAATACCCAGCAAAATAGGCTGCCACTATTTCTCACAATCCCGAACCACCAGTCATGTGCCAAGCCTGAGTAATTACCTGGATTAAGAGAGACGGTCACCGAGATCGGTTGATTTGAAGGAATGGTGAGAGACTGGTCCTGGCCATCAACCTTCAAATCCGGTTTCGGAGACAAGCCGTTTGAAATGTCGAACGCATAACAAGAGCCAGAATTTACTCCGTTGTCATCGTCAGAAGGCGCACCGACACAGAGCAGGTGATCGGTGATCGAAACGGAGGCGCCGAACCCGTCGTCAGATTCTCCGTCAGAAGCATGAAGTATACTCTTCCCAATTGCCTGTTGCTCCATCATGTTGAAAAAGATAAGCAGCGCCGGAATCATCCCCCTGAACGTCTTTCGACCAATCTCCAACCAAGACCATATCACTCACCGCCGCGACTGAATCACCAAATTCGGCATACATCAATCCGTCCGATGCTGATAATTCAGTCTCTTCGTTCCAGGTATTATTTAACGGATCATATCGGAAGATATAAACACTCCCACTATCATCTTTACCCAAACCCGCCCCGATCGCCGCAATACCATCACTCAAAGATAGGGCTATGCCGAATTGATTTCCAGGTTTGCTGTTGGACGGAGTTAATTTGGCCTCCTCCTTCCACATCGCCGATGCGGGATCGTATCGAAAAACATAGGCCGCGCCTGAAACGTAGCCACAACTATCATCCCAGGGAGCCCCGATCAGCGCGAATTCTTCGCAAATAGACGCGGTTAAGCCAAAATATTCTCCACCCGTTGCGTCGGACGCATGTAGTTTTGCTTCCTGGTTCCATGTTCCGGAGCCAGAATCATAGCCGTAGATATACACTGATCCTGAATCAGTACCTTCATCATCATCGAATGGCGTACCTATGACAATAGTATCTCCGTCAACACAGAGAGAGTACCCGAAGAGATCGTCCCGCCAATTGTCATAACCTCTAAGGATGTTCTCTTCTGTCCAAGTTCCGCTTGCTTGATCAAATCGATAGACATAGACAGAACCAAAATATCCAAGGTCATTATGAAAAGGTGCCGCCACAACAGCGACGTCGTCCGACAATGACACCGCCCAGCCAAAGTGGACGTTTTGTTTACCATCAGCTGCGAGCAACTTGTCTTCCAGATTCCAGGTGCCGAGCAAGGGGCCATAACGATAGAGATATGCCGAACCAGAATCTGTACCCTTAGCATCATCATTGGGGGAGCCAATCAGAATGGTATCTTTCGATGCAGAGATAGAGGTGCCAAGTCTATCGTCGGGGCTTCCATCTTGAGGAACTAACTTAAATTCTTCATGTGGTTCAGCCCATCCGTCGGGGGATAGAAAAAGAAGAGCCGCAATTATGGTAGAAGCCGTCAAAAATGGGAACATCGTCAGGAATGAGGAAGTATCCCAATCATTAGACGTCGTTTTTGTTTTTTCATTTTCTCCAGCCCATTCCCTTCGTGGCCGTTCTGCCAAATATCGGAACAGTGGCGCACTAGGCTCTCGCAAATTGTGGAGTCCGTATTTACTGGTCTTAACGATATTTACCGGAAGCCTTTTCACGGTTTCTAAAAATTTGTCCTGGGATATTTAGCCGAGTCTAACGAATCGCGTCTCACCGTCTCGGTCGATTGATGGCCAGGGCGAGATGGGGTGGGTGGTATCCACCAACCGAGCAACTAACCGGCTCGTTCGCAGACTCGGATCAGTTCGGTGATTCGGGCGAGGTGGTGGTCGTCGTGCTCGGCGATGAAGAAGGCGAGGTCTATGGTGCGCATCGGGGTTTTTAGTCGCGGGTGGGGGGCCGAGAGGTTGATGGCGGCCTCGTCGAGTTGTTCGAGCCTGACTACCATTTGTGTGCGCAAATCTCTGAACGATTTGAGGAGCTCTTTGATCAACCTGGCGTTGTGGTTGGCCTCGTGGGTCTGGCGGTTGGTCAGGTCGGCGGGGCGCAGGGCGCCGCGGTGTTCCAAGAGGTCGTCGAAGCGGCCGAGCCACAAGGGTTCGAGGTCGGCGAGGTGACCTACGTTTTCCTGGATCGACCAGGTGTCGTTCGGGCGGTCGGTGAGCGCCGGCGCCGGGAGAGAGAGGGTTCGCTCCTCGAGGCGGGCGGGCGTGCCGCGCAGGCGTTCCACCGTGTTGGCGAAAAGGGAGGCGGGGATGTCGAGGGAAAAGGCGCGTTCGAACCAGGGGGCGGGACTCATTGTAAACGACTCCTTTCTGAATGTTGCACCACGCCGGGGAGTGGCTCCGGCAAGACCGTCATTTCAACCTCTTGGCAGCCGGATCTTCGGGGAGCCGGCCCATGTCATTGGTCCGCGCCATCCAGTTTCTTAGGATGATGCGCATTTCGTCTATCCGTTGGCGCGCCTCCTCCGAGCCGGGTGCGTGGGTGAGGTTGTGAATCTCGTGGGGATCGGCCTCGATGTCGTAGAATTCTTCCTTTGGTTTCCGCGGCGCCATGAAGAGAGCCTGGGCCGGGGTGAGCGTGCCCGCTGCGTGCATCTCCTTCATGAGGGTGAGCATGGGGTACTGGCGTTCCTTGTAGGCGTTCTTCTGCGTGTAGGGGCGCTCGGGCATGAAGTTGCGGATGTACTTGTAGCGCTTGTCGCGCACGCAGCGGATGCGGTCCTCGGTTTCGTCGCACCGGTCGCGGGCTGCGATGATGCACGTCCGGCGCTTGGCGTCGGGACCGAGCAGGACGCGGCCTTGCATGTGGTCGGGCGGATCGATGCCGGCGATCTGGAGAACCGTGGCCGAGATGTCGATGGTGCTCACCATCTGGTCGCACACCCGGCCCGCTTCGATCTTACCCGGCCAGCGCAAGACAAAGGGGATGTGGATGCCGCCGTCGTAGAGCCATTGCTTGCCGCGCACGTGGCAGCGGCCATGGTCGCCGATGAAGATCACGGCCGTGTTGTCGGCCAGTCCTTCCTTGTCGAGGCGGGCGAGGAGCGCGCCCACCTGGCCGTCCATGATCTGGATCGATTCGAGGTAGTCGGCCCAGTCGCGCCGCGCAATTGGATGGTCGGGGTAGAAGGGGGGGAGGTTGACCTTTTCGGGATCGATGGGACGATCCTTGTCCCGCTTGAACCGTCTGTGCGTTACCGGAAGGGTGACCTGCGCGAAGAAGGGCTGGCCTTCTTCACGCTCGGACCAGTCCTTGCCGTCGAAGAGCGGTTCGGCACACTTGTAGTTGAGATCGGTCTTGCCCGAGTACCCGCAACCGCGAGCGGTGAAGTATCCCGCCTCGCGCAGATAAGCGGTGATCGGCCGGACCGGCTCGGGGAGAGTGTATCCGTCCTTGCGATGGCTGCGGTGGTGGTGGGCGCCGATCGAAGTCTGGTACATGCCGGTCATCATGGCCGAGCGGCTCGCCGAGCAGACCGGCGCCGTGGTAAAAGCGTTCGTGTAGCGCACACCCTCCTTGGCAAGTGCGTCGAGACAGGGGGTTTGTACCACCGGTGTGCCGTAACAGGCGAGATCGATCGAGATGTCCTCGGACATGATCCAGATGACGTTGGGGCGCTTGTCCGGTTCTGAGTGGATTGCGCGTGGCATGGCGTGCTGCGGTAAGGCAGTAGCGGCCGCACCCAATCCGAGAAGCTTCATGAATCTTCGCCTGTGCATAACATATTATCCCAATTAAGTTTGTCGTCTTGAGTACTTGGCCGATTATAGAAAAAATCGAACTCAAACTCGACCACATGAATCGAAAGAGAGTTATTTGCTCCGCAAGAAATTTACACACCAGTCTAAAATTCTTGTAAATAATTTTGACTGGTGTCGAAAATATCCGTATTCTTTGGTGATGAAGAAAATCAAGCGATATCTCTTCTCTCAGATTGAGGCCGATTTGGGCAGGAAAATGGTCTTCATTGCCGGTCCTCGGCAGGTGGGCAAGACCACCATGGGATTGAGCGTACCCAGGGCCGAAGCGGGCTACCTCAATTGGGACATCGCCGAGCATCGTGAAAAGATTCTCAGGCGGGAACTCCCCCCGGGTTCCATCTGGTTCTTCGACGAGATCCACAAGTACCGCTCGTGGCGCAACTATCTCAAAGGCCTCTACGACGGAAAGCCGGCGTCGCAAAAGATTCTTGTCACGGGAAGCGCACGGCTCGACTTCTACAAGTACTCGGGCGATTCTCTGCAAGGACGATATCATCTTCTCCGCCTTCATCCGCTTTCGGCGGCTGAACTCGGGGTGACGACCGCCGAGGAATTGGAACAGCTCCTCATCCTGGGCGGTTTTCCCGAGCCCTTTTTCAGCGGTTCCGAAAAGGAGGCTGCGCGCTGGTCGCGCGAATACAGGAATCTCCTCGTCAGAGAGGAGATCACGAGCCTCGAGCGTGTCCAGGATCTGGGAAACCTCGAATTGCTCATGTTGCGCCTGCCCGATCTCGTGGGTTCGCTGCTCTCGATCAATGCGCTCCGCGAAGATCTGCAAGTGAGCCATAAAACCGTCTCCAACTGGATCGCAATTCTGGAGCGGCTCTATGCGCTCTTTCGGATTTCACCCTTCGGCAGCCCAAAGATCCGTGCAGTGAAAAAAGTGCAGAAACATTATCACTCCGACTGGACGCTCGTTTCAGAGAAGGGGCCCCGCTTTGAGAATCTCGTGGCCTGCCACCTGCTGAAATGGATACACCACGAACAGGACACGCAGGGACGTGATATTTCGCTGCACTATTTTCGGGACACCGACGGCCGCGAGGTCGACTTCATCGTGGTCGAGAATCGCAATCCCCTCATGGCGATCGAGTGCAAATGGTCCGACGGCAAGCCTGACCGAAACCTGCGGTACTTCAAGATCCGATTTCCCGAATGCGAGGCATGGCAGGTGTCTGGCACAGGGACCAAGGATTTTGTCACTCCCGAAGGAATCAGAGTTTGCCCTGCGCTCGAGCTGCTGAACCGGCTTGTGTAAATTAAGAGAAGAACTGGACTCCGAGGAGAGCGGTCGCCTCTACGGCGTATATTGGGTATCTGCTTGAGGGTCTCCAGAAGATGACCGGTGTCGATTTCGGCAGAGACCGGGGCAAGTGGCACGAATGGTTCTGGAAGCACCGCGAAGGTGATTGACAGCGCCGCTCCCCGCGGGCGCGATCCGTCCCGGCGAAGCCTGTTTTTATTGGGCTCGCGGGCCTTTTTCATCGACTTTATCCTTTTGATTTCCCCTCGATTGTGGTTAGGATAATTCAAGACTCCTTTCAATTTTCAAAAAACAGGTACGCGTAATCGCGGGATAAATGTATCGCTATTGATATCAGGCGGTCGATCCTTTGAAAAGATTAGGTCGACCGCGGTTGGAACTCGAGGCTGAAAGGGCGGAGGCCGTTCTCTCCAACGATCGGAACGCGAAACCGGTCCCGGACGTGAGTTCATCGAAATTGAATTCAGGCTTAACGAGGCACCAACATATCCCGTGCTATATAGGACTCCAATCGACGGCGTCTGCTCAAGCGAAGCGACAGATCTGGCGGGGCGCGGTCGGTGAATCAACAGGCACTATTTAAAAAAACAGGTGGATTTTGTGCGGTTCGGGAACGGTTCCGCTGGTGGTTGGCAATCGGGCTCGGATCATTCCTACTCTTTTGAAAAGGAGGGAGATCATGATGAGGAAAACTTTACTGGTCGGTCTTGGATGCTTGCTCGCACTGGGGCTCTTGTCCACCCAGGTCGACGCCCAGACCTTGCGCGGCGTCACACGGGTGGACACGGCGAACACGGGAACGGCCTATGATCCCGTGGTCTATGCCAACAACGGTCGTGTCTTCATCGCATGGTCCGATAACAGCACGGGCGGCAACGGCGTCTATCTGTCCGTGTCCATGGACGACGGAAAGACCTTCGGCGCTACGATGCGTATCGACAGCGATCCGGGCGACTTCCGGAAAGATCTGACAGGGAAATCGATCGTCGCAACGGGCGATTTCGTTTACATCTGGTGGCAGGATCAGCGCAACGACCCCACGCCGGGTGCGTCGCCTTATATCGATGACGTCTACTTCGTCGTTTCCTCAGACGGCGGCGCCACTTTCAGCGCTGAGACGCGCCTCGACGACTCGGGTACCCCGGGAGAGTTCGACGCCCAGTACATCCTCATGGCGGCCCAGAACGGTAACGTGTTCATCGCCATGCTGGTCAACGATGTGGGCGGCGGGACGAACGACGGCATTTACGTGATCGCATCCAACGACGGCGGCAGTAGCTTTTCGGCCGCGGCCTTTGCCGGCCATGGCGCGCCGGGCGACTTCGATGTGGATTACATCGGTCTCGACTGCTTCGGCATCAGCAACTACTGGCCGGGCGTCGAGTACGCCTTTGTGGCTTTCGACGACAACTCGGGTGGCAACGATGACCTCTATGGCTGCCAGTTCAGCAACACCGGGGCGCTGAGCCCCATCGCGCGTGTCGACATGGACACGACGGGATTGGGCGACGTCGAGGGTAGCATCGTTGTGGGCATCCCCAAGAATGTCGGCCCTCCCTACCCGCCTGCTCCCACCGTTCACGTTGCGTGGCTCGAAGAGCGCATCGGCGCCTCCAACGAGGAAGTCCGTTACAACAACTCGGCCGACGGCGGCCTGACCTTTGCCGCTGTCGATCAGCTCATCGGCGGCTACACGGCCGGGACCGACGACGTGGACTATACCTTTGGAGATTGCTCCGGCTCCGACCTGCTTCTCGCCTGGGAAGACAATCGCACCGGCGTCGACGAGATCTACGTGGCCGTGTCCCATGACGACGGCGCCTCGTGGAACGCCGATGCGTGGGTCACCGACCCGGCCACCGGTTACGCCGGCGGCGGGGCCTATCCGCGCCTCTTCATGGCGGGCGACGCCGCGGCAGTGGCCTGGAGCGGCCCGGCATTCCCCGAGGATGCCTGGGTCTCCTGGTCGCGCGACGCCGGCGAAAACTTCGGCGCGCCGATCAACATGTCGGCCAGCACGGGCGATGTCGACTACGTGGAGCTGTGCGTGGACGGGACCTATCCCACGTGCCACGCCGTCTTCCTCGACGACCCGCTCGCCGTCAACAATGTCTACACCAACTCCTTCAGGGGTGCGACCCTGACTCTCGTGGGCGACTACGTGTCGGGCAACCCGCACTACTTCCACTTCGAAGGCGGTCTGGACAGCGAATCGGGCGGTGGCGCCCAGTGCGCCGTGGTGCTCTCCTGGTCCCTGGGCAACTACATCATCGGCGATGGCCGCAATGTGTACATCGACTTTGACGTGCTCTTCCAGTGGAGTCTCGGCGCCGGCTCGGCGTTTCTGCGCGGACCGCTCGCTGTCGACGGTTCGGGCGACACACCGACCGTCAATATCGGACTCGCTCCCGGCACGACCCTCTACGCCGTGGGCGGCGCGCTGCCCGGCGGCAGTGTCGGTTCTCTGACCGATCCGATCGAAATCACGATTCAGTAGTCTCTTTTCTGACAAAAAGCACCCGATTCCGCGGTAGAGTCTCCTCTGCCGCGGAATCGGTGTAACTCATGGCGACGACAGACAGCGCGGGGGCTTGACATTAGGGCCCTGTCGAGGTCTAATGATCAAGCTTCGGATCGGTGTTGAGACAGGACAGCGCCGATTCGGTCACACACGCAACTGACAATATCACTGCGCCGCACTCTGCTGGCAGCTCGATGAGCTCCAGGCTGTGATCGGTACCTCGTTTTTAGGACTGATTTCCCGGCTCGATCGAAGGATTCACATTGAGATGAAGAGAGCTTCTTCTCCCGTTTTTCTCCTCGCCGCGGCGCTTCTCGCGCTCCTCGCCCTCGGGTGCGGCGGCAGCGGCGGCAGCAGCGGGGGCGATCACACGATTTCCTTCAACGGCGGGAGCTGGGAGAGCGACTTCTTCTTGCAGGACATTCACTTCGGTCGGGCGCTCGTCGACGGACAGGCGCACGCATACCAGGTCATCAATCCCCTGACCTATGTCGAGGTCGACCCGATCACGGGGACTCTCCTGCCCGGTTATCCCCGTCTTCTCTTCGAGGACGACGAGATCGGGAACCTGATGTCCTTCAACCTCGTCGATAATTCGAACCATCCCTACAACCCCAAGATCGTGCCCCGTAACGCGTGCCTCCAAGTCGTCTTTTCCCAGCCCGTCGACCCGAATTCGCTTCATCTCGATCCCGACTCACAACTGACGGCCGACAGCCCGATCCAGGTCTACAATCGATCGGGCGGCACAGTGCCCCTGGCCGTGACCTGCCTGGGGAACGTGCTGATCTTGAATCCCCTCGTTGACGACAGGGCCGGATTTTCCGCCTCTCCGCTCAACTTCGACGAGCAGGGAATCCCGATCGGCGATCCCAACGGTTATCTCGGGCTCGTCTGCTACTCCATGGGAACGGGCGCGAACGTCGTGGAGTCGGCTGCCGGATTGCAGCTCGGAGGACGCGCCGACGGACTGGGGACGCTCGCGAAGCCCGCGGGTTTCAATCCGGGTAATTCTTATCTCGATTTCGTCTCCTTCGGCGATCTGACCTTCAACGGATTTTTACCCGACCTTGTGGCGCCGCGAATCATTCGCGAGGTGCGCGGCGAGGGTGTCGTCGACAGCGTGGGCTTCACTGGATCGTCGATCGAGATCGGCGACAGCACGGCGGCGTTCAACACGACCGCCAACGACGGAGACGGCGAGTGGGCGGCCGCTGTCCTGACCCTTCGCCCGGGAACGGCGTGGTCGGCGAAACTCCGCGTCGTTGAAAACCGCGAATCACTTCTCATCGTCGATGTCGACGACGCGGGACTTATCTACGGTTATCCCGCGGTGGGCGATGACTATCTGCTGCAGCGGGCCGAATTCTTCGAGCCGATCTTCAACTTCGGCCGTCCTGAAACCGCTATCGATCTGGAAAACCATCCCCGCGATCCCAACGATCCCGAGGACCTGCTGAACTCCGATCTCTTCCGTTTTCTTGTTTTCGACGAGTGGACAGGGAGCGGATGGGAGCGTGTCGACTTCGACGAGTACGGCAATCCGGACCATCCCATCGAGTCGGCGTGGCGCATCGGGATGAGATTCTCGGAGCCGATGGATGTCGAGTCGTGCAGACCTTACGATTCCTTCTATGTCGCTCAGGACATCGGGCCGGTCACCGATCCCCTGCTCGGCCAGATGCAGTTCGGCCGCGTCAGCGCCGCCGAGAGGCAGACAGTCGTTTTTTTCGAGCCTGTTCACGAGGATCAGTTCGGGCTCTTGGGAGGAGACACCTTTCGCGGTTTCGGCCGGGAGGCGAAGAATCTGAGGCTCGTGGTCAGGACCGTCCCCCCGCCGCTGCAGGCCGAGGCCTTTTACGAATCCCTCGGCGATCCGCAGACCTGGCCGCCCGGGGCGGGGATCGTCGAAGACCTCGAGGCCGAAGGCGTTTTAGGGTTGACCGATCTGGGTGGACAGCCGCTCGGCCTGCCCGATCAGTTCTTCGACAAGGGCGACCTCTACTGCGTCATCAACGAGGGGAGCCCCGGCCGCGGGCCCTTTCCGCCGGCTGTCGATTTTCCGATCGCGCTGAGCTGCTCGGGCGATCCGAGCCTTGACGAGTTCGACACGGTCGTTCACCGGTTCATGGGGCTGCCCGAGACAGCGGCCGATCCGGCGACGGGCACAACGGGCGTGGTCTACAGGGACCACGACGACGAGGACGGGACCCACTCGGATAACGAGATCTACGGTCCTCACATCGCCGACATCCATATCGACCTCAGCGGGGTATTGAGAGGACACTCGGTGGAATTTATCGAGCATGTGTTCGATGACCTGAATCCGCCGATCGGGTCGTCGCCCTCCCATCCCGATCCGATCTCCAAGATGCCTTTCGGCGCCGGCACCCCGATCAACGCGTCCAGCGGCGTCCGTTTCCAGCAGATCTACCGCCGCGGCGAAGCGTCTCCCGACGTGCCGCTCTTCGCGGGGACGATCCTCGATCTCGTCGGCCTCGCCTGGGCGCCGATCGGCGGAAACGTGACGAACACCTACTTCAAGGAGATGTCGATCGCCGTCTGTCTGTCCGAACTCACCGTCGACAGCAACGTCAACGGTCTTCACGACGATCCGGACACGAGGGAATCGGGCGGTATCCCCACCAACAGCGCCTCGGGCCTGAAACGAAAGTTCGACGCCTTTCGGGGAACCTGGGGCGACTACCGCGAAGAGAACCCCCCGATCCAGACCAGCAATGTCCACGATTCCGATGGGGACCGCTCCTTGCGGGACGAATGGATTGTCGTCCTCGGCAACTCGATCGATATTGACAGTCTCAACGCCGATCCGCCGGCCCCCTATGCTGACGGGCGCTCCTATCTGATCAATTCGAAGAATCTCTACGCGCCCAAGAACCAGGGCACGAAGTTCAACTTTTACATCGACTACCCGACCTTCGACAATCCCGTGGAGGCCCCGGGCTACGGCTACGACTCGACGCGCGGAATGCTCGTCGAGATCAGGACGGACGACAATGATCACGATACTGTTCCGCTGACGAACGGCTACACCTTTCATGCGGCGATCATGTCCTCCGTCCTGCCCCGCTTCAGGGGATATTCGCGCGGGAACACGACGAGCACGCCCCTGATGCCGCCCATGAGACTGTCCGTCTACGCTGCCACCGATCCCTACGACGAGCTGAACCCGCCCGTCAACAGCCAGGGGCAGCCCGACGACGCCCGGTCGTGGAATCGCGCCTGGGACAACATGCTGCTCACTCCCAGCCTCTACGGGGACAATTCGCGCTATTTCATGATCTTCAACTACGCCAAGCGGGTCTCGACGATCTTGAGCCCCTGGATTCGGGTCAAGCCTGGAAACGTGGTCAATCCCGAGTATCTGCCCCCGGTCATCCAGCCGCCGCTCGAAGATGTGGAGCCCGGCACGAACGTGACCCTTTGGTTCAGAGCGTCCTCGACCGATAGCGAGCTCAATGCGACAGATTGGGTTCTGCCCTGGGAGATCAGCCTTTTGAACGGCCAGGATCTTCCCTTTATCCAGTTCAAGGCCACTTTCGAGGGCAACATCTCCACTGGGGAGGTTCCGGTGATCGACGAGATCATCATTCCCTACAACAAGTGACCCTGACTGGCACGATCCGGCCGCGAACGCCGTGTCGAAATATTTCGAGAGAGCCTTCATGAACCTTCGATTCTTACGTTTGACCGCTTTCGTGCTTCTTTTCACGGCGCTGCTCTCATGGGCGGTTGCGGCGGAGGAACTGTCGATCTACTGCATCGATGTGGGACAGGGCGACGCGACCCTCGTCGTGGGACCTGACGGAACCACCCTGCTCATCGACGGCGGGAACACGGGCTGCGGCCACGATGAAGTCAAGTCGTTGCTCGTCTCCCTGGGAATCGGTTCGCTCGATTTCATGGTGGCGAGCCACTACCACGCCGACCATATCGGCGGGCTCGACGAGGTGGTTGCCGAGGGCTATCTCCCGGGCGTGGCCTACGACCGGGGAACATGGGGCGGGACTCCGGGCACTTACGCCTACCAGGACTACAGCGCCGCGGTCAGTGCGGTGCGCTTCGCCATCGATCCGGGCGATGTGATCGCTCTCGGCGACGGGGCCACGGCCACATGCGTCGTGGTCAACGGCTCGCTCTGGGGCGGAGGCTATGTCGACATCGCCGGCAGTTCCCAGTTCGAGAACGCGGCGTCGGTCGGCCTGCTCATCGAGTATGGCGCGTTCGACTATCTCACCATGGGCGATCTCACCGGCGGCGGTTACAGCACACCCGATGTGGAGCTTCCCGTCGGCAACCTGGTGGGCGACGTCGACGTTCACCACGCAAGCCATCACGGATCGTCGACATCGACGTTGCCCGCCTTCGTCCAGACCATCACTCCCGACATGGCGGTCATCTCCTCGGGAGAGAACAACGGCTATGGACATCCCACGGTGGAGACTCTCTTCAATCTCAACAGTCCCGCCGCGGCCATCCCCGTCTTGCAGACCACGAGCGGTGCGGGAGCCGTTGGCGGCGTCGACATGGCCGGCACCATCGAGATCCGCACCGATGGAACAAACTACACCGTCTTGAGCGGCGGCGCCGTCTTCGTCGAACTGCTCGTCGACGAGAGTGCGACCGCCCAGCCGGGAGCGGGCGACCTCCTGATCGCCGAGTACATGCACGACCCGGCCGCGGCCGACGACGCCTCGGGCGAGTACGTGGAGATCTTCAATCCCACGACCGATGATCTCTCCCTGAGGGGGATGGCGGTCGGCGACAGTGGATACGACAGCGTCTCGTTCGCGTCGAACCTGCTCGTTCCCGCGGGGGAGCGGGTCGTTGTCGGCAACAGTGGGCATCCCGCCGACAATGGAGGCTACACGCCGAGCGCGGTCTGGCCCGAACTCGCCTTCGAGCTCGACAACGGCGTCGATGAGATCATCCTCTCCCACGGATCGACAGAGGTGGACGGTCTCCTCTATGACGGCGGCGCCACCTATCCAGATCCGACGGGTCGGTCGGTCGAGCGGATCGATCTCCTGGGCGCGACAGAGGGTTCCAACTTTGCCGCGGCCACGATACCCTTCGGCAGCGGCGACGAGGGAACGCCCCGGGACGCGAACAGCGTCGATGATTCGGAGTTCCGCCCTCTTCTGGTGGCGCGGAGTGTGCCCTATCCGGGCAGCCCGTTGAATTTTACCCTTCACGCCTATTCCCATGGGCTGGAGCGGGGCTTCGCGGGACTCGCCCTGAAGGGGACGCCGGGTTTCTATTTCAGCGGGGTGCATATTCCCCTGAACAACGACTGGCTGTTTCAGTACGCCAAGAGCGATCCGGCTCTCTTCGACGATCTCGACGAAAACGGCAAGGGAGAGGCGGCCATCGATATTCCCGCCAATCCCTCGCTCACGGGCATGCATTTTTACGCGGCGCTCATCGTCTTCGAACCGGGATCGGTCGTGATCGATGCGCAGGAAACAGCCCTTCACCTCGTGATCGAATGAGACCGGGGACTGCTCGTTCACAGGATAATAAGACGCTGCTCATTGGCGTCTCATTTTGAAAAGATCCAATGTGTAGGGAAACGATTTGGACTCAATTCCCGTTTTTGTCACTTTGCGAGTTTAGAAGTGAGGAGGAAAACATGATCGGAAAGAAAAGCGTGTTCATTTCTCTGCTGGCGCTGGCCCTCGCGGTCGCGCTCGGTACGACCGCACAGGCTCAGTGGACTGCCGACACCCGGATCGACACGGGCGGCGACGGCATCTACAAGGCCGACACCGCTCTCTGCGCGAGCGACGCCAATGTCTACTGCCTCTGGCGCGATCACAGGTCGCCCGGCACTTACGACTGCGGCGCCATCTACTTTACCTATTCGAACGACTGGGGCGTGACCTGGGCCGTGTCCGACCAGAGGATCGACCTCGGCAACCCTGTCGATCCCAAGGTTCAGGGCGCCAGCAAATCGGTCTATCCCGCGATCGCGTCCTCGGAGAACTGCGTCTACGCGATCTGGGAAGATCACCGCCTCGACCCTGATCCGGTCAGCGGCTCGCAGGGCAATGTCTACTTCAACCGCTCGATCGACTACGGCGCCACCTGGGAAGACGATCAGCGCATCGACGTGGGCGCTCCGGCCAACGACACATTCAGTTCCTTCATTCTGGTCCGTGCGTCGGGAAGCAATGTCTACGTCGCGTGGCAGGACTCGCGCAACGGCGGCAGCGAGATCTTCTTCTCCATGTCGCCCTCCTACGGCGCCGCCGGAAGCTGGACCGCGCCGCAGTCGAGCGACCCCAGCGGCTTTCTCTACGGTCACGGCTACCCGCAGCTCGATTGCGACGGAGACACCGTCTATGTCGCCTGGCAGGACAACCGCAACGCGAGCCAGGACATCTATTTCAACTCCTCCACCGACGGCGGCGTGACATGGACCTCCAACACGGTGGCCCGCGTCGATACCGATGTTCCCAACCCGGGCAACTCGATCTATCTCGAGATGTCGGCTGCCCCGGCCACGGGCGCCGGCGGCGGTGCGATCCCACCTCCGGACTCGGTCAAGATTCCTCCCGCCTTCGTCGGTGTGACCCTGGCTGGAAGCCAGAACGGCATAGGCCACCAGCAGAATCCCAACGTGGGCGGCAAGAGGGTCTACTGCGTCTGGCGCGATTACCGCAACGAGCAGGATGATTTCGAGCTCGACGTCTATTTCAACTATTCCCACGACGGCGGCCTGACCTGGGGCGCCCAGGATCAGTGGATGAACACCCATCACGCCACCCCCGGCTCCGTCTGGTGCGGCTATCCCGAGGTGGCCGGCTCCGACAAGGGCGTCTACGTGGTCTGGGAAGACGAGAAGGACGACCTGCCCGAGCACGTGTCGCCCTACATCGACGACGTCTACATGCAGGCCTCGGTCAACGGCGGCAAACCCGGCTCGTGGAGCGGCCCGGTCAGGATGGACCAGGGCACCACGCCCGGCACCGTGAGCAGCGGCTACAACCTGGTCGCGGCGAGTTGGCCCTTTGTCTGGTGCTGCTGGCAGGATGAACGGGACGACCCGGTCAACTTCTACGACAGCTACTACTGCTCCTACTCCGGCAACGGCGGATTCACCTTCACCTACTCGGAGAGGGTTGATTCGGGCGGCGGCAGTCCGGGTGTCGGCTACTCGGCCATCTTTCCCATGGGAAACGGCCTGCACACGGCCTACCGCGACTACCGGAACGGCGCTTACTACGGCATTTTCTACAACGGCCGCCTCTTCTAGATCGGGCTGTTCGTAATCACTTTCAATGTCTATCCGCCGCCCTCCGGAAGCACCCGGGGGGCGGCGGTCTTGTCAATGAATAGACGGGTCCCATGAAGAATCCACTTGCAGTTCTGCTCGTTGTCGGTCTTGTCGCTCTCGTTGCGGCGGCGCTCTGGCTCTTTCGAGACAGCGACGATCCTATCGACGCGGCCGTCGACGCTGAGAGCGATCGCGTCGCGGCGGAAGGCGCCGAGTCCGGTCGCATCGATGGGGGGAGCGACGAGCGGGACGAGCCGTTCACGATGGAGCGCGTTCTGGTCCCGCCCGTAACGACTGAGAACGGCGCACGCACCGCGATTCGCGGCATCGCTTACGATCCCGATGGTACGGCGATGTCCTCGGTCATTGTCGCCTTCGAGCAATCGAGCGGCGAAAGGGAGCGGTTCCTGCTCCAGGTTGCCGTCGAGACCGACGACGGCGGCTCCTATGGGATCGATCTCTCGGCCGGCGAGTACAGGATTTCGGCCCACCTGCCCACGCAGCAGCGCGGCCACGATCTCTGGTTCGCGCCCGAGACGATCGTTGTCCCCCCGGAAGGCGAGATGGTTCGCGACATTCGATTCGTCAGGCCCCGCAGCACGATCTGCGGCACCATCACCACGGGGCTCGGCATACCTTTCGACGTGGGCGTGGCGCTCTGCGCAACGAGCGGCAAGCATCTGCGCAGGACGAGCACCGACGCTGCCGGCTACTACGCGATCGATGGAGTGGCGCCCGGCACCTACCGTTTTTTCATCGAGAAGGGATCGAGTGTGGGGAAGATTCTCCTTCCCTGGCGCGCGTCGACGGCGCGGGAGCGGAGCGCCGAGCGGTGGCCGGCGGTCACGGTCTCTGCCGGCGACGAGATCGTCCGCCACGACATCACATTGGCTGAACCTGTCACCGCCTCGCTCCGGGTCTCGCTGCCCGGGCAGGAGGAGTTCTTCGAGGGTGGAACGGTCTTTGTGCGGGAGGCGGTCGGTCCGGCGGACAGCGTCGGCTCGTCTCGACTGGGTCAGCACCGTGTCTACGCCTTCCCCGTCGACTCCGAGGGGAAGACGGCGGCGAAGGTCCTGTACCCCGGCGACTACGTGGCATTTTTCTGGGGCGTGCCCGACGGGACGGCCCGGCCCGATCCGGTGCGGATGGCCATACCGCTTACTCCCGCGGAGCAGACCGTCGACGTCGCCTTCGTCGGAGCCGCGGGCGGGGGGTGCGTCGAAGGAAGGGTCGTCGACCAGTCTGGCAAGCCGATCGCGCGGGCGCGCGTCCAGCTCTGGGATGGGGCAGCCGCGGCTCGGATCGGCAGCCTGTCGAACACCTGTGCGCGAGCGGAAGCTGTCTGCGACGATGAGGGCGCCTTTCGCATCACCGGTCTGAATCCGGGACGCTACGTGGTGCGGCGCGACAGGCGCCCGATCAGCAACACCGGTCCTTTGCTGATCGATCGGCGCGAGGATCTTTCCGTGGCCATCGGCGAGGAGAGCAGCGGCGCAGTCGTGTCGATCACGCTCGAGGTCCATGCAGCGCCGCGCACCTCCCTGAAGGGAAGGATAGACGGCGTTGCAGTGTCGATCCCCCTCCATGTCAAGGCGACCGTCCAGCCGGCCGCGGTCTTCGAAGAATCACATTTCTGGACCAAGGTCGATCGAGAGGGCGCCTTCGTCTTTCAGCTCCTTCCAAAGACCGACACGCCCGTAAAACTCGAGGTGCTCGCCGACATGGGGCCGAGCCGGAGAGCGGTCTTCGCGCGTACGATCGCGCCCTTCCCGGAGAACGAAGCGCAGGCCATACTTATCGAGCGCTTTTCCAAATCGGTGATCGAGAGCGAGTAGAAACTTGACTCGATCAGGGGTTTTGATTTAATAACCCTCCATGTCCAATGAACTTAGAGACGTGTCGGTCCTTCTTGGACGGTGGCACGAGGGAGAAGAGGAAGCCCTGCACGCCCTCATCGAAGATCACCTCCCCTGGGTGCGCGGCCAGGTCCGGCGGCACTTGACGCCTCTCTTGCGCGCCAAGGCGGAGAGCGTCGACTTCATGCAGGACGCGGTTCTCCAGTTTCTCCGGTTTGCGCCGCAGTTCAGCGTGTCCGACTCACGGCAGTTTCGCGCCCTTCTGCTCAAGGTGGTGGAGAGCACGCTTCACAACCGGTACGACTGGTTCACCGCCAAGCGCCGGAGCATCTCGCGCGAGCGCCCCCTGCCGTCCGAATCGGTCCTCTCCCTCGACGTTCCGCGAGAGCGGATGGCCACGCCGAGCAAGATGGCCGAGAACAACGAGCGCGAGGCGTGGATTCGCCTCGGTCTCGAGTTTCTCGATTCGGACGATCAGGAAATGATCGTGCTCAGACAGTGGGACGGCCTCTCGTGGATTCAGATCGGCGAGAAACTCGGCCTCTCGAAAGACGCCGCCAGGATGCGTTACAACCGCGCTGTCGACCGTCTCTCCGACAGGATCTGGGATCTGCGCAGCGGGAATCTGGACAAGGTTTTGTAATAGAATGTCCTCTCGATCCAATTCCGAACCCCACGAAGATTCTCTCGAGAGGGCCCTCGTCGCTTTTCGGCAAGCCTGGCATGGGGGCGAAGATCCCGACCCAGACGAGTTTTCCTCCGACTACCCTCTCTGCGGCCCGCGCCGGCACCGCCACGGTCTGGTTGACGGGCAACGACCGGAATTCGCTCGAAGGCGCCGCAAAGATCAGAGATCAGGCCTTCGCGCGGCGTGAAATAACCGGTTCGGTCTCGTACAGAAAGATTCCATGAGATGACGGTTTTCCCGCCATTGCGTCTGTCGGTTCCTTTCGGCCGAACGGCTTCGGTCTTCACGACGTGCACGGCAACGTGCGGGAATTGGTTCGCGATGTTTTCGGATCGTACGAGAACGCCGTCCGGCCGGGCGACGGGGAGCGCCTGGCCGGTGCAGGACGATTTCGCCCGGCGCGGGTTCTGGATGAATAGTACGCGGGCCTCGCTCCTGCTGAAGTGGTCGCCATTTCGTGATTGGTAGCCAAAAAAAACATTCCTGAAGCTGTTCGCTTTCGAGACAGCTCCTTTTCCTTAGTGCAGTTCGAAGACGAGACGGACGAAATCTCGACGTTCGCGATTACTCTATCCTGTGTGAAACTGGGAGGAGGAGAAGATGATCCATTCGGGGTTAAGTTTAATCTACCGGCACAGTTCGGGACTCGTGCTCGCAGCGGGATGCCTTCTTGTACTGACTCTTTGTGCGCCCATGACCATAGGCCAGATCGTGTACGAGGATGCCAAGCTGCTCGCGTCCGATGGTGAGGAATGGGACCGTTTCGGCTATTCAGTGGCGATCCATGGCGACGTGGCTTTTGCTGGGCGCCTGGGGCAATCCGAGCACAGTGCTCACGAACTTGATGGTGCTCATCGCGGAGTAGGAGCCGGGCACAACTGCTCATTGTGTGGAGACCATTGTGTGGAGAGATTTCCGGAGGAACATGATGTCCTGTAACACAACGCCCGAGAAACCGGAGGATCCGATCGAAACCGCACTTCGCGAGTTCAGAGCTGCCTGGTACGGCGGGAAGAATCCCGATGTGGAGGATTTTTGCCGTGGCCGTTCCGAATGCGGCCCGGAGCTGCGCGCCCGGATCGAGAATTTTCTCTTCGTGGTTCAGAGTCTCATTAGAATCAAGAGTTGATTAGGAGAAACACAATGCTGGCTCTGGTCGTTTTCTGCTCCTCCTTCTCGCTGCCCGCCGTGGGCCGATCATCCGAGCGCCAATCACGGCGCATCCGTGGCGGTGAGCAACGCATTGGACTACAGCATCGTGCCGCCCGGCTCTTACATTGCATACGCTGGAATCGATGACATACAAAACGGCATCCTCGATCTTCCGCCGATGCCGGTGGATCAGGTGGATTTTCACAATCCCTGACAGGGTTGCCGATGGGATGAAGTAGGTGGGTAATTTTGCAATGGGCGCGGCTCGGACGAATTTTCCGGGCCGCGCCCGCTTGTTTCAACGGGCGAGATGCCTATGATCGCTCTCAAGAGTTTTGCCAAGGAGCCGTCCATGTCCGCTCCAGCGCGGATCACTGCGACGGCAGGGAAGGCGAGCATCAGAATTCGGGTCTGAGACACCAGCAACGAGGGAACCACCATACCCGACAAAGAAACAAACAGTTCAGCGATCGATCGAGTCGAAGAAGCCTACCAGAATCTTCGTGCCGCATGGCATGCCGGGGAGCGGCCTGAACTTGACTCTTTACAGTCCACCGAGGCGCGTGCTTTCCTGTTGATCGGTGTTTGAATGTCTGAAGGCGCCTATCGAATCGAGGATTGATCCGTGAGAGTCGCGATAGCTTTGCTCGCCTTTTTATTGCCCTTTCAATTCGGCGTAATCTGCGCCGAAGAGATTCCGAGGACCGGGGACAATCCAGCCGTCATTCCGATCGCGAGCAACGAGACGCGCGGCCGCGCGGCCGGGTGGGGCGAGGGCAGGACGTGGCGCGATCAGCACACCGACATCAACAATGCGGTCGAGGACAATGAGCCGATCGATCTCGTGCTGCTCGGCGATTCGATCACCCAGTCGTGGGGCGGGTCGAAACGCTCCGTGTGGGGATCGGGCGTCGCGGCGCGAGAGGAGTTCTTCGGCCTCTATCGGCATGCCAACTTCGGGATCTCGGGCGACCGCACCGAGCACCTGCTCTGGCGCATCGATCACGGCAACTTCGAGCAGATCGCGCCGCGGGTCATCGTTCTCATGATCGGCACGAACAATCTTTCGGTGGGGCACACGCCCGAGCAGATTGCCGAGGGGATCAGCGCCGTCATCGCCCGGCTGAACGACAAGACGCCCCGATCGCAGATCGTGCTCGTCGGCGTGTTGCCGCGGGGCGCGGCCGCTGACGATCCCTTTCGCGAAAAGGTCTGCGCGCTGAATGCACTGCTCGATCCGCTTTCAGAAAACGACAGGGTTACTTTTAAAGACATAAGCCATCTCTTTCTGCATGACGATGGAACAGCACGCGCAGATCTTTTCGGCGGTGATTCTCTCCACCTGCGGCCGGCTGGCTATGCAGCCTGGGCCGAGGCTCTCGCGCCTGTGGTCGACTCTCTGCTCGACGATCTGAATCCGACCGTGGAACCGCTTCCCGCCGCGACGCGTTTGTCGCTCGACGACAAGATACCGCGCGCTCATATTCTCGTCGATCCCGAGTGGTACACCTGGGGCGGCAGCGTGATCGAGGGAGACGACGGCGACTTTCACCTCTTCTATTCCCGTTGGCCCAAGAAGTACGGCTTTCTTGCCTGGCTCACTCATTCGGAAGTGGCCCATGCCGTGGCGTCTCGTGTCGAGGGACCGTACCGCTATGTCGAAACAGCGCTCGAATGCCGCGGCCCCAACGGTTGGGACGAGGTGACCGCACACAATCCCAAGATCAAAAAGTTCGACGACTGCTTTTACATCTACTTCTGCGCCACGCGGGGTGCGTACTCCGAGGAAGAACTGATCGAGACGGCTCGCGTTGGATACGGCCACGCGAACTGGAAGGTCTTGCGCAACAATCAGCGCACAGGCGTGGCCGTGGCCGAGTCGTTGAATGGTCCCTGGAAAAGGTCGGACCGACCGATCGTGGAACCGGCCGGACCGATCACGACGATCACCGTCAATCCGGCGGTGACGCGCGGGCCGGACGGCTTGTATCTCATGATCGTGAAGGGGGACAAGCCGCGGGAGAAACGGTTCATCCGCAACCAGGCGCTCGCCGTGGCCGAGCAGCCGGTGGGGCCCTTCGAGGTTCAACCCGATCCGGTGATCGACACCTTTGACAGCGAGGACTGCTCGATCTGGTACGACGGAACGGGTTGCCGGTTTTACGCTGTCTACCACGCTCACAACCATATCGGATTGCTCACCTCGGCTGACGGCCGCACATGGCGCGCGGCGCGCCACCATCCGATCATGACCAAGCAGATCGGCTTCGACGATCAATCGGTCTTCAAGCCCGATCGTCTCGAGCGGCCTTTCGTGTTCACCGACAGGGAGGGGCGGGCGCGGATGCTCTTTCTTGCTGCCAGAACAGGCAGCGAATCGGTCAACCTCGCCTTGCCGATCCGAATCGACGCTGAACGGCCCTGAGCGGTCGGTCACGCTTTCCCGGCAAAAACTCGCAAATGGACCACTTTTACAGGTGGCCGGACCGCGTCCTCCGGATTGCGTCATGCGTCATTCTGCCGGTTCGCGAGTCTGTGAGTGGCGAGTGGTTCTTTTTCGAGAATTACTGAGTCCCTTTCCGAATCGATGGAAATAGATAAACAGGAAGGATCAACACAGGTCCGCACGGGCAAATTTGAAACACAGAAAAGAGACTACACTTGAGAACTTGTCAAGGTTGCCACGCCCATGGCGTAAAACCCGCTCTTCACCTCCTAATACCCTGAGAAACTGGGTTTCCTGACAAGTTCTTTTTTCTCCTCATCCCTTTTCTCGGTCACACTATGCTTCGCCTCCGTTCACTCGGTTGCGCCCTCAGGCTCGATCTGCCAGACTATTGGGAGCGAATCCGGTTAGTGCCTCGAGAAACCCCTCCTGAATCGACTGGATAAGGTGTGATGAATCGATTGATCCTCGTTTTCCTCTGCGCGGCTTTTTTGTGCACGCCCTCTCAAGCTGATGATTATCGGCGAAACAACGCGATCGATGTCAAGCACTACGTCTTCGTCCTCGAACTCTCCGATGAGACCGATGCGCTCGCGGCAACGGCCACGCTCGAAGTGGAATTCAAAGAGGAGGGGATCTCCGAGATTGTTTTCGATCTCGTGGGACAGTCTGAGGGAACGGAGACGGGCATGACCGTGTCGTCTGTCCGATCGAAGGAGCAATCGATGCCCTTCGACCACGCGGACAACCGTCTTCGAATCGATCTGGCCGAACCCTCCACGCGTGGTGAGCGGCGGCGCATCATTGTCTCTTACGCGGGCCGGCCGGCCGACGGCCTCGTCATCTCGGACAACACGTTCGGCGACCGCACCTTTTTCGGCGACAACTGGCCAGACCGGGCGCGCCACTGGCTCCCATCGATCGACCATCCCTATGACAAGGCCACGTGCGAGTTCATCGTCACCGCGCCGGAGCGCTACCAGGTCGTGGCCAATGGGCGCAAGGTTGAGGAGAGCAGCCTTCCCGGAGGCCGTTGCCTCACGCACTGGTCCGAATCGGTACCGATCACCACCTACTGCATGGTGATCGGTGCGGCTCGCTTTGCGGTGCAACATGTCGCTGTTCTCGACAGCGTGCCGATCGAGACCTGGGTCTATCCGCAAAACAGGGATGCCGGTTTCTTCGACTTCGCGCCGGCGCCGCAGGTGGTGGCTTTTTTCAGCAGCCGCGTGGGGCCCTATCCCTACGAAAAGCTCGCCAATGTGCAGTCGCGCACCCGCTACGGCGGGACCGAGAACGCGAGCGTCATCTTCTACAATGAGAAATCGGTCACGGGAACGGGGAAGCGCGCCGACCTCGTGACGCACGAGATCGCCCACCAGTGGTTCGGCGATTCGGTGACCGCCGGCGACTGGCACCACATCTGGCTCAGCGAGGGATTCGCCACCTATTTCACCCACCTCTTCAACGAGTTCACTCATGGCCGCGCGCGTCTCGATGCCGGGCTCGCCGGAGACCGCAAGCGCGTTCTGGCTTTTCATGAGAGACGGCCCGACTCGCCAGTGGTCGATCCGTCGATTGCGAAGCTCGACGATCTCCTCAGCGCGAACAGCTACCAGAAGGGGAGCTGGGTGCTTCACATGCTGCGCCGCGAGGTGGGGGAGGAGGCCTTCTGGAACGGAATCCGCGCCTACTACGAGGAGTTCCGCGACCGCAATGCCATGACTGCCGATTTCGAGCGGTCCATGGAGGAGGCGTCGGGGAAAGAGCTCGGCTGGTTCTTCGAGCAGTGGATCTTCGAGCCGGGCCATCCCGTTCTCGATGGAAGCTGGAAATACGAGAAGGGCGCGCTGATCGTCGACCTGCGTCAGGCGCAGCCCGGCGAATCAGTGTTCGTCTTTCCCCTCGATATCGGGATCGTCGCGGCGCGCGATGAGCCGCTTATCATCGAGACGGTGCGCGTCGACGAGAGATCGGAACTCTTCACCTTCGATCTCGACTCGAAACCCGAGTCCCTTCGTCTCGATCCGCGGACGTGGCTGCTCATGGATGGGACGCTTGAAACGGTTACTCCAGCCGGAGCGCAAGCCGGAGCGCGAGCCGGAGCGCGCTGACCGTCTCAACGAAAAAGATCGCATCCGCCTGACGGGGAATGATCCTGCTGCCGTACTCGCCGTTCTGGGTGAAGTTCCGCGCTTCTCCGAAGAAGATGGGAGCTGGTCTGCCTGTGGCCTACACTGTGAAAAGGCTGCATCGTCTGAAGACGGGGTGATCAGGGAGGAGGGAGAATTGAAATCGAAGGAGTCTGTCAGACTCGAAATCCGAATTTAGGGTCCGCGCGGTCGGAGGTGGTGAGGCTTTTTGCGGCCGACTTCAGTCTGTCCGAGTGACCAAAATCCCGACTCCAATATAGGGCGGGACAGAATGTCGGAGGCCGCAAAAAGCCTCACCACCTCCGACCTATGGGCGCCCTTTTCAGATGGCCAAGTCCGACAGGCTTCTAGAACTTGTCGAGGTACTGGTCGAGCTCCCACTGCGACACGGTGGCGATGTAGTGCCCCCACTCGGCGGTCTTGGCCTTCACGAAATAATCGAGGAGGTGCTTGCCGAGGACGTCGCAGATGACCTTGTCGTCCTGGAGGCAGAGGAGCGCGCCCTTGAGGTCGCCGGGCAGGGAACGGATCTTGTGCCGCTTTTTCTCCCGCTCGCTCATGGAGTAGACATTGGTGTTCACCGCCTTGGGCGGCACGAGCTTCTTCTCGATCCCGTCGAGGCCGGCGCCGAGCATGACGGCGATGGCGAGGTAGGGGTTGCACGAGGGATCGGGCGAGCGGAACTCCATGCGGGCGCCCACACCGCGGCTTGCCGGGATGCGGCAGAGCGGCGAGCGGTTTTTTTCAGACCAGGCGATGTGGGTGGGGGCTTCGTAGCCGGGCACGAGCCGCTTGAAGGAATTGACGAGTGGGTTGGTCACGGCGGTGATCGCCTTGGCATGATCGAGAATTCCCGCGATGAAGTGGTGGGCCGTGTGGCTCAGTCCCAGGTCGCCCCGGGGCGCATCGAAGGCGTTCTTCTTGCCCTTGAAGAGCGAGAGGTGGCAGTGCATGCCCGACCCGTTCTCGCCGAAGACCGGCTTGGGCATGAAGGTGGCGTGCAGGTTGTAGTCGAAGGCCGCCTTGCGCACCACCATGCGGAAGGTGACGAGATTGTCGGCCGTCTTGAGCGCCTCGCCGTACTTGAAGTCGATCTCGTGCTGGCCGGGCGCCACCTCGTGATGGGAGGTCTCGATCTCGAATCCCATCTTCTCGAGGATGTTCACCATGGCGCGCCGCGCCTCTTCGCCCCGGTCGACGGGCGCCAGGTCGAAGTAGCCGCCGCTGTCGTGGGTGATCGTCGTGGCCTGGCCGTTCGCGCCCCGCTGGAAGAGGAAGAACTCCGCCTCGGGGCCGACCATCAGGTGGTATCCCATCTTGCGCGCCCGGGCGATCTGCTTCTTGAGCGCCGTGCGCGGGCAGCCGGGGAATTCCGTGCCGTCGGGGTAGCGGATGTCGCAGATCATGCGCGCCACCTTGCCCTGCCCGTTCGCCTCCTCCCAGGGGAGGATGTCGAGCGTGTCTAGATCGGGCGCAAGCTTCATGTCCGACTCCTCGATGCGCACGAATCCCTCGATCGACGATCCGTCGAAGAGTATGTCGCCGTCCACAGCCTTCTTGAACTGGTGGTCGGGGACCTCCACGTTCTTGATGATGCCCATCACATCGGTGAACTGCAGTCTCAGAAAACGGACCTTCTCGTCCTTGAGTTTCCGAAGAGTCGTCTGCTTGTTCATGGTCAGCCGTGTCCTTTCATAGGGGGATCTCCTTGACAACCGGACCGGCGGCGAAGAGCCTGATCCTTCCCCTGTCCGCCACGACGATCCCGAACCGGAGGCTGAAAGGGAATCCGAGTAGATTGACCTTGAGCGGTGTGTTCACACCGAGAAGGGCGCTGGTCTGGGGCAGGACAGCCGCGGCCAGAATGTCGGTCGGCGCTGTCCGAGGGAGAGACTTGCCCACCGCGATAAATCTCTTGTGCACGGCAGGGTCATCGAATGTCTCGGCGCCGCTTCTGAACTCGAGAGCCAGAGAGCCCTCGGCGCTGAGACTGATTCCGAGATTGGCCGCAGCGCCCGTGGCGGGAGGGGTGAAGGATCGCTTGCCGCGGAGGTGGAACGCCACGGTCCGGCCGGTCTTGACCAGTCTGTCATCTGCAGCAAAGCCAGACACGATCGCCGCCGTCGATCGGGAGTCATCGAGCAGTCCGGCAATCTCGTCCCAGCGCGCCTCCAGATCGCCCACGCTGTCCAGAACCTCGATCGCGCGTCGCGGAAGATCGGGCGGCAGAGCCGACGCGGCGCCGGGAAACAGAACTGGGACGATCACATCTGACAGAAGAGCCCGCAGGGCGGTGGTGTCCGATGTCTCGCCGTTGGTTCCGGTCATTGAACGATCCTCATTTGTTGCTCCCGAATTCGCTCTCCGCCTCGTTCCTGTGGATTCCCATCTCGAGAAACATGACATCGAAGTAGATGACACGTTCTGTTTCGGTCAGCGTGTCGGCCTGTGCGACGACGGCGTCGATGTTCTCCCTGGGGAGGCGGATGTAGATCGCATCGACGTGCGGGAGGATCTCGTCCAGATCGTCTTTGCCGTCGGCAAAGGGCCCCTCTTCGTTTTCGGCAAAGGGATTGTCCTCCCACGACAAGTTCTCGAGATCGTTCCTCAACTCCTTGAGACCCGCCGGCGCGTCGGGATGCTCGGCATACCTGAGCATGAGAAAGGTGTGGTTGACGTACCATTCGTAGGCGGTGGGCGAGAGACCCGCCTCCTTGAGCGCCGTCACGTGAAAGCGTCCGATCTCGGTCGGCATGTTGACCACGAGCGAGATTTTTTTCTTCCAGGAAGTATCCTCGCCCTCGAACTCGCCGAGGTACTCGTCCAGATCCTCGAGCAGGATTCGGCGGCACCGGGCGAAGCGCGCATAGTCGTCGGCCGACAGGATGCCGTCTTCGGGCTTCTCGAAGGGGAAGTCCCTATCGAGCGCACTGTACTCGTCCAGGACAAATTCCAGATCATCCTTGAACTCGATAGCAGCGTCCTTGACGTACTTGAACCCAACCACTCCGAGAATGATCACGATGACGAGCAGGGAACCGCAGCCGATCAGCCAGAAACGCATTTGCCTTCTCCTCGAATCGAGTCCTCTTGGAGTCAGGACCTGGAACCGCCGGGAAAGACGCATTATCCGTTTGCGACCGCGGCCTGTTCAAACCTTTTCTTTCCGGCCCGCTGAAAAAGTCGGCTGATCTGGAATTGGAGTGACATTTTTCCGCGCCGTCCTTAAATTCGAGGCCACACGCCCCCCCGCGGGGCGAGCAGGCTCTTTTCTTACTGTCCGAGGGAGGGATCAATGGATTCATCGAAGTACGACTTGCTTTTCGTCGGATCCGGACCAGGCGGATACGTGGGCGCCATCAGGGCCGCCCAGCTCGGCATCAAGGTCGCTGTCGTGGAAAAGGCCGAGCTCGGCGGGGTCTGTCTCAACTGGGGGTGCATCCCGACCAAGGCGCTGCTCAAGAGCGCCGAGGTCGTCGAGACGATCCGCAGGGGAAAAGAATTCGGCGTTCCCACAACCGACTTCACCGTCGATTTCAACGGCATCATCGCCCGCAGCCGCGATGTGGCCAAGCGCGTCTCCATGGGTGTCTCCTACCTCTTCAAGAAGAACAAGATTCCCGTTATCGAGGGCGCGGCGCGATTTCTCTCGCCCCACGAGGTGGGGATCTTCGACGCCGGCGGCGCCGAGACGAGCCGCATCGAGGCCACGAACACGATCGTGGCCACGGGCGGACGGGCGCGCAGCATCCCGGGGATCGAGATCGACGGCGAGAAGGTGATCGGTTACCGCCAGGCCATGACACTTGACGCGCTCCCTGAGTCGATGGTGGTCATCGGCGCCGGCGCCATCGGCATGGAGTTCGCCTACTTCTACAACAGCCTCGGCACGCGGATCACCATCATCGAGATGCTCGATGAGGTGCTGCCCATCGAGGATCCCGAGATCTCCAAGGTGGTGGCGCGCGTCTACAAGAAGCACAAAATGAAGATCCTCACCGGGCATTCCGTGTCGAGCGTGATCCCCGGCCCCGATGGTGTGGCTGTCACCGTGACCGACAAGAAGGGCGCGGAGAAGACGATCACCGGCCAGAAAGCGCTCATGGCGATCGGCGTGCGCGGCAACATAGAGGATCTCGGCCTCGAGGAGATCGGTGTCGCCTGCGACCGGAGCTTCATCACTGTCGACGAGAACTACAAGACCTCGGTCGATGGCGTTTTGGCCATCGGCGATGTGATCGGTCCGCCTTTGCTCGCCCATGTCGCCTCCCACGAGGCGATCCTCTGCGTGGAGCGCATCGCGGGGCGCGATCCTGCGTCGATGAACTACGACGCCATCCCGGGCTGCACCTTCTGCCATCCCCAGGTGGGCAGCGTGGGATTTTCAGAAGCTGCTGCCATCGAGAAGGGATTCGACGTCAAGGTGGGACGGTTTCAGTTCATGGGTGTGGGCAAGGCGGTGGCGGCCGGTGAGCGGGACGGGATGGTCAAACTCATCTTCGACAAGGGGAGCGACAAATTGATCGGCGGCCACATCGTGGGGCCCGAGGCGGCCGAGCTCTTGGGCGAGCTCGAGATCGCCGTGGCGGCCGGTCTGACCTGGAAAGAGATCGGCCACGCGATCCATTCACATCCCACGTTGCACGAGGCGATCATGGAAGCGGCACTCGACGCGGGCGGGCGGGCGATTCACGCGTGATCAGAAGGCGCCGTCCCTCTCGAAAACGATTCGGCCGCCCACGATCGTCAGAAGCGCTTCCGTTTCGAGTATCTCCTCTGCGGGCACGGACATGATGTCCCTGGACAGAACAGTCATGTCAGCCAGCTTGCCTTCCTCGAGAGATCCCTTGATCTTCTCCTCGAAGGATGCGTGGGCGCCGCTCAGGGTGAAAGACTCGAGTGCCTGCTGCCGCGTCATGCGCTGCTCGGGGTACCAGCCGTCGGCTGGATTGCCGTCGCGGTCCTGGCGGGTGATTGCCGCATAGAGGCCGTAAAAGGGATTGGCCGACTCGACGGGCGCGTCCGAACCGTTGGGAACGCTGACCCCGAGATCGAGGAGCGATTTCCAGACATAGGCGCCCTCTGCCGCGCGGGCCGCGCCGATCCGGGTCGGCACCCAGGCCATGTCCGACGTGCAGTGCTGGGACTGCATGGCGGCGATCACACCAAGCGTCGCAAAGCGGGGGATGTCATTCTTGTCGAGGATCTGGGCGTGCTCGATGCGGAAGCGGGGATCGTCCACGTCGGGGTGTGCGCCCAAGGCGCGTTCGTAGGCGTCGAGGCAGACGCGGTTGGCGCGATCGCCGATCGCGTGCGTGCAGACCTGGAACCCGGCAGCGAGCGCCCGGTCGGCGATCTCGAAGATGCGATCCGACCTGTCGATGAGAAGGCCCCTGTTGGCCTCTTCGTCGGCATAGTCCTCGAGGAGCGCCGCGCCGCGCGATCCGAGCGCGCCGTCGGCGAAGAGCTTGACGCTCCGGATGGCGAGAAAGCGTCCGCCCTCGTCCAGCACCGGGCCGGTGTTGAAATATTCTTCGAGGAGATCCGCGTCGCTCCCGGAGAGCATCACGTTCATGCGAAGGGTCAGGTCCCCGTCGTCGAGGATCTCGCGGTAGAGGGAGATCGTGTCCGCTCCGGCGCCGGCATCGTGAAAACTGGTGAATCCGAAGGTGTTGCATTTTTCGATCGCGGCGAGGAGGGCGCTCTTCTTCGCCTCGCGGGTGAGCGACGGAATCTTGGCGCCCACGAGCTCGGCGGCATTGTCGACGAGCACTCCCGTGGGCGCGCCCGCGCCGTCCCGCTCGATGCGTCCGCCGGAAGGATCGACGGTGGCGGCCGTGATGCCGCTCGCGTCCATGGCGGCGCGGTTGATCCAGACCGCGTGGCCGTCGACGCGCGTGAGGCAGACCGGATTCCCGGGAGCCGCCTCGGTGATCGACTGGAAGGTGGGGAAGCGCTTGACCGCCCAGAGGTTCTGGTCCCATCCGCGGCCTTCGATCCACTGGCCCGGTTCGATCTCGGCGGCGCGGGCGCGGACCAGACCGGCGACGGCATCCTCGCTCGCCGCGCCGGTGAGATCGAGGATTATCATGGCCCTTCCCATTCCGAGGAGGTGGGCGTGGGATTCGATCAATCCCGGCACGACCGTCTTTCCATCGAGATCGACGACGCGCGTCGATCCGCCGGCCATCTTGGCGATCTCGTCCGAATCTCCGACCGCCACGATCCGGTCGGCTTTGACAGCGATCGCCGTGGCGCTGGGGGCCTGTTCATTCATCGTGATGATCCGGCCGTTGACGAGCACGAGGTCGGGCGCCCGGTTCGCCGCTTTGGTCTGGATGAGCAAAAGGAGAGTGAAGATCACGGCCCCCGCGGTGAGGGTCACAAGAAGAGTCTGGCGTTTCATGGCGTCTCCTGGGATCGACAAACGGTCGCCCCGTGGGGTGCCTGGGCGATGTGGTGGTCTGTTCAGAAAATTTATTTAACCGGGATCAGCTCCCCTCGTCCAGGGTGAAGCGACTTTGTCTGTCGAAGGCGCGGTTGTAGGAGGTCAGAACGGCGATCACCGATCCCAGGGTGGTGGCGGCCGAGATCATGAGCATGACCACGATCTGATAAGAGGCCGCTGTCCGGGGATCGGCGCCCGCCAGGATCTGACCGGTCATCATGCCGGGGATGAACACGATACCCACGGCGCTCATGGAGTTGATCGTCGGAATCAGCCCGGCGCGGAGCGCGGTGCGGATGCTGGGAAGAGCTGCCTCGAAGGTGGTGGCGCCGAGAGAGAGGAGCGTGTCGATTTCGTTCTTGCGACTGCGCATGTCGCCGAAGACGCGTTCCAGGGCGAGGGCGAGGCCGGTCATCGAGTTGCCGATCACCATGCCGCCGATGGGGATCACGTAGCGGGGTGCGTACCACGGTTCGACATTGACGATGAGGGCGGTCACCGCGAAGGTGACGGTCACGCCCGAGATGAACACGGCATTGAGCAAGGCAGGGAAGATTCCGCGCGGCCGGCTCGTCACGCGGCCCTGAATGGTGAAAGCAGCCATGATCAACATCACGGTCAGAATGGCCAGAACGAGCCAGGCCGAATCGATGCCGAACACCCAGCGGAGCACGAATCCCAGCGCCCAGAGCTGCAGATAGGTGCGCACCGTGGCGATGATCAGGGAGCGGCAATAACCGAGGCTGAGGGCGAGACTGAGGCCCGCGGCGACGACGATGAATCCCGTTGCCAGGAGGAGCTGGGTCAGGCCGATTTCGACAGCGCCCGTCATCGGTTCTCCTCCGTCAGCCGTCCCGATTCGAGGCGCACGACGCGACCGACGCGATCGAGCGCCCCGTGGCCCACGATGAGCGCCGCCCGGCCCTCGGCAACGAAATCGGTGATCCGGGCCATGACGCGTTCGGCCGCGTCGTGATCGAGCGCCGCGCAGGGTTCGTCGAGGAGCAGACAGCGTGGTGTCGTGAGAAGGGCGCGCAAGAAGGAGATCCGCGCGGCCTGACCGACCGAGAGCTGCGAGGCATTTGTTTCGAGTGACACCTCTTCGAGAAGGAGCGCGTCGAGCTCGTTCCGCAGCGAGTCGCGGTCGGGCCGCTCATCGTCCGCCCCGCTCTCCGGCCGATTTCGGATCTTCAACGTCCAGGGAAGAAGGAGATTGTCCGCCACTGTTCCGGGCACCATCGAATGGGTCTGGACCACGAGCGCCACGAGCGTGCGCCACGCGGGAGCCGCCCACTCCGACGCGGGGCGGCCTTCGAAGAAGAGCGCGCCCTCATCGAGGGGCAACATGCGGGCGATCGCCCAGAGCAGAGTGCTCTTGCCTGTTCCCGACGGGCCCTGAACGTGGACGATTTCGCCATGGTCGATGGAAAGGTTGATTTTATCGAGAACGTTGCGCCGGCTCGTTCCCGCGTTGCGTTTCACAGAGACCTTTTCGGCCTGGAGCAGACCGGTGTTCGCGGCCACGGCCAGATTCTCCCTCTCATCGAGACGGTGTTTACTTCCGGATTTTGGCGCAGAGCTCCTCGATAGACGCCGTCTCCTGGACAGTGTCGGCCATGTTCTTGACCAGGTAGCAGCCCGCGTCCCTCTCCGACGGTCCGATGTAGACGGCGTAGCGGACGCCCGATCGCGCCGTGCGCGTGAAGAATTTCTTTGCCTTCTGGGCCTTGAGGTCGAGGTTCACAGACCGGTCCGCCGCGCGCAGGACGCGTGCGCCGGAGAGCGCCATCGGCCGCTCTTCGTCGGAGAGGAATCCGATCTGGGCGTCGACCGAGGGCGGCGCCTTCAGCGAGCGGCCGAGGCTCGCGAGTATCTCGGCCACCACCACATCGCCGAAACCGAGACCCACGCTGGGGATCTGCTTACCGCCGAGCGAGCTGAGAAGATTGTCGTAGCGGCCGCCGCCGAAGATCGCCCGGAATTTCCTTTCCGCGTCGAAGGCCTCGAACACGATCCCCGTGTAGTAGGCGAGGCCGCGCACGATCGAGATGTCGAACTTGACGAAGCCGCCCATGCCGTAGTCGTTCATGACTGTGAAGAGCTGTTCCACGCTATCGAGAGCGTCTGTCTTCGTGGGCAGAAAAGACGTGGCCTCGGAGAGTTCGTTGATCTCGAGCAGACCGAATGCCTTCTCCACCTGCTCGTCGGAGAGCCCCTCGGCGCGCAGGAGCTCGGCGATTTTTTCAGGGGGCTGCTTGTCGCGTTTGTCGAGAGCGAGGCAGACCGCGTCGAACTGCTCCATCGGAATGCCCGACGCATCGAAGAGATCGCCGAGGAGCGCGCGGCTGCCGACATGAACGTGGAAATCGCCCTCATCGAGTCCGGCCTGAATGAGCGAACTGATCGCGGCGGAGAGAACCTCCGCCTCGGCAAAGACGCTCTCCTCGCCGATGATGTCGAGGTTGAGCTGATAGTGTTCGCGCTTGCGGCCCTTGGTCATCCGCTCGTAGCGGAAGCACTGGGGAATGGAGAACCACTTGAGAGGAAAGCTGAGGGTGTTCTGCCGGGTGAGCACGAGGCGGGCGAGGGACGGGGTCATTTCGGGTCTGAGCGCGAGGCGGCGTCCGCTCTTGTCCTCGAAGCTGTAGATCTGGCGTACGATGTCCTCGCCGCCCTTGCGGATGAGGAGTTCCTCGGTCTCCACGACAGGCGTGTCATACTCCTCGAAACCGTGAAGGTGCGCCGCGCGGCGCCAGATATTGAAGAGATTGTTTCTCGCCGCCAGGTCTTCGGGGTAAAAGTCACGCATGCCTCTCGGCGGGCCGAACTCCATCGATTCTCTCCCGGGAGTCTCAAAAAGGTTGAACGAAATCAGTCGTCGAGGAGGTTTTCCAGCTCCTCGTTGCAGCGCGAGCATTTCGACTGGTACCAACTGAACACCTCGCCGCAGGTGCACGACCATTTTTCTCGCTGAATGTGGTAGCCCTCGAAAAGACCGACCTCGCGAAATAACTCGCAGTTGGAGACGGCGAGGGAGCTGTGGGGGGCGGCATGGTCGTTGAATTTCTTCAAAGTGGCGCAGGGGAACTCCCCGCAATCGCCGCAGACGTCCAAACCTTTTTCCTGACAGCACTTGCGAATATAGCACTTGGAGCTCTGGGCTCCATGGCGGCCCGAACGGCATCCGTCGCAGGCGAGGTCCTCGGGAGCCATGTCCCATTTGGCGGCCAGATTTTTGAGCGTGCCCTTCTGGACACTCTGGTAGATGTCACACGATTCGCAGAAGAGTCCGCAGCAGCCAATTGTTTCGAAGTCCACGTTCAACCCTCCTTTCGGACGGAAGATTAGCATAAACGGGTGGGACCGAGAAGGAACCCTGTATTTTTCTCTTGCCGCGACGCCTTGACTCAGCAGCGCCTTTAGGCGAATATTGGGATGGCTTCGATTTAGAAGTATTTATATATAGTAGCAAGGCGAGGGAGATCATGAGCCGAACAACCACACGCGGACTGCGGATCAAGAAGCGCAAGGGTGAGAAGATCATCATGATGACAGCCTACGACTGCCTCTTCGCGCGGATCGTGGATCAAGCTGACATCGACATCATTCTCGTGGGCGATTCGCTCGGAAACGTTGTCCAGGGCCGTGATACTACCCTTCCCGTGACTCTCGACGAAATGATCTATCACACCGCCATCGTCTCCCGGAGCACTCAGAACGCCATGGTCGTGGCCGATATGCCCTTCATGTCCTTCCAGATCTCACCCGAGGACGCTCTGCGCAACGCGGGAAGGGTGATGAAGGAGAGCGGCGCCGAGGCGGTCAAGCTCGAGGGCGGCATCCCCATGGCCGAGACGATCGCACGGCTCACCACCGCGGGGATCCCGGTGATGGGCCACGTGGGGCTGACACCCCAGTCGGTCCATCAGCTCGGCGGCTATCGCGTTCAGGGAAAGAAGCAGAAGGCTGCCGAACGGCTCATTGCCGATGCCTGTGCGGTCCAGGACGCGGGAGCCTTTGGCGTGGTTCTCGAGTGCGTACCGGCCGATCTTTCGGCGAGAGTGACGGGCAAGCTGAAAATACCCACCATAGGTATCGGCGCCGGCATCCATTGCGATGGTCAAGTGCTTGTTTTGTACGATCTTTTGGGTCTCACGGGCCCCGAATCCCCCAAATTCGTCAAAAGATACGCTGAGCTCGGTTCCGCCGCGGCGGAGGCGCTCGGTCTTTTCGTCGAAGAGGTGCGCTCCGAAAAGTATCCCGGTGACGAACACAGTTACTGAGATACTGGGACCGGATCGAGTCAGGCCTCCTGATTCGAGAAATAACATATTGTATTAAATTGATTTATATCGTCTCGCTTCGATGACAACCCTAAGAGAACCGGGGCCGAAGGCCCGTACCTTATTAACGAAATCTAATTTTATCGAATTAAACATTGCATTGAGCCTATTCTTTAGGTAAACTTCCGGAACGAAAAAGAAGGACACGATTATCAAGTAGAAACTCATGACCTCAGGCTGTTAGTACCTCAGGTCTGGAATTTAATTGAAATGTAGAATTCCGGGTCGGCACCCTTTTCTCTGGAGAATCACTCCAGGGACCTCTTATCAAGGTGCCGTCTGGTCTTAACCTTGTAAGCCTGTAATCCTGTTTCAAAATCATAAGTTTGTTTGTTGAGACTCTGTGTGTGGGTCTCACCATGGTGAATCCCGTACCGTGTTTTTTTTCTTGGAGGACACCTGTCATGAAGAAAGTTTCTTTGGTTGTTTTGTTTGCTGTTCTGCTCGTTGGCGTGACTTTCGGTCAGAACACCCTTCCCATTGAGAAGGTTGATGGCGTGAAGAGCCTCGGTTC
>CAYXGI010000039.1:0-39788 GCA_964464495.1 uncultured Phycisphaerales bacterium
CAGAACTTACGTTCATGGATATTTTCAAAACGGGGATTTTTTAACGAGGTACTGTAGAAGCTAATCGAGCTTGGGTATTCTGAATTTGGCTTAAAAAAACGTGACCACATAAACGTGACCACATATTGACGAGCACCGGATACGGTTCGAAAGGTTCCATCCTTTCGGCGGTCATCGAACGGAATTTTCTACCTTGTGTCACAATTACGACAGGCACATCGATGCGCATTCTCGTTCTGAAAAGATCAGAAAGCAACCTGGACCACTGGATCAACGCGGTGCGCCGGGCGGGTCACGACCTCACGTGGTGTCCGGTTGACAGGGAAGCCGATCTCCTCTCGGCATTGGAAAAAAAGTGGGATCTGATTATGGCCGACGACGATCCGTTCTCCACGATCGATCAACTGCGTCGACTCGTCGCCCACCAGCGCTCCAGTCACGAGACGGCAAGCGCCGCAATCGGTCGCCGGCTTCATGATGATGTGGGGCAGTCTCTCACCAGACTCAAGATCGATCTCGCCCAGCTCGGCAAGAGACTGGACGGAGCGCCATCCGATTCAAGCGAAGAGATCACATCGATGGGATCGGAAATCGACAAGATCTTCAGCGCCGTTCGGGAAATCATGGCGCGCTGCAAGCCGGGTGTCCCCGAGAATCTCGAACTCCAGGACGTGATCGAGTGGCGCGCGCGTGAATTCGAAACCGAGTCGCGGATCAGGTGCATTACGCTTCTTGACCAGGAACCGATCGATGTGGGCCGGAACATTTCCGCGGCCCTGACTGGAATACTCGATGAGGCCCTGTCCAATGTGGCCCGCCACTCCAATGCCGGGGAAGTAATAATCAGATTGAACCTCGACGGCGCCGCTCTCGTGCTGAGTATCGAGGACAATGGAAAGGGGATCAGCGAAGACGCGATCGCTGCTCGCGATTCGTTTGGCCTCTTTCAAATGAAGGAACTGGCCCTTGGCATCAGGGGGACCGCCGTGTTAAATGGTGAGACAGGCGGTGGAACAATTGTGAAAGCGTTCATTCCTTTGGAAGACCAGGCGGTGACGCCGTCGCCAGAGAGGGAGATCACAAGATGAAGAAGATACTGATCGCCGATGACCATCCGGTTGTGCGCCAGGGATTGAAGAAGATCATTGCCGAGACCGAATCTTTCGAGGTCGCGGCCGAAGCCGGCTCGGGGCCCGAGGTCCTCAGCGCGGTTCGCGAGAGTGACTTCGACGTCGTGCTTCTCGATCTCTCCATGCCGGGCGCGAGCGGCCTCGATGTCCTCAAGCAGGTCAAGGCCGAAAAGCCCGACCTGCCCGTTCTCATTCTCAGCGTCCACTCGGAGGAGCAGTACGCTGTGCGGGCGCTGAAGACCGGCGCCTCCGGTTATCTATCCAAATCGAGCGCCACTGAAGAACTCATCACGGCGATCGAAACTGTCACGGCGGGACGCAAGTTCATCACACCGACGCTGAGTGAGAAACTCGTCTTCCACCTGCAGTCGTCGGAAGACGGAAAGCTTCCTCACGAGATTCTCTCGGACCGCGAGTTCGAGGTTCTCTGCCTCATCTCAGAGGGAAAGACGGTGAGCACAATCGCCAGAGAACTCTTTCTCTCTCCTAAGACAGTCAGTACTTATCGTTCCCGTATCCTGGAAAAGATGGCGTTGGATAACAATGCCGAACTGATGCGGTACGCGATTCAGAACAACCTTGTCGACTTCGTTTGATCGCCTCACTTTTTCACGGAGTTCGATCGACAGAACCGTCTCCCATCATCCTCCCTGCCGGAATATCGCCTACAACCGCATCAAGCCATGGCCTACGTAGAATTCCGCAAGGCGCCTACTAAAGGTCTGTTGACCTTATCTGCAGAAATTACCGATAGTTAGAAGCATGGCGGCAAAGCAGTTTCGGCGGTAGCTTTCGGGAAGCTGTTCTATGATTGGTAACACACTCGCCAGGAAACTCCAGGGTATCGGGCCGGGCAATCCGGTGACGTCCCGTGCGAAGTGCGGCGGTCGCATACCGGGCGGGACCAACGAGTACAGGGACGAAAGATTCACCTTTCCATCAGTTAAGGAGAAGCCAGCCAAGAGAGGAGACCAACGAGTCTGCCAGATCGGGGACGAGAGCAGACGACTAGAAAGTATTTCGCCCAACGATGCGGCGGAATACGGAAAAAAGAATGTGTTCTGATGACCGGTGATGTACACATCCGATTTTCACTGTCAATGAGAAACGTTCAACACGAGTTGTTTTATTGAGGTGAGGTATGAAGATTGTCTTCGGTTCATTTCTGGTTCTGGCCCTTTTGCTCGTCATGGGAAGTCCGGCTCTGACCGCCCAAGATCCCGTTAATGTGCAGAAGGTGCCGCCGGGAAACCTTAAAGGCGTTCTCAAGGATTCGAAAGGCAAAGCATTCAAGGACGTGGAAATGTCGATCGTCGACAAGGACGGTAAGATCGTTCAAAAGACCACGACCAATGCCAAGGGCGAGTACACATTCAAGAATCTTCCCGAAGGAAACTTCGCTCTCCATGTGGCGGGCAAGCCGACCTTCAGTCTTCAAGTGACCGAGGGGGCGACCGCGGGTGCGGTCCAGGCCGTGGTGCCTGCCGTGGCGCGGGACGGTGCCACGGGAGCCCTCGCACCAGCCGCACTGACCACACTCGAATGGACATTGATCATCGTCGGAGGAGTGACTGTCGCTGTCGGTGTTCCGGCCGTGATCAACCACAACGACGACGATGATGATAATAATCCTGTCAGTCCTTGACAGGTCTGTATGAAGCTTCCCGCCGGCAACCTCCTCCGGCGGGAAGCTTATCACTCAGCGCCTGACACGCGGGCTGTTCCTATGATCGCTGACCGAATTTGCTTTTGAAATTACCGCACCAGGCGATAATACCTCCATCATGAAGACGCCCCCCGATCTCGACACGATTCGCGACGCCGCCCGGCGAATCGAATCCCATATACACCGCACGCCGGTCCTGACCTGTGCGGCACTCGACCTCTTGACGCGAGCGTCGCTCTTTTTCAAGTGCGAGAACTTTCAGAAGGTGGGCGCTTTCAAGTTCCGCGGCGCGTGCAACGTCGTCTTTTCGCTCGACGCCGATGCCGCGAAACGAGGGGTGGCCACCCATTCGTCAGGCAACCACGCCGCCGCGCTCAGCCTCGCCGCCCGCAAGAGGGGCATCGACGCCCACATCGTCATGCCCCGAACCGCGCCTCCCGTGAAACGGGCTGCCGTGGAGGGCTACGGCGGCCGGATCATCCTCTGCGAACCGACCCTCGCGGCGCGCGAGTCGACAGCGCGGGAGGTTGTCGACCGAACAGGCGCGACCTTCGTCCACCCCTACAACGATTACAGGATCATCGCGGGCCAGGCCACGGCAGCGCTGGAACTCCTTCACGACGTGCCCGATCTCGACATGGTCCTGGCCCCGGTGGGCGGCGGCGGCCTCCTCAGCGGCACGGCACTGACCGTGGCGGCTCTCGCGCCCCACGCCCGGATCGTGGGCGGAGAGCCGGCCGGTGCCGACGACGCGTTCCGTTCGTTGCGCGAAGGAAAAATCATTCCCTCCATCGAGCCGAACACGATCGCCGACGGACTCCTCACTTCGCTCGGCGACCTCACCTTTCCCATCCTCCGCGATCATGTCAGCGAGATCGTCGTCGTCGACGACGCGGCGATCATCGACGCGATGCGCCTCGTGTGGGAGAGGATGAAGATCATCATCGAACCCTCGGCGGCCGTGCCTCTGGCCGCGTTCCGTGCGATTCGGGAGCGCGTCACTGCCGAACGTGTGGGCATCATTTTTTCGGGCGGCAACGTCCAGCTCGAACAGCTACCCTGGAGAAACCCATGACCGCGATGCACCGAACAGGCTCCGGCCGAAGCCGGAAGCTGATCGAACCGAGGTTTGCATTAAGCTTGGTGGCCCTGGTTCTTCTCTTCCCACTCACCGATTGCGGGAGTCTCGAGATGACCGATGAGCAGAGTCAGTCGGTGACCGTTGTGCAGGTCGTGGAGAGCGCGCAACGAAACGAATTCTACGTCTCCAATCGCAGTCCTCTGCTCGACAGCCCCCTGATCAAGCTCCCCATCGGCGCGATCACCCCGCGCGGATGGCTGCGCACCCAGCTCGAGTTGATGGCCGACGGGCAGATCGGCCGGCTGGCCGAGATCAGCGAGTTCTGCCGGACCGAGGACAATTCCTGGCTCAGCGCCGACGGCGAGGGCCACAGCCCCTGGGAGGAAGTCCCCTACTGGCTCAAGGGATTCGGCGATCTCGGATATATCCTTGGCGATCAGCGCATCATCGGCGAAGCCCGCCTCTGGATCGACGGGATCCTGGGAAGCCAGGAAGAGGACGGCTGGTTCGGGCCGCGGCGCAACAAGGAGAAACACGACTGCTGGCCCAACATGGTGGCCCTCAATTGCCTCCAGTCATATCACGAGGCGACGGGCGACGAACGGGTCCTGCCCTTCATGACGCGCTACTTCCGCTGGCAACTCGACGTGCCGCGCGAACACCTTCTTCCCGGAAGCTGGCAGAAGATCCGCGGCGGCGACAACCTCGAGAGCATCTACTGGCTCTACAACCGGACGGGCGATGCGTTTCTGCTCGACCTGGCGCGCGTGATGCACGAACGCACAGCGGACTGGACGGCCGGAATCGCGAACTGGCACGGCGTGAACATCTGCCAGGGATTCCGCGAGCCGGGGATCTACTATCAACAGGCGAAAGATTCCGCGTTCATCAACTCGGCGCTGCGCAACTATCACGAGGTCATGCACCGTTTCGGGCAGGTTCCGGGCGGAATGTTCGGCGCAGACGAGAACTGCCGCGAAGGCTACTCCGGCCCCCGCCAGGCGGCCGAGACCTGTTCCATGGTCGAGTTTATGCATAGCTTCGAGATGCTGCTCAAGATCACGGGCGATGGGGAGTGGGCCGACCGCTGCGAGGACGTGGCCTTCAACTCCCTCCCCGCGGCGCTCACCGCCGACCACAAGGCGCTCCACTATCTGACGGCGCCCAACATGGTGCAGCTCGACGCCGCGAACAAGAGCCCCGGCCTCCAGAACCGCGGCTGCATGCTGGCCTTCAGCCCCCATCGCTATCGGTGCTGCCAGCACAACGTCAGCCACGGATGGCCCTACTATGCGGAGGAGCTCTGGCTCGCCACGCGCGGCAACGGGCTCTGCGCTTCTCTTTATGCGGCGAGCGAGGTCGACGCGCGCGTCGGGCGGGATGGCCGGAGGGTGCGCATCGTCGAGGAAACTGATTATCCATTCGGCGAGTCGATCCGCTTCACCATCGTCTTTCCCGGCGAGGAGAGGCCGCGCGCCGAGCGCACACGCTTCCCCCTCTACCTGCGCGTGCCGCGCTGGTGCGCCGCGGCGCGCGTCGAGGTCAACGGTCTGGTGGTGAGCGCCATGCCCGAGCCGATCTCCTATGTCAAGATCGATCGAGCCTGGAAAGACGGAGATCAGGTCGACCTCCTGCTCCCCATGGAGATCGAGGTCAAGGAGTGGGAGCGCCAGTACGGTACCGTGTCGGTCAGCGCCGGACCGCTCGCTTTCGCGCTCGCCATCGGCGAGAAGTGGATCAAGGCCGAGGGCAAGGAGGAGTGGCAGAATCATGAGAAGGCCGATCTCGAGAGCTCTGCCGAGTGGCCCGCTCACGAGGTCTTCCCAACCACGCCCTGGAACTTTGGACTCGTGGTCGATCACCGATCGCCCGCGGCGTCCTTCGAGATGGTGCGCAAGAGCGGCCCACTCGCGGCGCAGCCCTTCACATTGGAGGACGCACCGGTTTCGCTCCGCGCGCGGGCGCGCCCGATCCCGGCCTGGAAGATGGAAGACGGCCTGGTGGGCCGCATGCAACAGGGACCGATCCGTTCGGACGAACCCGAGGAGTCGGTCATCCTCGTTCCCATGGGCTGCGCCAAGCTCAGGATCGCCTCCTTCCCGAAGATCGACAACGGTCCGATGGGACGCGATTGGATCGTCGCTCCCGAGCCGCGCGCGTCCCACTGCTTCGCGTCGGACACGACGCGCGCTCTCAACGACGGTCTCTCGCCGGAGAGTTCGAAGGACTCGCGCATCGCGCGCTTCACCTGGTGGGACCACAAGGGTTCGGTCGAGTGGGTGGCCTATGATTTCGACGCGCCGCGCGCGGTCTCGGCGGTCGAGGTCTACTGGTTCGACGACAGGGGAATCGGCCACTGCCGCGTGCCGGCAAGCTGGCGGATTTTCTGGCTCGATGACGAGACGTGGAAACCGGTGGCGAACAAGACTCCCTACGAGACAGCGACGGACCGATACAATCGCGTCGAGTTCGAGAGAGTCGTCACGCGCGGGCTCAAGATCGAGGTGCAGCTCGAAGAAGATTATTCGGGCGGAATCCTCGAGTGGCGCGTTGAGTGAAACGAGAGGTCGGAAGATTAAGAACTCTACAGACCAATCGCAGGGGCATCCTTCCCCGCGGGAGAAAACCATGAAACCGATCCATCTCGCCTTGATCCCGATTCTGCTCGCTTTTACGTACGGATGTTGTGGGTGCTTCGATCTGCGCAACGCGGTCAAGGGGAGCGGGGTCTCCATGACCGAGGACCGCGAGCTGGCAACGTTTACCGGAATCGAGCTGGCCGGCGCCTACGGTGTTTCGATCACCTGCGGTGAAGAACAGAGCTTCACCATCACCGGCGACGACAACATCCTTCCCCTCATCATCACCGAGGTCAGGGGAAGCACGCTGCACGTTAAATCGGAAAAAGAGATCAACATCGAGTCGCCCCTCACGATCGTCATCAGTTGCAACTCGCTGAACGAGATCAGCGCCGCAGGGTTTGTGAATCTCGACATTGCGGGAGTCGATTCCGACCGCTTCGACATCGAACTCAACGGCGCGGGAATCCTCGTCGCCTCGGGTCGTGCGCGCAACGTCGATCTGTCCGTGGCTGGCACTGCCAGTATCGACACGGACGGTCTTGAAGCCGAAACAGTCTCTGTCACCATCAACGGAGCGGGCCGCGCAGGGGTCAACGCTTCGAGCGCACTCGAAGCGACGATCAACGGAACAGGCACCATCGAGTACAGCGGCGATCCCGAGTCTGTCTCGCAACAGGTCTCGGGTCTCGGCGTGATCAAACGAAAGTAGGAGACCCCATGCCGGCCAACATCGAAATCAAGGCGCGCGTCGACGATGCGGACCGACTGGAAGCGCGTGTTGCCGCAATGGCCGATGGGCCATGCAAAACGATCGTCCAGGAGGACACCTTCTACGCGATCGAACGGGGCCGGCTCAAACTGCGCGCCCTTTCACCCAAGAAGGGCGAACTCATCTACTACGAGCGGATCGACAGCTCAGGGCCGAAACGGTCGGACTATCTCATCGCGCGCACTCCTGATCCCGAGTCTCTCGAAACGGTGCTCGCCGCCGCGCTCGGTGTGCGCGGCGTGGTGCGCAAGCGCCGCCGGCTCTACATGGTGGGCCAGACGCGCGTCCACCTCGACGAGGTCGACGGACTCGGATCGTGGATGGAGCTCGAGGTCGTGCTCGAGGCGGGACAGTCCTCCGAAGACGGCGCCGCGATCGCCGATGGGCTGATGCACGAACTGGGCATTTCGAATTCCGACCTCGTCGAGGGCGCCTACATCGACCTGCTCGAAAGACTGCGGGACTAGCCGCGCATCGATGGCGGCGGCGGTTTCAGCATCCAGAAGAAGGCCACCATCCAGCCCAGCATGAAGACGAAGTACGCCCCCGCCGCGACCCACGTTCCCCAGCCGAGAGTGGGAGGAGAGTCTTCGACGAGGTTCGCGTCGATGATGAACTTGAAGAGAAGCATGACAAAACAGAGCGTGGCATTCCCCATGATGAGCAACTGGCGCGCCACGAGCGCCAGGGATTCGTCCTTGCGCTCGGGAGCAAGCCAGTAGTCCTTCGACGGCATATTGATGAGCTTTGGGGGAAGCCTGGGGATGAAGAGGTAGATCAGGAAGAAGAGGAGCGCCAATCCGCCGAGAAGGCAGACATAGAGAAGGGCGAATTCGTTGCGGCTGCTCCAACCGTTCGCCGCGCCGTCAGCACCGAAGTGGGTCGCCACCTGCACGGGAAGCTGGGGAAAGGACCAGACGATCTGAATGACGCCGAAGACAAGGAGAATGAACAAGGCTGCGACATGGATGTTTTTCCACGTGCTGGTCATGGCGCCGACCTCCACGTTTCCACAGAACTTTCGATCAGGCGACCACCGTACCATCGGCAGAAAACGAATTCCACGCCTCTCTCAAGCGCTCGCGGCGCGGGGAGTCGCTGCGCGGGGAGTCGCTACGCGAAGGCGTATATAAATCAGTTCGAAGAGGTCTGATTCACCACAGAGAACACAGAGAACACAGAGAGCACGGAGAGCACGGAGAGCACGGAGGGCACGGAGGGAATGATGAAGAAAGATCCGTTTACAAGAATAATCATCAGGCGTGCGATTGAGGTTCATCGTGTTCTCGGCCCCGGCCTGCTGGAGTCAGAATATCAACAAAGCCTGACCCGTGAGCTCAATCTGAGCGGGATTCCCTTCAAGCTCTAATCCTCTGTGTCCTCTGTGCTCTCTGTGGTAGAAAAAAGCCCAGACTCGAACATCGGGATGCACTTGACGCCTTTGCTTCGCGCAGGCGCAAGTGATCCAAGCAATGCACGGACGAAAATTCTCAAAACCTCCCTGGAACCGAATCCTATGAAACGACACTCTCTTCTGATTCCGCTCATCGTTTCAATCTTGCTCGGCGTCTCCGCCTGCACGAGCGCTGCTCGTCGATCTGACGCGGATGCATCGTTCGAGCTGCACTACAATGTCAGGCCTGATCGTGCGGCACGCACCGTGGCGGTCATCGCTTCCGTCACCGTTCTCGATCGCTCGATCGACGGTCTCCGATTCTCGTTCAACCGGGGCCACACATTCCTCAAGCTCGACGCGCCGTTGATCGATGGCCCGGTGCGCGCTTTCGGAACGAAGGGAGCGCTCCCGATCGAGCGGGTCGATCCTTTCACCTGGGAGGTCGCGCCGACCGGCGAGAGCCACATTCGGCTCGAATACGTGGTTCCTATCCGCCACCGCTCTCTCGACAAGGTACAGTCGTCTCACGACGCCTACGAGTTTCCCTATCTCGACGACGATCACGGTATGCTCACCACGTGGACCCTCTTCGCGGTCCCCCATCTGGGCGAGCCCGCGCGGATTGCCGTCACCCTCGAAGGCTGCGCCGATGGGCTCACCGTGCCCTGGCCGCGGACCGGGCCGGCAACGTACGAACCGCCGTCGATGCAGATCCTCACGAACGATCTGATCGCCCTGGGAAACTGGAACCGACACACCGTCAAGGTCGGTGATTTCGAGGGCATCGTGGCGATCGCGCCCGGACAGCCCGACCTCGAGCGGGCAGCCGCTGAGCCGATCGCCAAGATCGTGGAGACGGAGCTCGCGCTCTTCGGCAGGCTGCCCGTCGGCCGGTACCTTTTCCTCTTCGGACGGCCCGACATCAATGGTGCGGGCGGCTCGCCCAAAGCCAATTCGATGACCCTCACCGTGAAGCCGCGTCTTGCCGCCCATGGCATCGGCTCCCTGTCGCACCTCGTGGCCCACGAGTTCCACCACACCTGGACGGCGGCGCTCTTCAACGCCCCCGACGAACTGCGCTGGTACAATGAGGGCTTTACCGACTACTTCGCCTACCTCGTCATCGCCCGGCTCGGTCTGACCACGTGGGACGAGTTCGCCGCAACGCTGGGCGGGAAGATGACCGAATGTGCCTCGAACAAACACCGCAGCAAGCTCTCACTCGTCGACGCCGGCGGCGAGATCTTCTTTGCCGACCGGGACGCGTATCATCTCGTCTATTCGGGCGGCCTGCTCACGGCGGCGTGGCTCGACTGCGCGATCCGCTCCTCGGGAGAGGGAAAGAGACTCGACGACCTCATGCGCGACTTCAACAATGACGCGCGCTGGGAAAGAGGAGGCCAAGGTCCGACTGTCGACGACTTCATCGCCGCGGCCGGGGCATACATTGGAGAGGAGAAGGCCGAGAAACTCGAGGCGATGGTGCGCGAGCCCTTCGCCTTCGAGCCGATTGCGGCCTTCAAATCCTTGGGTGTGGCGATCTCGCGCTCGATCGAGGCGCCCGACATGAGTTTCCGCGCCAACCTCGACGGTGTGCGCGTCCTCGACCTCGATCCCAGGGGGATCGCCTGGCGGGTCGGTGTGCGAGAAGGCGACCGGTTCGTAGAAATCAACGGGCAAACCGTGACCGACCAGCACGAGGTGCGCAAGGCGTGGCGCGCCGTGGCCGGCGACCGGATCAGCCTTACCATCGACAGGGGAAAGACGCGGCTCATCGTGGAAGAACCAGTGCCGCACACCGAGACATTCGCCGTTCCAACCCACCCCTGGCGCGATTAAGAGGAAGCCCGCAGAGCCCTCTCAGTTCGATTTGATCAAGTTTTTCCGGTCATTTAGGCTATATCCTTGACTCAGATCTCGATTCAGCTATTCTTACCCGTTTTTGAATCGAGCAAAAGAATGGTGCGTCAGATAGACATCGGCCGCGTGCGCAACGTGGGGCTCATGGCCCACATCGACGCCGGCAAGACAACCGTGACGGAAAGGATTCTCTTCTTCACCGGGAAGAGCCACAAGATGGGCGAGGTCCACGATGGCCAGGCCACGATGGACTGGATGGTGCAGGAGCAGGAGCGGGGCATCACCATCACGTCGGCCGCCACCACCACCTACTGGCGCGACCACCGGATCAACATCATCGACACGCCCGGCCACGTCGATTTCACGGCCGAGGTGGAGCGCTCGCTGCGCGTGCTCGACGGCACGGTCATGCTTTTTTGCGCCGTCGGCGGTGTTCAGCCCCAGGCGCGCACCGTCTGGCGCCAGGCGGAGAAGTACCGCGTGCCGCGCGTTGCGTTCGTCAACAAGATGGATCGCATCGGCGCTGACTTCGAGGGTGTGGTGGCCGCCATCAGGAAAGAGCTCGGCGCCAACGCAGTGCCCGTCGTCATTCCGATCGGCGCCGAAGCCGAGTTCGAGGGCATCGTCGACCTGATCGACATGAAGGCCGTCTACTACCCCCAGACCGCCCAGGGCGTGGTCATCAAGGAAGGACCCATTCCCGAGGAGCTGCAGCAGAAGGCGCTCGACGCCCAGGCATACATGATCGAACGCATCAGCGAGCAGGACGACAGCCTGACGGAGAAGTTCATCAACGGCGACGCGCCCGGCCGCGACGAGCTCGTCGCCGCCCTGCGACGGGCGACCATCGCGCGCGAGATCACGCCCGTCCTCTGCGGGGCGGCGTTCCGGAACAAGGTGGTGCGCCGCCTGCTCGACGCGATCGTCGACTACCTCCCCTCACCCGCCGACCTGCCGCCGGTGATCGGCACGGTCAACGAGGACAAGGAGGAGATCATCCGTTACCCGTCGGACGATCCGCCCCTTGCCGCCGTCGCCTTCAAGGTCCAGGCCGACAACCACCTGGGAAAGCTCACCTACGTGCGCGTCTACTCGGGCGTGCTCCGCGCGGGCGAGTTCGTCTACAACTCGAACAGGGAGAAGAAGCAGCGCATCGGTCTCATCTTCGAGATGCACGCCAACAAGCGTACCCGCGTCGACACGCTTCACGCGGGCGAGGTGGGCGCCGTGGTCGGCCTGGCCAATACCTTCACCGGCGACACGCTCTGCGACCGGGACGATCCGATCGTGCTCGAGACGATCGACTTTCCCGCGCCCGTGATCGGCGTGGCGGTCACTCCAAAGAGCCGCGCCGACTCGGAGCGGCTCTCCAAGTCGCTCGTGCGGCTTGCCGAGGAGGACCCCACCTTCACCGTGACGGGTAACGAGGAAACAGGCGACGTCGTCATCGCCGGCATGGGCGAGCTGCACCTCGAGATCATCACTGACCGCCTCATGCGCGAGTTCAACGTGAACGTCGACGTGGGCAAACCCCAGGTCGCCTACCGCGAGACGATCATCGGCTCGGCCGAACACGAGCACAAGCACGTCAAGCAGACCGGCGGCCACGGCCAGTACGCGCACATAAAGATCTTCACCGAGCCGGGCGAATCGGGCGCCGGCCTGCAGTTCGAGAACAAAATCAGAGGCGGCCGGATTCCGAAAGAGTACATTCCCGCCATCAAGCGCGGCATCATCCAGGCGATGGAAAAAGGCCCCTTTGCCAAGTTCCCCATGGTCGATATCAAGGTGACCCTCTTCGACGGTTCGGCCCACGACGTCGATTCGTCGGAACACGCCTTTCGGACCTGCGGTTCCGTCGGTTTTCGCGATGCGTGCGCCAAGGCGGGCCTTCAGCTCCTCGAACCGGTCATGACCGTGGAAGTGTCCGCACCGCAAGACTTCACCGGCGCGATCACGGGCAGCCTCTGCAGCAAACGGGGTAAGATCGTGCAGATGGATGTCAAGGAAGACATGGCCGTGATGCGCGCGCGCGTGCCGCTCGACGAGATGTTCGGCTACGCGTCCGAGGTGAGAACCCTGACCAGCGGCCGGGGCGAGTTCACCATGCACTTCGACCGCTACGAGGCAATGCCCCACATCCTGGCCGAAGAGGTGGTCGAAGCCCGGCGCCAAAAATAGCCGGGCGGGTCACCAAAATTGCAAAATAGCCCTAAGTCATTGATTTTCGAGAAAATCAATGACTTAGGGCTATTTTGCAATTTTGGTGACCCGCCCGGAAGTCCACTTCTCGATGGCGGCGACGAGCTTGGAGAGGATGATCGGTTTGGAGAGATAATCGTTCATTCCTTCCGCCAGGTAGGACTCTCGGTCCCCTTTCATGGCATGGGCGGTCATGGCGATGATGGGGATGTCGTGGTCCCGCACGGCCGATGACTTGTCGCGCACGATGCGTGTCGCTTCGATCCCATCCATCTCGGGCATCTGAATGTCCATGAGAACGAGATCGTACGACTCCTGCTCGAGCGCCTCGAGCGCCTTGGCGCCGTGGGCGACCGCGTCAACCTGGTATCCCTCCCTCTGAATCAACTTCACCGCCACCTTCTGGTTGATCAGATTGTCCTCGGCGAGCAGGATACGAATACCCTTTCGGCGCGCCCACTCCGCGTCCACCTGGTTTTCATCGATCCCATCGATCGAAGACGGTCTCAGTGCCGAACCGGCTTCATTCAGAAGAATTTCGGAGAGCTGCCGCTTCTTGATCGGCTTGGCCAGCTGGGCGGCGAATCGACTTTCGGAGAGGCTCTCCGGATCGCATTGCGCCGACCGGGGAACCATCATCACGAGGCGCGTGTCGTCGAGCGTTTTGTCTTTCCCGATCCGCTTGCCGAGCGTCATGCCGTCCATGTCGGGCATGTCACTGTCCACGATGGCGGCATCGTAAGGTTTTCCGGCCGCGGCCGCACCGCGCAGCTTTTCAAGAGCGATCTGCGCGCCGTCGGCCGTGTCGCAGTCGCACTGCCACGACCGAAGAGTCTTGGTCAGAGCGATCCGGCTCGACGCGTTGTCTTCCACAACCAGGACGCGCCGCTCTCTGAGTCGACGTTCCGGTCCGGACGATTTTTTCCACGCCCTGACCTGCTTGCCCACGAGAGCGGTGAACCAGAAGGTCGCCCCCTCGCCCTCCACGCCGTCAGCGCCGATCTCGCCGTGCATCATCTCGGCGAAACGCTTCGAGATAGTCAGGCCGAGACCTGTTCCGCCGTACTTGCGCATCGTCGACGCGTCCTCCTGGGTGAAAGTGTCAAAGAGCGTATCCCTCTTTTTCGGCGAGAATCCGATGCCCGTGTCAGCCACGGTGAAGCGCAGAACCACATCGTTGGCGTCCTCGAAATCGACACTCACCTGAATGGCCACCTCACCCTTGCTCGTGAACTTGACCGAATTGCCCACGAGGTTGAGCAGGATCTGCCTCAGCCGGCCCGGATCGCCGCGCAGAGCGGTGGGCACCCCGGGCTCGATGAAGGAGATATATTCGAGGCCCTTCTTCTCCGCCTTGAGCGCGAGAACGTCGTTGACACCGTCGAGCACCGAGTTGAGCCCGAAGTTGATCTCTTCGAGGTCGAGCTTGCCGGCCTCGATCTTGGTGAAGTCGAGAATGTCGTTGATCACACTGAGTAGAGCGCGACTCGACTTCTTGACCGTTTCAGCGAAATCACGCTGCTCGTGATTGAGATTCGTATCGAGCAGAAGGCCCGTCATGCCCATGATCCCGTTCAACGGCGTGCGGATCTCGTGGCTCATGTTGGCGAGGAATTCGCTTTTGGCCCTGTTGGCGCCCTCAGCCTCGACAGCGAGGCGGCTCGCCTGATCGATGGCGTGCTCGAGCTCCCTGTTGGTGGCATCCATCCTCTCCATGGCGAGCCTCAAGGCGGCGGCGCCGCGTTCGTTCTGGATGGCCGATCCGAAGAGGGCGGCGGCCGTCTTGAGCGAGTCGATCTCCGCCGCCGACCAGTCCCGTTCGATTCTGCAATCGTCGAAACAGATCGTCCCCCACCACTCGTCATTGACGAAGACAGGCACTGCAACGACGGAGAGCGCATCGTGGCTGAAGCAACGATCCTGCTCCACCGCGGAAAAGTCACTCCTCTTTCCGTGGATGACCTCCCCCGTGCGAAGGATCTCCCCCCACCGATTCAGGCCCTCCGTCTCGAAGGAGATCTCTCTCGATTGCGGATCGTTGGTCAGTGGAACGATCCGCAGGGAGGTCCACTCGTGACGCCGCACGGCGGTCAGCCCTCCCCCCACCATCTGGCGATTCTCGAGGATCGAAGCGCGGCTCACCCCCGTCGCCCCGCCGAGGCGCTCGAGAATCCCGGCGATCGTGTCCTGCCGCGGGCCGGATCCGAGAAACTTCTCCGCGGCGAAGGCCACGGCCTGCATGATCCTGTCCTTGCGGCACAGGGCGTCTTCGGCCGCTTTGCGTTCGCCGATGTCGTGAAAGGTCCCCAGGGCGCGATTGGGCTTCTGCTCGTCGTCCCATTCAACGATTTTTCCCCGGGCGAAAACCCAGTTCCACCCGCCCGATTTCGTGCGCAAGCAGTGCTCGGACTGAAAGAAAGGGCTCTTGCCCGAAAGATGATTCTCCATCGCTGCCGCGAAGCGCGGACGGTCCTCGGAATGGATCCGCTCGTGCCAGCTTCCGATCTGCGACCCGAACTCGTGTGGATCGAATCCGAGCATGTCGGCGCATCGAGAACTGAAGAAGACGGCGCCGCTTTCGATATCCCAGTCCCAGAGGCCGAGATCGGTCACATCCTGGGCGAGAGACGCGATGCCGATCGTCTCCCCGCTGTCGCTGGTCAGAGGTGTGTTGTGCCACTCGCAGAGGATGGTGCGACCCGACTTGGTCATGTTCCGGTTGGTGCTGCGCACACTGCCGGACCGACTCAGGAGATCGTGAAGCACCTGGTCGATAGTGCCCTCTTCGTCCTCTGAAACGATCAGACCCAGAGCGCTGCGTCCCAGTGCGTCTTCTTTCGAATACCCGAAAATCCTCTCCGCCGACTGATTCCAGGCCTGAACCTCGATTAAGGTATTCCACTCGATGTAAGCGAGGGGGGTTTCGTCGATATGCAGCGAAAGCCGCTGCTCCGAGTGCTTGAGTGCGCTTTGCATCCGGTGGCGGCGGGTGATGTCGCGCACCACGGCGAGGATCGCCCTCCGGCCTTCCCAGTTGAGGGTGCTCAACTGAACCTCGCAAGGGAATTCGAATCCATCGAGCCTGCAGTGGGTCCACTCGAACGAGCAGCGGCCTTTCTCATGGGCGCACTCGATGAACTGCCGGGCCAACGATTCCGAATCGAAACCGTTCGGCTGTTTTGCGGGCGAGAACTGGGACGGCTGACGGCCACAGAACTCGTTGCGGTCAGCGAGTCCGAAGGTTTTCAGAGTGGCCGAGTTGCAGTCGAAAAAGCCGGAGTCGTCGAGAAGCATCACGGGATCGCTCGTCGATTCGAAGAGGGAGCGGAATTTCTTCTCCGATTCGGCAAGCGCTCTTTTGAGTTTTTTCAGATCTTCCGCGCTTCGCGTCCCAGGCCCGCAATCCTGGCTTTTCGGCAATCGATCCTCGCCCATCGTGGACTGTCCTCTCTGTCAGGACGCCGCCATGCTTCACCACTCGGTGAAAAATAAATCCTTACTCCGGCGTAAACCCTACTCCTATCGGCAATCTCGGGCTGAAACCGGTGGCCGCTTTTAAAAGTCAAGGGAAGAAGAAGCGGATAGAGCCCGATCGCCGCGGTCGATGGGAGAGACGATGCATTCAGCACCGGTTGGAAGGGTGATCGGTCAGACGCTGAATCTGATGCTCAGGATGTCCCCGTCGAGAACAATGTAGTTCTTGCCCTCGAGCCGGAAGCGGCCTTTCTCGCGCACAGCCTTTTCCGATCCGCAGTCGATCAGGTCGTCGTAGGAAAAGCACTCGGCCCGGATGAAACCGCGGGCCAGGTCGTTGTGGATCGCGCCGGCCGCTTCGACCGCCGACTGCCCCCTGCAGACGTTCCAGGCGCGCACCTCGTCGGACCCGACCGTGAAGAAGCTGATGTAGCCCACGGTGTCGTAGGCGATGCGCGTCAACCGATCGCGCGCCGATTCGGTGAGACCCATGTCGTCCATGAAGAGCTGCGCCTCCTCCTTGTCGTCGAGGCGCGCGAGCTCCATTTCAAAGGTTCCGGCAAACTCGATCGCCCGGTGGCGCTTCTCGATCCGTGCGATGAGATCGGCGCTCTTGCCGAAGTTGTCCTCGCTCGAGTTGACGATGACGAGCATCGGCTTCTTCGTGAGAAAGTGGAAGCCCTTGACCGCTTTCGACTCGTCGTCGTTCAGGTCCATCTCGAGGATCGACCGGTCCTTGCCGAGCTGATCGACGATCTTGCGGAGCAGCACCTCCTCGAATTCGAGGGCCCGGTCCTTCTGGCCCCGCCTGTAACAGAGATCGATCTTATCGAGCCGTTTCTCGGCAATGATCAGGTCGGACATGTAGAGCTCGACCTCGATCTGCTCCATGTCGCCCACCGGATCGGGCGCGCCGGCGAGTTCGTCATCGAAGTTGCGCACCACCAGGCCGATCGCGTCGGTATTCTTGACCAGTCCCATGGTGAGGCCGGAGAAGGCGCCGCCCTGGGCGGCGCCTTCTGAAAGACCGACAAAGTCGATCATGTCGACGGTGGCATAGGTTGTTTTCTTCGGCGAGTACATCGCCTCGAGCCGCGCCACTCTCGGGTCTGCCACGGCCACCGCGGCGAGATTGGGTTCCACTTTTGCGTTGGCATAAGCGGTCACCGGTGCTTCGGAACCTGTGAGCGCGTTGAAAATGGTGGTCTTGCCCGAGTTGGCGAGACCGATGAGGCCGATAATCATCTCCTCTGCCTTCCTTTCTGAAGGGTCGCTTCGTCTCGAATTTCAGGGCAATGTTATGACTCAGGCCGATCGATGAGTCAATCACCATCTTCGATCGGGACGCGGCGTGGTATAATCGCTCGCGACCTCACCGCCGGAAGGCGGAGGACAATCACTTTCCCAACCGCACAGGAAGACGTACAGATGTGTGACAGAAGGCGTGACAGAAAACTCGATCTTGCTCTGAAATGGGCGTTCGGTCTTGCCATCGTGCTGGCAGCATCGTTGGAGCCGGCCTCGGCCCAGGCTTTTCGCGAACCCGCGGGCGGCGCTCTACCCCCTTACGCCAGGAAAATCGATCTACAGAGGACCGACCCGGCGATCAGGCAGATCGAGGGCGCCATCGGCAATGGCCTTCCCAACATCATGCTCACCGGGTACTGGCCGCCGACCAACGAGATGATCCGGCGGTTCAGCACCGATCCTGTGCAGAACCCCCAGGGCTGGATCGGCGGCGACTGGGAAGAGCGCGGTTACAACGTACTCGCCTTCTTTCCCGAGTTCCCTTTCGGGCTCGGAAAGGGCGAGGGGGACTTCGAGGTCGACTACCAGGACACATCCGACGATTTCTGGCTCATCACGTCCACGGTCAATCCCGTGACGATCATCACCTTCGGCAGAGCGTATGCCAACAACTGGTGGGAACTCGAATGGCGCAACCGCAACCTGTCGAGCTGGGCGGGCGACTACGAGTCCCCCTACCAACCCACGCCCAGCCCGCCTGACGGCACGGAGCCCGCCGACCATATCCGGTACGCCGCCCTGCCCATGCAGGCCATCGCCGACGCGGTCAACAGCGCCGCCATCGGCCTCAACACCTTTGTCGACGATACGGGTGACAGCGGCGGCTTCCTGTGCGAGTACATCGGCTACCATGCGTCGTGGTTTCACGACCTCCATGCCGATCCGGGCGTGCTGTATCAGACCTTTTCAGCCGGACATGTGCATGTGGGAAGCGCCATCGATCTCGACGATGCAATCGCGGCGACCGAGATCTCGGTGCGCACCCTGATCGATTATCTGGGAGAGCCCCTCCTGACCAACCGGCGGCACCTCTACGCCGCAGAGGGCGGCGTGATCTCCTTCGATCTGAAACCGGGAATCGCCCACGCCAACCGCGACTATCTGCTCTGCGCCGGCTTGAGCGGCACAGCACCGGGGACGCTGCTTCCAGGCGGTCTCGCCACCATTCCGCTGAACCGGGACTGGTTCACCGATTTCGTTCTCGCCCGGCTCAACACGCAGGTCTTCGCCCAGTTTGCCGGCGCCCTCGATCCCGCCGGATTGGCCACGGCCACGCTCAATGCACCGCCGTTTGCCGGGTGGACGGGCACGACGATCTACTTCGCCTTCGGCCTCTCCACGCCGCAATGGGACTACGCTTCGAACGCGGTCGAGGTGCGCATTGTGCCGTAAAGTCGCTTACGAAATTCTACTGCGATCCTTATCGGAATAGACATCTGGAGAGGCCATGAAAGTCAGTCGCGTCCCTTATGCCGCCCTTCTATTCCTCTCCGTCTTGCTTCTGTGGGCAAACGGCTGCTCTTCGGCGATTGCGTACACACGGGACAGATGCCTTGATCTGTCCGATGTGGTTGATGTCAAAGCCGGTGTTTGTTTTGGTTTTGGCGCCAAGGCGGAGGTTACGGACTACTCGGGAATCGGTTTTGGTTTTGCGGCAGGGCCGGGATTTGAGTCGTTCGGAAGGTGCTTCGTTCTTTCTGACAAACTTAATCCCTTCGTGCATTTTGCAGTTCTCGGTGTGGACGGGGAGGAAAACAATGAACTTTCCATTTCCATGTTCCAGTACAAAGAGAAGCGGCCGCCCATGATGTCGCGTTTTCGAGTCGGCGGAGAAGCCTATGTAATGCCCATCAATCTGGGGCTGTATCTAAATCTCGGCGAAGTTGTGGATTTCCTTTGCGGTCTGGTCACCTATGATCCCTCCTTCGACGATGGAGTCGCCAAAGGCAAAGATCTCTTCGAATTTGTTTACGAACTCGAGCTGAGACGACTGGAACTACGGGAAAAGCAACGGATCGACGAGTCTTCCGCTGAGGTCAAAGAGGGACTGGCCTCCCTGAAATCAGACATCCCGCTATCGAGATACGAGGGCGCACGGCGTCTGGGAGATCTTGAGGCCAAGTGTGTCATCCCGTCGCTGATGATCGCGTTAAACGACGATGACCTTCGCGTCAGAGCCGCAGCGGCGGAGGCGATCGGAAAGCTGGCTGACGAGGGCGACACACGCGCGCTGTACAAATTGATCGAACATCTCCGTTTCGACGAGGACGAACGCGTTCGATCCAAGGTCAAGATGGCACTTCGAATAATCACGCGTCAAAATCTTGGAGACAGTCAATATGCCTGGCGCAGTTGGTTAAAAAAACGGTCCGGGAATGATTCCAATCAATAGGAAATGCATCCAATCGGCTTCAAGGCCGTATCGGTCCACAACGTGATATTCGTTCGCTCGTTTTGAGATTTCTCAATCGCTCGATTCGCGATTTCCTAATCGCGCGCGATGCAGTAGAGGCTCTTGAATCCGCGCAGGTAGAGCTCGTCGCCCGCGATGGCGGGTGAGGCGCTGAAGGAGTCGTCGAGACTGTTCCTGGCGAGCACCTCGTAGCTGCCGCTGTTCTTGATCACCACGAACACGCCGTTCCGGCCGGAAAAGTAGACCCGATTCTTCGCACCCACCGGTGACGAGTAGACTCCCCGGATGCCGGCGAGCTTCTGGCCGGTGTAGAGCGCCTCGCCCGTGTCCGCATCGAAGCAGGAGAGGACGCCCGTGTTGGTGGCCAGGAAGTAAAGGCGCCCCTCGTCGAGGAGCGGCGACGGCACGTAGGGCGTGCCCTTGTCGTGGGTCCAGGCGACCGCCTCGGTGCCGGTGATGTCCTTCGACGCCTCGACGAGATCGATCGCCACGAGCGCCGCGCCGCGGAAACCACTCATGACGAACGCCCGGCCGTTGGCCGCCACGGGCGTGGGCACGGTGTTGCGCGTCATGCCGCCGCACTCCCAGATCGGGGTTCCCGTGGTCAGGTCGTAGCCGCGTATTCGATTGGAACCGTTGGTGATGATCTGCAGATCGCCGTCGACGTCGACCACGAGCGGCGTACCCCACGACGTCACCTCATCCCTCTCGGTTCGCCAGTACTCCTTGCCCGATTTCTTGTTGAGGGCGCAGATGAACGAATCGCCCTCGTGGTCCCAGTTGACGATGAGCATGTCGCCGTGGAGCGCCGGAGACGTTCCTTCGCCGAAACTGACGACGATCGTCATGTCGCCGAAATCCTTCTTCCAGAGGAGCTCTCCGTCCATGTCGTAACAAAAGAGGCCGCGCGATCCGAAGTAGGCATAGAGCCGCTCGCCATCGGTGACGGGCGACGGAGACGCCCAACTTCCGTCGGCGTGCTTGCCCTCGTGGGGCAGCTCTTCGCAGGCGGTCTTCCGCCAGAGGATCTTGCCGCTCTTGCGGTCGACGGCCATGACCAGGTACTCGTAGATATTCGTCGGCTTGCGCGAACTCATCCGCCTGCGGCGTCCCGAGGGCGGCTCCTGCTCTTGTTCGCCCGAAGCCTGTTCCACGGTCTTTTCACTCTTGATCGCGGTCAGCACGTAGACCACATCGCCCCACACGATCGGAGAGGCGTGGCCCTCGCCCGGGATGGCGAGCTTCCAGCGGACGTTCTTCTCCTCCGACCACTCCACGGGCGGGTCGCCATGGGGCGCCATGCCCGTGCCCTCGGGGCCGCGCCACTGGGGCCAGTATTTCGCGAAATCGGAAGCGTCGTCAGCGGGGCACGAAAGGGTAAAGAGCCAACACAAAGACAAGACGAGCCAGCATGTTTTCATTGATCCGCTCCGCCACAGGGTGCTTGATGCGACAGGGTGCACTGTGCTACAGTATAGCCGCACCCCGACTCAGTTCCATTCGAATCACAGCGACCGGATGGGATTTGAACTCGTGCGTTCACCAGTCAATCGCGGCGCCCGCTCATCGTTCCGGAAGATCATCATGCCTCGAGCAGGAGTGATTCTGATCGTCTTGGCTGCTGCGATCCTGTCGGTCGCCCTGCTGTTTCTTCTCGACCAACCGGCCGACACCGGGCCGGTGATCGTCGGCGCCGCGGCCGACGAGACAACGGGCGAACAGGGTGCATTGATCAGCGAGATCGACGGGCCCGCCGAAAACGGGCCGCGCGAAATCCTCTCCAGGGAGAACGAAGCCTTCGCCGCGATCCGCAAGGGTCCCTGCCTGTCGGGCAGTGTGACCGACAGCGCCACGGGCGATCCGGTCGCGCAGTGCGCTGTCGGCCTGTGGGAAGCGCCCACCGAGAAGGGCGGGTGCCGGAAGATCAAGTTCGGCCGCTGCTACATCGATTCGCAGGGACGCTTCGCCATTCCGATCGACCGTCTTGGCCTGCGGGCTGATGGCTCGTACAACCTCGTCTTCACGTCGAGGAACCACACCGTGGCCATCGTCGACTCCCTCCACGTGCCTCCGCAAGAGGGTCTCGCCGGAATCCGCGCGCCTCTCGAAAAGAAGGGCCTGCTCCGTCTCAGGGGCGCTGGATTCGACGTGGCTGATTTCAGACGGCTCACTGTCGCGCTCGACAATAGCGCTGTCCGGGCGCGAGAGAAGGCATGGCGCGACCGCGGATTCAGCGACACGATGATCGGGCGCGCGCAGGGTTTGGTCAATGTCCGATCGGCGCGTTTCGCACCTCGTTCTTTCAACCGGACCGAGCGGAAATGGGTGAACACCTTCTCCGTCGCTCCCGGCGCGTGGACGATCACCGTCTCCACTGGAGCCGAAACGGTGGTGCGCGAAACCAGGGTACCCTCGGGCGGAGCGATCACGGTGGAGATCGAGAGGCAGACCCTTCGATCGCCCTTCACCGTGCTCGGATCGCTCGCCTTCACCGACGGGAGCCCCGTGGAGGGCGCGAGGATATTTCTCTTCGCCGAACAGGTTCCATCACTCGACCGGAACGCGACCTATCGGTACGTCGAGCGCGGACAGGTCTACGAGGCGTGCCGCTCCGACGCGCACGGCGAGTTCCGGCCGAAAAACCTCGTGCCCGGCCAATGGCGCATCGATGTTCACCTCGAGGGCGGGGGCCGGCCGTTTCTCCCCTACGTTATCATTCCCGCCGATCCGCCCGATCCCTGTCGCATCGATCTCGTGGTGGCCCGGGGTTCGGTGAGCGGCACGCTGTGCGACCAGGGCACCCACCTGCCTCTCGAGGCTGACTTCACTGAATGGTTCTTCCTGGTGCGCGACTGCGGCACGGGACGGGTGGCGGCCGAGTTGAACAACCACATCGGCACCGCGTTTCGAGTCGCCGCCGTCCCGGCCGGAAAGCTTCGGCTCGAGGTACGCGCCTCGGGATTCGACGATTATCGATCCGATCCGTTCACTCTCGCCGCGGGACAGAACTTGAATCTCGGCGACCTGGACATGGCCAGGACGTCGCAATTCGGGTCGCTTCTGCTCTCGATCGTCGATCTCGACGGCGCGCCTTTCGAGAAGCCGGTTCAGGTCGGTCTCTTCAAATCTCTCGGGCGGGGCGACCACCACGAGGCACTGCTCCCCGGACAGACCGGCCTGAGCCGGAGGTCAGTGGGATGGAACACCTTCCGCTTCGATCACATTCCGGCGCGAGAAATTCGCGTCGTCCTCTTCGAGGGATTGCAAAGCCTCCTGAATCCGGGCCAGTACCCCAGGCGCAACCTGCGCGAATTCGATGTGACGATCAAGGCCGACGAGGTGACCGAGATCCGTCTCAGCGTCGATCCCCGTTTCGAGAACCGGTAAGGGCCATCGGAAAATTTCATTCGAGGGTGATTACTTCCCGGCTTGGACTATATAGATAATAGAGGGCCGGCCGAGGATCGCCGGCATCAATTGACAGAATAGAGGTCGAGTCATGCTTCGCGTGAAGGGAATAGCGTATCTCTCCATCCCGGAGTTCCTTTCCAGGAACGCCTGGACAGAGGAAGAACTCGTGGAGCGCCTCTACCGCATCAAACTGTTGAGCTGGGATTTCCTCGTGCAGCGCACTCTCAAGGAGCGCATCGAGGACGGGAAGGTCAAGGAGCTGCTCAAGGACCAGTTCTTCGGCCGGATCCAACATGCCGGCGACCTGCACAACCTCGCCTGCGCCGACGGTGTGGGCCCTTTCGGTTACATCACTCCTCTAGCCGTGACCGCCGACGATGGAGAGACGCCCTGGTATGAGAACAGGATCTTCGACTTCTTCGACGACCTGACCGGCGCCGGCACCCATTCGACCCACGATCCCGAGGGCAACGTTCTCGTCTGTCCCGAGGTCGGCGTGCTTCCGCTGCTCGCCCACACGGGAAAATTCGTCTGCCCCGGCCTCTTCGACAAGGATCGCGTCCGCAACGATCGAATCAGCGCCATCGGCAAGAACCTCGTGCGCTACACCTTGCTCCGGGCGTGGCGCGCCGGCGCGGAGCGGATCTGCGCATACACCCTCGACGACACGATCGGTTTCCACGAGTCGATGGACGCCGCCGTGATGGGGCCGCTGCGCGGCAGGGGTCCCTCGGGCAAGCGCCGCGCTCTGGTTCTCTACAGGCCATCGGCGATCGCGCGGCAGATCGGTGAATTCTCCAGGCAGCAGTCGAGAAAAGACCGGTCCGCGTCCACCCGGCGCGAGATGAAGGTCCTCAGAGCCACCTTGAACGAATTCGAACGTCTCGCCAAGAAACGCCCCGCCCAGACCGCAAACCTCCACGATCCCAACGTGAAAAAAGTCAGCTAAGCCGGCACGCTCAGCTGAACCAGCACGCAATGCTGAACCAGCACGCAATGCTGAACCAGCACGCAATGCGATGGTCGGATCTTGCGCCATTCGAGCACTTCGTCTACAATGATCGGGTCGCTGGGAATGTCCTGAAAAATGGAATCACGGAGGTTTCTCATGTGTTGCACGCTCACCATACGGTCCCTCTTTCTTGTGCTCGCAGTTTCATTGATCTGGAGCTCGAGTTCTCCGACTGGGAGAATCGCGACGACGACAGCATCATGTGGATTCTCGATTCCTTCGAAACCCACTTCGCCAAGGCCGAAGCCGCGGACCGGAAGAGAATCATCGCCTGCGTGACGAAAATCCTGGGCTATCCTCCCGCGGCCTCTCACAGCCGCGTACAGACCGCGACGGCCCGGAGTCTCACGAAGATGGACAAGAGCGGACTCAAGGCTTTGCTGGCCGCGGTCAGAAAGCTTCGCCCTCCTGCCAAGAAAGGCGACGATGAGGAGAAGTTGGCCTATTATCTCAAACTCAAAGCCGATCTGATCCGGGCGATCGGTACCTTTGCGAGTACCAAGACCCTCAAGGTCCTCTACGAGGCGCTCGACGCCGATGAGAGCGAGATCATCAACGCTGCCTGCGACGCTCTCGGCTGCTTTAACAAGGTGCCTCTGGGACAGCGTAAGCCGATCGTGGAAAAGTTGATCAAGCGCTACGCGTCGGTCTCTCAGATGGGTAAGGAGACGGGACGGAAAGCCTGGGCCCAGGGGCGGCGCCATGGCCGGCAACTCTCGGACGATCGACATTACGAGATCGCCGGAGCGGTGAGCGAGGCGCTCGAGAAACTGACGGGGCAGAGCTTTTACCGTTCCAGTGAGTGGCAGATGTGGTGGCGGGCTCACAAAAAAGACCGCAAGTGGGAGCGGGACGAGATCGAGGAATAGGGCGGTTGCACCCGGTCTTGATCGGGTCAGTGACTCAGACCACGGTCTGAACGAAAAGAAGCACACCCACGCCCAGAAGCAGCACGTGAATAGACCGGTCGAATTTCCCCTCGGGTATGGCGCGGTTGAGGCGCGCGCCGAGCCAGATGGCGAGAAGCACCACGGGCAGACTGAAAGCGAAAAACTCTCCCACGGGCCGCGTCCAGAGACCCGCCGCCGCGTGCCCGGCCAGGATGAAGAGACCGGTCGGGAAAAAATACCCCTGCAAGGTTGCGCGAAACGCTGCCGGCGGCCACTGCCGCAAGAGTCCGTAGATCACCACCGGCGGTCCGTTCGTGTTGTACGCGCCGCCGAGGATGCCGGCCGCGATTCCAAAGGGCCAGGCGCTCGCGAGGCGCACCGCGCGCCAGTGGCGCACGAGAATGGTCAAGGCGATCGTGCTCGCCACAAGGGCGACGAGCGGCGTCGCGGTGCGCAGGCCGACTACCATGGCGAGAAGGGCGTCGCCGAATCCGAAGGTGGAGCGCACGAGGGTGCTGACAAAGAGCACCCCCACCACGGCCACTGTCTGCAGATCGAATTCCATGGCGCCTCCGCGGGAGCCGGGCTCACCCCACGTCTTCGAGGTCTGTGCGTTCCAGAAAAATCGCGACCATTTTCTCGAGCCCGGCGCGGTCGTCCGCGTCAAAGCGGGCTCTCTTCGGGCTGTCGAGGTCGAGCACGCCGATCAATCGCTCACTCTTCCGATCGATGAGAGGAATGACGATCTCCGACCTCGATGCGGCGTCGCACGCGATGTGGCCGGCAAAAGAGTGCACGTCGTCGACCAGAACTGTTTCGCGATCGGCCGCCGCCGTGCCGCACACGCCTCTGCCGAACGCGATCCGGATGCACGCCGGTTTTCCCTGGAAGGGACCGAGCACGAGTTCGCCCTCCTTGTGGATGTAGAACCCGGCCCAGTTGAGATCGGCGAGCAGATGATAGATGAGCGCCGCCATGTTGGCCGCATTGGCGATGAAATCACGCTCGTCGTGGATGAGCGCCTGCAACTGCTCGGCGGCGCGTGCGTAGAATTCGGGCTTTGGCGCGGAGCGGTCCTTCTCGACAGGAAACATGGTCGTCACCCCTCTTCGGTCCAGAGTTTCGATTCGTGATTGACCAGAAGGCGCCTCGGCTTACCGTCGGCCAGCACGATCTCGGCGGCGGCCACGAAGCCCTCGCCGTCGAGCTCGATCTCGGTGATGCGCGCTGGTGAAGCGGTCGGCGCGCCCAGACTCTCAAGTCCGAGTTCGGCGAGCGTCTCGGCCCAGCGCGCCGCCCGGGCGTGAAAGACCTTCTGCGCGTGATAGACCTCCATGAGCATCTCGCGCGCCGGAAAGGTCGGATCGGGCCGAAAGGCATCGGTCCCCGGCTCGGCTGTCGAGAACTGCACGAACCCCCACCGCTCGGGCCGGTGCATGTCGATCAATCCCTGGGGAGACCAGATCCAGTTGTCCTCGGCCCGCCCCTCGACCTTGCGATAGGCGCCGTCAATGACCTCGTGGCGCCACTCGACGCGGGAAAAATTGACGCGCCACAGATCGCCGTCAACGGGCGGCGTGCGCGCGCCGTGGGCGGCGAGGCCGCTGAAGGGAATGGCGACCTCCACCGACCATCCCTCGTCCTCGTCGCGCGGATCGTTGAGCGTGCCGGCCACGTGCACCGCGCTCCTGAGACCGGCCAGGTTGGTTCCGTGCACCGCCGGCCCCCCGTCCTTGTAGGGACGCTCGAGGGTCAGCTCCCAGATCGTGCCGAGGGGATTGATCTCGAACTCGTAATAGTTATGGTTGTCCCCGTCGGGATCGATAAAGACCTCGAAATCATTGTCCTGGAAAATAATCGAGTTCTTCTTCGTGAGCGTGCCCCACACGTGGGATTCCTCGAGCCTGGCGCCAACGTAGAAGTACTCGTCGTCCCAGAGCATCTTGGCGCGCGTCGGAAAGAGCGGCCTCGGTTTCCGGTCCCCCTCGATATCGACGAACTCATCGGTCCAGGGCGCGGCCTCCCAGGCCCGATCGGACAGGGTGCCGTCCACGCGAACGGGATGGGGCGCACGGTAGCACACATAGCCGCGCGGCACGATGTGGCGCATCAGGTCCCAGTCGCTGGCTCTCACGATCTTCATGAGCGAACCTTTCGTTTCAGAGTCGCCGTTAGCTTATCACAGGGGCGGTGATAGTCGATGAAGAGGAGCGGATCATCGCTGGAGGAAATGAAAAAATCCGCATCGACGAGCAACCCCTGACTGAGGGGATCCACAAAAGGTCAACCTTCTCGTATTCGGCGGATTTCGATCGCCGAAGAATCGATCACTTGGGAGACATTCCTTCCATCGCCTTCTCGAGCTGCTCCATGGCGCCCTCGATCTGGTGGACGCGCATCATTTCCTTGGAAAAATCCTGCATGGCGGCGCTCATCTTGTCCTCGAGCTCTTTCTTCACGTCTTCGGGCGGGTCTCCCAGCGCTTCTCCCTTTTCCATGATCGCCTTGAAGTCGGCGGCGAGCGCCTCGATCTTGGGAGCCGCATCCTTTGCGGTCGCCTCGTCGGTGATGGTCTTCATGACGTCGGTCATATCGGTGAAGATGTCGAGCGATTCGTGCGTGTCGCCGCCGCAGCCGTAGCAGAGAAGCGCCGCGCCGAGCGCGGCCAATGCGAATGTCTTTTTCATGTTTGCTATTCCTTGTTTACTAGAACCGTTCCGGATTGAAGCGCCCCATCAAAGAGTTTCGAACCCCCAATTGCAAAGAGATTCTCAGAAGGTCAAAAGACAACCACGCCGCGCGCCACCGTGCCGCCGATCATCTCCCCGAAAGCCTCGTTGATCTCCTCGAGAGAGAAGGTTTTCGACACGAGCAGGTCGAGTTTGAGCCTGCCCTGCGCGAAGAGATCGGCATAGAAGGGAAAATCGCGGGCAGGCACCGCCGTGCCGTAATAGGTGCCCATGACGGTCTTTTCCTGGCGGGTGAGGAGCGCTCCGGGAAGGTTGGTGTTGCTGCCCATTGGCGCGAGTCCGGCGAGCACCACCGTACCCCCGGGACGCGCCGCGGCGAGGCATTCCTCCTGGACCGCGGGCAGGCCGGTCGTATCGAAGACGTAGTCGGCGCCCCGGCCGCCGGTGAGATCGCGGAGCGCCGCCAGCGCGCCGGGCCCTGCTTCGATTCCGTGAGTGGCGCCGAAAGCGCGCGCCGCCTCGGCCTTGGCCGCGACGCTGTCGACCGCCACGATCGGGCCCGCGCCGGCCAGGTCAGCGCCCATGATGGTGCTCAGTCCCACCCCGCCGGCGCCGAAGACCGCCACGCTCGCCCCGGCCGGAACTCGCGCCGTGTTGAGCACCGAACCGACGCCGGTCGTCACCGCGCACCCGATAAGGGCGCTGATCTCGAAGGGGATGTCATTCTCGAGACGCACGCAGCTTTCGGCCGGAACCACGGCGTGGTCGGCAAAACAGGCGAGCGCGCTGTAGTGATAGACCGGCTCCCCGTCGAGCGAGAGACGCGTGGTGCCGTCCATCATGGCGCCCCCCCAGATCGGCTCGATGTAGGTCGAGCAGAGACAGGGCCGGTCCTTGAGGCAGTAGAAGCACGCACCGCACGCCGGGGCCCAGTTGAGAATCACGTGGTCGCCCACCGAGAGGCGTTTCACGCCTTCGCCCACGGCGGCCACCCGGCCCGACCCCTCGTGGCCCAGAACGCAGGGCAGGGGATGGTCGGTGTCGCCGGTGACAAGGTGCCAGTCGCTGTGGCAGACACCGGCGGCGGCCACCTTGACGAGGACCTCGCCCTTGCGGGGTTCGGCGAGATCGAGGGTTTCGATGGTGAGGGGCGTGTTGGGTCTTGTCAGAAGGGCGGCTTTGATTTTCATTTTATTCCTTTTACCCGTCGATGCCTGATCTGATCACGGTGCGCCTCATGAACGCGAAAAGCACGATCGCGGCGATCGATCCGAGGCCGTCGGCGAGCATGTCCTTCTGCGCGTCCCAGATGTCGCCCTGGGAACCGAGGAACGCCGTGCCTGCCTCGGGATCGGACGACACGGCGTAGAGCCACTCGACTATCTCGTAGGCGCTCGCCACGAAGAAGATGAGAAAAACGGGAAAGAGATAGAGTACCCAGCGCGAGGCGACCCATCGCTTCCGGAGGAGAAACTCGGCCGCCGGGAAGGCGTAGAAACCGACGGTAAAGTGGGCGATCCGGTCGTAGTGGTTGCGTCCGAACCCGAAGAGATGAGTGACCCAATCGAAGGGCACGCGCTCGAAGGTAAAGTGTCCGCCCACCGTGTGGAGAAAGACGAGAACGCTCATCATGATGTAGGCGGCGGCGGAAAACTCGAAGGAACGATAAGTCGCCACGAGCGCGGCGACGATGAGCATGATGGGAATGTTCTCAGCCCACCAGACCGCGCGATCGTGGGGATTGACCGCGCAGAGCGTAAAGACAAGGAGGTAGGCGAGGAGCAAAAGGTGCGCTGTCTTGGGTTTCATCACCTCTCCTTCTACAAATAGATTTCGCCGCGCAGGTACTCGACGGCGCGGCCGCCGATGAGCACCCTGTCGCCGCAATCGCGGCAGAAGACCTCGCCGCCGCGCTTGGAGAGCTGAGCGGCGCGGAGCTCCTTCTTTCCAAGCCTCTGCGCCCAGAAGGGAATGAGCGTGCAGTGGGCCGAGCCGGTCACCGGATCCTCGTTGATCCCTGCCGCAGGTGCGAAGAAACGAGAGACGAAATCGACACTCCCGACGGACGCGCCCGGCGCGGTCACGCAGACGGCGAAGTTGTCGAGCGCGCCGAAGAGTTCGAACCGCGGTTCGAGAGCGCGGATTGCGTCCTCGTTTTCATAGACCACGAGAAGGTCGCGCGCACCGTGCACCTCTTTCGGCTCGGAGCCGAGGGCGGCGATGAGTTCCGGCGTGATCGCGGCCGGCTCCGGCGGACGGGAGGGAAAGTCGAGGTTGTAGATCTCGCCGTCGCGCGTCACGCTGAGCGGACCGCTCGGCGACTCAAACCGCACCGTGTCTCCTTGCACGCGGCCCTCGTTGAAGAGCACGAAGGCGGCCGCCAGGGTGGCGTGGCCGCAGAGATCGACCTCGATCTCGGGCGTGAACCACCGCAGTCCAAAAGCATCCACCCCGGGAACGACAAAGGCCGTCTCGGAGAGGTTATTCTCCAAGCCCACGGCCTGAAGGATCTCATCAGGCAACCACTCGTCGAGAAGCACCACCGCGGCCGGATTGCCGCCGAAGAGCGCGCTCGTGAATGCGTCGATCTGAAAGATGGGCAGTTTCATCTCTTCTCCTCTCCCTGTCGACCGTCGTCAGGATAGTGTGAGCACGCTGACCTCGGGACGGCAGTTGAACCGCACACCGCGCACATTGCCCACGCCGCGCGACGTGTGAATCCACCGATCGAGCCAACGATTGAGTCCCCTCGCGTAGCGGCGGTCGTGAATCGCCACGATCGGCGCCCCCAAAAAGGGCACCGCGATCTGGCCGCCGTGGGTGTGGCCGCTGAGCATGAGGTCCCACTCGTAGGGCCGGACCAGCCTCTTCGTGTCCGGATTGTGGGCGAGCAGGAGGACGGGATCGTCCGTCCCCTTGGGAATATCTTTGAACGCCTGCGACGGCAGGACCTCGCGCGAGTAGAGATCGGCCACGCCGGCGAGGTGGATACGCTGTCCGGAGAGCTCGATGGTTCGGGAACTGTTGTAGAGGCATTCGATCCCACTCTCCTCCATGAGCGCCATCACCTCCCTGGGATCGGAAAAACCATCGGTGCGCTGGGCGATCCACCATCCCCCGTCGTGATTGCCGATGCAGCCGAATGTGGGCGCGGCGTCGCTCAGGCGGCGGAGGGCGCGCACATAGCTCTCGCGCTCGTGATGGCGCCTGGTGATGAAATCGCCGGTCACGCAGATCAGATCGGGCTCCGCGGAAAGCCCGAGGCTGAAGGCATCATTGATATATGACTGGGCGACGTACTTGGAGGCGTGAATGTCGCTGATGTGCAGGATGCGGATCGGACGGCGCGGCGTCTTCTTGCGCAGCGCCACGTCGTGGCTGTTGAGCTCGATCCACTCCGACTCGAAAAAGCGCGACCAGCCGGCGGTGACCGCGGCAATTCCCAGACCGGCGCCGTAGAACAGCACGCGGCGCCGCGTGAGAAGCTTGTTTTTCGAGCGTGGCTTCTTCATTTCTTCCGCTGCCTTGTGATCGCGAAGTCTCGCCATCGGGGAGCAATCACTCTCCGATCACCACCGTTCCGATCGCGTCTTTCCGGCCGTTTGCGGCGCGGTCGACTTCTCAGTATACACGCATGACTCGATCCACAAAAGAACAGCCTCTCCGGTTGCGACGATCACGGTTTGGCTTTTCTGTTCTTTTTACCGAGAGCGCTCAGCATCGATCCCCCAACCACCAATAGGGCGCCGAGCGCGCTCAGGGAATTGAGAGGTTCGGGCCGGATCACACTCGGCACGAGCGGCGCGCCGAATTCGAGAACGACGAAGGTGAAAAGCGGCGTCGTGGCGAGCACGGCGCTGATGCGCGACGCTTCCCAGTGGTTGAGCGCTTCCACGAAGCAGCCGTAGGCGACGAGTGTGTTGAGTGCGCAGAAGAGGAGCATGACCACGCTCAAAGTGTCGAGGCCCGCGACCTGTCCCGGATGGGCGAAGGGCAGGAGGAGCGCCGCCCCCCCCACGTAGAAGAGGAACATGATCGTGTCCGACGAGAAGGTGTTGAGGAGCTGCTTCTGGGCCATGGTGTAGGCGGCCCAGACGAGGGCGGCGAGCACGATCAGCAAGACGCCGACCGTGTAATCGGAGAGCTGGGAAAAGAGCTCGCTCAGGCGTTCGTTGAAGAAGAGGCCGAGGCCCGCGACAAAAACGGCGAGGCCGAACCACTGGATCGAGCTGAAGGCCTCCTTGAATACGATGAGACCGCCGAAGAGCATGAAGATCGGCGCGAGCTGGATCACCACCTGCGCGGTCCCCGGGGTGAGCTCGACAAGGCCGAGGACGTAAATCACGTAGTTGGCGCCCACGAGCACGCAGCCGACGACAAAGAGGAGCAAAGTCGTGCCGCGCAGAGAGCGCACGGCGCCGAGCTTCCGGCGCGCGGCCACGTAGAGGCCCAGGATCACGGCGGCGATCAGAAACCGGTACCACGTGAGGGTGAAGGGATCCATGCTGTCGAGCACGTGCTTGAGCGCGATCGGCAGAAGGCCCCAGAAAAACGCGGCCATGAGCGAGAGCACGAGGCCGTACTTCCAGCGGCCGGAGGATTGGTGCAGGTTGTTTACTTTTTGCGTGACGATGCGGCGGTCCTCTACCGGAGGGTGCCGGTCTTTGTTTCGTACGAGGTCGGACCGAGCAGCATACTCGGCCCGGCCCCCTTCTGTCCAGTCGCTCTTGGAACGGACAGCGTGTTGACTCGTGGTCCGATCTCGGCTAGGGTGGCCGGTGGCGTGGGCAGTCCCCCCCCCTTTTCCGGCCATCCCGACAGAGGTGATCAATGAAACGTTTTGCCAGTATTTTTCTTTTTGCCCACCTTTTTGCCGCTGCCGGCGCTTCGCTTCTCGCCCAGGAGGAGAATCGCTTCGAGGTCAAGACCATCGACCTCGGCAATGGCGTTTCGATGATTTCCACCGGTGCGGGCGGAAATCTGGCCGTCTGCGTGGGCGACGACGGCGTCTTTCTCGTCGACTCCGAATACGCCCCGCTCGCGGCCAAGGTCAAGACGGCGATTGCGGCTCTCAGTCCTGAATCGGTGGCTTACGTCCTCAACACGCACTGGCACTTCGACCATGTGGGCGGCAACGAGCTCTTTGCCGGTGACGGCGCCCTGATCGTGGCTCACGAGAATGTGCGCGCGCGCATGGCAACCGGCCAGCGCATCGAGGTGATCAATGTTCAGGTGCCCCCATCGCCCGAGGCGGCCCTCCCGGCCGTCACATTCAGCGACACGATCACATTCCGGTTGAATGGCGAGGAGATCCGCGTCTATCACCCCGAGGCGGCCCACACCGACGGCGACAGCGTGGTGGTCTTTGGCAAGGCCAACGTGATTCACGCGGGCGACGTCGTGTTCTATCCGGGGTATCCGTTCATCAATATCTCGAGCAAAGGTTCGATCGACGGCGTGATCGCCGCGGTGAAGGGTATCCTGAAGATCTGCGACGATGAAACGAAGATCATCCCCGGCCACGGCCCGCTCATGAAGAAGGCCGAGCTCGAGGAGTATCTCGCCATGCTCGAGGAGTTCCGCGCCATCATCGCCGCCGAGATCGCCGCCGGGAAGGATCTCGAGGCGATCCTGGCCGAAAAGCCGACAGCCGAACTCGACAAAAAATGGGGCGACAAGATTTTCCCGCCCCATCAGTTCACGGAGATTGTTTTTCGGTCACTCAAAGGGGACTGATCGTGCTCATCAGCGGCATGGTCAGGTTTCCCGAACAGCTCGGCGGCGATCATTCACGGGTCGGATCCCGGTCTTCGGGCGGGTGGTCCGGGTGCATGCCGCGATCGATGAGCGCCATCCGCTCCTGATGGCTGATGAACATCTTCACCACCGCCACGATGCCGAAGACGATGATCGCCACGATGGGAATGAGAAGAGCGAGCAGTTCGGGACGACTGAAAATGGAATTCAATGACATGACTGAATCCTCGATACGAGATAGACCGGCATCGGGCCGATCGTCGATCGGGCCGATCGTCGAAGAACGGCGCACATCCGCGGGGTTGAACAGGCGAATCATAGCTCGAAAGGCCTGACTTGTCACGGGACTATTTTCAGAGCGCGATCGTGTCGCCGTACTTCCGCTGCAGAGCGCCGAGCCTCCCCTTGAGCACGGCGATGAGGCCGGCCTGTGCGGGATGGTCATAGAGATTGTTCATCTCGTTGGGATCTTCCTCGAGGTCGTAGAACTCCCAGGCGTCGATGTTGTGATAAAAGTGCATCAGCTTGTAGCGCTCGGTGCGGATGCCGTAGTGGCGCTTGACCATGTGGGAGGCGGGGAATTCGTAATAGTGGTAGTAGATCGCGTCGCGCCAGTCGGCGGGCGGCGCGCCCTCGAGAATCGAACGGAAACTCTGCCCCTGCATGTCGGACGGCACCGCAGCGCCGGCGAAATCGAGGAAGGTCTCGGCAAAGTCGACGTTGAGCACCATGGCGTCGCTGACAGTGCCGTGAGCCACGGCACGCGGGTAGCGCACGATGAGCGGCATGCGGAGCGATTCCTCGTACATGAACCGCTTGTCGAACCAGCCGTGGTCGCCGAGGAAGAATCCCTGGTCCGAGGTGTAGACGATGATCGTGTCGTCGGCCAGTCCCGACCGGTCGAGCCAGTGGAGAATGCGGCCCACGTTGTCGTCGATCGACGCGATGCAGCGCAGGTAGTCCTTGATGTAGCGCTGATACTTCCACTTCTTGAGTTCCTGGCCGGTGAGCGCCTCGGGCCAGGGTCCCTTGACATCGTTGCGCGTCAGGTGGTGCTCGATGGTCATGGTCTGCTCGCGGGCGGCCGCCGACCGCGTGGCCCAGTCGTCGTTGAATGTTTCGGGCTCGGGCAGATCGTGGCCGTCGTACATGGTGCGGTGGGCGTCGTCGGGCTGCCAGTTGCGGTGCGGCGCCTTGTGGTGGCACATGAGCAGAAAGGGCTGCTCGTCGCCCTGGCTCTTCATCCAGTCGAGGGCGAAGTCGGTGACGATGTCGGTCACGTACCCCCTGTGCTGCTTGTGCTCGCCCATCTCGACGAGGACCGGATTGTGGTAGTGGCCCTGGCCGGGAAGCACGTTCCAGTAGTCGAACCCCGTGGGCGGCGTCTTGAGATGCCACTTGCCGATCATGGCGGTCTTGTAGCCCGCCTTCTGGAGAACCTTGGCAAAGTTGTTCTGCCCGCCGTCGAAGCGCTGGCCATTGTCGGTGACGCTGTTGAGGTGGCTGTACTTTCCCGTGAGGATGACGGCGCGGCTCGGCGCGCAGATGCTGTTCGTGCAGAAGCAGTTGTCGAACCGCATCCCGGCAGCCGCGATGCGATCGAGGTTGGGCGTGGAATTGATCCGGCTGCCGTAGCAGCTCATGGCGTGCGACGCGTGGTCATCGGCCATGATGAAGATGATGTTGGGTCTTCGCCGAGGAATGCCACCCGCCATGAGCGGGGCGGTGAGAGCGGCCGACGCGGCGCCGGCGGAAATGGTTTTCAGGAAGCGGCGGCGCGAGACGTGGGTGCTGTTCATCGGGTCCTCGATCAGAGGCGATTCGTTTGAGTTTCGACCAGGTCGGACCAGTTTACACGGTTGAGTTTGTCGGCGCCAGCCCGCGGTCCGGCGTCGAGCACCCCGTCCGGAGCCACTCGGCCCAGTCGGGTCTGTTGTTGGCGAGCGCTGTCAGGGCCGCCGCTTCCCAGTCGTAGGGGACGGCAAAGTTTTCGATCCAGATCCCCTCCTCGTTGGAGAGCACCTTGCAGTACCGCGCATGGGGTGTGCGGTTCTCGATCGCGTGGGGCCGTGGATTGTCGTCAGTGTAAGCCTGCAAGCCGACGCTGCCCGGATTGGCCACCACCCTTCCCTCCGGGAGATAGACCGTACCGGGCCGATGGCTGTGGCCGCAGAGCACCGCCTTCGGTTCGAGTCGGGCGAGCATCGCGACCAGTTCGGCCGCGGTCCGCGCGCGCACGCCCGAGTCAATGACCTCCTCGAGAAGGTAGGCGTCGTCGCGCCACGGCGTTCCGTGGCATAGGAGGACCCGGCCATCGACCACCATGGTCTCGTCGAGTGACGCGATCCAGTCGAGGTGGGCGTCTTCGAGCGAACGGCGCACGAAGTCGAGAGTCGGCTCGAGACCGGAGCCGGCAATCGGCTCGCGACCGGAGCCGGCGGTCGGCTCGCGACGGTCACCGGCGGTCGGCTCGACAATGATCCGGTCCTCGTTCCCCCGAACGGTCGGGATGCGGCGGTCGATCAGGATCTCGGCGGTGCCGGCCGGATCGAGAGGTCCGTAAAGACTGTCGCCGAGGTTGACGATCCGCTCGACACCCCAGAGGGCGAGGTTATCGAGGACCGCCTCGAGCGCCCAGCGGTTTCCGTGGATGTCGGCGATAACGGCGAGGTTCAAATCACTCACGGGCGCTCCTTGTCGTCGATAGGATCGAAATCGTCGATGGGATCGAGATTGATGAGCCGCGTCGCCAGGATGATGTGAGCGGCTGTCCACGCGAACTGTGCCACCGCGGGCCGAATCCCCGCCGCGGGGCGCCCGTCGATCGGATGATAGCATTCGTAGAACGTATCATGCTGTTCGAGCCCGGAAAGAAGCACCGCGAGCGCCCGGCGCGCCTCGCGCACAAAACCATGGGCAAAGAGCGCCTCCACCCCCATCGCGGCCTGGTCGATCCAGACCGCACCCCGCCAGTACCCGTCGGGATCGAAGCTATGATCGTTCCGCGCCACCGTGGGCAGAGGCAGAGGGGTGAAAAACTCGGTCTCGTCGACCATGTGAGCCGCGACGCGCGCGGCCTGATCGACCGTCGCCAGCCCGCACCAGAGCGGCGCCCACGTTGCCGCGGTCAGGGCCGGAACGCGGACGCGGTCGGGCCAGGTCACATCGAAGAAGGCGCCCCGCTCCTCGTCGAAGAGCCACGCGCCCAGCGCGGCGGCGATCGCGTCCGCCTCTCGCCGGAGTCGGGCCGCGTCATTCTCTTTTCCGACGAGCGTACAGAGTTCCGCCAGCAGCCGCTTGTCTCTGCAGAGGTAGGCATTGAGGTCGACGGAGAGAGTGTTCATCAGCAGATGATCGCCGGCCGGGATCATGGTCACACCGTCGAATCGGGTCGCATTGTCCCACCCGCTCTCCCACCGCGCCTCGATCTCGCCAGTGCCGCCCCACGAATAGAGAGGCGCTCCCTCGTGGCGGCGCTTCTCCCAGAATGCATCATAGCGGAGGAGGGCGGGCGCCATCTCGGAGACGAACTCCCTGTCCTTGGTGGCGGTGTAAATTCCGTGAACCGCCCACGCCGCGAGAGGCGGTTTGGTGTTGGCCATGTTGTTGGTTCGTGGATCGACCATGACCGTATCAGGCACCATCCCATCGTCGAGTTGATGATCGAACATGGCGCGCACCTGGTCGCGGGCGAGCCGCGGCGCAAAGAGACTGAGAGCGCGGGCGTGCTTCCACGAGTCCCATGCCCAGAGACCGCGATAGGCAAAGGGCGAGGGAACCACGCCGGCGTGCTCGATTCCGCCTGCCGGACTGCGCCAGTTGTAGATCAGGGTGGCCACGCTCCGGGCGATCAGGCGGCGGACAACGGGATCTGCTTGCGGCGCGACGAGGGGTTCCAGATAGCGGTTCCAGCGGACACGATTGTGTTCGAAGACTCGGGCGAAATCGACATCAACCGCCGCGGAAAGTGAGCTTACCGGATCGGAGAGTGTGCGATCCGGTTCAAATGTCTGGATCACGTAAAAGGATTTCGTCTCCCCACGCAGAATCCAGCGCTCACCGTCCGCTTCCGCATGCCCCGAGCCCAGAATCCGGGTTTGCAGAACGCCGCTGCCGCTTTCGGCCGTGATCGTTCCGTCGCGCACGGAAAAGGGCATCTCGGATGTTCCCCTGAGCGCATCGGTCCTGACCTCGAGGATCGCGGCGCGACTGTGCGCGAAACCGAGCCGCAAGTCGGGAGTTTCGATTCGATCGATCGAGTCGACAGCGCGACCGTTGTCCGTACAATCGATGTGCATGAGGGGAGTGAAATCGACGAGCTCTCTCACCTCGATATGGTCGCCCGCGCGGCAGTACCCATGCCACGCACCACAATCGGCAAAGAGACCGCGGCCCGACTCGAGGGTGATCACGTTGTCCAGCACAGCACACCAGTCGGTCATGGATTCGATTATTTCTCCCCGCTCCCGAAGCTCTGTATTCCAATGTGCTTGGTCTCGCCAGCCTCGAGCTCGATCGTAATTCCCCGGAGTAAGTCCTTTCCAGATCGATGAACGAACAAAGGGGTTTCACGGATAACCACTTGATCACTGGCGAACAGGTAGTCTTTGCTCTCCTCCACGGTGAACCACTCGGGGAACTGGTTGATCCGCGGCCAGTCGACGGGAAGTTTCAGAATCGTCTTGTGCCTCGGGCTGTCGAAGAGGAGCGATCCCTTCCATGCTTTCTCCGCCGTGATGGTGATTGCCAAACCGTCGCTATCCTGATCGGCTCCGAAGATCACATCCTCGCGCCAGGGACGGATCGTGATCCCCGCTGTCTTCCAGAGGCAGTACATGATCGTGGTGCGGGCGAAATTGCCGTCGCCGTGCCAGCCCTCGATCACACCGTCGTCCTTTTGTTTTGCCCACATGACGGCCGTTTCCGAGTCGATCCACTTCGCCGCCGACGGGACGCGCTCGCGGTTGTAGAGATTGAGCGCGCTCTCGATCGAGTCTGCGTAGCCGTCTGAGGAGTTCCCCTCCCACTTGTAGTTTCTGTAGTTCTCGAAGAGGCAGTCGAGGGCCTTGAGACACGCCGCGCGGTAGTGGTCGGTCTTGTCGATCATGTAGACCGTGTAGAAACCGTTGAGCGTGTATCCCCAGGTGTCGGCGACTCCCTTGCCGGGCTTGAGATTCCGCGGGTCGACGCTGTTGTAGAAAAGGCCGTGGTCGTTCCGGCCGATCTCGAGAATCCGGTCGAGCATGATGTGAATCGGTTCAACGTAGGCTTTCTTCTTCTCGGGCCGTGCAAAGTGGACCGCCGCGTAGAGCTCGCAGAGCCCGGAAACGATCTCGCATCCGTGATCGCGCAGCCGCAGGTTCTTGAAATCGCGCGTGGGATGGTTCTCGCCGAGAAGATAGTAGTCGCCGAGGCGCACCGCCCAGTCGAGGTACTTCTCCTCGCCCGTCATCCAGTAGACGCGCGAAAGCGTCTGGAGCATCTCGCCGTTGATTTCCACGTTGGTCGAAACGATCCGGCCGAAGGGTGTTTCGACCGGCGCATGCTTCCACATATCATCGAGGATCGACACCATCCGGTCGCACCAAGGGCTCGCGCCGAGCCACTCGGTCAGAGGCAGCAGGCCGTCCTTGATGTACTCCGACGCGCCGAAGAGGATGCGGCCGAGGTCGGGCTTCTCGTCGTGAAATTCCTTCTTCGCAAAGGAGTAGGTATCGGGCAGGCTGTCGATCCGCGAGGTGAGCGCGATCTCGGTGCGCAGCATGTCGCGCATGGCGCCCTCGAAGAGCGGGCGGTCGACGATCGCCGCGGTGAGCACCATGAAGGGATAGTTGTCGGCCGCACTGTCCTTGGCGTTCCAGTAGGCGTCCCTCAAACTCCTCGGGATGAGGCCAGTCTCCTCATCGGCAAGGGCCAGCCAGCCGGCCACGTAATGGCGGCAGCGTTTGAAACCCTCGTTGGCCTTGCGTCCGTTTTCCAGAGCAGTGAGGTAAGAGGCCCCGGTCGGTTCGGGTTTCGTCAGGCAGTCCTGGCCCGGCAGGCCTCCCACGACGATCGCGAGAGCCGTTGATAGTGCGATGAGAATCGAATTCAGTGCGATGAGAATCGAATTCAGTGCGATGAGAATCGAATTCAGTGCGATGAGAA
>CAYXGI010000039.1:39888-54469 GCA_964464495.1 uncultured Phycisphaerales bacterium
TCGAAATCATTATTCTTTCCTCAAAAGGAGTCCCGATTGATTCACCCATCCTCGTGCGGAATCCTGTCCCCCACCGGGATCTCGGGCCACGGCCTGGTGTGCGGCTCGGCCTGGTACCAGTAAGCGACGCTCGAATAATCGTCGCTCCGGCGGTTGGCGTGGCCGTGCTCTATTGTGACGCGGATCGATTTCTGGAACCAGACCGGGTCCTCGATGTGAAAGCGGTACATCGAGATCGGGCCGGCCCAGTTCTCGCCACCCGGCAGGGGGAGTCCGTGATAGGGCGCCTCCACTTTCTGCGTGGGGCAAAAGGCCATGTTGAAATAGTCCTCGGTGCCTGTGCCGTGCAGTGTGGGGACGCGGTCGCCGTCGATGAAGATCATGTCGTCCCCTTCGCCGTACCAGTTGTGCTCTTTCGTTTGGCGCAAGTTGAAGATGTTCAGCGTACATCCCACATAGAGGCCGCGGCCCGTGGCGTCGAGGATCGTGTAGTTGCCGGCGCCTGTCTTGTTTTCGCCCTCCATCTGAAAGGCGTCGTTGTCGATCCCTTCCTCGGAAATCCCGTCGCAGGGATTCTGCCTGTTGAAGAGGGCGTGGAAGTAGCCCACTTCCTTTTCGGGCTCATCGTAGAGTTCGTAGTCGATGTAAAAGTAGAAATGTCTGAGATCGCGCTCCCCCTCGTTGACCAGCTCGAAGCGCGCCCGCCGGCCGAAGGGCATGGGAAAGAAACAGTTGAAGCTGCGCCCGTCCTCGGCCGACATGGCAAGCGGAATCGACGTGAACCCCGTCATGAGGCCGTTGCCGACGCCGAAGAAGTCACCGATCGGTGCGCTCACGCTCGCATCGGTCTCGTCATCCCAGTAGGCGCGCAGCATGAGCTTGCGCAGGGCGTGATCCTCGTCGGAGAGCAGGGTGCACCAGATGTGAGTGATACGGCCGCTGCCCGCGATGTCGGCGAGCAGAACACTCTCGCCGGCGCGGACTGCGATGAAGTCGGCGTTTCCACCGGTCCAGTCGTAACTCGATGCCCGCCCTCGGCGGCAGTTCCTGAGCCTGGGAAGGTCTCGCAGCATGGTCAAGTCTCCCGAACGACGTCATACCTTCGAATGAAGTGCACTCTATCAAAAGGGACACGATCGCGAGGTTCATTTTTTGCGAATGAAGGGGACCGCGCTCCAAACCGACCCACGTGGGGCACGACCACAAACCGACCCACGTGGGCGTCCTCGAAAACGGTTGCCCCGTCCCGCCACATTACAGACTGTGAAACTGGGCAACCGTTTTCGAGGATGCCTCAGCGGTGCCCGCTGAGATTTTTTTCCCCTTCAGGTTCCATTAATCTCCGCCTGGTATTCTTCCCGCGCTGCAGCAAACGGCAAAACAGTTCTCTAACCAAATAGGAGTAAAATAATGAAAACTTCGAAACTCATCACTCTGTCACTCTTCGCACTCTGCTTCATCGGAATCATCGTCGACTCTTCTTTTGCCAGCCCCGTGCCCAATGGCGGGTGCAATCCCTGCTGCGCCACGGCGGCCGTGACCCGCGAGGCGCTCGTGTCGGAGGTTGCCCGCGTGCACTCCGTCGAATCCCACATCGATACGTCGCAGGGCGGGACCTGCGTGATCGTGAAGTTCCCGTCACCGCCGGCGGAGAGTTAAAATCCGGGCAGTAAAAATCATCGCGAAGAGTCTCACTCCGGAAGTGAGCAGGCGGGACGAACGCCGAGGAGCACTCCTGAGTAACCGTCATCGGCGAAGACCCGGTTCGCCGAGCGGCAGTCGAATGCCATGTGGCTCCACGATCCGCCGCGGAAAACTTTTTCTCTGATCTCCTCATCCACGTAAGCCGAGCCATCGATCGGCGTGTTCGCGTACCCCGCCGGGATTTCGAAACAATCCTGACACCATTCGTAAACGTTGCCGCATATATCATGAAGTCCGAACGAGTTCGGTCTCAACCTGCCGATCTGATTGTGAATCCCGCACCCGTCGTCAAGCCATTCCTCGTAATTCCACTGCTGAGGACCATCGTGGGTCTTCAACCAGTTGTCGCAAAGATTGGCCGCACCTCTGAGGGTTTCTTTCGCATCCCCTGTCCACCAGATCGTGGTTGTCCCAGCCCGCGCCGCGTATTCCCATTCCGCCTCGGTCGGAAGCCGGAGCTTCAAACGATCGAGGACCTCGACGCAGTCGATCCAGCTCACTTGCTCCACGGGATTTTTTCCGTGGATTATCAGGTGGTCGCGTTCCGCGAGGTCCAGGGAAGCAATATAACTCATCGAAAATTGGCTGGGATTGTGCCCCGTGAACCGCAGCCACTGTCCCTGGGTCATCTCGTACTTGGACATCAGGAAGGGTCTCACTTTCACGGGATGAATTGGCGACTCGTCCGTTCCGGCATCAGGATCCCGGTTGGCAGAACCGATCGGATGTTCTGCCGTCGGCTTCTCGGCTCCCATGAGGAACTCTCCTCCTGGAATGAGCACTAAAACCATGTTGCTCTCGTCCCCGATCAATAGCCGACCATCAGGAAGAGGAAGTCGCTCCGGGATGTCGCCGGTTTGCAAATGACCGAACTCCCACAGCCCTGAGCCTGGATCCATACCGATCGGCACGAATCCCATCATGGGTTCCAATCTCAGCCCGTCGTACTGGGGGCACTCCGACCGGTTGCCGATCGATTCGATCGCCTGATCCCAGATCTCCCGGTGATCGTCGATAGTCCGCTGCTCGACGGTCGAGGCGAACTCGAACCCGTTCTTGACGATCTGCAGCGTTCCCGAGGTTTCATCGGTGAATTCCGCGAGGCTGGCCATCAGATTCTGGAGCACGGCATGCTGCCAACCCTTTTCCTTGTCAGCGAACCGCCTGGTCGTAGGCGTCGATCCGTCTTCGGCCTGCGCGCGAATCCTGTCCAGCGTCCGGCGGTGGAGGGGCATTCGGTCGACCAGTTGTTCGGCCTTGGAGATCCACGCTCTCATCCGATCGATCATCTCCGGATAGGTGGGCCAGAGTTCCTTGGCTTCCTTCTCGAGATCGGTGAGCCACTTGGTGTCCGAGAGCCGGATGATCTCGTTGTACTGCTTCTCGACCTCGAGGAGCGCCCCTTCAGCCACGGCGCGCTGGGAAATCGCATCCTCTTCCGCGTCGAGAGCCCGCTTCTTCTCCTCGATGATCTTGGGATAGGAATAGAGAAGCACGTACACGACGAATCCGGCGACAGAGAGCAGAGCCACACCCGAAGCGGCGCTCACAACGGGATTGCGCCTGGCTTGTTTCCAGATACGTCGGGCGAGCCCAGCCGGCCTGGCCAGAATCACCTCGCCGTCGAGATATCGCTGTATATCGGTGCTGAATTCGGCCACGCTCTGGTAGCGCTGGGAGCGACCTTTCTCGAGCGCTTTCAGCAAGATCGTTTCCAGATCGCCCCGAACGAATCGTTTGACCGTGGAGGGTCTCTTCGGCGGTTCCTCCCTGATCAGACGGATCGCCTCGAAGATCGCCGCCTTCTGCACATTATAGGGCAACTCCTCGCAGAGGAGTTCGTAGAGCACAACGCCGAGGGCGTAGACATCGCTGCGCACGTCGAGCTTGTCGGGATCGGCCTCGCACTGTTCGGGCGACATGTATTGCAGCGTGCCCAGGAGTTGGCCGACCTCGGTGCGCGCCGTGGTGAGGGCCAGGTCCGAGTCGGTGGCGCGCGCAATGCCGAAGTCGATGATCTTGACGCACCCTTCGCCGTCGACGAGGATGTTTCCCGGTTTCAGGTCGCGAGGGATGATCCCTTTCTGATGGCCGTGGTGCACGGCCGCACAGGCCTGCTGGAATAGCGCAAGCCGCTCCCTGAAGGAAAGCTCTCTTTTCAGAGCATACTCCGTGAGCGGCAGCGCGTCGTGAATATACTCCATCACGAAGTAGGGAAGACCCTCGGCCGATTCGTGCACCGGACCGGTCTCGCCCATGGTGCCCGCTTCGATCACCTGGGCGATGTTGGGATGCCTGAGCCGGGCGAGGATCTGCGCCTCGTACTCGAAGCGCCGCACGGCCGATCGCGAACCGAGACCCTGGTTCATCACCTTCACGGCCACGGCCCGTTCGGGCTGCTCCTGGACAGCTTCGTAGACGGTGCCCATACCGCCCGACGAGATGACACGCTTGATCAGGTACTGACCGATCCGTGTGCCCACGCGCGATTCGACCGACCGTTCTGTCGGAAGGCCGGAGATGGCCGGTGTCTCGAGGAATGATTTCGATTCGCTCTCTCTCTGGAGAAGCCTCTTCACTTCTTCGCGGAGAGCGGAGTCGTCCCCGCAGGCTTCATCCACGAAGGCGGATCGTTGGTCCGGGCCGAGTTTCAATGCCGCTTGGAAGATGTCCTTGACGCGCTTGAACCGTTCCCTATCCATGGTTGCCGTCTCCTTCAGTGTTTGGCATCCCCACATTCAGGCAAGAAGCACGTGGACCGGAACTTGCCAGATCCGCTCATCGAGCTTCTCGACGCTATCAGACGTGTTGATCAGGAGACCGATGTGATCCCCAGACAGGGCGATGAGTTTTCGAAGGTGACTGACGTCGGTCCTGTGTGTGCCCGCTTTCTGCTTGACCTCGCAGAAAAAGACAACATTTCCGTCCCGACCGGGAATCACCGCGTCCGCTTCAACGCCGGTCGAGGTTCGGTAGAAGCTGATCTCTTCGTTGAACGCCTCCTGATAGAGCACCTTGCGGATCTCCGAGAGCACCGTGTTCTCGAAAAGCGTGCCGTCCTCGGCCCGGAAATTCTTGAGCAACGACCGCAGCAGCCCGGTGTCGATGAAATACCATTTCGGCATCTTCATCACACGCTTCCCCAGGTTCTTGTGGAAGGGACGGCACGCCCAGGCCACGAAGAGCTGGCGATAGTAGCCTGTGAAACGCTGTATCGTATTGGCCGAAACCGCGCAATCGCGGGAGAGTTCATTCAGGTTAAACAGCGAACCGATCCGGGAGACGAAGAGCTGCTCGAAACGCTCGAACGAATCAGGATCGCGGAGGTTGACGAGTTCGCGCAGATCGGTATCGAGATAGGTTTGATGATAGCTGTCGAGCCATTGCTTGCGCGCGCCCTCGTCGGTGCGTGTGAGAAACTCGGGGTAACCGCCATAGAGGTTGAACTCGCCAAAGCCGGCCGAGAGCCTGATCGAGTCTTCGACCGGAAGGTAAGCTTGAGAGAGCATCTCTTCCACGGCCGGAATCGATGACTCAGTCAGGAGCCGGCTGAGGAGTGTCGGTTCGGCCCTGCTTTCCAGTTCGCTGAAGGAGAGGGGATAGAGTCTGAAGAGCACGACGCGGCCGGCAAGCGACTCCCTGATATGCCTGTTCAGAAGGAGGTGGTTCGATCCAAGGAGCAGGAACTGCCCTTTCTCATCGGGCCTGGAATCGACCTGAATCTGAACCCTCTCCACGAGATCGGGAACTCTCTGCACCTCATCGAGAACGATCAGGCACCGATGGAAATGCTCGAACTCGCGGGCGGCGTTCTTCTGGAGAAGCCGGCGCGTATCGGGATCCTTGAGATTGTAGTACTTGATTTCCCTGTCGCTTTTCAGCAGATGGCGCACGAGAGTTGTCTTGCCTGATTGGCGCGGCCCCATCACGGCGACCACCCGGTCCACTTTCAGGGACTGGTTGATGTGGCGGGTCAGGTGCCTTGGGACGAGGTTCATGGGTGGCCTCCTGATTTCTTTATCTAATATTTACAATGCAATTTAACTATTTAATCGTTAATTTACATTGTTTTTATAAGAATTAATTAAATAATGGCTGTTTTTATTGGATTTTTGAATTCATCTTCTTTAACAGCTCAAGCGAGGAAAGTCCCCTACCCCTTCCCCCCGGTCAGACTGATCCCGCGGATAAAGTACTTCTGCGCCGCAAAGTAAACCACGGTGCACGGAATGATCACCATCACCGCCGCCGCCATGAGAAGGTCGATCGCCACGCGGAAGCTGCGCGCGAACCCGGCGAGCGCCAGGGTGAGGGTGGCGTTCTCGGGCGAGTTGAGGTAAATGAGCGGCCACCAGAGATCGTTCCACACCATGAGGAAGGTAAAGATCGCCACCGCGCCGATCGCCGGACGGGCGAGGGGAAGCATGATGCGCCAGTAGATGCCGAAAGTGCCGCACCCGTCGAGACGCGCCACCTCGACCACCTCCCTGGGGATGGTGAGGAAGAACTGCCGGAAGAGGAAAATGAAGAAGGGATTCCCCCCGAGCAGTGCGGGCACGAGGATCGGCAGAAAGGTGTCGATCCAGCCGAGCGACTGAAAGAGCACGAACTGGGGAATGACCGTGACCTGCATGGGCAGCATCATCGTGGCGAGCACGAGGATAAAAAGAAAATCCCGTCCGCGAAAGTGAAGCCGCGCAAACGCATACCCCGCCAGCGAGCAGGTAAAGATCTGAAACACGATGCTCGCCACGGTGAGAAAGGTCGTGTTGAAGACGAGCCGTCCGAAATCGCCCATTCGGTCCATGGCGAGCGTGTAGTTGCCGAACAGCCCCTCCTGACCGTCCACCCCGGGCGAGGTGAAGTTGAGCGACGTCTCCACCATCCAGACGAAGGGCGTGATGAACACCACGCCGCACACGGCGAGCAGCACCCACGTCACGTAACGCCACCGCCCTCTCATGCCTCACCCCCCTCGTAATGAGCCCAGCTCCGCGAAGATCTCAAAATCAGCACGGTCAGTACGAGAAGAAACGCGAAGAGCACCCAGGCGAGCGCCGACGCATACCCCATGTGGTTCATGCGAAACGCCTCGCGGAAGATGTAGAGCACGAGAAAGAGCGAGTTCGACCCCGGCCCGCCCTGGGTCATGATGTAGGGCTGGGCAAAGAACTGGAAGGCGTTGATGATCCCGATGATCAGGTTGAAAACGATCACCGGCGTGAGCTGCGGAATGGTGATGTGCACGAACTGCCGCCACCCGGGCGCGCCGTCGACGCGAGCCGCATCGTAGAGATCGCGGTTGATCCCCTGCAGCCCGGCGAGAAAGACGACCATCTGAAACCCGATCCCCCACACGCCGAGCAAAATGAACACACAGAGCAGCCAGAACTGGCTGTTCTTCCAGTCCGGCCCGTCAATGCCGATCGTGGCGAGCGCCTGGTTGACCAGACCCGAGCCGGGATTGTCGAGATTGAACATCCAGACCCAGATCACCCCGATCGCCACGGGCGAGATGATCGCCGGAATAAAAAAAATGGTGCGAAAAACCGAGATCCCCTTGAGCGCCTTGTTCAGCAGGCAGGCGAGAAAGAGCGCCACGCAGAGCCCGATGAGCACCGCCGGGATTGCGTACCCCGTTGTCACGAAAAGCGATTTCCAGAAAACGTCGCTCGTCGCAAGGCGAGCGTAATTATCGAGCCCCGCCCAGCGCGCCTCGTCGATCGGCCGGATCGGCGACCAGATCGTCAGGCTCACCAGGAAGGAGACGAGCATGGCGCAGAGGATCAGAAAAACGAAACCGATCCCCCAGGGCGCCAGCACGACCGCCGCCTGCCGCTCCTCGCGCCGCCGTAGCGCGCTCGGCCGCGGCCCGCGCTTCCAGACGAAGAGCGCCGCGAGCAGGCCGAGACCGGTCAGGACGACCGCACCGGCCACGCCAAGGCTCATCGACGGCCGCATCTTGTCCCGCGCCGTCTGGCGCAGAAAGGCGTTGGCCTTGGCCGTCATGCGCTCGCACGCCTCGTCGGCGCTGATGTCCTGCAACAGGAAGCACGCCTCGAGCTCGTCCTGAACGCGGCGCTCGATGTCGCGCCAGTTGGCAAAGACCGGCTGGAACCGGGCATGGTCGATCACGTCGAGGAAAACGTTCTCGCTCTCGGGCGGCACGTCGAGCTTGAGGAAGTCCTCGGAAAAGGCCGCCTTCTTCAGGCCGGGCACGCCGTTACCAATGCGCGCCAGGACGCGTTCGAGTTCCTCGCCGGCGAGGGCGCGCACGAACTCGTAGGCGAGCCTGGGGTGCTTCGAGTTGGCGCAGACCACGTACGAGCGGCACGCGATCGACGTGGCCGCGACCTTGTTCATCGGCAGGGGGGCCACGTCCCACTCGAAGTCGGTGATCTTCTTGAAGCGGTACGTCTCCCAGTAACCGACAGGCCCGTAAAAGGCCACCTTGCCCGCCTGGAAGAGCCCCTCGGTGAACTGCGCCTGGAAGGTGGCGTCCGACGTGGCCACCTTGTCCACATGGAGCAATTGCTCGATGAAGCCGATCGCCTCCTTGGCTTCCGGCTCATCGAGGGTGCAGCGCGTCACGGCCTCGTTCATGAACCGGCCGCCGTTCTGCCAGATCCAGGGCGCGATCGCCTGGAGCCACTGGGTAACCGAGATCCCCCACTGGTCGTTGGCGCCGTCGCCGTCGAGATCCTTGGTCACGGCGAGGCACGCGTTACGCAAATCGTCCCACGTCCAGCCCTGCTCTGGGTGGGCGATCCCGGCCGCGTCGAGAATGTCCTTGTTGTAGTACATCACATAAGGCGTGAAGGTCGACGGCAAGCCGTAGAGATGGCCCTGGCGATCGGAAAAGGCCTGAAGCGGCGCCTCGAAATACTCGTCCCGGTTCCACGTGGGATCGGCATCGAAGTAAGGCTGGAGATCGAGGAGCACCTTGTCGTCGAGAAACTGGGAAAAATCGATGATGTCGATCCAGACCACGTCGAGCGGCTCGCGCGCGGCGAGCATGATCTTGAGCTTGGTGAGCGTGTCGCCGCCGCCCGCCTCGCTGATGAACTTGACCGTCACTCCCGGGTGGGCGGCTTCGAAATCGCGGCCGCATTTCAAGAAAGCATCATAAGCTTCGAAGGTCGGCTCGGTGACCATGACGCGCAGCTCGACCGATGCGGACTCCTGGGCGCCGACCACTCCGACCGCGGTCGCGAGCACGATTATCGCCAGGAGCATCGCCTCTCTCATGCCAGCCTCTCGCCCGTTTCAGGATGAAAAAAGTGCATCCTCTCAGGTGGAAACAAAAAGCCTTTCCTGTCGCCCCTCGCCATCGAATGGTGTCCGGACATGCTGACGAGAAAGGACTTCTTTTCGACCGTACACTGGCAATGGGTCTCTGATCCGAGCGACTCGACACCATCGACAAGCGCGCCGATCGCGGCGTCCTCGTCCGTCTCGACGTACACGATGTCGTGCGGTCTGATCCCCATGATCGCATCGCCGTCGACCACATTGTCAGCCGGAACGCTGATGCCCGCCGTGACAAAGACATTGTTCAGCACGGCGCCCTTGAAAAAATTCATGGCCGGGCTGCCGATGAAGGAGGCGACGAAACGGTTGGCCGGGCGATGGTAGACGTTCATCGGCTCGTCGACCTGCTGGAGCACGCCATTGTCAAGAACCGCGATGCGGCTCCCCATGGTCATCGCTTCCTCCTGGTCGTGGGTCACGTAGATCATGGTCGTGCCGAGCCTCTGGTGAAGGCGGCCGATCTCGGCGCGCATCTCGACGCGCATCTTGGCGTCGAGGTTGGAGAGCGGTTCGTCGAAGAGGAAGACGAGCGGATTGCGCACGATCGCGCGGCCGAGCGCGACGCGCTGCATCTGGCCGCCGGAGAGCGTCCTGGGTTTCCGGTCGAGCATGTCGGCGATGCCGAGGATCTCGGCCGCCTCGCGCACGCGGGCGTCGATGGCGTCCTTGTTCTCGCCGCGCATTTTGAGGGGGAAGGCGAGGTTCTTGTAGACGGTCATGTGCGGGTAGAGGGCATAGTTTTGAAAAACCATGGCAAGGTTGCGGCGCGCCGGTTCGAGTTCGTTGACCGCGCGGCCGTCAATCTCGATCGTGCCCTTCGACACTTCCTCGAGGCCGGCGATCATGCGGAGAATCGTCGACTTGCCGCACCCCGACGGGCCGACGAGCACCATGAACGCGCCATCGTCGACGGTGAGGCTCACGTCGCGCACGACGCGGTTCCGACCGAAGTTCTTGTTCAGTCCGATCAGGTCGACTCTGGCCATCCAATTCACCTTTCTTCAATAAACGGTCGACGCGGTTGTGCGCGTCAACCAGACCGGCCCCACCATGCCGCCGTTGGCGCGCCAGTCGCGCGCGTCGATGCGGATCGTATGGCCGCCCGCCGTCAGGCGGAGCGGAAAGTTGCGCGGCTGATCGCGCGTCCCGTTCCAGGTGCCGGTCATGTTTCCGGCCGTGGCAATCTCGGCGTCGTCGATGAAAACAACATAAGCGTCGCCCACGGCCTCGCAGCGCAGCACAACTTCTTGTTCGTGCCACGCCTCGGGAACTTCGAACCGCGCCCGGAAAGATCTCCAACCCTCGTAAACGATCCGCTCGCCGAATGTAACCGTTCGGACCGCCTCGGGGAATGAGAATCTCGCGCCATCCGGTTCCCCCATCTCCCACTCGTCGAGCATGATCGAATCGGCGGGCACGAACGCATCGACGCGCGGCGGATCGGCTGATTCGAGATGGCCCGTCAGCAGGTGGAGCAGGTAGTCGCCGGCGGGTGTGTCGTGGCGCAGGGCGAAGACGACCAGACGCCCCTTGCCGAGGCGCGTGGCGATCACGAGCGGATGGCGCACGACACGGCCCGGCTCCATGTGTGTGTCCCACACTTCGAGGAGGCTCTCGGCGCCCGCGGCGGGCGTCAGCACGCGGCTCGAAAGGAGATCGGAGGTAATGAGATCTTCCACCATCGCCTCGGGCAGGACTCCTTTGTCGAACCAGAGCACCGGACTCCACCAGGTAAAGTTGGGACAGCGCCAGCTTCCGGCGCGCGGAGTGGCGGCCAGGATCCTGTCCGCGCCCGCTTCGATGGCGCGCACCGTGGCGGGATCGAGACACTCCGCCAGAGGGAGGGTAGTTCTATCCACGGACGGCACGGCCCAGACAGTCCAGCGGTTGGCGCTCGCGCCGAGAGCGGCATCGAGGACGAATGCCGCGGGCCGTTCGACCTCGGGAAATCGGAGACGCATTTCGCCCACCCGGCGTGTCTCGCCCGGCTCGACGCGCACTGGGAACTCGGCGACAGGATCACCGCGCAAACTGTCTGCGCTTTGGGGCTTGTCCCCACCGTCAGGTTGGAAGCGGCAGCGCAGCACGCCGTCGATCGTCTCCGCGCCATAGTGTGAGAGCCAGACTCCCACCGTCGTCTCCGTGCCGCCCGCAAAGCTCCGCTCCTCGAGATCGCAGAGGATCACGGTGTCCGCCTGCCACGTCCAGTCCTCGGCGCGGAACTTCGGCTTCCCGTCGATCGTGAAGAAACCGAGCGGCGCGGCGGCGATGTCGCGCATCACGTTCATCACGTAGCCCGTGTCGGGCAGTGTGCGCCTGAGCGTTTCGGCCTGGTACTTTCGCACGCGGTCGGCGATGCGGTATGACCGCTCAAGGACGCCGTCGGCACGCGCCGTACGCTCGATCGCACGCTGGCTCTCCGTGAAGTCATACCCCCCGCGCCGTGCATCGGCCCACGTGTCGACGCACATCGTTTCTCCGAGCAGAAAGGGTTTGGGCGGCAGCGTGTCGAAGGCACGCTTCATGCGGCCGGGGAAGTGGCGCCACTCGGCATTGTTCAAATAGGGATGCTCGTCGTAGAAGTCGCCCACCTTCTCCGACGAGAGCCAGCCGCTGTTGTCGAGCACGAGGCTGTGCGGCGCGCGACGCTTGGCAAGAGTGTAAAGCGCACGGGCAAAGTGCTCGTCGACGCGATCGTTCTCGCAGGTGAAGGTGCGCACGATCACGCTCGGGTGGGCGCTGTCGCGCTGCACCATCTCGTCGAACTCGGCGAGCAGGGCGTCGCGCTCGGCGTCGGTCGCCGGGGCGAGGGGACGGTCCCAGACCGGGTATTCCTGCCAGACCCAGAGCCCGTGCCGGTCGCAGGCGTCGAGATATCTTTCCGGCGGCACGAAGAGGCAGAACTTGACCATGTTGAAACCCATGGCGCGGAGATAGGCGATCTCAGCCTCGATCTGGTCGTCCGTCGGCGCGGGGGCGCCGATTTCGGGATAGTAGCCCCAGTGAAGCATGCCGCGAAGCTGGAGCGGCCGGCCGTTGACGAAGATGCGGCTGCCTTCGACGCGAACACCGGTGTCGATCGGGCTCGGAATCCCACCTGACGGCATGCGGCCGACGCGCAGCACGCGTCCCCAGATCCCGCCGAACGCCGCGCCGATGGTGGGCAGAAATCCGGCGGTCGTGTGGGCGGGTTTCTGGTCGACGCGCACGATGATCTCGTTCGGGATCGATCGGTCGGCGTGGAGGTGCGGGGTGAGATCGACGCGGAAGGCTGTCCACGCACCGAGGTGCGCGCCCGCCTCGCGGCCGTTGACGAAAACGCGCGCTTCCGTGGCGACTGCTTCGAACTCGATGACGAAGGGATCGCCGTCGGGCCGCACGAGCCGGGTTCGGTACTCGCCGACTCCGTGAAAATCAGGAGAGTGCTTCTGCCAGGGACCGGGCACATCGATCGGCGCCCACTTCCCCTGGCGCGGACGGAATTCCCAGTCGAGGTGGAGCTCTTCTTTCTTGGGGGCCGTTCTGTTCATCGACAGTTTTTTTCGTTTTCGGGGCAGCACGGCAGTCGCATGGCCGAACACAAGAGCACGGCGGCGGCCGAGCCGAGCAGCGGACCGAGTAGATAGAGCCACAAGTGTTCGGTGTGGCCGGAAAAGATCGCCGGAGCGACGGAGCGGGCCGGATTCATGGACGCGCCCGTGATCGGTCCGGCAAAGAGGGATTCGAGAGCGATCGTGAAACCGATGGCCACTCCGGCCATCAGTCCCTTCTCCTTGGAGCCTGAAGCAACACGGGCGATCACGAACATCAGGATGAAGGACAGGATGATCTCGAACAAAAAGGCCTTGAGCGGCGCGATCGAGGGGAGTGTGGCTCCCATCGTCTCATGAAAGGGCAGCAGGGCGAGGAGACACGCGCTCGCGGCGAGAGCGCCGAGGACCTGGCTGACGGCATATCCGAGCGCGACTTTCCAGGTGATTCGTCCGGCGATCATGAAGCCGAGGGTGACCGCCGGGTTGATGTGGGCGCCCGACGTGTCGCCGATGGTGTAGATCATGGCGAGCACGACGAACCCGAAGGCGAGCGAGATCCCCACGTGGGTGACCGCGCCGCCGCTCATGTCATCGGCGATGATCGCGCCCGTGCCCACGAAGAGGAGGATGAATGTTCCCAGAAACTCGTGGATGTAGTTGTTTGCCTTCATGATCTCTCACGTTGGGGCGTTCGGCAGCCGAGCGACCGGTGCGGTGCGAGCCGGAATGGGGTCGACACTGTCATCGGCAAATGAAAAACAGATCGCAAGGTTACAGTCTTCTCCCGATTATGGAATCTCAAAACAGGCGCGGCGCCCGCCCGCGCTTTGCGCGGCAGACGCCACAAAAAAATCCTCCCCAGCCGCGGCCGGGGAGGATCGGATTGTAAAAGTGATCAAGTCGTGCTAGGGAACAACGTCGAAATCGACCATGTCCATGTAGAGCACCGGCGGCGGCCATGGCAGCAATGAGCCATTGGCGGGCGATTCGACCGCGAGGTAGGCATTGTAGGCACCGATCGGCAAGGTCTGGTTGAGGACGTTGGCAGTCTCCACATCGAAGATCGGTCCGGTGAAGGCGGCCTGATAGGGGAAGGCGCCGTTGTTGGCCCAGTAGCCGCCAACCTGATAGCTGAACCACCCGAAGCTGGTGTTCACCACGACCCAGTGGTCATGGTTGACACCGAACTGGTTGCCCGCCGCGATCGAGATGTCGAGGGAGACGTTGTCGGCCTGCGGGATCTGAACGCCCGCATCCTCGCCGTTGCACGTGATGTTGACGCTCGGATCGCCCGGCATGATCGACATGTCATCGTAGTAGACCGGTGTGGCGCTGTTGCCGAAGAGGTCGACGGCCCCGATGTTGAGCGCGCCGGTGCCGCCGCCGAACACGCCACCCGTCCACTGATAGCCGCCGCCGAGCACGGGGTGATCGGCAAGGGCCGGATCGTCGAGCAGGATGCCGTTGTAGTAGACCTGGACCCAGTCGAGGTGCAGATCGATTTGGCATTCGATCTTGACCCACTGGTCGGTCAGGTAGGGAATGTTGTTGACCGGGTTCGACGAGCCGCAGTCGGCGAGAATCATGCCTGTTGCCGAGTCGAAGCCGACCTGGACCGACCAATCGTAGGGTCCCGTCGGATAGCTGTAGGTATTCAGCAGGATGAAATAGCTGAGACCGCTGTGGGTGCTCGGGATATACTGGTGAGCGGTGTAGATCCACTTGCCGTAGGTGTAGCCGTCGTACTGATGCACGAGGTCGGTCGCGGCCGCGATCTCGACCGAATTGGTGGGACTCTGGGAATATAGATTTGAAACGAGGGCGCCGCAGTTTGCCGCCCATTCCTCCCAGCCGCCCTGGCCCACGATCTGGCTCCCCGGCGCATAGGCCTCGAAGTCATCGAACCAGTCCGCGTTCGCGACCGCCGGCAGGCAGACGAGAGCCGCCAGCACTCCTGCACACAAAATAAAACACCTCATGACAGTACCTCGTTAAAAAATCCCCGTTTTGAAAATATCCATGAACGTAAGTTC
>CAYXGI010000040.1:0-52879 GCA_964464495.1 uncultured Phycisphaerales bacterium
TTTAACTGGCACGCCCGGCAGGACTCGAACCTGCGACCCTCAGATTAGAAATCTGATGCTCTATCCAACTGAGCTACGGGCGCGCATGACCTGAAATCGGGGAAACAGTATAAACCTCAGCCCCTCGAAGGGGAGGAGGTTTTCCGTTTTTTTTGGAGTGCCGTTGCCGTGGGACGCTATCGGGTCGAGGTCTGGTTCGGCGATCGATCAAAAACGACGTGGAAAACCGTCGCCCTCGACCAGCCCGGCCTCGTGGAAATGGACATCGCTTTCGATGCCGATGAATCGTCCAGCACGGGAGCGATCCGCGGAAAGGTGGTGGACATCCACACGGGCGCGCCCCTCTCGCCCGAAGGGATGCTCGTCTACGCCTACAGCCACGCGCTCGACGGATCCTACTCATCCAAGGTCGACGCGCAGGGCCGATTCCACATCAAGCGGCTACCGGCGGCCGTCTACTGGCTGTCGCTGAGCGGTCAGAACGTGCCGCCCAAGTTCATACACAACATTGCCGTCAAGAGAGGAGAGACGACCGACGACGTGCGGTTCGAGCTCGAGCCGTGGGGGACCTTGCGCGTTGTGCTCACAGGATTCGACGGTCCCGACATGCTCGAGTTCGAATTCGGTATGGAGCGGGACGGGGGGCCGGGATATAACTGTGGGACGATCACGATCGAGAACGGCTCGTGGGGGTATTCGGGTCCCCTGGAGACCGGTCTCTGGACCGTCCTGTGCACCTTCACCGATGGCGTGCACGTGAAACGCCGCTGCGAAATCTTTGCCGGTCAGACCAGTTCGATCGAGATCAAACGCAACGAACTGGCCGCCCCCTCATCAGAGACGATCACTGTCAGCGGGACTCTGAAGAGGCCGTCGGGGGAGCCCGTGGCCGACGCGAGAATCTACTTCTACGGCCACGCCGTACCCGACGTGGACGAGAATCTGAAGTTCCTCCACGTGACAACCGCGGCGGACGGCTCTTTCGAGAAGCGCGGATTCAAACCGGGCCAGTGGAGCGTCACCGGCCGGCTCGCCGACGGTGGAGAACCCTCCTTTCCCGGCCTCGTCATCCCCACAGGAGCAAACGATCCCTTTCCGTGCCATCTCGTCCTCCCAGACGGAACGATCACCGCGCGCCTTGTCGACAAGCTAACAGGAGAAGCCTTTGGTGCGGATGGTCCCAAGTGGTGGGTGTTTCTCCGTGACGCCCGTACCGGGCGCGGTGCGGGCGAGCTCAACGGAGGGCACCAAGGCCCACAATTCCGGCTCGTCGGCATTCCGGCCGGCGAGTATATAGTTGTAGTGCGCGCCAATGGATATGTGGAGAACAAGTCCGATCCCTTTCGTCTCGACGAGGGCCGGAATCTCGATCTCGGTACGATCGCCATGGATACGGGCGGTGTGCTGATCGTCGACGTGATCGACCAGACAGGATCGAGGACGGAGGAATTCAGAGTCTACTGTGACGGATTGAATCAGAGAAGGGACTCGACCCTCGACGACGGCCGATACAAATACATCGGCCTTCCACTCGGCGAGGTGCTCATCGAGGTGAGCTCACCCGGCCACCAGACCGCGCGGAAAAAAATATCCCTCGCCGTCGGTTTTCCCTACGAGCTTCAAGTTGCGTTGCAGTCGAAATGATCGGACGTGATCTGATGAAGAGAAAGAAGAGAGCTGTATCGATCTGGACCCTGGCCGGGTTTCTCCTGCCCGCGGGAGCGCTCGTCTATCTCTTTCTGTGGGCGCTCGTGGGGGAGCGTATCTCGCCGCGCACCGAGATCAACCGCGCCGCCATCATCATGGAGCAGCGCGCCCAGGAGGAGCTGCGGCTCAAACTGGACGAGCTGAATGCCGCCGGCGAGCGGTGGTTCAAAAAAGTCCGCGCAACGGAGCAGCACAAGGCAGCGGGCGAACCGGTGATTTCCGATGCGATTCCTTTCTGGTTCACCATCCACAGGTTGCAATTGAAGACGACCATTGCATACCTTTTGCCGAATCCGGCGGTGAAGCCCGACGTCCGGCCCCTTCCGGGAAGCGATTCTGAACGAAATCTCTACAGTGCTCTGTACGATGATTTCGAGCGACAGGAGTTTGTCGTCAGAGACATTGCGGCTGCCGAGAGAGTGCTCGACAGCATGACAGCGGAGCGATTCGACGTTCCTGCTTTCCAGATGCGCACGCTCCTCGCGCGGGCGGCTTTTCTCAAGCGTCAAGGCCGGTTCGACGAGGTACGCGAGCAGCTCGGCGACCTTTCGCTGAACACTGACATGGCTGCTGTACCTGGTTTCGACGAGTACCCCTTCACGCTACAGGCCTATCTCCTGATCGAGGATTGCGCCAGTGGTGGAGATCGGTCACTCGACGCGGTGCGCGCGCGGATCCTGCCTGCCATGGAAGAGGGCAGACTGCCCCTTTCGGCGCCCAGACTGCGTGCGGTCGCTGCGCGGCTCGAGTCTATTCCACGCGATATGCGGGAGCGTCTCCTGCGACGCGCGCGCGACGTGGAGATCCTGAAAAAACTCGAGCAGAATCCACAGGGCATTCTGACCATGAGGGACCTCGAGCGCTTCGCGTTTGTGACTGACAACGTGTTGTGGATGGGATCCGGGTCGATCGGCGGGGCGAGCGGATTCGCCTTCGATGCTGACGCGGGGTTCGACCGGCTGTTCGATCGGCCCGCCCTCGAGGCTGAGATCGAGGGGCTCTCGGTTGTTCTCGAACAGGAGCCGGGCGAGCTGTCTGATGTCGCCACCAGCGAGACCCTGCGCATTCTGACCGCGCCTGCCGGTATCGAAGGCGCAAGGCTCAGGGTGGTGCTCGTCGACCGCACGACCTTCGAGCGGAATGTGGCCACACGGCGCGCCTACGTCTTCGGCGTGGGGGGGAGCCTCTTGCCGGCCTTGCTCGTGCTCGGCTTCGCCACCTTTCGCGCGGTGCGGCGCGAGGTGGCCGCGGCGCAGGCCCGCTCCGAGTTCATGGCGTCCGTCTCCCACGAGCTGCGCACGCCGCTCGCGTCGATCCGCACCTTTGCCGAACTGCTCGAGGAGGGCGGGCTGCGCTTCGCGATCGACGAGGTCGATCTGAACGGGCTGCTGACCGATCTCTTCCGCGACATTCGAGCCGTGGCCGAAGAAGACGGTTTCGAGATGACAGTGGACATCGCGCCCGGTCTGCCCGCGGTGCGCGCCGACGCCATGGCGCTCGCCCGCGCCATCTACAACGTCTGCGACAATGCGCGCAAGTATGGCGGCGAAAAGAAAACGATCGCTATTCGTGCTTCCGCTGACGCAGGACGAGTGCGTATCACGATCAGCGACCGCGGCCCGGGGATCTCGCCGGCCGAGAGGCATAAGATCTTCGACCGATTCCAGCGCGGCCAGGGGGGGATGACTGCCCCGTCGGGTGTGGGCCTTGGGCTGAGCCTGGCGCGCGAGGCGATCGAAGCGTGCGGCGGACAGCTCAGCGTCGAGAGCACAGAAGGCGAGGGTTCAACATTTATCATCGATCTACCCGCAGTGGACGAGAACCATGACGACTGAACAGACCCGGATTCTAATAGTAGAAGATGACTCTTCGCTGCGTCTCGGCCTCGAGCAGGGATTCCTCTCCGAGGGCCATGCCGTGGAAACAGCCGCCGACGGCGAGGAGGGATTGCGCCTGGCGCTCACCAGCGGCGCCGACCTGATCGTTCTCGATCTGATGCTTCCCAAGATCGATGGCTTCGAGATCCTGCGCCGCATCAGGGCCGACAGGCTCGATACGCCGGTGATCGTTCTCACCGCCCGGGGCGAGGAAGAGGACCGGATCGCCGGTTTCGAGTGCGGCGCCGACGACTACGTGGTCAAGCCGTTCAGCGTGCGCGAGCTGCTCCTGCGCGTCAAGGCGGTGCTGCGCCGCGCGGCCGAGAGCGGGCCGCTCAAGGGCGAGATCAACGTGGGTGACGCGGTCGTCGATTTCAAGGGCTACCAGATCCGGCGCGGCAAGAAGAAGATCGGCCTTTCGCGTAAGGAGGCAGAGATGCTCCGACTCTTCGTGGAGAATCCGGGCGAGGTGATTTCGCGTCAGCGTTTTCTGGAGAGCGTCTGGGGCTACCACTCCTATCCCACGACACGCACTGTCGACATGCACGTGCTCAAGCTCCGCCAGAAGATCGAACCCGATCCGGAAAATCCCCGCCACTTCATCACCATTCACGGGGTGGGGTACAAGTTTTTCCCCTGATTTACATTCTGTTGACATACGTTTGACAGCGGATTGACAACCTTTTGGGAAGGATCGCCGACACTGTTTGTGTCAAAGGGGCTGGTCGGGCCGACCAGTGACAGGAACAAAAAGCGAAGATCCCTTATGGAGGTTCGAGTCATGAAGCTGCTGATCAAGATCGCCATTCTGATCATTGTTGTTTTTCTTTATCTCTACTGGCCCTGTGAAGCCAAGGCCGATGTGGAACCAGCCGTTACCGCCCAGCCCCTGGAGGAGTCGGAAGAGAGCGCCAGCGTGGTGCTCGAGCGGGCGCGGATTCTGGAGCGCGTTGATCGGGACTACGACGGGGCGCTGCAGGTTTTTCGCGGATTGATAGACAGTAAACCAGCGCCCGAAATTATCGAGAAGGCCGAGCTGGGTGCCGCGCACTGCCTCATGAAGCTCGGCCGTTACGATGAGGCAGAGAAGATACTTCATGCGATGCAGCAGCGCAGTCTGTCCGCCGAGTTGATGAAGACCGCGGATGGTCTCCTCGCCAGCATCGCGCGCCTCAACAGCGAAAACCGGCCCGAGTCGACCTCGTCGGTGGACAACCTTGTCTGGCAGCTTCTCGACATGGGTGCGGGGACCGATGAGGAAAGGGCGGTTCACGCCTGCGACGAGATCGTCAAGATGGGTGTGCTCGCCGTACCGATTTTGAAAGAAGCGGCCTTGGATCGGGACTACGTCCGGTCGGTCCTCGCCTTCAGACTTCTCGTGGACTCTGGCAGTGAGGGGGTGGTCGACTTCATCAACACCTGCGTGAAGGATTCCGACCTTGCTTTGCGCAAACGGTGCCTCGATGGTCTCATCGAAGGCGGTGTTTACGCCGACCTCGTCCCTGCCCTGATTACCCTTATGGATGACGCCGAGGAATCTCTCCAGGCAGGCGCGCTCTCCTGCTTCCGCCGTTGTTACAGAAATCTTCATGGAAAGCTTGGCAAGCAGATCGACCAGGTCGCCGGAAAGCTACTCGATTTCTGCGAGGGTGACAGGAAGCGCCTGCATGACGAGGCATTCGAAGCAGCAGCCGCAATCGTCAACAGCCTCGGCCGATACCCCATCGAAGATTTTCCTCTCGACGAAATCGCTGTCATCACGAGCAGGACGTTGACTGAAAACTATCCTCCCCGCGACCAGGGATTCCGGTCCTTTGACCGTCTCAGGGCCGCCATGCATATGGCCTACCTTCTGGGCACCGAGTTCGGCCGTGACGAGCTTATCGAGGAGCTCTCTCTCTTCTGGCTCGTTGATCCCGAAATCCTCAATAACATGGGTTCCAATGCGAGAGACACCCTCGTGCGTTCGGCGGACCGTTTGTCGATCGATTCCCTCGAGAGGACAGTGAAGGCGATTTTCGAAAACCATCCCGCGGCGGTGAACGATTATTTTGCGATGTGTTGTCCATTCACCGCGTTCAGCCGCCTCTCGGTCGAAACACAAAAAAGTTTCATCGAGACGTGGGCGCGCAACGCCAAGGAGGTCGCGATGAACCTATCGAACACGATCTCCTGGGAAATCTCCAGATCTCTGCCCGCGACCTGGGCGGTCTTTGTTTCGTCTGCACTGAAAAACAAAAACGTCAAAATTGTCAGCAAGCTCCTCGGAGGGATCAATGACTGCCCTGATCCGACCGATCCCGCCTGTATCGATGCGCTATGCCTCTGGGCCGCACGCTCGTTGGACGATCAGATCACGAATCCATGGAACCTGATCGAGATGCTGATCAAGAGGGGCGACATGGATCCTGGTCGAGGAGGCGCACTCCGTGTGCTGGAGAACGCACTGACAGGGATAAAGGAGCCCATGCGTATTTGGAGATACCAGGGGGGACCCTTTACTTATTCTCCGGGAGGCCCTGATCAGGCCCTGGCAATACTCGACGTCTGCCAGGGATTCGGTACCTCGGGCGATGTACAGCAGTGGATCCTCGATCAGAAACACCCTGGTCTTCACGACTACCTGCTCGTGAACGGCAGGACAAAGAAGACCATAGTGGCGCTATTGAATCTCGACCGTCGTTTCGCCCTGCGGCTCTGGCCTCATCTGAGCATCACCGGTCAGGAGGCGCTGTTTGAACAAATCTGGAATATTGTCGGCGAATCATACTGCAACTCGAAACCGGAGTGGCTGATCGAACTTTTCTCCCAGATCGAGAGTCTCGATGGCTGGCAGGATCGTAACATCGAGTACATTTTGATGTATCTGGGGCATTGGCGCGAATCGAGCATGCCCGATCTCGCCGTTGAAATCACTCGGATCGTGTTTGAGAATCCTGAACGGTATAGTTCTTTTAAGGAGAGGCTGAAGCATCTGAGTGCCCTCCTGGAAGTCACCGCTCCAAGATCTGAAAAGGTCATGTCTTTGATTCCCATGTGGTACACAAAAATAGGGTCCATGAGCAGCCGATACGCCCCGCACATGGTGTCAATCGTGAAAGAATCGCGGGGAAATCTTGGCCGCGCCCTTCGTTGGCTCGCCGAGGAAGAGAGCGTGAGCCTCAAGCACAACGTGATGGAAGGGATCGTCAGTGTCGAGGCGGCCGCTTTGAAGAATCTCGGCTTGGAGGAAGAACTCAGAACGATCTGGCCCGAACTCGATCACGACACGCGTGCGCTTCTGGTGAATTACCTCATCACGAATATGAACGGCATCGAGGCGGCGGCGGACTTTCTGATCTCCCTTCTGTCCGATGAGTCGACCGATCTTGCCGTGCGCCACATGGCTCTCCCTGCACTGCTTCTCCAGGGCGGTGGAAACGTGGTCGATCCTATCTTGACCTATCTGGCCAGCCTCGAATCGGGCGCTGGTGATGAAACAATGGATGTGGTCAGTAAAATCGAAATGGATTTCAAGCTTCACAGCAATATGAATTTCAGCTACTTCTTCGGGGCGGCAAGGGGGGAGAGGGACAAGCAGGCAGGAGCCAAATTTGGAAACTTCGCCCCTCAAGATAGGCAACGTCTCTGTCGCGGAATCCTGAATCTATCGGTGATCCACCCGCGGTTGCGCTCACTGGCTTCCAAGGAAATAGCGATCAACGATGATGATGATCTCGAGACCATGGCGGCCGCCCTTCGGTCTGGCGCCTGCTACGGTCTCTTCGAACGGTCCGTCGAGTACATGCTCGGAAAAGCCCAGGAGGATCCGAAGAGAGACGAATCGAGCAAAGCCGCACTTCAAGCGAGAGCGGAGTCCATTCTCGTTGCAGCACTGAACGGTGAGTTCGACGAGCAGAAGGACAACATGGGTCGGACGGCTCTGGACATCATCAAACGTTTCAGTCCGGCCAACCTCCTGCCCCACGTGGGGCGGATCGCGGTCAACAATCCCGATGTCAATCTGCGGACGCGCGCCGTGGGCTGTCTGGCTGCTTACGGAAAGAAGGAGGCAATTCCTTATCTGCTCGAGTGCCTGAAGGATCCCGACACCGATTATGTGAGCGGGCCTGCACTTGGAATTCTCGAGCGAATGCGTCGTCACGAGGAGCAGCGCAAAGCGTGGGAGACCATGCTGGGCGATGCACCAGGGAGTGGGATCCCAGCGAATCCGGCTACCGCCCTCATCGAAATGCTCCACCACGAAGACCCCGAAATCCGCCTCGCCGCCATCAAGTCGCTCGGCAAGCTGGCCGATCCCAACACCCTCCCCGTTCTCGTCCAGATGATGGCCGACGGCACTCCCGAGGAACGGGCCGCCGCCAAGGCCGCCGTCGACGCGATCACGGCGGAGTAACCTACCGATCCGACAGAATGCACAAGTCCACCCCGCGGCCGCGCGCGGGGTGGACTTTTTCACAAGCATCGCCGATCGGACCTCGTTATGATAATGTGCTGTTTTTTGGGCAGGCACTTTCCTTTTGAGGCTTGGCGATGATGAGCAAAATCAACCTTCCCCATTCCCTGCGGGTGTCGATCCTTGGCGCGGTTTTACTAGTCATTCCCTTCGCCGCGGTACGGACTCTTCACGCCGAGGAGATCACTTTCGGCTCCTTGCTCGAAGAGATGGTCGACATGAAAGTGCTCGCGCGGCTCGACGCGGTGCCCTTCGAGACGATCCAGTATTCGAGCTACGACCGCCGCAGCACCTCGCCCGACGCCGAGGGCTGGTTCTCCAACGCCGACGGTTTCGGCCGCGAGCCGATCCCCGGATTCGAGAGCGTTCTGCGCGCGCCGGGCGAGGACAAGATCGGCCTCTATCTCGTCTGCGACGTCAATCAGCCCGGCGCGATCGTGCGCGGCTGGTCGGCCGGCATGGGGGGGACGTGGCGCGTCTATCTCGACGGAAGCGAAGAGCCGCTCTACGAGGGGTCGGCCTATGACTTCCTCGCGCGCCGTTCGCTGAAATTTTTTGAGCGGAAGAAAATGAGGGTCGATGCCGGCGACGCGTTCATCCAGCAGGACGCCGACTACCTGCCCGTGCCCTTCGCCAAGAGCCTGCGCATCACCTGGGAAGGCAAGATCGACGAGCTTCATTTTTACCACCTGCAGGTGCGGCTCTACGAGCCGGGCACCACGGTGCGCACCTTTAACGCGGAGAGCGATCTCGAAACGTACGGCAGCGCGATCGACGATGCGATCCTCTGTCTGATTCACCCGTCGAACCACAATGATGGCCAAGACTTTGCCCAGCGCGTGACGATCGAACCCAAGGGCTCGTGGCAGTGGCCCGACCTGCCCGAGGGCGCGGCCGCGGTGACCATGTTCGAGGTACGCAACCTATCGGCCGATCCCGAAACCGCTCTGCGCGGCACGCTGCTGCAGATCGCCTTCGACGGCGCGTCCAAGCCGCAAGTCGAGGCGCCGCTCGGCGACTTCTTCGGCGTGGGACCGGGAATCCACCCCTACGAGAGCCTGCCCTTCTCGGTCGTCGCCGATGGAACGATGAGCTGCCGTTTCGTCATGCCCTTCGGTCGGAAGGTTCAGGTGTCGCTCCACAACACGACGGTTGCGCCTGTCGACCTCGACGCGATCATGGTCCTCTCTCCCTGGGAGTGGGACGACTCGTCGCTCTACTTCAGGGCGCGGTGGCGCGTTGACCATGACATGGATGTTCGCAAACCGCTCGACCTGCCCTACGTGGTGCTCCACGGCGAGGGGAGATTCGTCGGTGTGTCGGCCCAGATCATGAATCCCAGCACCATTCCCACACCCTCCGGGAGCTGGTGGGGCGAGGGGGACGAGAAGGTCTTTGTCGACAACGATCCCAAACCGGTCGCCTTCGGAACGGGATCGGAAGACTATTTCAACTATTCCTGGTCGCGACCCGATCTCTTCGACCACCCCTTCTGCGGCCAGCCACTCGAATCGGGGCCGGGCAATTCGGGTTACGTGACCAACTACCGGTGGCAGATCCTCGACGCCATTCCCTTCGAGAGCGCCTTCGCTTTTTACATGGAGCTCTGGCACCACTATCCGCCGCCGGGAATCAGCTACGCGCGGTGCGCCTATGTCTACGCGAGGCCCGGTGTGCTCGACGACCATCGCCGGCTGCTGCCCGGCGATCTTGTGGTGCCGCCCATTCCGCCCCGTCCGCTCGAACCGGTTGGCGGAGCGCGCAACTCGACCTTCCATCCCTTCGACAGCGTCAAGCTCGCCTTCGGCGGCGAGAACCGTATCGCCTTCGGCGAGATCGGTCCGTCCTCGACGCGCATGGTGTCGTGGGATGCGACCGAGGGCAGCACCATGAAGCTGACCTTCCCCGTCGGCGTTGACGGCGAGTACGTGATCAATGTCGTGGCCGCTCACACGCCCGATGGGGGGGCAGTCCGTTTTGTGCTCAACGGAGAGAGCTTGATAGTCCGCGACCTCGGCGGCGCCGAACTCGGGAAGCGCGGCGGCGAGACACTCACACTGAAGAGCCGCCACGTCGACCGCCGGCTCAGCACGGCGTTCGAAAAACGGACTCTCACGGCGGGCGATCAGAAACTGACGATCGAGTGTGTTGAGCCCGGCGCTTTCGGCTTCGACTACCTCTGGATCAGGAAGAACTAGATGCTCATCGGTTCACACATGTCGATCGCCGGCGGCGTGTCCAGGGCCCTCGCCCGCGGAGAGGACGCGGGCTGCGCGACGATTCAGATCTTCACCAAGAACGCCAGCCAGTGGGCGGTCAAGCCGCTCGATCCCGAGGAGGTCAAACGGTTCCGCGATGCGTGCGACGCCACCGGCATCGGGCCGGTGGTCGCCCACGACAGCTACCTGATCAACCTCGCCTCGCCCGACGACGCCCTCTACAAGAAGTCGATCGAGGCGATGAAAATCGAGCTCGACCGCGCCGAGACGCTCGGCCTGCCCTACGTGGTCGCCCACCCGGGCGCCCACGTGGGCTCGGGCGAGGCCAAGGGGCTCAAGCGCATTGCGCGCGCCATCGACAGGATTCACACCAGGACCAAGAAGCATGGCGTCCGGCTCCTTCTCGAAACAACCGCCGGGCAAGGGTCGTGCCTCGGCGCCCGCTTCGAGCACCTGGCCGAGATCATCGGCATGGTCAAGGCGCCCGAGCGGATCGGCGTTTGCCTCGACACGTGCCACATTTTCACCGCCGGCTACGACATCCGCACCAGGGCGGCCTACTCCAGGACGATGGGCGCCTTCAACAAGGTGATCGGCCTCGACAAGCTCAAGGTGATCCATCTCAACGACTCGCTCAAGGAGTTCGACAGCCGCCGCGACCGGCACGCCCACATCGGCCAGGGCCATATCGGCCTCGAAGGATTCCGCTGTGTGATGACCGACCGCCGGCTGAAAAAGATACCCAAGATTCTCGAGACGCCCAAGGGTGAGGACCTGGCCGAGGACCGCATGAACCTTGCCGTTCTGCGGAAGCTCGCGGCCAAGAAAAAGTGACCGGGCAGCTCGAACAGTTCGATTGGAGACGAAATGAAAGACGTACTCGACTACATCGAAAAGAACAGACAGGCCTTTGTCGACGAACTTGTGGCGCTCTTGCGCTTTCCGTCGGTGTCGGCTGATTCGGCCTACAACGAGGGCATCGCGGCCTGCGCCGAGCACGTGCGCGCCAAGCTCGCGTCGATCGGCCTCAGTGCCGAGGTCGTAAAGACCGCCGGCCACCCGATCGTCTACGGCGAGTGGTCGAACCCGGCCAACAGCCGCACGCTGCTCATCTACGGCCATTACGACGTGCAGCCCGTCGACCCGCTCGATCTCTGGGACCATCCGCCCTTCGAGCCCCACATCGACGGCGACACGATCTACGCGCGCGGCGCGGCCGACGACAAGGGACAGTTCCTCATCCATCTTCTCGCCATCGAGGCCTTTCTCAAGACGAGCGGCAATCTGCCCGTCAACGTCAAGGTCGTGATCGAGGGGGAGGAGGAGACCGCCGCCGACAACCTCGAGGATTTCATCAAGCAGAACCACGAGCGGCTCAAAGCCGACGGCGTGGTGGTGAGCGACACGGCCATGTTCGATCACGGCGTGCCGGCCATCACCTACGGCCTGCGCGGTATCGCCGCCGCCGAAATCAACCTCACCGGACCGGGCCGCGATCTCCACTCGGGCAGCTTCGGCGGCGGGATCGCCAACCCCGCCACCGAGATGGCGCGCATCGCGGCCGCGTTGCACGACGACGACTATCACATCGCGATCGACGGTTTCTATGACGATGTCGAGCCCGTGGCCGAATGGGAGCGCGACGCCTTCGGCGCCCTCAAATTCGACGAGGCCGATTACCTGAAGAAGACCGGAGCCGTCGCCCTCCAGGGCGAAGCTGGATTCACCACCTTCGAGCGCGTCTGGGCGCGGCCCACGTGCGAGGTCAACGGCATCTACGGCGGCTACGCGGGCGAGGGGGGCAAGACGATCATTCCCGCCAAGGCAGGCTGCAAGGTCACGATGCGGCTCGTTCCCGATCAGGACCCGGACGACATTCTCCGCAAGTTCGAGAGTTTCGTTCTCAAGACCGCGTCGCCCGCGGTGACCGTCGAGGTGGTCGTCCAGGGCGGAGCCAAACCGGCCATCGTGTCGCGCGACAGCTTCCTGATCGCCGCCGGCTCGGCGGCCCTCGAACGGGGCTTCGGCCGCGAACCGGTCTTCATGCGCGAGGGCGGATCGATCCCGATCGTGAACGTGTTCAAGGAAGAGCTCGGTCTCGACACGCTTCTCCTCGGTTTCGCCCAGCACGACGACAATATCCACTCGCCCAACGAAAAATTCTCGCTCGTCGATTTCCACCAGGGGATCGTGACAGTGGCGCACTTCTTCGACGAGGTGGGGCGGCCGGGTTAGCCCGTAAGGCAAGAGGCACAGGCCCTGGTCACTGGGAACGTAGCGGTCTGCCTGCTTGGAAGAGGCGGAGGTGCTTTTCGATTCTGGCAGCCACCGCCTCCTGCCCGGCCGATCGGGCCACTCTGATCGCTCTCTGTGCCGTCGATGTCGCTTCGGCGAAACGGCCTGCCGAGGCGTAGGCCACGGCGAGGGTGTCGATCACGCGGGCGTTCTCGAAGGAGGTCAGCTCGCAGGCCCTTTGCGCGAGGTTGACCGCTTCGCTTGGGTTTCGGATCGTGCCATCTTCGCTCGTCGCCATGATCCAGGCGAGTTTGAAGAGAGAGTCGACCGATTCGGGATCGGACCGTATCGCCTCTCTGAAATGAAACAGGGCGAGCGTGAGTTTCCTCTGTGATTGATAGATCGAGGCGAGGTCCCCGTGGGCGTGCGCATGAGTCGGCTTGGCTTTGAGCACAACCTTGAAATATTCGATCGCTTTATCGGTATGGCCTTGCTCCTTGAGCGCCTTGGCCATGTTGTGATTCAGTGCCGGTTCGAAAGGCTGAATCTGGAGCGCCTGGCGCAGTTGATCGATTGCCTCGTCCACCCTGCCCTGAGCGACGAGTACACTGGCCAGGTTGTTGCGTGCGTTGATAGAGGACGGATTGATCGCCAGCGCCGCGCGAAAGTGAATGCTCGCTTCGTCGAATCCCTCGCGTCTCATCTCGATGTTGCCGAGGTTGAGGTGGCCCATCCAGGAGTTCTCGCTCTTGGCGATCGTGTCGGTCCAGAGAGTTTCCGAGTTCTCGTAGACATGGCAGCGGTTCCAGGTCAGAGCACCGAGAGCGATCACGATGGCTGCCGCAACGAAGACGGCGCCTCTCCTCATCGCTCTTGGCGACCGCTCGGCGGCCGCATACCCAAGCGCGGCGATCAGTGTCGTGATCCCGATGCCGGCCACGTACTGATAGTGGTCGGCCACGTAGGAATAGGTGAAGGTCCAGAGTATGAAGAATCCGAGCATCGGGATGAGCGTCGCCGCGAAGAAGACAAGAGCCGCGATGAATCCCCGCCCGAGTACCCTTCTCCAGCACCAGACCGCGCACGCAACGATCACGATTGCGGCGAGCCATCCGTACTGGAGAGGATTACCCGTATCGATCTCCCACTTCGTATAGCTGAAAGACAGGTCGGTCGGCCAGATGAGTTTGTAGAGGTAGAACCAGAGCGCCCGGCTGGCGACAAGGATCCGTTCGAGCGGTTCGAGCGACAGGCTCGTCATCTTCACGTTGTGGACATTCTGCTCCCACCAGATCGAGAGCAGACCCATGGCGGCTCCCATTAAAACGTAGGGAACGATCTGCAGCCACCGTTTGAGGTCGAGAGGGATCCGCTTCATCCAGAGCAGGAGGACCAGGGCCGCGGGAAGGGTGCACGCCGTGGTCTTGCTGAAAAGAGAGAGGGCAAAGAGCAAGAGCGACAGGAGGTAGAACAAAACCGAACGCCGCGATCGGCACGATCGCTCCACGAACTCGATCCACGCAAGAAGGGAGAGGAAGAAGAAAAACGCCATGAGCACGTTTTTGCGCTCCGTGATCCACGCCACCGATTCGGTGTGCACCGGATGGAGCGCGAAGAGCGCCGCCGCCAACCAGGCCGGCCTGATCCCGAGCCGCGCGAGCAGCCACCAGAGCAGGAGGGCGTTGAGTGCGTGAAAAACGATGTTGGTGATATGGTAGCCGGCCGGCTCCAGTCCCCAGAGAGCGTGCTCGATACGAAACGTCGTGTAGACGAGGGGAAAGTACTGCGACGGTGAATCGGTCGAGAACCAAATTCTTCCAAGCCCGTCGGGAGCGGTGAGCAGGGGGTTCTCCGTGACATAGAAGTCGTCGTCCCAGATGTACCCGGCGTCGAAGGCGGGTAGATAACTGACGACTGTCATCAAAACCAACAGCGCACCCATGAGCCAAAGCGGGAAAGATTGCCGTGGAGATCGCGTTGATCGCGTCAACGGCGTTGCGCATTCAGGAATCGTTTGGCTCGTCTGCTCCGTCATAAAGACTGTGGCCTCTCCATCTGGATCGAATTGTAGTTGATACTCGATGCCGGCTAAAGGGGATATTCCATTTGATGACCGCGACCGATTCAATGAAAAACGTCCTCAACAGCCTGATCGACCATTGAGGACGTTCTTATTATCCGTCCTGGCGCGGACGATTCCGCGCCAGGTTCTTTTTTAAGCGGTCCTTAGTAAACGTCGACGGTGATGTCGTCCATGTAAGTTGCCTCGTAGACGTTGTTGAAGGCGTCCACCGCAAAAGTGAACGTCCACGTCCCGATGGGAAGGGTGCCGGAATAGAGCGAATAATCGTTCACCGTGAGGAGACCGTAGAAAAGGCCGCGCCTCGGTGTGGTCGAGTATTTCCAGTTGCCGGGCCAGATCCACCAGTAGTCATAGGTTCCGTTCAACTCGGCGTTGATCCACCAGTCGTAGGTGATGCCAGCCTGATCGCCCGGGTTGAGCGACACGGTGACATCGAGAGAGGTCGGATAGGTGACCGAGAAATCGTCATCATTCCCATTGACCTTGATATCCGGCACGGGATTGGAGCCGCCATGGTTGAGCGCCGCGTCGACACACGCCACGGCGTCGGTCTGTCCCCAGCCGAAGTCGTTGTCCTTGCCCGGAGAGCCGAGGTCGATGGCGACGCTTTCATAGAGCTGCTGCACATCGTCGGGGCTGAGCGCCGGATTGGCCTCGAGCATGAGAGCCACAACGCCCGCCACGTGGGGGGTGGCCATCGAAGTGCCCGACCAGCTGTCGCCCGAGTATCCGCCGCCATAGGTGGTGGAGTTCACGTCAGTACCGGGCGCGGAGATCTCCGGCTTGACCAGTCCGGGCGGGTAGGGATGGTCGTTGTAAGGATAGGGCTCCTCCCACACGGTCGGCCCGTTGCTGGAGAAGTAGGCGATGCTGTTGTTCTTGTATCCGGTCGCGGCGACGGCGAAGACCTCGGGGCAATCAGCCGGGGTGCCCACGCAGGCGGGCGGCGAGTACCAGCCGCGCTCGTTGCCGGCGGCGGTGACGAGGGTCACGCCCGCGGCCTTGACGGCCTGGCAGGTGTCGCGCCACACGGAGCGGTGGGGCGCCCAGGCGTGGGACCATCTCATGCTCATGCTGAGGGCATCGGCGCCGTTGTCGGCCAGGTACTGCCAGCCTTCCCACATGGACGCCTCGTCCGAGTAGTCGATGTAGTAGCCGACCTTGACGCACATGAGTGTGCAGCCGGGAGCGACGCCTGTCTGCGTGCCGCCCGATCCGTCGCCGCCCACGGTGCCGGCCGTGTGGGTTCCGTGGCCGTCGTCGTCCATGGGATTGTTGTCGGCGTAGCCGAAGTCGTAGCCGATCAGGTCGTCCACATAGCCGTTGCCGTCATCGTCGACGCCGTTGACATCGCCCGTGTCCCAGACCGCTCCGTCGCCGTCGATGTCCTCGCCCGGATTGACCCAGATGTTACCGATCAGATCGGAGTGCCAGTAATAGACACCCGTGTCGACCATGGCGACGGTCACGCCGTCGCCGGTGATGCCGTACGTCGACCAGACGTCGTGGGCGTTGATCCACTCGACGCCCCACGCATTGGCGCGGCTCGAAGTGTTCGGCGGGAACGGAGGCGGTCCGACCTCGTTCTGATCGACGTTGAACACCTGGCGGGGGATGTTGTGCCTGATCGACTTGATGTCGTCGCGCGCGGCGATCGTCTCGATGGTGTGAGCCGGCAGCCAGCCCGCGATGGTGTTGTTGATCCAGAGATACTTGAAGGTCTGCGCGTGGTCTTCCGAGGTGAGCTTGACGATCTCTTTCCGGATATCGTCCTGGCTCGTCCCAGCATGGGCCTTGAGTTCATCGAGAACCAGCGTGCGCCGCTCGGCCTTCGACAGTCCGGTCGCGGCGACATCGAGAGCCGTCATGTCGGGGCGGTCCTTCATCACGATGATCACGGAGATCATTTCATCAGCCGAGACCTTGGCGAGCTTTTCGGCCAGTTTCGGTCCCATTGTTTCCGACGCTTCGGCCGCGGAGAGCAGACCGAGAACGAGAACGGCCGCGAGAGCGGCGTGCACAAGCAATCGATACATAGTGATTCCTCCGAAGTTGTGGTTCGACGAATTAGGCTTGGGTGCGTGTAAGACTATTATTTATAACTATAAGTATAACCGAACTTTGTCCACGAGGCAAAAATTAAAACAAGATGCTTCGATCACTGGCGGTCGGCTCCAGGCGCTCAGGGCGTGACGCGAACATAATCTATCCCGAACATGTAGTTCTTTATAGCAGCTTCATTTGCGCCCACAATCGTGACGGAGAGCGAATTTTTTCCCTCTGTGAGATCGAAGACGCCGAGAGCGATCTCTTCGGTGGGGCCCCAGCGACTGCTCCGGTACAAGTCGAATCGCTTACCGATCTTCCGGCCGTTCACGGCGAGTTCGTGAATGCCGTAATCGTTGGCCTCGGTGAGAACGACGATCACCTGGTGGGGGCCCGATTCGGCGCTCTCGAAGGCGAGCACGAGCTCGTCGCCGACCTTCGCCTCGCGCCACCAGAGCTGGGCCTCGCCGCTGTAATCGTTGCCCGCTCCCTGTTTTTCCACGATGCCGGTCTTGGAGAGGACCTCGAGCTCCTCTCCTTCCTGGGCGCCCTCGACCTTGCGGATCACGTAGGGCTCGATGCGATCGACAACGAGATTGTCCGCCTTGGCGGCCGGATGGGTGAAGGTGTCCGTCTGTCCCTCGAAGGCGTACCAGAAGCAGGCGACAGCATAATCGACGTTGACATCGGCCCAGTGCCAGACTTCCATGTCGAAACGAAAGCTCGTCTCGAAAGGGATCCGGTCGACGATGTGCCACCGGTTGACCGCGGTGTGGCCGTAATTGTTCGGGCCGTCGCAGCGCGGCTGGTTGTGATAGGCGTGGGCGAAGAGCCCCGGCCAGCACCACGCATAGCCGTAGTAATCCTCGGTGCCCGTTCCGAAATGGGACGGAAAGGTTTCCCCGTCGACGTAGATCTTCTCGTCTCCCTCGCCCCACCAGTTCTTGACCGGGTTCGACACGTAGAGGGCGTCGCCCACGAAGACGCCCTTTCCCTTGGTGTCGATGTAGTTCCAGTCTTTCATCGGCCGTGTGGGAATCTGTTTCTCGATGCGCCACTTGGCGTGGAAATACATGCTGTTATCGTTCCACGGAACGTCGACGCGGGTGATCATGGTGGCCCGTAGGCCGACCTCGTCCGCACCCCGGTTGACGATCTCCATCGCGGCGGTGCGGCCGAAAGGCATCCACCACCGGCTCCACAGCGTGCCGTCCTCGTCGACCCCGGCGGGGAGGGATGCGTAAGGCGACGCACCCGGCGCCGTGCCGACGAAATCGCCGAGAGGAATCTGGACCGTGTTCAAACCGTCAAAGGTCATGCTCAGGACGAGTCCGCGCAGAGCGGCTTCCATGTCGTCCGCTTCGACCTTGAATTCGAGGCCTTCCACGGCGCTGCCATTCTTGGTGGAGGCTTTCAACCGCGTGCAGTCCCCAGTCTGGAGAGTCGATTCCGCGGTGCGCGTGTCGCGGTCTCGAAGATCGTTTCCGGCGACCTTCCGGAGTCCGCCGGGGTCGTCGAGGATTGCGGCGGCGGCGGCGATCCGCTCCTTCAGGCGAAGGGGCGTCTCTTTTTCGAAGGACCGCACCGCGGCGCCATCGTCGTAGGTGCGGTAGTTGATCTGGTAGTAAAAGTCGCCCTTGTCGCTGGTGATCTTGCAATGCTTTGCATAGGGGACCGGGAAGTAGGTGTTCCACCCCTTGCTCACCGTGTGGGCGATGGGAAAGGGAAATCCCTCTGTCTTGCCGCTGAGGAAGTCGGTCATGGGCGCTTCGATGACCGGCGCGGCCGCGCCGTCGACGTAGACCCTCATCGTTCCCTGGGGATTGGCCGACCAGATCCGCACCACGGCGCCCGGACCGGCCGCATCCATCATGACGTGTTCTTTCCGGCCGTCGACCTCCTCGACGCGCAGGTAGTGGCCCCGATCGCCGTTGGCGAACCAGTCCTGCTCGGGCGACACGCTCTTCGGGTCGTGGCTCGAGAACTGGCGGCAGATAAAGGCAGGATCCGGATAAACGGAGAGCGTCCTGAGATCGGTCAGCTCGTCGATGAGAAGGGCTGTGTCGATCACGGGTCGCGAGCCGGATGAATGAGCCATTGCCAGGCTGGCCAGCACTGGAATCAGTCCAAAAACAAGCAAAACAGTGCGAAAGGAGAGGCTGTTCATGATGGTTCTCCGGGAGGTGAAACAGGCGCCTCGCATTCTACTCGCGCGAGGGGATTCTGCTCGATCGCGAAAAGTACTATTTTGACCAAAAAAAGGGGTTTTTGTCCCGAAGATTCTTGACCTGTTTCAGCCGGTCATTTATGTTTTGAAACTTCCTTTCTCGCTCATTTTTTCCTGTCACAAAGCCCGCAGAAACCGCAATTAAGCTGCGACAAGGAGATATGGAATGACCACTTCACTGATTACTTTTCTGGGCGCTATCGGTTCCGGTTGGTACGTGCTCATCGTCGCGGTGATCATCATCGCCGCGATCGTGACGGCCATCGCCTTGCAGTACAAGAAGGTGGGACCCAACGAGGTCCTCATCATCTCGGGTGGAAGGGGACAGACCGTCACCGATCCCGACGGCTCGACCAGGCAGATCGGCTACCGCGCACACCTCGGAGGCGGCGTCTTCGTCATGCCCTTCGTGGAGAGGGTGCAGGTCCTGTCGATCGAGATGATCAACCTCCAGCTCAAGACGCCCGAGGTCTACACGGCCAACGGCGTGCCCGTCATGCTCGAGTCGACCGCCCAGGTGCGCATCAACAATGACCCCGAGTTCATCCGCATGGCGGCCGAGCAGTTCCTCAGCCAGGGACCGGACGGGATCGCCGACATCACCAAGCAGATCCTCGACGGCTGCGTGCGCGCCATCCTCGGCACGATGACGGTGGAGCAGGTCTACCAGGAGCAGAAAGGCTTCGCCGAGAAGGTCCTCAACACGGCGCAGCAGGATCTGGGTCGGATGGGGCTCGTCCTCGTCGCCTTCAACTTCACCGGCATCACCGACGCCCAGGGCTATCTCGAGGCGCTCGGTCGTCCGCGCATCTCCCAGGTCAAGCGCGACGCCGTGATCGCCGAGGCCGAGGCCGAGAAGGAAGCCAAGATGAAGACGGCCATCGCCAAGAAGGAAGGCGACATCGCGCGCGTCAAGGGCGAGACCGAGATCGCTGAGGCGAACAAGAACTTCGAGACCCAGAAGGCCGCCTACGAGGTCGAGGTCAACGAGTCGCGCGCCCAGGCCGACATGGCCTACGACCTGCAGCGCCACAAGATGATGCAGAACATCAAGAAGGAAGAGGGCAAGACCAAGGCGATCGAGCTCGAGCACAGCATCGTTCTCGGCAAGCACGAGGTCGCCCGCAAGGAGAAGGAACTCGAGGCGAACGTCAAGAAACAGGCCGACGCCACCAAGTACGAGGCGCAGGCCAAGGCCGAGGCCGAGGCGTTTCGGATCCGCGCGGAAGCCGAGGCGCGCGCCCAGGCAGCGCGCGTCGAGGGCGCGGCCGAGGCAGAGGCGATGATGAAGAAGGCCGAGGCCTGGGGCGAGTACAACCAGGCCGCCATGTTCGAGATGCTCATGCAGAACCTGCCCGATCTCGCCGCGGCCGTGTCCGAGCCGCTCTCCAAGGTCGACAAGATCACCGTGGTCAACACGGGCGGCGAAGACTCGAAGCTCGGTCTCTCCAAGGTGACCGGCGAAGTGACCAACGTTCTCGCCCAGCTCCCGGCCGTGGTCGAAGGGCTGTCGGGCGTCGACATCAAGCAGCTCCTCGCCAAGCTCCCCCAGGGCGCGACAGAGAAAAAACCGGCCGCCAAGAAGGCCCCGAAGCGCAAGAAGTAGGCTGATATGATAGCAGACCGGATCGGCAGGATCGGATTCTCGTCCACCTTGAAGATCTCGGCGCGCGCCAAGGCGCTTCGTGCCGAGGGCGTCGACGTGATCGACTTCAGCGTGGGCGAGCCTGACTTCGCCACGCCCGACAATGTCAAGGACGCGGGCAAGCGCGCCATCGACGAAAACTTCACCAAGTACACTCAAGGGTCGGGCACGCCCGAGCTGAAGAAGATCATTCAGCGAAGGATCTTCGAGGATCACGGCGTGGAGTATGCGCCCGACGAGATCATCGTGTCTCCCGGCGCCAAGGCGAGTCTCTATCTCCTTGCCACGGTGCTCTTCAACAAGGGGGAGGAGTGCCTGCTGCCCGCCCCTTACTGGGTCTCCTATCCCGAACAGATCGCCCTGGCCAAGGCTGTCTCCGTCGTCATTCCCACGGAAGAGGCCAACGGCTTCAAGATCACGCCCGAGGATCTGCGCGCGGCGGTGACCTACAAGACCAAGGCGCTCATGCTCAACAATCCGTCGAACCCGACGGGATCGGTCTACACGCGCGACGAGTTGAGCGCACTTGCAGAAGCGGTCATCGAATCGGAGCTCGTCGTTATCTCCGACGAGATCTATTCCAAGATCGTCTACGACGACGAGAAGTTCGCCAGCTTCGCGGCGCTCGGCGAAGAGGCCAAGAAGCGCTGCGTGCTCGTTGACGGCGTGTCCAAGTCCTACTCGATGACCGGGTGGCGCATCGGCTATGCGGCCGGTCCCAAGGAGATCATCCAGGCGATGGGCAAGGTGCAGAGCCACTCGACGGGCAATCCCTGCTCGATCGCCCAGAAGGCCGCTGGGGAGGCGCTCGGCGGGCCCCAGTTCGCCGTGCGCATGATGCGCCAGGAGTTCCAGAGCCGGCGCAACTACATCCTCCACAAGCTGAGCCGGATCCCGGGCGTGACCTGCGCCAAGCCGGGCGGCGCCTTTTATGTTTTTCCCAACGTGGAAGAGTATTTAGGCAAGGAGATCGACGGGATGCGAATCCGCGACTCCTTCAGCATGGCGTTCTATCTTCTCGAAAAGGCCCGCGTGGCGATCGTGCCCGGCGACGCGTTCGGCGCGCCGGGATTCATCCGCATCTCCTACGCCACGTCGATGGAAAACATCGAGAAGGGGATGGAACGGATCACCGAAGCCCTGTCGCGTCTCAAGGCCGCTCCCAGGGAGAAAGTCTTTATGCTCGACAACAAAACAACGCGAACCAAGAAGCGCATCCCGGCCGAGACCGACATCTCGATCCAGGAGCGCAACAAGCTCATGAAGGTGATGGAGAGTCACCAGAGCTTCAACGAGTACTACGAGTGGAACGCCAACATCAACGGCGTGATCATCCAGCTCCGCACCAACTCGAAGCACCTCTACGGCTTCTGGATGGAGAACTGGTACCCGGCCGAGCTCGAATCCGACCTCGAACCGCACGGGATGATCTGGGCCATCAAGGGGATCGCCGACCAGGATCCGATCGCCTACTACAACTCGGAATCGAAGACCGCCTTCTTCCTCAACTCGAACTACTACGGCATGGTGCGCGGCTGGGCGCTCGGCATCGTGGCCGATATCTCGGAGCGGCTCTACGACGTGCACTCGATCCGCGCCTCCTGTCTCGACGTGAACGGCGAAGGCGTTCTGATCATCGGCCCCACGGGCACCGGCCGCTCGACCGTCGCCTACGGACTGCTCGGCGACGAGTCGGCGCGGATCCACTCCGACGACTGGGTCTTCATGCGCTACCGCGATCGGGACGCGATCGCCGACATCTCGGAGCGCAAGTTCTACATGCGCACCGACCTGGCCGGCGTCTACGACGATTTCGCCGATCTCTTCGCGCGCAGCCGCTGCGAGAACGTGGCATCGGTCAAGGACGACTGCACCAACGAGAAGTGCCTCGCCCTCGACGACTGCATCCTCCAGAAGAACGCCGATTACTGCTTCACCGGTTTCGACAATGCGCGCGCTATCGTCGATCCCAACTGGATCGCCGGTCCGGGCAAGTACATGCGCCGCACGAGCATCAAGCACGTGATCATTCTCAAGCGCGATCCCGTCTCTCCGCCCGTGGCCGCCATGGAGCCGGAAGAAGCGGTCAAGTATCTCGAAACCGGCCGCTACCAGATTCTCTCCTCGGGCAGCAGGGGGTATGGCTCGTTCAAGAATCAGCCCTTCTTCAATCCCTACCTGCTCGTCCAGGATCAGGAGAGGATCGATCTCCAGAAGGAATGCTTCCGCAAACTCTTCGCGATCGCAAAACCTTACGTGGTCAATACCGGCGTCGATACCCCGGAAAAATGCCTCGAACGGATCAAAAATATCCTGTGATTCCCGCGGCCTCATGGGGTATGATCCCGACCGCATCTGTCTCCTGGAAATAAAAGACAACATGGCGGGTTGGATTCAATATCCGGCCCCATCTGGCCGATGGGAGAATATTCGGGCCGCTGCCTCGAGTGGTGACTCGATCTGTGACTCGAAGAATCGGCCTGCGCGCAAAATCTCATTCGTGGCGATCTGAAAGGACAAGAGATGGGACTATTCAATTTTGGCAAGAAACAGCCCACACAAACGGCAACACCCACGCCCGCTCCAAAGGCGCCGGTCAAATCGCGCCCCGATCCCGGTGGAAAAAACAACTTCATCATCGTGATTCTCGATTCCTGCCGCTATGACTCGTTCATGAAGGCCGATCCGAAGATCATCACCAAGCTCGGCGCCGTCGAAAAAAGATTCAGCTACGCGTCCTGGACAGCGCCGTCGCACTACAACCTGCTCATGGGCCTGGTGCCGCACACCAGTCCGCCCCAGGTCTTTGCCTCCGAGTACTACAAGGAGGACTTTTTCAACTACAACAAGCGTCTCGGCTCGGACGGGATCGAATTCGCCAAGCTGATCCCTTCTCTCTACCTGCCGATCTACCTCAAGGAGACGCTCGGATACTACACCCACGCGAGGGTGTCGCTCCCCGTGCTGAACGCGAAGACTCCGATCAACCACGGATTCGATTCGTTCCAGCTCATGGACAAGCACAACGACATGGCCGCCATGCTCGAGACGATGACCTTCGACGAAGACCGGCCGTCGTTCTACCTGCTCAACGTGGGCGAGACGCACTACCCCTACGCCACGCCCGACGAGGATCCGTCCGAGTGGCCGCGTATCAGCGGCGTGCACGGCGTGTTCAAGCACCTCGACGACAACATCGTCGGCGGCGAGCTGCAGGCGGGCGAGGACAAGTTCTTCGACCAGGAAAAGCTCGACACCCTGCGCGGCCGTCAGATCCACACGGTCAACTACCTCGACGACGTCTTCGAGAGGCTCTACGACATGGTGCCCCAGAACACATGGATCATCGTGACCGCCGACCACGGCGAGCTCTTCGGCGAGGAAGGCTACTTCGGCCACGGCCCGATCCATCACCACATGGTGTACGAGGTGCCTTTCATGGAAGGGATGCGGCCTTAGAGTCGAGTACTTCCTGAATTCAAGAACTGATTAGGATGGCCTGGCGACGGAGGGGGATAGGATTTTTGTTCCCCTCCGATCAAGCGGGCCTGCTATTCGGTTGGAGAATGAGAGCACATCTATAGTGACCTTCCAGTAAGACGACCTCTTTTTGGACACTATCCACGCGCGGCGGGGCGTCGCTTCGCGTAACGTGTGCGCGCGAGTATCAGTCGATGATTCATAAGTTGAATGGTTGTGTGCGTATCGCAGGCGTATTCGGTCTGTCGGTTCGCCTTCGTCTCTTTCGCAGAGCGACATTTCCGTGCGTGCGGTGGCGACGGTGGTCGGAGTTTTGGGGGCTCATGGTCAGCGGCGGAAGCCGGAAACTCCTATTGATAGAATCCGCCTTTCCCATTCGATAGTCTGCCGCTTGTTCAGGTTTACCCTCCGGGTGCCTGGATTCTATCAATCGGAGGTCCCGCGCCCAGAGCTGCAGAGCCCCCAAAACTCTGAACGCCGGCGCCTCAAACCAATCAGATTCGTCTCTTCTTCAAGACGAGACAACCCGCCAGACTAGTTCCCCTTCCAACAGAGTTCGACAGCAAGTTCGACTGCCCTGATGAGGCTCTCGGGGTCGGCCTTGTTCCGGCCCGCGATGTCGAAGGCCGTTCCATGGTCGGGCGAGGTGCGGATGTAAGGGAGGCCGAGGGTGAGCGAGACGGTGCCGAAAAAGTCGCGCGTCTTGGAAGCGATGTGGCCCTGGTCGTGGTAGAGCGCCACAACGCAATCGTGAACGCCCTCGGCGCCTTCGTGAAAAACAGCGTCGGCCGGAATCGGGCCGACCACGTTCAGGCCGCTGTCCAAAGCCGCCACCACGGCGGGAGCGATCTCGTCGATCTCTTCTCTACCCAGAAGGCCGCCCTCGCCTCCGTGGGGATTGAGCGCGGCCACCGCGATGCGCGGACGCGCGATTCCGATTGTGGTGGTCAGCTCACTGGCGAGCCGTTCGACAAAGGACGAGACGCGTTCCCTGGTGATCGCGACGATCGCGTCCGAGAGAGAAAGGTGCCTGGTAAGAAAAGCGATCCGCAACTTTCCGCACACGAAGAGCGTAATCGGATTGGAAGATCCCGTGAGCGCGGCCAAGGCCTCGGTGTGCCCCACGTGGGGCGCACCGGCGAGGTGAAGCGCCTCCTTGCTCCATGGAGCGGTGACGAGAGCGTCGGCGCGACGGTCGGCGAGCAGGCGGTGTGCGGCCACGAGGCTTTCGAAAGCCGCGCGGCCGGCGACGGCATCGATCTCTCCGGTACGCCATCCCGAGGCCGGCGCATCTCCGGCAGCGACTATCATAGATTCGTCGGGAGACGTCAGGGCGCAGAGAGTGGCACAGTGGCGGATCGCGTCGGGATTGCCGACCACCTGGGGAGAGCAGATATCGCGGACTCTCTCGTGAGCGATCGCCTTGAGAACGATCTCCGGTCCGATCCCGTTCGGGTCGCCTGCGGTGATGACGATTCGCGGTTTCGATCCCGCCATGGTTGGGGCTCCGTAACTTCCTGGTGGTCGGCCACTGTTTTTTAATTATCATAGTCGGGGTCGAGCGCGATGTACACAGACATGGGACATGCTGCTGGAGTTTCCGTCCATGACCGAGAACGACCTCTTTGACGTGATCGTCGTCGGCGCCGGTATCGTGGGCGCCGCGATCGCCGAGAGACTGATGGATGGGCCGTTCAAGCGCGTGCTGCTCATCGAGAAGGAAGCAACATGGTGCACAGGTACCTCGGCGCGGTCGGCGGGCGGGATCAGGCTGCAGTTCGGCAGGGAAGCCAAGATACGGGCGGCGCTCCACGCGTCGCACCATTTCGAATCGTTCTCCGAAAAGTACGGCATCGATCCGGACCTGAAAAGACACGGCTACCTCATTCTCTCGTCCAACCGGTCGAGTCGCGACCGCCTGCGGGAGGCGGTGGCGCTTCAGAATCGACTCGGTTTGCCGTCGCGCTTTCTTTCTCCTGACGAGGTGCTCGACGTGGTGCCGGCTCTCGAAACGGGCGATCTCTTAGGCGCGACCTTTTCGCTCAGCGACGGGTATCTCGATCCTCACGCACTCGTCCAGGGATTCATCCGCAGATTTCTCGATGGGGGAGGGATCTTGAAGACGAGCTCTCCCGTTCTCGATTTCGTCATGATCCGGGATCGTGTGACAGGAGTGAGAACCGCCGGCGGTGTGCTGCACGCCGATGCCGTGGTCGTCGCAGCCGGGCCCTTTGCCGGTCCGTTGCTCGTTCGGGCCGGAGTCAACCTTCCTTTGCGTCCCTGCCGCCGCCAGATCTTTTTCACCGGCCCCGTGGCCGGGGTCGACGCGCAGTGGCCGCTCGTGCTCGATCTGGACAACTCCTTCTACTTCAGGCCCGAGACGGGCGGCGTGATCATGAGCCTCGCCGAGGAGGAAGAGATGGAGCCGCCCGCGTCGGGCAACGACATCGCCCTGAAGCGGCACAATCTGGATGAGCTCGCCCGGCGCGCCACGATGCGCTGTCCGATTCTCGAGTCGGCCGAGGTGCGCGGCGGGTGGGCCGGACTGCGCACGCTCACGCCCGACCAGTTTCCGTTGCTCGGACCGATCCCGTCGCTCTCGGGGCTTTTTGTGGCAGCCGGATTTTCAGGCCATGGCGTCACCCTGTCGCCCTTTGCGGCCTCTGTCCTGACCGCCGATCTGACCGGCGGTGAAGGTCCGCTCGGCGACCTGTCGGCTTTCCGGCCCGCACGGTTCTTGACAGCGTGACGGAATAAAAGAAGATACAAGGGAATCCGAAGCCCCTTTGAAAAGTCCGACTCGGGAAGGAGCGGTCGCAATCCGCTTTTCCTGAACACACTCTCTCTGGAAGGAGGTCGAAGATCATGCTCGCCAAGGGACTCATCTGTCTCCTCGCCGCCTCTGGCCACGCCTTTTTTTGCGCCGCAGACGAACTCGACGATTTCCAGGAGGAGGGTACGGCCCCCTCGAGTTTTAGCGCCGCAGGCGAACTCGACAAACTGCCCCTTCTCCAGGAGGGGATCACACGCCTCTCGAGCCATGATCGCGACGGCGGAGACGAGGATTTTTTCCAGCTCGCCGCCGGCAATTCTCTCGTCCTCGCCGATATCAAGGGGAGCGGCACGATCAAGCGGCTCTACATCAAGGTCGATTCCGACGACCCTGTTCACCTCCGCTCCATGGTGCTGCGCTTTTACTGGGACAACCAGCGCGATCCGTGCGTGGAGTCTCCGCTCGGCGATTTTTTCGCCCTCGGCCATGGGCGCTACGCGCGTGTCAACTCGGCCCCGATCGTGACGGGCCACAAGAGGGGAATGACCTGCTACTTTCCGATGCCCTTCCACAAACGGGCGCTCATGGTTCTCGTGAACGAGGGCCGCGGCGTCCAGAACCGGATCTTCTACCAGATCGATTACGAGAAGCGAAAACCGTCCGGAGGGGCAGGTCTCTTTCACGCCCAGTACGCCCAGGGCATGATGACCCGATCGGACGGCAACTATGTCGTGGTTCATGCCAAGGGGCGTGGCAAGTACGTGGGAACGGTCCTCTCCGTTGTCTGCGGCGAGGACGGCGCTTTCTGGGAGGGCGACGAGAAGTTCTTTGTCGACGGCCAGGACCTTCCCGCGGTACAGGGAACGGGACTCGACGATTATTTCGGTGGAGCCTGGGGCTTCGAGCCGGGATTTTCAGCGCCCTATTTCGGCACGCCGGTGGCCGACGGAACGGACAAGGGATCGGAGTTCACGGGATATCGTTTTCACATCAGGGATCCGATATCGTTCAGCAAGGAGCTGATCCTGTCGATCGAGCACCGCGGTTCGCGCATGATGGATGGACGCTCCCTCGGTGTGTCCACGCGCCGCGAACAGTACTTCAGCGTGGCCTACTGGTATCAGACGCCGTCTCACAAACCCTTCACGCCAATCCCCTACGCGGCGGAGCGGATCTCGGGAACGCGTCACCACGTGAGGGAGGGAGAGATGCTCGATGTGGTCGAGTCGACGGAAGATCCGATCTCTTACGATGTACTCGACGGGGAGACTTTGATTCTCTTCGATGCAGACGAGGAGGGAGATTCACTCACCTTCCGCACGATCGTCACTGTCTCGGGCGAGTACGAGATCGCCGGATCGTTCCTTCGGTCGCGGAGGGGGGGGATCTATTCGCTGACCGTGAACGGCACCGTGCTCGGTCCGCAGCAGGATTTCTTCAATGACCGCGGCGGACAGGGCCGGGAGTGTCGCATTCTCGACAACAAGGTGGTCTTCGGCCGGATCACACTCCAGGCAGGCGCCGCTGTGTTGAGATTCAGGGCAGACGGCAACAACGAACTCTCCGAAGGTTTCCTTCTCGGAATCGACACACTGTCGCTGCGTCCCGTCCAATAATGCCCCGTCGAAGAGGGCGTTGGAGGTGGGGATTGCCGATGAGGTTGGTGTGACGGCGGGGGAGCGAGGGTTCTTTTCGGCCTTATGGTCAGCGAAGCGACCGAGAGACAATTCAGGGGAAGACTCGGTCTCAAGCAATAGTGCTGAATTACTTTGGTGCCCCGGCCATCATCCTCGTCTTCCCCTGGGTTGGCTCGCCGAGCGGAGATTGCAAAGCCGCGAAAAATTCTCGGGTCACCGCCGTCAGACCGTCCTATTTCTGCCGGCAAAGCACGATCACCGTACGAATAGCACAGCCTAATCAGGCAGGGTAAGAATCTCAGGCTCGTCGTTAAGGTAGATGGTGTGTTCCGCCTGACTGAGGAAAATTCCAGGTTCCTCGGCGAGTGGTGGGTAATCGAAGAGCATACCGCCCTTAAGCATCTCATGCAGCGTGCGGTCGACTTCCTTTTGCGGGTAGAGGTCTGTCAAATTCCGGCGTGCGAAGGGCAGTCCGCGGTAAGCGGCCACAGTGTCGAGGATTTCCTTGTTCATGCCGCGGCGGAGCTTGAGCTTTCGCTTGGCGCTGAAGATCTCGGCTTTGCCGCTGTCGTGAACCAGTCCCTTGCCGTCCGACGCGAAGGGCTCGATGGCGATCACAAGGCCCTGCTTCAACGTCCCCGCACGGTACTCGGGTACATTGGGTATCTGGGGCGGCCCGTGAACCTGGTACTGGCCCACGGCGTGTCCCGTGAGATTGGAGACGGGCTTGAAACCCATCGACGTGATCGTCGACTGGATCGACTGGCTGAGTTCGCGGATCGGAACGTCGGGCGCGGCGGCCCTGATCGCTGCCATCAGCGCCTCGCGCGCCGCCTCGACGAGCAGGCCGTGCCCGCCGAGATCCTTGCTGTCGGCGGTGTCGCCCACGTAGCCGTCGATGTGAACGCCCACATCGAGCTTGGCCACGTCGCCCTCGGCGAATCGAATCGAGTCGTCTGGCCGGGCGCAGTAATGGGCCGCGATGTTGTTGAGCGAGATCTGTGCCGGAAAAGCAGGAGCGCCGCCGAGCCGATCGATTTCGGCTTCCACCGCCTTTGAAACCTCGAGGAGCGACGCACCCGGTTCAATCAGTCCGAGGCCGTGGCGGAGCGCCTTGGCCGCGATGGCGCCCGCTTTTCGGAACTTGTCGAGTTCCTTTTCGCTGTATCGAACCACGGAGGCTCCAGGCAGATCGGACCCGATCGATCACGCGATGCAATGGCTGAAGAGGATCGCGTAAAAGTCGGTATTTTACCTTTTCGCATCGAGTGTTAAACTCTTAACAACGAAATCGCGACTTTTGTTTGTCTCGTGAGAGATCGCACTCTGAAGGAGTTCAAGATGGTGAAAATAGGAGTTGTTCTTTCCGGATGCGGCGTCAACGACGGCGCTGAGATCCACGAATCGGTCATCGCCCTCCTCGCTCTCGACCGCGCCAATGCCGAGGTGGTCTTCATGGCGCCCAACAAGGATCAGATGGATGTGGTCAACCATCTGGCCGGCGAACCGTCAGGTGAGAGTCGCAACGTGCTCGTCGAGTCGGCACGGATCGCGCGGGGCAACATCGTCGATGTCGCCACGGTTCAGGCGGCCGACCTCGACGGCGTGATCGTTCCCGGTGGGTTCGGCGCTGTCAAGAATCTCTGCGACTTCGCCACCCAGGGCGACGCCTGCCAAGCTGATACCGAGGTGGCGCGCCTCCTCGTCGACATGCACGAGGCGCGCAAACCGATCGGCGCGATCTGCATCGCGCCCGCACTGGTGGCGCGCGTTCTGGGAGAACACAAACCGACTCTGACGATCGGCACTGACGCGGGCACGGCGGGCGCGCTCGAAAAGATGGGCGCCCGGCACAAGAACTGCGATGTCCGCGACTGCGTGGTCGACGCGGAGAAGAAGATCGTGACCACGCCGGCTTACATGCTGGCCGGATCGATCAAGGAAGCGGCCGACGGGATCGAAAAACTTGTGACCGAGGTGGTTCGACTCGCCGGGGGATAGAGCGGAGAGGCTGTCGATGAACAACAGCGATGTGGCCGCGCTGCTCGCCGAGACTGCGCTTCTGCTTGAACTGTCCGGTGAGAATCCTTTCAAGGTCCGCTCCTATCGAAAGGTCTCCGAACTGATCGCCGGGCTCGACCGGGAGGCGGAGGCTCTCTGCCGCGCCGGAGATCTTGAAACGCTCCCCGGTGTGGGAAAGGGGATCGCCGGCGAGCTGAAAAGCCTCTTCGAGGAGGGCGCCCTCCGCGCGCTCGAAGAGCTGCGCGCCACGGTTCCTTCCGGACTCGTCGAGATGACCAGGATCCGGGGGCTCGGCGTCAAGCGCATCCGAACGATTCACGAGGCGCTCGACATCACCACGCTGGGTGAGCTCGAATACGCCTGCGAGGAGAACCGGCTCGTCACGCTCAAGGGATTCGGCCCCAAGATGCAGGCGAGCGTGCTCGAGCAGATCGAGATTCTCAAGGCCTACGCAGGGTATTTTCACATCCATACCGCCCTGCACCATGCGTCTCGGGCGAAGGCCTTTCTCGAGGAATGCCCCGGCGCGGATTCGGTCCACATTGCAGGCGCCATCCGTCGGCGCGCCGAGGTCGTGACAGAAGCCTGTCTCCTCGTGGTGACGGAGCAACCGGCAGACTCACTCGACGCCTTCGGCGCGTATGGCGCGATCAAGGAGATCAAGGAGCGATCGGACGACCGGATCGGTGTGACCCTCGAGGGAGGCCTGCCTCTCGAGGTGATCGCCTGCTCGCACGCCGCGCTTGCAACGAATCTTTTCTTTGCCACCGGATCGGCCGACCACCTCGCCAGGATCGCTCAGCGGGCCGGCTCGAAGGGAATCGATCTCACGGCGCGATCCCTCTCAATGGATGGACGTGTCATCGAGATCGCCACGGAAGATGAACTCTATGCCACGCTCGGCTTGAGCTTCGTTCCTCCAGAGATGAGGGATGGCTTGGGCGAGGTCGAGGCCGCAGCCGCGGACGCGATCCCCCGGCTCGTCACACGAGGCGACCTGCGCGGCGTCATGCATGTTCACACGCGATGGAGCGACGGGGCCGAGACAGTGGCCGCCATGGCGCAGGCCTGCGCGGCGGCCGGGTACGAGTATCTCGGAATTTCCGATCACAGCCGATCGGCGTGGTACGCGGGAGGCCTTTCGTCTGACGAACTCGCCGAGCAAGGCAGGGAGATCGCGGCGCTGAACGACACCTTCGATAACTTCAAAATCCTTCACGGCGTGGAATCGGACATCCTGCCCGATGGATCTCTCGACTACGAGGCCGATGTCCTGGAGAGACTCGATTTCGTGATCGCCTCGGTGCACTCCTCGTTCAACATGGACCGCGCGACCATGACGGAGCGTCTCATCACCGCCATGGAGAATCCCGCCACCTCGGTGCTCGGCCATCCCACGGGGCGCCTTCTGCTCGGTCGCGAGGGCTATCCGCTCGACATCGACAACCTGCTCGGCGCGGCCGCGCGGCTCGGGATCATGATCGAGATCAATGCCAACCCCTACCGGCTCGACCTCGACTGGCGTCACCTGGCGCGATGCAAAGAACTTGGAATCCGGGTTTTGATCAATCCCGACGCCCACAATCTCCCTGGTCTGGATCACGTCGAGTTCGGACTGGGCATTGCGCGTAAGGGTGGGCTGGACAAGAGTTTGGTCGCCAATACCTTTCCCGTCGGCAAGCTCTCCCCACTGCTGCGCGGGGAATAAAACAAAAGACCGAGAAAAAACTCAGTAACACCCTACCTCGCTCTCGATTTATTATGAAGACTTGATTGGGAGAGAAAAATGAGAACTGATAAATCCTTGGTTTCGCACAGTGCCTCTCTCATTCTGATCCTCGCCGGCCTGCTCGCCCTCTTTTGCCCCGCATCTTTTTCCGAGGAAGAGTTCGGGTCCGAATCGATTACCAACGACATCGAGGAACTCAAGGAAGAGATCTACTCGATCAACTTGATCAACAGTCTCGTGCTTTCTCCATCCCAGATCGACGTGATTCTCGCCCAGGCGCGGCTCGCCCGCCCTTTCTTCGAAACGCGCGCGTCGATGCTGAAGGAAGTCCACCGGAGGCAGGTTGCCGTCTTTCGCGAGTTCAAGGCCGAAGATGAACTCAATCAGGGCCTTTCGGACGAGCTCATCAACCGCACCGCCCGTGCCGAGCAGCTCGAGAAAGAGATCAACGATCGTGTCTTCGTACGGGTGAACAAGTTCTCGGAGAAAGTCTACGCGATCCTCACGGCGTCACAGCAACGTCTCGTGGAAGAGTACAAGCCCTTTCTCTTTCCCCAGGAAAAGATCGAGAGGGACCTGCATATCAGATCGGATCACCGTTTTCGGGCGCTCGAAGAGCTTCTGCTCGAGGTCAACAAGATGTCGACCGGCCAGTACCGGGTCAAGAAATCGAAGATGATCGACAAGATCTTCAACCAGATCCCGCGGCCGAAACGGCCTGTCTCATCGAACAAAGGCGCCAAGCGGGCGGACCGGAAAAAGGAGATGGCCTTCGACGAGGATGCGGAAGCGATCAAGGCGCGGATCGCGGCGGTCTTTGACAGGGTGAGGACGATGAAGAGAACAGACCTCGAACTCGAGGCCAGCAGGATCATCGAAAACGAGCTTCTCGTGAGCGGCAAGGAAAAGCTGCTGCGCAATCTGGCCAGGATCGCGCGATCGAAGCACGAGTCGCTCAACAATGTCTCTCGCTTTCTGCTCAATCCCGGTGTGATCGTCTACCTCGGCGAGGCGCGGCGCAAGGCAAAGGGAGGCGCTGTTGTCGAAGTCCGGTGATCGCCCACAGGCGCTCACGCGGCAACGGAGAAATCTGAAAAGGAGAGCATCATGTCATGCACGGGTTTTTGTCTTCTCATCGCCCTCCTCGTCGGCTCGGGCGAAGCCACTGAGACCATGACTCTCGAAGCGTGCTACCAGGAAATAAGCGCGCTGCGCGCCGACATCAATCTGCTCAATCTCTACAACGGGCTCAACCTCACGACGAAGCAGATCGACGCGATCTTGAAAGAAGCGCGGAGCGTGAACCGAAAAGCGGGCGCAAAGCAAGGTCCCGTTGCGAAGGAAGAGCCGAAAACCACCCTGCGTGAGAAAGAGCTCCTCGAAGACTTGCGCCGACACCTCGTCAAGAACAAGGACGTTCCCAGCACGCTGCGGGCGCGGTACGACAACCTCCGGAGAGAACGCCACCAGGCCCAGGTCAAGCGCACCGGCACGGTGGGGGATCGGAAGAGGCTTGCCCAAAGCGCCGCCAAGGTGGAGGCTCTCCTGACCGAGGCGCAGCTCGAAGTGCTGCGCACCTACAAACCATGTCTGATCCCGCCGCGCGATCTGCGCGACCCGGTCAGGGTGGGGCAGTCGGGTAGCGACACGCACTATGCGCCGCTGATCGAACGGGTCAGGAGCCTGCCCGACTTCGCCTACGAGGCGCACAGGGAAAAGATCATCGCCGGCATCGTCGAGGCCGCCGAAAAGCACAACGGCAAGATGGACGACGAGGCGCGAACCGACTACGCCGAAAGGGTCTCCGAGATTCTCGAAGAAGCGCGCGCCATGGACGAGGCCGAGTTCCAGTTCAACAAGCAGGATCTGGCGCGCAAGATCGAATCGGAAGACCGCATCGAGACGATCAAGGAACAGCTCGCCGCTTCCGGGCTCGCCCGGTTCGAGAGGCAGGGCCAGATCGCACGGTTCTTCCTGACTCCGCGGGCGATCCCGATCCTCGAAAAACGGCTGAAACTGCAAAAGGCCTTCGCCAGGGGCGGCAAGGTCGATCTCGACGGCATCGAGGGCGCCGAGAATTGCCGCGACGGAAAGTGTTCCATCGATGAATGATCGGTCTCTATCCCGCCGCGAGTTTTTCAGCCGCGCCGCGTCTGCCGGTTTCAAGACAGCCTCCCTTCCGCTCGCTCTCAAGGTGCTTGCCGACGTGGACGCGGCGTGGGCGCGTTCAGGCCGTCCTTTCCACCGGGAGGTCGATCTCTATCGAAAACTGCCGGGCAAGAAGATTCAGTGCTTTGTCTGCCCCCTCAGCTGCGTGCTGAGTCCGGGCGAGACCTGCTTTTGCCGGAGCCGGACGAATGTGGACGGCGCTCTCTACAGCCGCGGGTGGGCCAAGCCGTGCATCGTGTCGATCGATCCGATCGAGAAACTCCCTCTCAATAATTTTCTGCCCGGCGAAAAGGTCGCGTCGATCGCGGTGGGGGGGTGCAACCTGCGCTGCCTCTACTGCCAGAACTGGGAACAGTCGCAGAAGAAGCCCGACGATGTGCGGCCGATCATCGATCTCGAACCGGCGCGCGCCGTGGAGTCGACGCGGAAGAAGGAGCTCTCCACCATCGCCTTCACCTACACCGAGCCGGCGGCGTTTCATGAATATGTCATGGACATCGCCGTCGAGGCGCAGCGCGCCGGGGTGCGCGTCGTGTCGGGCACTGCGGCCTTCATCAACAGGCGCGCGATCCGCGAGGCGTGCAAGGTGGTCGATGCCTTTGCCGTGACGCTCAAGGGATTCGATGAGACCTTTTACGAGAAGGTCTGCGGCGCCCGGTTGAAGCCGGTGCTGAACGCCATCGAGGAGATCCGTTCCGAGGGCGTCTGGCTCGAACTCACCACACTCATCGTGCCGACCTACAACGACGATACGGCCAAGGTGCGGCAGATGGCAAAATGGATCCGCAAGAACCTCGGCTCCAAGGTGCCCTGGCATTTCGCCCGCTTCGTCCCGCGTTACAGATTGAAGAACATTCCCCAGACACCGGTGCAGACCCTCGACGACGCCCGCCGGGCGGCGCTTGACGCGGGGATCGAGTTCGTTTATACGTCGAACATCGCCCCCCACGCGGGCAATCACACGTACTGCCCGCGCTGCAAGACGATGCTGATCGAACGGGTGGGGTTCAAGACGATCAACAACAAGATCAAAAAAGGGCGGTGTCCCTGTGGGCATGAAATCGCAGGAACCTTCAGCAGCCAGCCTAGAAGCCGCAATTGATCCCCTCACAGCGGGCAGAGCCAGATGGCTGCCGCCCTTTGTGCTCGGCCTCAACACGCAGATCGCCCAGCTCCTGATACTCAGGGAGGCGATGATCCTGTCGAGCGGATCCGAGACCGCTCTCGGCCTTTGCCTCGGCGCCTGGGCGCTTCTGAACGGCGTGGGCGCGCTCCTCGGATGGACCGCGGCGAGGGGCGGACTGAACATGGGGCGGCTCTTTGTTCCCCTTCTGAGTCTGCTCCCTCTCTTGATGGCCGGATCGATTCACCTCGCCCGCCTGTCGCGGTCGATTGTCGACTTGCCACCGGCCGAACACCTGCCGGTCACGACTTTTTTACTGCTCGCCATCATTGTCGTGGGGCCGGTGACTCTCGTCGACGGATTCCTTTTCGTGAGCGGATTGCGCTACCTCTTTGGGAGGCGGCAGAGCGCCGAGGGGGCGTCGTTCATGTACGGTGTGGAGTCGTTGGGTTCTCTCGGGGGCGGAGTGGTTTTTTCGTTTCTGCTCGTCTCCGTTTTCGATCCCATGTCGATCGCCGGTCTACTTTTTTGCGTCAATGGTCTCGCGATCGTGCAGTCCGGGGGGCGGCGCGCCCGGCGTGCGGTCCGCGCTTCGCTCGTCCTTGCCGGAGCGGCGGCGCTCTTTTTCGGATCAGAGATCAACGCTTTTTCCGAGCGGGCCCGCTGGCGCGTCTTGCAGCCCGAGATGGAGCTCCGCGCCACATGCGACAGCCGGTATCAGAATCTGGCCGTGCTCGCCTACGGCGATGAGCCCACGCTCTTTGCCAACGGCAGCGTTCTGTTCGCTCTGCGGCCTCGTGACGAGGGAGATCGTTGGGACTGGAACCGGGCGGTCCTTCCCCATTTTGCCATGCTGCAGCACGAAACGCCGCGCAAGGTGCTTCTTGTCGGCGGCGTGTCCAAGGGTTATGCGACCGACATTCTTCTGCACCGGCCGGAGCACGTCGATCTCGTCGAATTCGACGGCGAGCTGCTCGAGCTCACCGCACCCTACCTTTCGAGCGAAGAGAGACGAACCCTCGACGATGACCGGGTCGAGACGCACGTGATCGACGGGCGCCATTTCGTGATCGCCGCCCCAGCGGCCTCGTACGATTTGATCCTTCTCGATCTGCCCGATCCAACGAACGCGAGCACGAACCGCTACTACACCAAGGAGTTCTTCACGAGCTGCCGCCGCGCGCTCAGACCGGGGGGCGTCCTCGTCTTTTCCCTGAGCAACCAGCCGAGCGTCATCGGCCGGGAGATGATGGAGCGGAACGGATCGATTTTCGAAGCGCTCGATCAGGTCTTCACCGAACATCTGATCACACCGGGAGAGCTCTCCTTCGTGGTTGCCTCGTCGACCGCGCGCGCGCTCAGCGCCTCGGCCGATGAACTCCTCCGCCGTTACGAGACGCGCGGCATCGACACTCCCCGCTTTTCGGCCTATCTCTTCTTCACCTGGTTCGACGAGAACGATGTGGAGTGGGTCAACAGGACCTATGGCGAAGAGCGTGCGAAAGGCCGCATGGAACCGAACACCGACAACAGACCCGTTGCCTACCTGAAGGATTATCTTCTCTGGCGGCGGATCACCGAATCGGGCCGCTCCCCGAACGGCCCCGGTCTGGTGGAGCGATGGCTCTCCGGATCGGGCCGGAAAGCGCCACCCCTCATTTTCGTCCCCGCACTGTTTCCTCTCGCCGGGGTGATCTTTCTCACCATCTTTCTCGCGGGCGGCCGCAGTGGGCTGGTCCGGCGTCGGGCGCCGCGCGCCCTGCATTTCACCACGGCAGCGGCGATCGGATTCAACGGGATCGTGCTCGAGGTGGTGATCCTGCTCTTCTACCAGGGAGTGGCCGGCCACCTCTACAGCCGGATGGGAATCATCATCGCGTCCTACATGGCGGGCCTCGTGGCCGGCTCGCTCCTTCCGGCGGAGAGGCGATTTTCCGGCGCGCTCTTCGTCTTCTCCTGCATCTGCACCTTTGCGGGTGTGGGGGGAGTTTTCGCTTTGATGTCCCTCTGCTCCGGGGGGACGGCTTTATGGGGCGGCGAGGCCGCGGTCCTCGGCGGCTTCGCGCTGGTGACCGCTGTCCTGGGAGCGTCGGGCGGCCTCTCCTTTCGCGGGGCGGCCGTGGCGCTCGAAAGATCGGGCCGTTCGCCGGGCGGATTGATCTATGCCCTCGACATTCTGGGAACCTGCGTCGGGGGCGTTCTGGCCGGAAGTGTGCTCGTTCCCTTCGTGGGAATCACGGGCTCCCTGCTGCTCGCCGGGGGTATGAACGTGATCCTGCCGCTGCTTTCCTTTACGGCGCTCTCCGTCGGCAGAGGCGAGAATTGACTCGAACCTGCTTCGGGATCGCTGGTTCGGATCGATCGAATGCTTGCCATACCGTAAAAATCGAGTATTCTGATAAGGGGCCGGGACGAATTGTTCAGTTTCGATGCTAAAAGGAATGGGACGATGAAAGTCGATGTGGCGACACTAGTGGAAAAGCTGGGCTTGAAAACTCTGAACGGTCTCTTCAACAAGGAGATCACCGGTGCTTTCATCTCCGACATGGTCAGCGATGTGATGAACGGCGCCACACCGGGCAACGTGTGGGTCACTGTTCAGACGCACAAGAACATCATTGCCGCCGCCAATCTCGTCGATGTGTCGATCATCATCGTGACGCGTGGGAAGGCCGTGCCTAAGGAAACGCTCGACATCGCCGATCGCGTTGAAATGACGATCTGTTCCACACCGCTGGAGACATTCGGCCTTGCTGTCAAGCTGGGCGAGGCTGGAGTCAAGCCGGCTTGACGTCGGTGCAGCAAGACATGATACTGACTTGAAAGAGCAGGTCCTCGATGACGGAGCCAAACGGGTCGATCCTTCTTTGTGCCGATTACGAGGTTCGGAAAGGTGATTTCAACCGCGCCGGGGAGGTGTCGACCGACATCAAGGCGCGGCTGAAGAAGATCGGTTTCGATCCTGCATTGGTGCGGCGCGTGGCCATCGGCTCCTTCGAGGCGGAGATGAACGTGATCATGCACGCCCGCAGGGCCGATGTTCACCTCGAGGTGACACCCGACTTGATCTATGTCGAGTTCAACGACGAGGGGCCGGGTATCCCCGACATCGACCTCGCCATGCAGGAAGGATATTCCACGTCGACACCCGAGATGCGGCGTCTCGGCTACGGTGCCGGGATCGGCCTGCCCACGATCAAGCGTAACGCCTCGCGCCTCATGATCGAATCCAAGGTCGCCATCGGAACGGTGGTGAAGCTTTTTTTCACTCCTTGAGAAGGAGTCCGCAGTGAGCGCTCAGAGGAGATACTATCACGCTGTCGAGACCGTTCCCGGCAAATGCGATGCGTGCATGGCGTGTCTCCGGACCTGTCCCACCGCGGCGCTTCGCATCAGAGACTCGGAACCGATCATCCTCGAAGATCGCTGCATCGACTGCGGTGCGTGCCTGTCGGCCTGTCCGCGCAAGGCGATCGTACCGGTTGTCGACACTTTCAAGGAGACGGGACCGTTCAAGTACAAGGTCGTGGTCCCCTCTCCGGTCCTCTATGCCCAGTTTGGTCTCGACGTTTCCTTGCAGGAGATTCACCTGGGATTGAAAAAGCTGGGATTCGATTACATCTACGATGTCTTCGGGGCCTGCTTGATCGAGGCGATGGCCGTCCAGGAACATCTGGAGCGGCTCGAGTCCTCGAAGCGCGGCCGCGACCGGAAAATGCCGCTCATCTCGTCCATGTGTCCCGCCGTGGTGCGGCTCGTTCAGGTCAAGTATCCCACACTCGTGAGCCACGTCCTTCCCTTCGAGCCGCCGCGCGAACTCTCGGCGCGCGAAGCGAAGATGAAGGTCGCCCGGGAACACGACGCCGACATTCGCGACGTGGGTGCTTTTTACATCTCGCCCTGCCCGGCGAAGAGCATCTCGGTCCTCCAGCCGGCCGAGAAGGAACGGTCCTTCCTCGACCGTTCGATCGCGCTCTCCGACATCTACATGCCCCTGCGCAAGGCAATCTCCGAGATCACCCCGGAGGAGATGGGGACCCTGACCAAGGAGAAGTTCGTTTTCGGGAGCGGCTGGGAGCGGACCGGCCTCATGAGCCGTTCGCTCAAAGTCAAGAACTGGATCGCTGTTTCGGGCATGCCCCACGTGGTCGGCATCCTCGACGACATCGAGGAGGGCAAGCTCGAGAGCGTCGCCTTCATCGAGGCCAACGCGTGCATCGAGGGCTGCGTGGGCGGTTCGCTCTGCGTGGAAAATATCTACGTGGCGCGCAGCAAGACGCTCATTCTCGAAACCGAGCACGAACCGATCGACCGGCCCGATCCCGGCTGGGTGCGGCAGCTCTATGACAGCGGCTATTTTTTCATGGAAAGGGAGCTGAAGCCCCGCACCGTGGACAGACCGGCCGATTCTATTCCCGACGCGATCCTCTTCATGAAGAAGCGGGACGAGCTCGTCGGCACCCTTCCCGGGCTCGACTGCTGCTCGTGCGGGTTCCCGTCGTGCGAGATCTTTGCAGAGGAAGTGCTGCGCAAGACAGCAGGCATCGACGCCTGCCCCTATTTCAAGGAGGAGGCATAGTGAATGCCATGAGGAAATTGATTCTGAAAACAATCGTTGTCGTTCTTGTTCTTTCCTTTTCTCTCTCCCTTTCAAACGCGGCCACGATCCACGTTCCCGGCGACTGGCCCACCATTCAGCAGGCGATCGATGCCGCGGCCGGAGGCGACACGGTTCTCGTGGCGCCCGGCACCTACTTCGAGAACATCGACTTTTCGGGAAAGCCGATCGCGGTGATCGGCGAAAAGGGGCCGACGGTGACGATCATCGACGGCAGCCGGTCGGGTACGGTGGTGGTCTTCCAGAGCGGCGAGGGATCGAATTCGATCGTGGAGGGGTTTTGCATCACCAACGGCGATGCGGTCAAGGGAGCGGGGATCCACTGCCGGAACAGCTCTTCGCCCACGATCAGGAAAAACCTCGTCATTCACAATACTGCCGACTGGGGCGGCGGCATCTACTGCAGCGGTTCGTCTCCATTGATCGAGAGCAATCTCGTTCAGGCGAACACGGCAATTTCGGGGGCGGGAATTCACTGCTGGGCCGACTCGGACGCGCTTATCGTCAACAACATCATCATCGGGAATGAGGCCGATCTGGGGGGCGGGATCGAGAGCGAGATGTCGACGCCGGAGATCGTCAACAACACGATCACCGAGAACAGGGCCAACACGAGCGGCGGCGGCATCTGGTGCGTGGGCAGCGACGCGCCCATCACCAACACGATCGTCTGGGGCAACACGGCCGGCCACGCCGATCCGGAGATCCATCTCACCCTGGGAAGCGATCCGGCCGTCACATACTGTGACGTGGGAGGCGGGTGGCCCGGCACGGGCAACATCGACGCCGACCCGTGGTTCGTCGAGCCGGCGATCGGCGACTATCATATGACATTTGACTCCCCCTGCAGAGAAAGGGGCAACCACAATGCGCCGCACCTTCCCCAGAAAGACTTCGAGGGAGACTGGCGCGACCCCTGCGGGATCCCCGACATCGGTGCCGACGAGTTCTGGTCCCACCTCTACTGCATGGGCGACATCATACCGCAGTCCGCGTGCAGCGTGAGGATCACCGCCTTCCCCGGTGTCAAAGCCTGGTTCGTCGCCGGCGGCGGGCTGCGCAATCCGCCCTATCCGTCCCAATACGGCGATCTTTATCTTCTTCCCCCTTACCGGTTGTTTTATCTCGGCGAGGTCCCGGCGACGGGAGTGCTGATCGTCGATGTTCAGGTGCCCGCCCAGTGGAATCCCGGACAATCCCACTACTTCCAGGCTCTGTTCGAGTCGCTTCCTCCGCTGAGTTACCTTTACCTCTCGAACCTGATGACCCTCACCTGCCGGTGAGACCCTCACCGTGAGGTGAGACGCGCACCGTGAGGTGAGACGCGCACCGTGAGGTGAGACGCGCACCGCGAGGTGAGACCCGCACCGGGAGCCATCATGCTGCCCATCGTGATTTTCTTCTTGTCCTGCCTTTTTTCCGCCGATGAGGCAATCGTCACCGCATCATCGAGCGCCGGGCGGCGCTATGCGCCGAAGCTCGCCTTTGACAGCGATCGGCAATCACGGTGGAGCGCTCGGTTCGAGGAACGGTCGGGTTGGATAGAAGTTACCTTCCCGCAAGCGAAAATGTGCGACTCGGTCACGATCGTGGGCGAGGGTCCGGAGCTCAAGGGGATGCCCGGCAAGGTGCGCGTCCTCTACCTGAAGAAGGAAAAGTGGTATCCGGCCCATTCGTCGACCAACAGTGAGGGGCCGGAGGTGACGCTTTCTTTCGAGAGTGCCACGTCGCGGTCGTGGAGGCTCCAGATCGATTCGGTCGTCAACGCGCGGTGGTCGCCGACCATTGCCGAGCTTCGTTTCTTCCTCGCGGGCGAGTCGGTGGAGGGTGCCGATGAGAAGGAACCTTCCGAACCTGACAGGATTTCTCTGGTCCCAACGGTCACCGCATCGGGAGTGTCGTCGGAGAACTATGCCCCGGCCATGGCGGCGGACAGCGATCTGAGCACGCGATGGTGGGCGCCGCGGGGCGAGACCTCGGGCTGGCTCGCGCTCGAGTTTTCGAAGCCGCGGGAATTCAATTTCCTGTCCTATGATGTGGACATGGAGTCGGGTTACGGCGTACCGCGCGACTTTCGCCTCGAAGCACGCGTGGGGAAGCGATGGAAGACCGTGCTCGAAGTCAAGGGCGCCGGTCTCAACTACGGCCGCGCGGCGTTCCGCAAGACGAAGAGCCGCATGTGGCGTTTTGTTGTGGACGCAGTGATCAATCCCCGCTATTCGCCGGCTCTTTCCGAGATCCGCCTCACGATGGAAGACGATACGAAACAAGCTGCCGCGTCGAAGCCACCGCCCGCGGCAACTCCGTCCGCGGGAAGGATCAAGAGCGCCATCGTCAAGGGGCGGGATTCTCTCATGAAAACTCAGGGCGAGGAGGGAACGTGGGAGACGCCCTTCACCGAGGAAAATCCCATGGGCGTGGCCGCGCTCGGTGCACTGGCTCTCTTGAAGAGCGGTGTCGATCGGACGGAGCCCGCTGTTGCAAAGGCTCTCGACAGAGTCATGGCGAGCGAGATGAAGAGAGTCTACGGCACCGCGCTCGGTCTCATGGCGGTGTGCGAAGCAGGCGCTGATTCCCGTCTTTCCTTTGTCGAGCAGGGCGCTCGCTTCCTGCTCGAACATCAGGACGGCTCCGGTCTCTGGGGTTACCCCGACGGCAGGCCCGATCATTCCAATGCTCAGTATGCGCTTCTCGGTCTGCACGCTGCTGCCGAGGCGGGTGTGGAGATTCCCGAGGACGCCTGGCGCAAGGCGGGCCGTTTCTACCTGCGATCGCAGCTCGACGATGGCGGCTGGAACTATGTCCCTTCAGGAAAGGGCGCCGGGGACCCCGCCACAGGGTCGATGACCGCCGCGGGAATCGCGGCTCTCCTTCTGGTCCGCCACCACGGGGCCAAACTGGACGAAGACAAGGTGCAGTCCGCGATCAACCGGGGCTTCGAGTGGCTCGGCGCGCACTTCACGGTGCAGCTCAATCCAGGCTCGGCATCAGGACTCGGCCACTACTACTACCTCTACGGTCTCGAGCGGGTGGGTCAGTTCGCGAGTCGTTCCAGAATCAGCGGCCGCGTCTGGTACGGCGAGGGCGCCGCCCATCTCTGCCGCTACCAGCGATCGAACGGCGGATGGCAGGGAAGCATGGTCGACACCTGCTTTGCGCTTCTCTTTCTCACCCAGGCAAGCCAACCGCTTTCGGGAGGCTGATCGAATTCAAGAGCCGAGAAAGGACGGTCTCAGGTCGGAGACGGTCAGGACTTTTTTGACCTCCGCATTTTTTCCTTTGGAAAAAAGTGAAGTCGGCTGCAAAAGTCCTGAACGCCTCCGACCGCGCGCGCCGTTTGTGGGCTCTCGACTTCGTCAGCCTCTTTGATTTACAGGAAGAAAGAGATTCCCGCTTCAACATCGACTGACATGCGGACTTTGCAGCCCTATCGGCACGGTACACCAAGCAAGCTTGAATGTCGGTCGCAGGCGACGCTCAAGTGTTTGGAACTGCCGGCCTGCACGCAGTACTTTGGAAGGTGTGATAGGCAGGGTGGCTGTGACCAGACTGCCCGCATTCGGTCGAGGCGAACACCGAAGCTGTTCGGGCGGATCTTCCGGACGCGCCGGCGGGGGCCCGAGTGTTTTTCGGGGCTTATAGTCAGCGTAGCGACCGCGAGACAATTCAGGGGAAGACTCGGTCTCAAGCAATAGTGCCGGTCTTTTTAAGCGCTCCACCCATCATCCTCGTCTTCCCCTGGGTTGGCTCGCCGAGCGGAGATTGCAAAGCCCCGAAAAATTCTCGGGTCACCGCCGTCAGACCGTCCGAATTCAGTCCTAACCTTCCTGTTCTTCCTTAGGAGGAAGAGGTCCGGACTTGGCAGGCAGCGCAACCTCGTCGATCATGTCCCGAATGCGGCGCGCGTTGGAGAAGATTTCTTCGAGGAACTCGCGGTCAGGTGCATCGTGGGGATTCTTCTCGAGCATGTACTGGGAAAAGCCGGAGATGATGGAGAGGGGGTTGGAGAGCTTGTGGAGAAATCTTCGGAAAGATTTCGAGTTGGTCCACTCGCCCGAGGCGGTCGCACCACCATTGACGCCGTTCTCGATCGTACAGGCCACCTTCTGCGCCACGGCGTTGTAGATCGGTTCGTCACCGTTTTCAGCGCCGTCATCGATGACCTGGATGGTGAGCAGGTAAGTCTCCTGTCGATCGCCCTCCCCGTCGAGCTGGATGAAGCTCGCAAAGGATGCAGGACGGTCGTCCGATTCAATCATCTGTTCCTGCCAGGTGCGGACGATGATGCGGCGAATCATGCCGACGAGCTGGTCTTCGACGGGCGTTGCGGGAGACCGGCTGCTCCAGAGGATGTTCAGGCCCGAATCGATCGAGCAGTGATGGATGTCGTCGAATTGGAGGAATCTCGATAGGTCCGCGGAATGATCCGGCTCGTCAGGCATTCGGTCTTCTCCCCTGAGCGTCCTAGATGATGCTGTCGAGAACGTTCAAAAGAAACTGAGGAAAGATTCCAAGAAAAAACACAGCCGCCACGGACACAAGCGACACTGCCGCCAGCCAGGGGCACTGCTCCATGCCGGGCGCATCCTCGTTGGAAGGCTTGAGGTACATGTAGGCCACGACACGCACGTAATAGTAAAGAGAGACCACACTGAGCAGAACGCCTGCGACCGCAAGCCAGATCAGGTCGGCGTCGAGGGCGGCTTTGAAGAGAAAGAACTTGCCGAAGAATCCAGCCGTGGGCGGGATTCCGGTCAGGGTGAACATGAAGACCGCCATCGAGAGGGCCAGGATCGGATTGCGCAGGGCGAGCCCCTTGTAATCGTCGATCTCGTTGTATTCCTTCTTCTTGCCGATGAGAAAGATCACCACGGCGAAGGCGCCGAGATTGGTGAAGGTATAGGCCGCGAGATAAAAAATCACGGCCTCGGCCGCTTGAAGACCGGGTCTGACCGTGAGAGCGGCCACACCGACCATGATGTAACCCGCGTGGGCGATCGACGAGAAGGCCAGCATGCGCTTGATGTTTGTCTGCGGCAGGGCGCCGAGGTTGCCCACGATCATGGTGACGAGGGCGATGAGCGCCAGGCAGTGGGTGACTGATCCGTCGTCGAAGAGGCCGGAAAGACCGGAGAAGACGCGGATGAGCGCAGCAAAACCGGCCGCCTTGACCGCCGTGGCCATGAAGGCGGTGATCGGCGTGGGCGATCCCTCGTACACGTCGGGCGCCCACATATGGAAAGGAACGGCAGCAACCTTGAATCCGAGAGCCACGATGAAGAGTCCCAGCCCCGCCTTGATCAGGAAAGGATCGGCACCGCTCTTTGCGGCAGTCACGATTGCGTCGATCCCCGTGCTGCCCGCGGCGCCGTAGAGAAGAGCGATTCCATAGACGAGGATGCACGACGAGAAAGCGCCGAGAAGAAAGTACTTCATCCCCGCCTCGACCGACTGCTTGCGGTGCCGCAGGAAAGCAGCCAGCACGTAGAGCGGAATCGAAAGGAGCTCGATGCCGATGAAGAGGATGAAAAGGTCGTCGGCCTGGGCCATGACCATCATGCCCATGACCGCCGTGAGGAGGAGCAGGTAGTACTCCGCGAGCACCGTGCCGGTTCGCTTCAGGTAGGTCCACGAGAGCATGACGGCGAAAAGCCCCGCCACGAGAAAGACAGCGTTGAATCCCGTTCCCAGCCGGTCGAGCCTGAGGAGGCCGCCGCACACGGGGGCGGCGTCGGCATTCCACAAACAGATATTTCTGACCAGGGCGTAGACCAGACCGAGCAGGCAGAGACCGAAGGCGAAGCTCTTTGAGCGCCCGACCTGGAAGAAGTCCACGAGCAGAACCAGGAGCGCCGTGAGCGCCACGGCGAGGAGTGGTTCCATCAATCGGAGATCGTCAGCTGTCATGTCCGACTTTCCTTGTCATTCCTGGGATAGTTCCTGGGATATATGTATCCTGTCCCGGTACTCGAGGACGTTCTTCTTCATCGAGTTCTCGCTCTTGTCGAGAAAAACGCCGGGGAAAAATCCAATCACGAAAATCAGTATCACGATGGGCACCAAGCAGCAGAGCTCCCGCTTGTCGAGATCCTTGAGGTCCTTGTTCTCCGGGTTTTCGGCCGGCCCCATGAGGGTGCGCCGCACCATGGAGAGCATGTAGATCGCTCCGAGAAGGATGCCGAGAGCCGCGGGGATCGCGAAGATCCAGTTCGACTCGAAGGTGCCCTGCACGATCAGAATCTCGCCCACGAATCCGTTGAGGCCCGGCAACCCGATCGACGAGAGCGTGACGATGATCAGCATCGTGGAGAAGACGGGGATGATCTTGCCCAGCCCTCCGAAGTCTTTGATCATCCTCACATGGCGCCGGTCGTAAAGCATTCCCACGAGGAGGAAGAGCGCGCCGGTGGAGAGACCGTGGTTGACGCTCTGGAGGAGCCCGCCCTGCAATCCCCGCAGGTTCCAGGCGAAGATGCCGAGAACGATGAAGCCCATATGGGAAATCGACGAGTAAGCCACCAGTTTTTTGAGGTCGTCCTGGGCCCATGCGAGGAAGGCGCCGTAGATGATGCCGACCGCGGCGAGGGTCATGAAAAGTGGCGTGAACTCGTTGACCGCCCAGGGGAAGAGGGGCAGGCAGAAGCGGATCAGGCCGTAGGTGCCCAGCTTGAGGAGCACGCCGGCGAGCACCACCGAACCGGCCGTGGGCGCTTCCACGTGGGCGTCGGGCAACCACGTGTGGAAGGGAAAGATCGGGATCTTGATGGCGAAGGCGAGCCCGAATGCGGCAAAGAGCCACATCTGCGCCGTCTCCGGTATGGCGGCGTTCTGCAAGATGCCGAAGAGGCTCGCCGTGGGCGCGCCGCACTGATCGCGCGTGAGCAGGATCAAGTAGATGATCCCCACGAGCATGAGCAGGGAGCCGACCAGCGTATAGAGGAAGAACTTGATCGCCGCATAGAACCTTTGCGGACCGCCCCAGATTCCCACGATGAAGTAGAGGGGGATCAGGGTCAGCTCCCAGAAGATGTAAAAGAGGAAGAGATCGGTCGACACGAAGACGCCGATCATTCCCGTTTCCATGACGAGGTAGAGGATGTTGAATTCCTTGACCCTCTCCTTGATGTGGCCGTAGGACGAGAGGAGCACGATCGGCGAGAGGAACGTGGTCAGGAGCACGAGCAGCATGCTGATTCCGTCGATGCCGAGGCGGTAGGCGATTCCAAAGGTTGGAATCCACGTGTGCGACTCCTCGAACTGCATGTCGCCCGCCACGCTGTCGTACTGAAAGAAGAGGGGCAGGGAGATGAGAAAAGTGACGACACCGATCGCCATGGACAGGCCGCGGATCGCGCCCTCCTTCTTACCCGGAATGAGAGCCACGAGCACCGCCCCGATGAAGGGGAGGAAGGCGACGATACTCAGAACCGGAATGCCGGACAGATCCATCTAACGTGCTCCTTCTATCGTTGACTCCAGCAAGGCGATCATCCCGCGATTAACCAGAGCGCCACGATCATTCCTATCACGATCCAGAAGGCATATGAGCGTACGACGCCCGTGTGAAAGACCCGGACGATGATCCCCAGGACATTGACGATCCCGCCGGTGAGATTGACGAGGCCGTCGACCACGATCAGGTCTGCACGGCCGAAAAAGCTCGCGGCGTTCCGGAGCGGTTTGATCACAAAGGCGTGGTAGGCCTCGTCGACGTAGAATTTATTGGAAACGATGCGGTGAAAATTCGAATAGGCATCGGCAAGCCGTTCGGATCGCGCCATCCCCTTGCCGTAAACGAGCCAGGCGAGGAAAAATCCGGTGATGACCACCGCCATGGAAAATCCCATGAGCAGAAATTCGGTGGAGTGGCTGTGTTCGCCATGGCCGTCGAGCAGGTGATGGGCCTGAGCGAAGGTCGGCTCCAGGAATTCACCGAGCACATTGGGCAGACCGAATGCCGCCGGGATTCCGATGAATCCGCCCACCACGGAGAGGATCGCCAGAATCCAGAGCGGCAGGCTCATTGACTTGGGCGGCGGATGAATCTTGTCCACCTCCTCGCGCGTCATGCGGCTTATCCCCCCGAAGGTGAGGTGCACGAGGCGGAAGGTGTAAAAGGCCGTGATTCCGGCCGTGAGCACACCGATCCCCCAGAGCGCGTACTTGTGCGATACGAAGGTGGAAAAGAGAATCTCGTCCTTGGAAAAGAAACCCGCGAAGGGGATGAATCCGGAGAGAGCGAGCGAACCGGCCGCAAAGACAATGAACACGCCGGGGAGTTTCTTTTTGAGTGCGCCCATCTTCAGGATGTTCTGCTCGCCGTGCAGGGCGTGGATCACCGCGCCCGATCCGAGGAAGAGCAAGGCCTTGAAGAAGGCGTGGGTCGTCACGTGGAAAACTCCGGCCGCGAAGGCGCCCACGCCGACAGCCATGAACATGTAGCCGAGCTGGCTCACCGTGGAGTAGGCGAGCACCTTCTTGATGTCCTTCTGCAACAGCCCGATGATGCCGGCGACGAGCGCCGTCGCGCAGCCGACGATGGCGACGAACTCGAGCGCCGCCGGGCTCATGGCGAAGAGGGGGCTCATGCGGCAGACCATGTAGATGCCGGCGGTGACCATGGTGGCGGCGTGGATGAGCGCCGACACCGGCGTGGGACCGGCCATCGCGTCGGGCAGCCAGACATAGAGCGGTATCTGCGCCGACTTGCCCATGGCGCCGACGAAGAAGAGAATCGCGATGCAGGTGATCGCCAGGCTGCCCGGATGGAGAGCCTGTTCCTTGAGCGCCTCGAAGAGATCGGGAAAGACGATGTCCCCGAAGGTGGCGAAGGTCCATACCGCGGCGAGCACAAAACCGACGTCGCCGATCCTGTTGACAATGAACGCCTTCTGCCCCGCCTTGGCGCAGAAATTCTTGTCGAAGTAGTAGGCGATCAGCAGGTAGGAGCAGAGCCCCACGCCTTCCCATCCGAGGAAGAGGAGCAGGAGGTTGTCGCCCATGACGAGCATGAGCATGGCGAAGATGAAGAGGTTGAGGTACGAGAAGTAGCGTGCCCGCGAATAGCCCTCCTCGTGGGCCATGTATCCCACCGAGTAGACGTGGATCAGGAAACCGACGCCCGTCACGATGAGAAGCCACGTCATGGAGAGCGGGTCGAGCAGGAAACCGAGGGGCGCGCGGAAGTCGCCCACGGCGATCCAGTCGTAGACTGTCCAGTGGATCACTCGTTCCGTACCCGCCGGAAGGCCGATGAGCTGAAAGAAGGCCACCACGGAGAGCACGAGGGAGGCGAGCACGGTGGCACAGGCGATATAGCCTGGTATGTTCCCCGGAATCCTGCGCCAGAAGAGGCCGTTGATCGCGGCGCCCACCAGGGGGATCAGGGGGATGAGGGTATAGAGGTTCTCGTTCAAGATCATCCTTTCATCTGATCATACTCGTCCACGTCGAGAGTGCCTTTGAGACGGAAGATGGAGATGATGATCGCAAGACCCACGGCTGCCTCGGCGGCGGCCACGGTGATCACAAGGAGGGCGTAGACCGTGCCCACGTTGAGACCGTGATGGGCGGCGAAGGCCACGATCGTCAGGTTGACCGAGTTGAGCATCAGCTCGATGCACATGAACATGACGATCACGTTTCTCCGGTAGAGAAAGCCCGCCATGCCGATCCCGAAGAGGAGCGCGCTCAGGACAAGGTAGTGCTGCAAGGAAAAGGCCATCACTTCACCCCCTTCTTCTTTGCCAGGACAATGGCGCCGATCATGGCCGCAAGGAGGATGATCGACACCGCCTCAAAGGGGAATATGTAGGTTGTGAAGAGCAACTTGGCTGCCTCCGTGCCCGACCCGAGGGAGGGGGCGGAGATCGCCTCGGGCGACTCGACCTTGGAGAGGAGGCAGGCCCAGACCACGCTCACGCCGATCACCGCGACCGGCACGACGAGCCTGAGCGGGCTGAAGCCGCCTGGCCTGGTCTTTTCCTGATTGACGAGAAGAATGACAAAGAGGAAGAGAACCACGATGGCGCCCGCGTAGACCAGCACCTGCACGGCGGCGAGGAACTCGGCGCCCAAGGTGAGGTAGATGCACGCCATGCCGAGGAGGGCGAGGATCAGGCTCAGCGCCGAAGCGACGGGGTTCTTCATGAAGACGACCCCGAGGCCTCCGCAGAGCGTGACCGCGGCCAGAATGTAGAAAATCAGGTTTTCCATCGTTCGAACGTTTTCCGGATGTAATCCAAACGATCCTGGACCTCGTGCTCGTCCACGAGCAGCGTCTCCAGGTCGTAAATGAGATCTTCACGTTTTTCGCTGGCAAATTCGACGCGGTGGGAGATGACGATAGCTTCCTTGGGGCACGCCTCCTCGCAGAAGCCGCACTGGATGCACCTCGTGTTGTCGATCTCGAAGAGTTCGGGCGCCCGCTCGATGTCGTCGTCGATCTCGTGCCCCTCGATGTAGATCGCACGCGGAGGACAGGCGAACTCGCAGAGGCCGCACGCCACGCAGCGCGGTTTGCCGTCGGGCCGCCTGACGAGCACGGGGTGCCCCTTCATCTCGGGAAAGGTCTCGAGCCGTTCCTCGGGATAGAGGCGCGTCACCTTCTTCCTGAAGATCTGGGAGAAGGTGGCCCAGAGCCCCTTGACGAGGGGCCAGAAGAAGAGCTTCTCCCAGACACTCAGCTTTTTGGCTTTGACGAGAACCACTTTGTTTCAATACCTCTCTATTTACAGTATCCCGTACACCACCAGCACGGCCGTGACCAGAACGTTGAGGAGCGCCAGGGGAAGCAGTATTTTCCAGCCGAGCGCCATGAGCTGGTCGTAGCGGAACCGCGGAAGAGTCCAGCGCACGTGGATGAAGAACATGAGTATGACGAAAACCTTGAGCGCGAAGCTTACCGCCTGGACGAGACCGAGGAGCCAGCCCTCGATTCCGAGCGATCCGACAAAGGGCAGGTGCCAGCCGCCGAGGAAGAGCACGACCATCAGCGACGAACCCGCCACCATGGCCACGTATTCGCCCATGAAGAAGAAGGCGAACTTCATCGACGAGTACTCGGTGTGGTAGCCCGACACGAGCTCCGATTCAGCCTCGGGCATGTCGAAGGGGAGCCTGTTCGTCTCGGCGAAGATGGCGATCAGAAAGAGAACGAATCCGAGCGGCTGCTGGAAGATGTTCCACTCGAGAATGCCGCTCGTCTGCGCCAGGGCGATCTCGCGCAGAGAGAAGGAGTCTCCCAAGAGCAGGACGCCGACGATGGCGAGCCCGAGAGTGAGTTCGTAGGAGATCATCTGGGCCGTCGCCCGCATCCCGCCCATGAGGGAAAACTTCGAGCCCGACGACCACCCCGCGATGGAGAGCCCGTAGACCGACAGCGATCCGATGGCGAGCAGAAAGAGAACGCCCATTCCCACATCGGCGATCACGAGCGGCACCGTCTCCTCGCCCACGACGATCGCGTCGCCAAAGGGCACGACAGCCATCATCATGAAGGAGGGCGCCATGGCCATGACCGGCGCCAGGACGAAGAAGAGCTTGTACGCCTCGCGCGGGATGATGTCTTCCTTGAACATGAGCTTGGTCAGGTCGGCGATCGGCTGGAGGAGACCGAAAGGCCCGACGCGGTTCGGCCCGTAGCGCCACTGCATGAAGGCAGACACGCGGCGTTCGAGATAGACGAGCACGGCCACTGAGCCGAGAGAGGCGCCGAAGACGACGAGCACCTTCACGATTGTGGCGATGAGTTGGACAGTGCTCATGATCCCTCCCCTTCGTCATCTGCAAGGAGCGCTCCTGAGTCACCGAGGTCTGCATAGGTGAGGCCTGACAGGACCTTGAGGTCGCCCGCCATGCGCGCGAAGAGCTCGGCCGGCCCGGACGGAATCTCCTCTCCGCCTCCTCCGGAGGCGCCCAGTGCACGGCCGAGGCGGGCGAGGGAGACGAGATCGGGAAGGACACCCGGTGCCGGCGGCCGGACGGCGGGGACGAATCGCTGGACGCGGCCCTGAAAATTGATGAACGTCCCCTCCTTTTCGAGCCACGTCTGCCCCGGGATGGCGGCATCGGCCATGGCTGACGTGTCATCCTCGAGGTGGCCGAGATAGACGACGAAGCGCAGGTTCTTGGCCAGGTCATCGGAAAGCGTGATCGCCGGCACTGTCTGGAAAAGTGCGTCCACGTCGCCGCCGGCGAGGAGGTCGGCCAGTTCGTCGATCGAGACGAGGGGGATGTCGAGCACGTCGCAGGACTCGATGTTGGCCGTGGGATCTTCCGTATGGAGGATCTTGTCCCCGCCGCCCTGTTCGGGCTGAAGAGCGACGATCTTGTCTCCGGCGAGCGGCTCGAACAGGGTCTTGATCATGTAGAGCTCTTCGAAGGAACGCGTGGGCGACGTGATCACCAAAAGTCGTCCCCCATGCTCCTTGAGTCCGGCGGCCGCGGCCTCGATCACACTGTCCGCCTCCGCGGGCTGTCCCTTGAGCAGGGGGGCGGTTAGGCGTTCCTCTTTGTGCGCTTCGAGCAGCCTGAATCGGCCCTCGTTGCAGATGTAGCACCCGTGCACGTCAGGATTGTCGCGCGGCCTGACGCGCAGAACCCTGTTGTGGCCCTTGCGCACGTCAACGAGAATATTGCATCCCCGCGTGCAGTAGGGGCAGATCGACGGCTTGGAGACGAGGTTCCACGAGCGGCACGCGAAGCGGAACTCTTCGAGAGTCAGCGCGCCCACGGGGCAGATATCGGCCAGGTTTCCCGTGTAGTCCGAGTCGAGCTTCTGTCTGGGAAAGGTGGTGATCTCCGTGTGGTCGCCGCGCCCCGAAACGCAGAGC
>CAYXGI010000041.1:0-51795 GCA_964464495.1 uncultured Phycisphaerales bacterium
CCCTGACCGTAAACGGACTTATGACTGCCCACTTCACTTGGCTAAATTATTACAAACGGATTAATATGACAATGAAGTGGCCTGCCTGTATAATAATATATCAGCATACAAGCCCCACTGATCCTCTTGCACCTACAGGCACCCACTAGGTATTGGCACAGAAACGCTCGTTTTTGTTCTGGAGGAGGCCACCATGTTCAAGAGATTTTTTCCCTGCCTCATCCTATCGATCACACTGATGATAGGAACCGTGAATGGCGCGACGATCTACGTGCCAGACGATTACCCCACGATCCAAGGCGCGATCGACGCTGCTTCCTGGACGGACGATGTCATCATCGTTCGCCCGGGCACCTATTTGGAGAACATCGATTTCACGGGCAAGGAGGTCACTGTCAAGAGCGAACTGGGCCCGGCTGTCACCACGATCGACGGTAACAATGTCGGGAACACGGTGACCTTCGCCTCCGGTGAATCGCCTTACAGCATCCTCGAGGGATTCACTATCACACACGGATTCACGACCATGTGGGGCGGCGGCATCTACTGCTCCTATGCCGATCCGACGATCATCGGAAACATCATCACCGGGAACGAGGTCGATTCGCAGGGCGGCGGCTGGGCGCTCGGCGGTGGAATCTATCTCTACTCGTCCCACGGGTTCATCACCGACAATATCATCACCAACAACCGTGTGATCGATTCCAATTCGAGTTCTGCCTACGGCGGCGGCATTTACTGCGACGGCGGCTCGGCCGGATGGATCGAAGGCAACCTCATCTCCGACAACAGCGCCTACGTCGTCGGGACAGGCTGGGCGCTGGGCGCAGGAATACACCTCTACGGATCCGGCCCGGGCATCAACGGCAACACATTCAGCGGAAACATCTGCGAGACGAGCGGCGCCGGCTCCGCCTATGGCGCCGCGATTTCGTGCGACGGCTACTCCAATCCGTGGGTCGAGGGCAACACGATCACAGGAAACAAATGCGTCACCAATCTCGGCTGGGATTGTGGCGGCGGTATCTACAGTTACTACTCCACGCCCACCATCACGGGCAATGTCATCACCAACAACGAGGCTCCTTACTGTGGAGGGGGTATCGAACTCTGGTTCAGCGACACGACAGTGGCCAACAACATCATCGCCGGCAACATTGCCGACGAAGGTGCCGGGATCGTCTGCTACACGAGCTATCCCACCATCGTCAACAACACCATCGCCTTCAACACGGGCACGTGGGGCGGCGGGATCAGTTGCCAGGAATCGAACTTCACGATCGACAACACGATCCTGTGGCAGAACAGTGCGGCTTATGGCAACGAGTTGTACATCGGATCGACGGCAACTCCCTCCACTGTGACGATCGACTACTCCGATCTCTGCGGCGGGGCGGCTTCGTGCGAGGTCGAGACCGGCTGCACGCTGAACTTTGGAAGCAACATGATGGACGCGAATCCGGCCTTTGTCGATCCGGCGGGCGGCGACTTTCATCTGACCTGGACGTCGCCCTGCAAGAACATGGGTAACAACTCAGCGCCAGGCCTGCCGACCGAGGACTTCGAGGGCGATCCGCGCGTTGCGCTCGCCGCCGTCGACATCGGCGCCGACGAGTACTACTACCATCTCTACAAGATCGGCGACGTGATCCCCGGCGGCAGCATCGACATCAGAATCGTGGGCGGGCCTGGATTTCCCGTCATGCTGGCTCTTGGTGACAGCGTGCTCGATCCGCCAGTCACCACGCCGCACGGCGATCTCTATCTGCCGTTGCCGCTGAAAGCCTCGTGGAACCTGGGCACGGCCCCGGGAAGCGGTGTTCTGAACTTTCCCGCCACTGTCCCGTCGTACTGGCAGTCTGGCGAGGAGTATCCCTTCCAGGCTCTCGTGGGACCATGGGGCGGTCCGTACACCATGATCACCAATCTGATGGTGCTGAAAGTTCAGTAGCCGGACGAATCGACTGACGAGATGGCGAGGGGGGCGGGACGCCATGTCCCGCTCCGCTCGAGTCCCTTATAACTGGATTTCCGGATGGAGAGCTCACGTGTATTTTCTCGGCGACAGTGACACGCTGGAGCGTGGCACAGACAAAGTACTGCCTGGTTCCATCCTCATCGCGGGAGTCGTTTGTCTCGTGATGCTCTTTCTGCCGGTCCTCACCTCCGGTGCAACCATCCCCCAGGACGTGCAAAAGTCCGGCGCACAGGCCAAGACCGCGCCGACCTCCCATCCTTCGATTTTTGTGAAGGATATATTCGGCAGGAAGCTGAATGGCCGAAGGATCATCCTCGTCGACTGGGACGGCCATCTGGCCAATCCTGCGATCGAAATGCGAATCGATCCGCCTCCGGGCGCTGTCTACCCGGCTTCGGCGGCCTTGACAGCCGATGGGGGGCGGCTCTACTTCGACGAGCCGAGCAACGCCGGTTCGACAGGGCCGAGCAAGAACCTCAGCTTTGGCAACGCAACGGCCAAGACCTTCTTTCTCTCCATCTTTCCTGATCGCGATTCTACCGACGAGAATTACAGGATGAAGGTCGACTTCAGCGACTCGGCCGGAACCCAGTCGATCATCTTCGTCGACATCGAAGTTATTGATCAGGACGTCGGCGCGGCGCCGAATTTCGAGGTGCACGTCGACTTTTCAGAGGACCTGAGCGGTTTCTTCCTCGGAAGCGACGAACGTACCATCATGCAAGATGCCGTGGATGATTGGGCATATTTCATCGACGACATGCAGCTCGACCCGGTGCCCGCGGGGAATGAGCGAACACACATCTGGGATTACCCCCTCGCCTGGACACCGGGAGGGGGCTATCACTACGTCTGGAATTCTTTCCAGTACACCGGTTTTCTTCTCTACGCCTATGGAATCGACACACCCGAGGTGCGCTCGGGCGGCGAGCCTTCGACCTTCGGTTTCCAGCATTCCGGCGGAAACCAGCTCCCCTTGCGGCGCTCGGGCGGCGTGGAGACCGAGGTCAAGGGGAACTACAACACCCTCGGCTGGTTCCTGACATCGGGAGACGACGACTGGTGGGTGACGAAGAACTTCGGCAGCGAACCGAACGATTACTACTCGATCGCGCGCCATGAATTCGGGCATGCCCTCGCTTTCAATTCCGGGTATCCCAATTTCGTTGCCGCTGAAAGCGCCGGATATTTCGACGATCCCGCTGTCGTCGCCTACCACGGCTCCCCGGTGCCTGTCAATTCGACCTACGATCACTTCATCGGGGTCGTGGACCGGCTCAGTCGCCGCGGGATTTTCGGGAACGAATACGGCGGGTCCGTGCCGGCGCGGAGATGGTTGATCACGAAACTCGATCTCCTCCTCATGCAGGCGGTGGGATACCCCTTGCGGGAGACCTCCTGCCTCGTGCCGCTCACCGTCGTCGATGACACGCTGGCGCCCGGCCAGGTGCAGACACCCTACTCGGACAGCCTCGGAGTCGAGGGCGGCATTCCGTTCCGTGATTGGACCCTCGAAAGCGGCGGACTCCCGCCAGGGCTGGCGATGGATCGTTTCACCGGTACGGTGTCGGGAACACCGACCCAGTCGGGGCTGTTCTATTTTTCCGTCAGGGTTGTCGATTACGATCTGGATTCGGTGATCATACAGACGAGTCTCTCGATTCAATGAGAGAGCGGGCGGTTGGGACGGAACCTCCCGATCATTTCCGTTCAGTTTTCGATGGAATCGGGTGGTCGAGCATCAAGGCCCGTACGAATTGGGGCGACAGCGATCCGAAAGACAGCACCCTGTCGTGGTACGCTTTGAGATCGAACCTGTCTCCCAACGCGGTCTCGACCGCGCGGCGCAGGTCGACGAGTTCGAGGTAGCCGACAAAGTAGGTGGACAGCTGCGCGGCGGTGAGCCGGGCGCGCGTCCACTTGCCCGCTGCTTCCCTCTCTTCCTGAAAGGCTTCCTCGACGAGCAGCTTCATCGCTTCCTCTTCGGTGATCCCGTCGACGTGGAGCGCCTGATCGAGAATGGCATTGGTCGTGTCGCGCAGGTACCACTTGAGCACGATCAACTCCATGAGCGGATCCTTGTCGAGAAAACCCTCCTCGCACATCATCCACTCCGAGTAGACGGCCCATCCCTCGATGAAGACACCCGACGAGAGTGCGGCGCGCAGCGTGTTCTCGCAGCGGTTGGCGTGGGCGAGTTGAAGGTAGTGGCCCGGCATGGCCTCGTGGATCGTGAGGGTGTGCACGGAGCGGATGTTGTACTCGCGCAGTTGTGAATCGACCTGCTCTACGGTCCAGTCCTTGGGGGGCGGGGCGACGGCATAAAAGGTCTTCTGTCCCACGTCGAGCGCGCCGGGCGAGTCGCAGTAGGCGAGACTGACGCCGCGCTCAAACTCGGGCATGACGATGACCTCGATAGGGTCGGGCGGCATGGTCACCAGGTCTTTTTCTCGAACGAAGCGCGTGGTCGTCTCCAGTGAACGCCTCGCGGTCTCGACGATCCCGTCGCGATCGGGTCTCTCCGCGTAGGCGAGTTCCAGGCACGCGCCGATGATCGCCTTCTTGAAGGCTCTCGATGGTTCGGCCGGGAATTCGACATCGGGATGCTGTTTCTTGTAGATTCCCCTGGAAATGTCGTACATCTGATCGTGGAGGAGACGGAGCTGATCGTCCGCCCTCTGGCGGACCCGCGCGCGCGTCATGGGTGTGTGGAGTGCGATGGCCAGTTTTTGATCGTAGAGCTCTGCACCGAGACGAAAATCTCCGGTCGCCTTCGGCAAGAGTTCCGATTCGAGCCACTGCTGATGCTTATCGACCGCGTCGCGCGCGATGGCAAGAGCCTTCTCGAGCCGATCGCGTCGATCGGTCGGCATTGCGGCCAGGTGAGGTTCGACCAGGTTGTCGAGAATGCTCAGGACGCCGCGGTTCTGCGCCACCGCGGTCTCGGCATGAACGCGGGGGACGCGCGCTGGCTGGAGCGTGGCGCGGATCTGCCCGTAGAGCCGGGGGAACTGTTCGAGACGTTCCGTCACGCTAGCAAGTCGGATCGGAAGGGGCGCGAACTCGCGCGCCATGAGGCCGTAGATCGCCGATCCGCAGAGCGCCGTATAGGCGAGCGGATTCCAGGCCCACTCCTTCAGTGTCTCCAGATACCAGAGGTCGGCGCGAAGGTGGTGCGACAGGACCGCATGATCGACCTGGTTCTCGCGGGAAAGCTTTCCTCGATCGATCCGGCCGAGCTCTTCGAGATAACGGCCGACAAAGCGTGCTTTCTCGACGCGGCCCTCGGTGCTGACCTGATCGAGCCGGCTGTCGAAGCGGTGGTCGCCGAGAAGCGTTGCCGACACTGGCGACAGTGACGGAAACTCGTCGATGTAGCGGGCGCAGAGCGCGTCGAATATCTCGTCAACAGAGTCGTCGCAAAGAACGGGCGAACAGAGTGCCGCCGATGCAACGAGTCCGGCGACCACCCTCCGGACTGTATTCAAATATCGAGTCATGTGGATCTCCAGAGAATGTCATGGTCCGGCAATTCGATGTTGAGCCCCGTGAACCTTCTTGAAAAACAGCTCTCAACCATTTCCAGTCTACTTGAGAGTAAAGATTCCATACAACGCTGGATATCAGGAAGATCGCGGTGTCGTGTGAGGGGATGTCCTTCTGAGAGAATGTTTTCAGTCTTTGCTTGTCGCGCTCGCGCGCAAAACGTAGGTCCCCACGGGAACGCCCAGCTTTTCGGCAACGAGTGTGCACTTGGCCATGAGAAGAAAAAAGATCCCTCTCCCGTGATCGCTCAGAGTTTCGAAGTTCCCCTGCCCCTTGGCGATCACCACATCAGCGCTCTCGAAGAGTTCGATCAGTTCGGGCGAGCAATCATCGAGCCAGGTGCCGGGCATGTCGGTTCCGTTTGAAACGACACGAAACCGATCGACCAGTCCGGAGCGTTCCGCATCGGCCAGTGTGGCGTCATTGATCGTCGGCGATCCCCGCACCGCCACGATCACCCTGTCTCGGCCGATCAGTTCGAGAAGAGGTCTGTCGAATACGATCTCGCCCGCGTTGTCGGCCAGGAAGAGCACGCTGCGAGCCGCGGACAGGGCCTGACGCAGCTTGGCCACTTCGCCTTCATCGATCGATGCATCGAGAGCCTCGCGAAAAGTCCTTTCCACGTCGATCTCGTGACCCGCCTTGGCGCCGAGATCGATAACGTTGCCGGCGATTGAAAACTTGACGGCCGATTGAAAGGGATCGGCCGATCCGGCAATCGTGCTTTCGATTTCCGGGAGCAGGCCGAGGGCCGTCTCGGTTGCCGCGACCTTGCTGCGAAGGTATGGATCGGGATTGCGCGTGATCTCGCGAATCGCCCGGTGGATCTCGCGGCCCATCACGGGAGGCGGCAAACTCCAGTCGAGCTGGAGAGTGACGCTCAGCGTCCGGCGCATCAGCCGGACGGCGGCATCCTCGTCAAGTTCGAGGTCCTTCGCGGCGGTCAGCGTTTGCCGCACAAAACAGGGGATACATTCGAGGTGTGTCTTCATGAGCTTTTTGTCTCTGTCTGTTCCGATGCCTGTCGAGTCAAACCGTTGTGCTGAAGTTCCAGTCGGCATGGATAGAAAATGTAACACTCACTCGAGGATTCCGAAAAGCCTGAATCCGCCACGGACAAGGATTAGATCGCCTCGGCGGGCAGCGAAGGGCTATAATAGTCTCCCGTGATGCGGTATCCCACTGAACAGACAGGAGAGAGACTCATGGCCAGACTGGTAGTTTTTGCTGCCCTCTTTTGCCTCGCTGCTTGCGAAGCCCCGACCGCCGCAGACCAGCCTCGGAACAGGGATATCGTCATCAACTGGGAGCCGGTGACATCCGAGACCGTCCCCGAGCCGCCCTCGGACGATCCGCTGCCGGAGGTGAGCGAGATCGAGCTCTCGGACAGGGCGCCGGTTTCGCCGACTGAAATTGAAACTGCCCAACAGGCCGAGCCGTCGCGATGGCCCGAGCCCACGGTCACGATCGACGATCTCGTCAACTGTGACCGCGTCGGCGGCGCAATCATCTCGCCCGACGGAACCAAGGTCGCCTACGTCCTCCTCACGCCTGATTTCGAGGAGAATCGAAACCTGCGCGATATCTGGATGGCCGAGATCGCCACGGGCGAGACGCGGCGCCTGACAACCGCAGAGGCGACCGACACGAGCCCTGTCTGGTCGCCGAGCAGCCAGGAGATCGCCTTCATCTCGGGCCGGTCCGGCACGTCGCAGGTCTGGCTGATCTCGCTCTACGGCGGCGAGGCGCTGCAATTGACCAACATGCCGGTGAGCGTATCGCGGCCGCGCTTCTCGCCCGATGGAAAGAAGATTGCTTTCCTCGCCAGGAAGACCAACGAGGACAAGAAAAAAGAAACCGCCAAGGGCCGTGACATGAAAGTCCTCACCGCGCTCGAGGACCGGTCCAAGTGGTCCCACATCTGGATCATGGATCTCGACGAGAAGAAACCGCGCTGCGTCACCACTGAAGCCTGCATCTACGAGGACATCGCCTGGTCGCCGGACAGCGCGCAGTTCGCCTTCACCTGCGACAAGAAGGGGACGCGTAGTGTGAGCGAGGACTCGCACGTGGCCATCATGCCCGTCGCGGGAGGGCCGATAGAGTGCATCACGGGCGCCGACATCTTTGCCGGCGCGCCGTCCTGGTCGCACGATGGAAAAAAGATCGCCTATCTCCGCGACCGCGACGTCGAACTCGGCGCCTATCTCAACGTCAAGGATCTTTACATCCACGATCTCGCCACTGGCGCCCACTTTTGTGTGACCGCCGGCGCCAAGGTGGCGGTGGGCGGCTACTCGTCGATTCCCCACACGCCTGCCGTGTGGAGCGCCGACGACCGCTACCTCTACCTGCTCGGCGCGCAGGGCTCCACGCAGAACGTCTTTCGCGTTCCGGCCGGCGGCGGTCCCATGGCGCAGGTCACCGGCTCGGAGGGAGAGATCTACGCGCCCACTTACAGCAGCGACGGGCAGACTATGGCGTTTCTCATGGGAAGTTTCACCCGCGTGGTCGAGGTCTGCGCGTCGCCCACCGACCGCTTCGAGGCGACGATATTGACGAACACGATGGAACCGCTCGAGTCGCTCGATTTCCGTGCGCCCGAGACGCTCTCCTTCGAGAGCGCCGACGGCCTGAAGGTGGAGGGCTTTCTCTTCTACCCCGACGGCTACGAGAAGGGGGAGCGCGTGCCGCTCGTCGTCGACATTCACGGCGGCCCCGCCTCGCGGTGGGGGGCACAGGTCCCGCGCTACACGCCGTGGCGCGTCTACAACGCTCTCGGCATCGCGGTCCTGATCGTCAATCCCCGCGGCTCGACCGCTTACGGCGCACCCTTTCAGAAAGGGAACTTCAAGGGGTTCGGCCAGGGCGACATGGACGACATCATGGCGGGCGTCGATCACGTGATCGCCATGGGAGTGGCCGACGCCGATCGCCTCGGTGTGACCGGCTACAGCTACGGCGGATTCATGACCAACTGCATCATCACGGCTACGGACAGATTCAAGGCCGCCGTGAGCATCGCGGGCGGTTCGAACTACATCTCCTGCTACTGCCAGTGCAACCCCGTCCTGCCGCGCGCCTTTTACGACGGGCCCCCCTGGGGGGAGACGGCGGCGCTCTACTTCGAGCACTCGCCGATCATCAAGGCGCACGAGGTGACCACTCCGGTCCTGTTCATGCACGGCGAGAAGGACGGGGCCGTTCACGTAAGCCAGTCGATCGAGTTCTTCCGCGCCCTCTGCGAAGCGGGCGCCACGGCCGAACTCGTACTCTACCCGCGCGAGTCCCACTCGATCGCCGAACCGGTGCACTGGCGCGACTACATGGAGCGCACCGTGGAGTGGTTCAAGAAGTACCTCTGAGAGGAGGAAAAAAAGGAGGAGTCCCATGCCGCGCGTCATTCATTTCGAGATTCACGCTGACGATCCGGACCGCTGCCAGTCCTTCTACGAAACGGTCTTCGGCTGGGAGTTCACCCGATTCGACGGGCCCGAGGACTACTGGCTCGTCAAGACCGGAGAGGAGGACGAGCCCGGCATCGACGGAGGCATGATGCGGCGCCTCGATCCCCAGGGCAACGTGTACAACACGATTCACGTGCCCGACATCGACGAGTTCATCGCTCGGATCGAGGCAAACGGGGGCCGGATCGTGGTCGCCAAGATGCCCGTGCCCGGTGTCGGATATCTCGCCTACTTCCAGGATACGGAGGGCAACGTTTCCGGCGTCATGGAAGAGGATGAGAACGCGGGGTAAGCGATTGGGGAAGAAGATTTTCTCGCCAAGCCGCGAAGGGCGCGAAGGTAGGATTGGGATTTGTAACTTGGGTTTTCGTTGATGTGTGTGCGAAATTGGTTGGCGATCAACAATCGTCACAACCAAGGAGGCTATGCACATCCTTGGGCGTTCCCATCGTCTGTGAACGTCTTCTCAACCGGCTTTCCGGCATCGATAAGCTCCGCCATCCTTTTTCAGAACGTCCTTGACTCACTCATCCTCATACATAGACTTGATTTTGTTGGCCAGAAGTCGACCCTGGGATTTGATCAAGAAAATCGAAAAAGGGGCATGATGCCTGAGGATCGGAACAGGGAGATTCTCTCGTTGCTGGAGCGTTACGGGCTTCATTCTTCCGCTCTCCTTTTAAGGAAGAACGGTTCTGACTTGAATACTGTCCTCCGCGTTCTGCTCCAGGCATACCTCGAAACCTTCGACGATGACTTTTTCAAGCGATTCTATGCGGCCACCTGGAGCCTGCTGTCAGGTTATGCCGGCAGCCTTCTTCGAAAGAGGCGAATCGCCGCCGAGGCTGATGACATCGTGGCCGATACCTACGGAGTGATCCTCAAACGCTTTTCAGAGAAGGCGATCAGCGAGGATGATCGGATATTGAATTTTTGCTACGGCGTAGTGAGGAACACGGTTCACGCCTATCATCGACGTCAGAAAAGAGCGCCCCAGAGTCTGCTTCCTTCGGACAATCACACCGATGAGGAACCCGGTCCTCTGGATACTCTCATTCAGATGGAGGACGACCGGCGCCTCGATCTTCTTCGTGCGCGTGTGCATGAGCTCTTGCACGATGATTCGACAGTACTGTCCGATAGAGAGAAAGGGATTCTGAAGCAATACTACTTCGATGGTCGAGGCGGTCCGGAAATTGCCGCGCGTATGGAGATGAGTTCTGTTAATATTCATCAGATATTGTTCCGGACGAAGAAGAAGATTCTGAATGTACTGAACAAGTACAACAGCTCCCTTGACGCGGGGGAGGTGGAATCATGAAAATTACCCGCGAAGGCGAAGTTTTTCTTCCTCACGATCCCTGCAGAGACAGGGTGGAGAACATTCTCGCCCTGATCCACGGCGACCTTTCCACTCCCGAGGAGAAGGTACTGCTCGCGCATGTCGAGCATTGTCCGGGCTGTGCGTCCTTCCTGGAACTCAACGAACTCGTAGACGACGAGTTCCACTCCTACTTTACGGCCCGGAAGATTATCGTCCCGAACGAGATTCCGAAGAAGGTTAGGATTCAGCTGGCTCTTACGCGCAAGAAGAACCTGGCCATGTGGCTGCATGAATTGGGGCGGGCGATTTTCTTTCAGCAGCCTAAGGCGGCCGACTCGCTGCACCCTGGGAAGCAGCCTTATAAATTCGATAAGTGTTTTATTGCAGTTGAAAATGTATGCGCATCCGCGTTGGAGGATCCCTTTCTGAATGCGGCGGATCTTTCGATTGATTTCGTGAATGATTGCCGTGTGTTTATAAAGAACCTCAAGAAGGGAGATGGAAAAATCTTCAATCTTGAATCTACGAAGGAGGTTTTTGATAGATCGCTGGAGATTGATCCGGAATCTGTGCCAGCAATAAAATCTCTTAGCGACTACTTTCGTATAACGAGAGACTTTCCGGCGGAGGTTCGAGAGCTTAAAAGGGCGACAAGATTAGTGCGAAGTGTTGAGGAAAAACGAAATCTTGACGGAAGACTCGGAATGGCGTTAGAACTCATGGATGACTTGCAGGCGTCGTTTCAGTTTATTGAATCCGCTAGGCGAATTCGTTACGACTTTAGAATCGATTTTTTGAATTTCAGAAATTATCTCAAGTTGAAAGATGTTTATCAAGCTCGTATGAATCTGGAGTCGATGGATAAGAAGATCGAAACAGAAATTCTTTCAGACCTGGATGTCATTTCTGTTGACCTCATTTCGAAGTGGTTTGTCAAGGATATCAAATCTGTCTCCGCACAGATGTCTCACGATTTTAACATTGTCAGGATAATGGAAAAGTATATGGGGAGAGTAGACGAGAAATAATTTCCGGAGACAGCTATCAATGGATAAGAGAAAAATATTACCGAAGAAAAAAACCAAAGTATTGAAGTTCTCATTGGAGATTTTCAGAACGTTACTGTTTGTTATCCTGATATCACTGGTAGTTGACACTCTTCTGGCGAATAAGAGCCGTGGTGGGACCAAATCCGTCGGACTAAATCACTCCCGTGCAAACACGAGCGGTAAATGTGATGAAGATGGACCACAGGTGTTTCCTTAATGTTATGTTTTGACATCGGAACGGATTTCTGAAAAAAAGTTTTCACATAATCTAAGTCCCAAAATATGACAAAAAAGAAAATGTTCGTGATCGCGGCAAGTGCACTCGTTGTTCTTGCCGTGGTTTTATTAATCTCTAATTTTTTTGGAAACCTCAGAGAGAATCAAGCGAGTTTTATTGAAAAATCCAATGGGAGGAAAGTTGACGAAGAATCAAGTCTCTGGATTCATAATTTTGAGGAGAATGAAACTGATAATCTAAGAATGACCGCCACAACGGAAGAAGATAGGATAGCTGACAATAACCGTGAAAAAATTGAATATTTCGCTGATTCTGAGAAATTGTGTTGGCGGATCTTGACATGGTTTGGGAAGCCGTGCGTTGGCTCGAAGGTGATTGCCACAGAGGTTAGTCCTGTTCTTGTTAGCAAGTGGCTCGCGATGTGCGAAAAAGACGAAATTCCAAGTCCGCTGATTTACGAGACAGTTACTGGCAACGATGGTTCCTTTGGCTTTCCCGATCTTGGAACACGGATCTATTACGTTCGAGCGGAGTTCGAAGGATTCGCATCGTCGTACGGCCTTTTGGATCTTAGCAATGGCTGGGTTGAAGAATTTACATTAGAACTTAGACCTGAAAAAACGATTAGAGGTTCGATTGTCGATTGCTCGGGATGTCCTATTGAAGAAATCGATGTTCACTGTGTTCCTTTTCTTTCAACAGATATAACTCAATTGCAGCTCGACGAAGCATGCAACTTTCTCGTCTTTACTCAAATGGCGATTACTGATCATAACGGTGAATTCCGTTTTCGCGGATTGCCAGTCGATCCGTTCTGGCTGTATTTGGAGCCCGAGGGATTTATTGCAGTTGAAAGAAAGGTAGATGTCGCTGATCGTAGTTTCCAAAAAGTTGTTCTTAAAAAGCCTTGTGTACTCAAAGGTAGAATTGCTGATAGGAATGGGAACCTCATAGAAGGTGCGAGTATTTGCTACATGTTTCCCCAGGGAGGCCTCCTGCCAGCTAGCCCAATCTTAACTGACGAGAAAGGGATATACAGGTTCGATGATGCTCCGGAAGGTGGTGTCATTCTACAAGCGACTCACGAGGAACAAGGAAATACAGCGTGTCGAATATATATCAATCCTGATGCGGTCAACATACAGGACCTGGTTCTTCCTGGCGGCGTCAAGATTGAGTTGAAGGTGACAGATGATAGTGGTAGCCCACTGGAAGGCGCCCACGTTCAGATAGACGACTGGACATCTGGAGCATGGGTTGGAGGATGGACCACAACAGAAGACGGACTCACAAAAATAACTGGAATAAACAAAGGATCTCAAGTTCGTGTCACGGTCAAGCAATCAGGATATCATTCGAAATACTCGGCTTTGCATTCCTTTTGTGAAAGCGGTCTTCTTAATATTCAGCTAAAACGGAGAGCTCTGACACGTTTAAAAATCTTTGATTCTGAAACAGAAGAGTTGGTTACTCAATATCACGTTTGTATTTGTCCTTTTTCCACATTTACAGGAGTCAAAGAGAAGTTTCATATCCAGAGGGGTGTGGTGGAATTCGATTACGAAAAAGAGTTTTATGAAATTTATGTTGGAGAAGGTGAAACTTTTGGATTCATTTTTCTGGCAGATGGGTACCTGCCTGCTCATGTTACAGTCGTTCCTCCTGGCCCTGAGATTGTTGATATCCGCGTGATCGATGTACCTCTCAAGAAGGGTGGAGTTTTGACAGGTTTGGTAGTCGACGCTGTGAGTGGGTTCCCTGTGCAAGGCGCTAGTATCCAGCTATATGTCGGGGGTACCCTGAACAAGAAGCCGATTCGTACTCTTTCTAAAGCAAGGGTAACTGCGTCGGGAGTGGATGGTTCGTTTTGCATGGACGGCCTTGCTTCAGGTCGTCACTTCATCAAAGTGGAAGCTCCCGGTTATGGACCAACCCTGGTTGATTCATGTGAACTTGACCCTCGGGCGGGCGTTGTAACGAATATCGTTAAGCTCTGGCCAGGTGGTGTTTTGAGTGGAACTGTTCATGATATAGAGGGAAATCCTTTGGAGGAAGCTACTGTTCAAGTAATACCGCCTGGTACAGACGAAGCTATTGTGGCGAAAACGAGGCCAGACGGCACATATATTCTACCTGGGCTTCCTGCCGGTGAACTTGTTGTTTTAGTTGAAGATTTTTTTGCTCGTTCTAGTCGCGGCGCGTGGATGAAACTGCGAAAGGTTGTTAGCATGCCACCTGGAGGTGCGAGGACTGCTGATTTCAGTTTCGCAGGTTCTTGCATTATTCAAGGTACATGTTCTTACCAAGGGAGGCCGGGATGGGGTGTAGCTCTGAATATCATTGATTCGACAGGCGTGTCAATTTGCAGTGCACATTCTTCAGACAATGGTTACTATAGGATCTTTGGCATTCCTCCCGGGACTTATACTCTGGAGGCGCATTCAACTCTCTCCGGTGCAGGCGGTTGTCGTCGCCAAAAGATTGAGCTCGCAGAAGGACAAGAACTCGCATTAAATATAGATCTAACGCATAAAGCTGTTTATGGTCAAGTCAAGGGGTCCGACGGAACTCCTATTCACGGAGCAATAGTGGAACTTTTGAATTATTGTTTCGAGAGAAGCCATTCCACCTTCACCGACCAGAATGGGAATTATACAATTCTAAGCGTCGAAGAAGGTATGTATTCTGTCACCGCCCGGGCTGATAATTTTGCAGAGACGATTTTAGGTCCTTGGCTTCTCGGTAGTGGTCAACAAGTACAGAGAGCGGACTTTAGTCTGAAAGATGGTGGGATAGGCAGGATCGTAGTCGACAGCCAAGAAAGTAGGCCTGTCCAGGGCGCGTTGGTTTATCTGACTTATGACCCCTCAAAGAATCCAATTCGGCGAGGAATGACTGGATCCTCGGGAGTGTGTGTATTCGAGAGCCTCGGTACGGAAACGTGTACTGTGCTGGCCAATGCGATGGGATACGCCCCAGGCGGCCAAAAAATAAACGTAGCAGCTGGTGAGAGAACGACGTGCAATATCGAGCTAGAAAGGAGTGGAGATCTTCTACTGGAAGTCAAGACCGCGGACGGTAAACCTATACCGGGAGCTTATGTAAATGTGTCAAGTTTCAGCCTTTTTGGCATTGGTGTTCAAGAACTCGTGATACTTGGTCTCCTCTCGTCTTCTGATCCTAAATTCGTGACCGACGAATCGGGAAAATTCATATTGAGATCATTGCCGTCGAGATCGATTTCGTTCAGGATCAACAAAGGCTTCCTCTCGGGGGAAGCCAAAGTCTCTATCATCGCGGGAAAGATGAGTACCGTGACAGTGATCCTCGATTAGATGTTTGTGTTAGCCACCCAATCCCGTCACTCTCAAATATTTTCTTATGACAGCGTAATACAGAATCGACAAAAGACATAGCCTGATGGAAATCTCTATTCGCTGCAATGTGTTCGGGATCGTAAATAAATATGAAAAAGAAATCATTCACACTCGCGATATTGAGAATAATATTGGTACCTGTCCTGATTCTGCTTACTGTCGATTCTATACTGTTTGCCAGGGATCGAGACTTTTTCAGTAGAGAAATTAACCAATCAGAATTAGCTTGCGATGTAAAAAATGATGAGGACGATATTGATGTATTTCCTTGAGGTGCCAATCAGAGTATTCAAAACTTCTCATTAGACGGCATGGACCGACAGGCTTATTTCGTACTTACTACTCCGTGCATTTAATACTCCCGCCTTGATTGGAAGTATCAAACGAACGGAGTAGTAGTTATAAAAAATCACTTCTCAAGCACCCTGTTCATAACGCAAAGACCAAAAGAACAATATTCATTTCGTCAAATAATTTGACGAAATGAATATTGGATTGGAAGCGAATATGGGGTTGTTCCAACGCTCTGGTTACGAATTGACCACGATCTAACCGTTTCAGGTATTCCCGTTTTCCAAGCCCACCCGCTCAAGCCCGCCCCGCACCGCCCAAATCTGCAGCAAAAGCGTAACACACGAAAACCCCACCAGCACCACCCAAGCCAGCGGCTCGATCGTTGACGGCGGTTCAAACCCATTATCCACGAACAACGTACGAATACGATCCGTCCCAAATCCGAAAACCGCCACAGCTAGCGCCGCCACTCCTCCAAGAAACGCCGCATGCGTGACCATCAGCCACCGAGCAAGCACCCCCCGTTCATACCCAAGCTGCACCAGCAACGCCAATGCCGCCGCCGACCGCGAAATCAGCAACTGAGCATTCATCGCCGCCAGCATCACCGAAAGCCCCGCGATCAACAGACTGATCGCCCCTGTCACAACCACCGCGATTCGCGCCGCCCCAGCCGTCCGGCTTCGCCGCAGTCGGTCGCGGTTGGTCTCGAACTCGTTCTCCCGCAGAAATGTCATGATCGCCGGATCCGCCGCATCGGCCACCTCGATTAGAACCCGGCACGGGGCTGGATCAGTATCAGTGCCGTAGTTCTCATTGGCCCATTTCAGGAACTCCTCGGGAACCATCACCGACGGGATCCTGTGACTGAGACCTCTGACTCGCCCCCTGATGGTGTGACTTTTCGTCCCGCTCTTGATCGTGATGGGGAGCGAAGCCAATTTCAAAGCCTCAGTGGTAAATGGGGGCAGACCCTGGCTGGGAGCGAAGACAAGGTTATAGATGTTGAAAAACTCGGCCGACAGGATGATCGGCAACTCGGTATCACCCTCGGCCCATTCCCACCCCGGCGGAACCTCGTCGAGCATGTCGGCCGGCACCGACTCGAGAAAGAACTGCGTGTAGATATTCAAGAAGTCGGACGGGACCGCGATCACTCCGAAGGTGCTACCCTTTATCTCTCCCAGTCGCTGCACAAAAGGCTGCGACCGGATCATCTCGATCTCGTCCTCTGAAAAGGTGGGGGTCGTAAATGTGACCGTGTTTCTGAAATTCACCGTCTTGCTGATGATCAGGTAGTCGCTGTCCGACCCGGTCGCGCCGCCGCCCTCGAAGATTACCCCGAAATCAAAGTAAAGCTGCACCGCGAGCAGCAGCCCCGCGAGCCCGAGCGCCGTGCCCGCATTGGCCACGATCATGCGCCAGACACTGACGTGGGGGCGGACGATCTTGTTGAGCAGGCCGCGCTTCAAAGGAGGTACTCCCGATCGATCGGCAGGTTGTTGGTCCCGCCGAGGCTGGTGAGCACGAATCCCGCGCTCCTCTCCTCACAAACCTCCTCGATCAGCCCGCCCGCCGCGCGCGCCATCTTCTCATCGAGATGGCTGAACGGCTCGTCGAGCAGCAACCAGTCAAAGGGCTGCGCCAGTGCGCGTACGATCGCCACCCGCTGCTGTTCGCCCAGAGAAAGCGTACTGCACGGTCGGTGCAGAGCTTTGGCGACATCGAGTCTCCCTGCCTGGTCGTCGATCCGCGCCCGGTCGAGCGCGCCGGTGAGGCTCGCCTTGATATCGATATTGTCGAGCGCGTTCAGGTGCGCAAAGAGCCGCATGTCCTGAAACACGATCGCCACCCGCCCGCGCCGCAACGCGGATAGACCCCGCTCGCCGGCCGCGTGCAGTTCCTCGCCGAAGAAGCGCACCGAGCCGTCATGGTCACGCCGCAAGCCATAGAGAATATGAGTCAGAAGCGTCTTGCCCTTGCCCGAGGGCGCGGCGATGCGGATCTTCTCGCGCGGCTGCCAGTCGAGATCCTCTCCCCAGATCTCGGACTCTGCAACCCAGCTCTCGTCGAGAAAAAGAGGCCGCACCTTTTCGAGCTTGATGGTCATCTCAGGTTTCCAACCTCGCGACCGCACGCCGGCAAGTGGTTTGATTTCACCGGCCAACAGTCTATCAACCGTGCAACGATGTTGCGAAAGATAGTCCTTTTTCCCTCGCCGCGGTCTCTCCGCGGCGCCCTCCGCAAAACCACCTAAGGTTGACAAAAAAGCTCAAAAGGGTAGGTTGGTTGCCCATTGCACCTGGATTTCAGGATCTCGCATCCTGCGCTTTTAGGACCGCTGGTTTGTCTCGATCGAAACGTTCTCGCGTCACGGCGTCTCTTCCAGCCGCTGTCTTTCGCAATTTCCTGTGCACGATGATTGTGTGGGCTCTTGCAGCGATGGCTGTTCCCGCAGTAGGCAACGCGGACGAGGAGACGCTTCCCAACGAGAAACCCACACTTCGTTGCGGCACTCTTCCCGAAAATTTCAAACTCGACGGCCGCCTCGACGATCCGGCCTGGGCCGCGACCGACGCGGTCGACAACATCACCATGATCGACCCCGTCGAGGGCGGCGTGCCGTCGGGCCGGACCATCATCCGCGTTCTTGCCGACACCAAGACGATCGTGATCGGCATCGACTGCGAGGACCCCGATCCGTCGGGAATCGTGAGCTACTCGGTGGCGCGCGACTCGGGGCTGCGCGACGAGGACCACGTCAAGATCGTCTTCGACACCTACGGCGACGGCCGCAACGGTTTTGTCTTTTCCGTGAATCCCTCGGGCGCGCGCTACGACGGCCTCGTCGCCGGCCGCGGTGAATACGAAAACCGCAACTGGGACGGAATCTGGGAGGCGAAGACCGCCCGTCACAACAAGGGTTGGTCAGTCGAGATCCGCATACCGATCGCAACGCTCACCTTCAAGCAAGGTCTCGACGCCTGGGGCTTCAACGTGCAGCGCCGCATTCAGCGGCTCCTTGAAACCGCCCGCTGGTCCAATCCGCGGCGCGACTTCAAGGTAACCCACACGCGCCACGCCGGCCGTCTCGTCGGCTTGCCCGAATTCGATCTCGGCGTGGGGCTGAGCGTGCGCCCCGCGCTGGTGGGCGGTTTCGAGAAACCCTCCCGCGACGAGGACCGCGACTTCGACAGCGACCTCAGCCTCGACATCACCCAGAAGCTCGGGCCCAACCTGCTCTCCCTTCTCACGATCAACACCGACTTCGCCGAAACCGAGGTCGACTCCTTCCGCACCAACCTGACGCGCTTTCCGCTCTTCTTCCCCGAAAAGAGATCCTTCTTTCTCGAAGGGAACGAGGTTTTCGATTTCGGCCTCGGCATCCACCGGGAGGCGATGCCCTTCCATAGCCGCCGGATCGGGCTCGTCGACGGGGACGAGGTGCCGCTCCGTTTCGGCGCGAAGGTTTACGGCCAGGTGGGGGACACCAACATCGGCATCCTCGGCGTCAACATGGACGACGAGGATGGTGTGGCGCCCGAGACCAACATGGGCGTGGTGCGCGTGAGCCAGAACATTCTCGAAGAATCGTCGGTCGGCTTCATCGCCACGCGCGGCGACCCGACCGGCCGGCGCGGGGCGTGGACCTTCGGCAGCGATTTCGTCTACCAGACGTCGGAGTTCATGGGCGACAAGAATTTTCTCGCCGGGATCTGGGGGATCACCACCGATCGCGACGACATCGAGAGCGACCGGCGTTCCGCGGCGGGATTCAAGATCGACTACCCCAACGACCTCTGGGACATCGCTGTCATATACAAGCGGGTGGGCGAGGACTTCGATCCCTCGCTCGGTTTCGTTCCCCGTACGGGGATCAACAAGTACGTGGCCAAGGCCGAGTTCATGCCCTACTCAGATCTCGACTTTCTGCGCCAGACCTCGCACCAGGTTTATGCAAGTTACGTCACGGGAATCGGAAATCCCTGGGAGAGCTACTACCTGTCGTTCAGCCCGCTGGAGCTCGAATTCGAAAGCGGCGATCAGGTGGGGATCAACATCTCGCGCGAAGGCGAGAACCTGCCCGAGGAGTTCGACATCTCCGACGATGTGACCATTGCCGAAGAGGCCTACGAGTGGACCCGCTATAGCGTCGGCGCCGAGAGCGCGTCGAAGCGCACGGTGGCGGGCGAGGCCTCGTGGGAGTTCGGCCGCTTTTACGACGGCCGGCTCGACACCTACGAGGCCTCGTTGGTATGGAATCCCGCTCCCCTGGTGACCCTCTTCCTGGTGGGGGAGCGCAACGTGGTGCGACTCGACGACGGGAGTTTCACCGAGGACGTGTACGGCAGCCGGCTGCGGTTCAATTTCTCGCCCGACATGGTGCTGAGCAGCTTTCTCCAGTGGGACACCGAGGACGACGCCATCGGCACCAACACCCGTTTTCAGTGGTCGATCACGCCCGAGTCGAACCTCTACTTCATCCTCAACTACAACTGGAACAGGATCGACCGCCACTGGAAGCGCGAGTCCTACAAGTCGCAAATCAAGGTGGAGTATACGTTCCGGTTTTAGCTCCTGCCCGGTCACTCCTTCGTCCAGATCCGCGTGTTCAGGTTGAGATCCTCCACGATTCCCGTGGCGAATTGCAGGTCTCGGAGGTACTCGGCCGCCACACTCGCATCGACCATCGAGCGAAACATCTTCGGTTCGAAGAGATTTCGCGTCATCGAAATGGCCACGAACACGTTGGAACGCACGAAGGAGAGATGAATCTTCCGGCCCGTCTTTTCCTTGAACTCGGTGATCCGGCTCATCAGGGCGGGCGAGAGGATGTAGCGCGCCTCCACCTGGTCGTCGCCGTAGACCACGAAATTCTTCTCGAACTCGGGGTCCTCGAGCTTGATCAGCTCGCCGCGGAACAGATTCATCGCCTGTAGCTTCTTGCCGAGGAATCCGAAAAGCCGCTCTGCAACGTCGGGCAGGACCACGGTGGTCCCGTTGAAATGCTTGTTGAAATCGGCGATGAAAAAGAGCCCCCGAAAGATCGTGTGCCACTGCGTGCGGCTGCGGCCCTTGCTGTCCGTGGTGCGCGTTTTGTACTGGGCGTGCAATTCGGAAAACTCGATCGTCGTGGCGCCCACCGTGCCTCTCACATGGTCCTCACCCCGGAACCGGTCGATGCGGCTCTTGAAGATCTCGCTTTCGCGGAACCGCATCTCCGACACGTGGCCGCGCGGCGCATACTTGAGCGACGGATCGCAAAACGCCACGATCGGCGCGATCACCTCCTGCTTGAACTCGAGCACGAACTTCCTGGTCAGAATCCACCAGGTCACACAGACCACGAGAATCACGCCGGCAAGAACAAAGAGCAGAAGAGCCGGCACCTCGCGAAAAGCCTCTACCGAGATCGCCACGATGCCGCCGATCAGCAGGGCCACGGCAAGGATCGAGAAGAACCTCTTCACGATCTGCTTGCGCCGCTTCTCGAATCGTTCGAGTACCGGCCGCAGCTCCTCGTCGAAGTACTTCTCGAACTGGTCGAGCTTCTCCATGATTCCCTCTTAGCTGTCGAAAAGCTTCTTCACATTCACGTTTTTCCGCTCGCCCTCGGGGATCTCGAAAAGCCGCCGCCGGCCATAGCTCATCATGTTCGCCATGATGTTGGTGGGAAACATTTCGACGGCATTGTTGAAATCGGTCACCGCCGCGTTGAACGCCCGCCGCGACGCGGCGATCTGCGCCTCCACCTCGTTGAGCGACCGCTGCAACTGCTGAAAATTATCGCTCGCCTTGAGGTCGGGGTAGTTCTCGACCGCCACCATGATGCCGCCGATGGCGCGGCCGATCTTGTTGTTCAGGTCGACCGCCTCGTCGGAGGAGAGGCCGCCCGAAACCGCCTTGGAACGCATGTCGGTGATCTCGGTGAGCGTCTCCTTCTCGTGGGTCATGTACTCCTTCACCGCCGCAACCAGATTGGGAATCAGGTCGTAGCGCTGCTTGAGCATCGTGTCGATCGTGGCGAAAGCGTTCTCGCACTGGTTCTTCTTCCCCACGAGGCTGTTGTACATGAGAAATATGCTGAAGAGGATCACCGCCGCGATCCCGAGACCGATCCACATGGTTTTCTCCTTTGTCCAATCGGAGTTGAGCAGGCACACCCTTGGCAGGGCGTTTCGCCGCGCCGTCGTCTTTACACACCCCTTACAAACAAACACCCCCATTATCATGTCTATTAGGGTGCGTGAAACAAAAATTCGTCTTCTCGAATCTGGAGGTTAAAACATGTTCCGCACCAGACAGCTCGTCATCGCAACGACTCTCGCATCTTTACTCCTCTCCCTGCTCGCCGGATTCACCGAAGCCCAGACCGTCACATCAGGAACGACAACAACCACCGCGCCCGACTGGCCCGCCTTCTCCGGCCGGCGGCCGGCGGCCAATATCATCGTACCCCAGTCGCGCGTCTACTCGCGCATCCCCGACACGCGCCTCGAGATCGTCGGCGTCGACGCGACCGTGGCAATCCTCGAGCAGGCCGCGACGACAAGCCTGATCGTCACCCTGCGCAACCGCGGAGGAAGCCGCGTCGAAGCCGAACTGCTCCTTCCCGTGCCCGACGGCGCCGTGGTGGGCGGTTTCACATTCCAGGGCGCCGCTGCCGAACCGGTCGCCGAGCTCCTTCCGAAAGAAGAAGCCCGCCGCATCTACGAGGCGATCGTCTCCCGCATGCGCGATCCGGCCCTTCTCGAATTCGCCGGGTACAACATGGTGCGCACCGCGGTCTTCCCCGTCGAGGCGGGCGGCACGCAGAAGGTCAAGATCACCTACGAACATCTCCTTCCCGCCGAGGGCGCGCGCATCGACTACGTGCTCCCGCGCTCCGCCACGCTCGGCAACGTGGTCCCCTGGAACATCAAGGTCACCGTCAAGTCGGCCAAGCCCCTCTCCACGATCTACTCCCCGAGCCACAAGCTCGACTCGAAGCGCAGGTCGCCGAACGAGATCGCGGCGTGGACCGCGGGCGGCGCCACCACCGACCCCGGCATCTTCCGACTCTCCTGCCTGCGCCAGAAGGGCAGCGTGACGGCTTCGCTCTTCGCCTATCCCGACCACGCGACGAGCGGCGGCTATTTCCTGCTCGTGGCCGGACTGCCCCCGGCCCCGAAGAACGCCGACGGCCAACCCGCCATCAAGCGCGAGGTCACCCTCGTCATCGATCGTTCGGGCAGCATGCAGGGCGAGAAGATCGAGCAGGTGCGCGAGGCGGCGCTCCAGATCCTCGCCGGCCTCGACGACGGCGAAGCGTTCAACATCGTCGACTACAGCGATCACGTTCACCTCTGGTCGACGGAGCCGATTCTCAAGACCGAGGGGACCATGATTGCCGCCCGCGAGTACCTGGGGACGATCAAGGCCAAGGGCGGCACCAACATCCACGCCGCCTTGACCGAGGCGCTTGCATGCAAGCCGGTCGAGGGGATGCTGCCTCTCGTGCTCTTTCTCACCGACGGCCTGCCCACGGTGGGCAACACGTCGGAAGAGGCGATCCGCGACGTGGCTGCCAAGGCCAATCCCTTCGAGCGCCGCATCTTCACCTTTGGTGTCGGCGTCGATGTCAACACGCCGCTCCTTTCCAACATCGCCGACACCACCCGCGCCAAAGCCACCTTCGTGCTCCCCCGGGAAGACGTGGAGCTCAAGGTCGCCCAGGTCTTCAAGCGCCTCCAGGGGCCGGTGCTGGCCGCGCCGTCGATCGTTGCCGTCAACGCCGCGGGCGAACCGGTCAGCGACCGCGTTTTCGACATGATCCCCGCAATGCTTCCCGATCTGTTCGAGGACGATCAGCTCGTTCTCACCGGGCGGTACACGGGCAGTGAGCCGCTCCGGTTCCGCGTGGCGGGAAACTTTCTCGGCGAAGAGCGCGCCTTCAACTTCGCCTTCGGTCTCCACAAGGCGAGCCGTCTCAACGGATTCGTGGCGCGTCTCTGGGCGAGCCGCCAGATCGGTCTGCTTTCCGATTCGATCCGCCAGATCGGCGGCGAGGACGGCGATCCCGTCGCCAAGGAGAGCCGCATCAAGGAGCTCGTCGACGAGGTGGTGCGCCTCTCGACCGTGTTCGGCATCCTCACCGAGTACACCGCCTTCCTCGCCCGCGAGGGAACGGACCTCACCGACGCGGTTGCGGTCTCCAACGTGGCCAACGGCAACTTCCTCCGCCGCGCCGTGGCCGAGCGGTCCGGCCTCGCTGCGGTGAATCAGGACCTGAACAACGTGGCTCAGAAGAGCCAGGTCTTTCTCAACATTTCCAACGGCTACTGGGATGCCGACATGAACCGCGTCACCGTCAACACGATCCAGCAGGTCAACGACGTCGCCTTCTACAGGAAGGACGGCACCTGGGTCGACAGCCGCCTGGTGAGCAACGAGAACGAGGTCGCGCCGAGCCGCGTGATCGAGTTCGGCTCGCCCGAGTTCCACGACCTGGCGCTCCGCCTCGCCGAGCAGGGCCACCAGGGATCGATCGCCCTCCGGGGCGACATCAAGCTGCTCGTCGACGGCGAAACTGTTCTGGTCCGCGGCGCTTCAGAAGGGTAATCTGAAAAGCATGGACAGGCACAAGATTCTCATCGTCGAAGACGACTCCGCCATCCGCCAGGGCATCGTGGACGCGCTCCAGTTCGCGGGTTACGAAACGCTCGAGGCGGGTGACGGAGTTGCCGGCATGGACATGGCCATCCGCGTCGACTGCGACCTGATCCTTCTCGACCTGGTTCTTCCCGGCCACGAGGGGCTCGAGATTCTCGCCGCGGTGCGCGACACCCGTCCCAGACTGCCCGTCATCATTCTCACGGCGCGCGGCGAGGAGGACGACCGCGTGCGGGGTCTCACCCTCGGCGCCGACGACTACGTGGTCAAACCCTTCAGCGTGAAGGAACTCCTCGCCCGCATCGAGGCGGTGATGCGCCGCTCGGCCGAGAGGCCGACCGACGTGCGCACCGTCGCCTTCCCCAGCGGCGAGGCCGACCTCGAGAAGTGCGAGGTGCGCTACGAGGGGGGCGGGTCGTGCACGCTCACCGAACGGGAGACGCACCTTCTGCGCTACCTGGCGCGCCACGCGGGCCGGCCCGTGTCGCGCGATGAGATCCTGTCGCGTGTCTGGCGCCTCGATCCCAAGGGGATCGCCGAGACGCGCACCATCGACGTGCACGTCGCCTCCCTGCGCGCCAAGCTGCGCGACGACCAGCCTTCGCCCAAGGTGATCGTCACGGTGCGCGGCAGGGGATACATGTTTGCCGCCGGGGAGATGGCGCCATGATGACCCGGCCGCTCTACGTCTGGATCCTCTTCGGCCTGAGCCTCGCCGCCGTGCTCGTCGCCATGGGGTGGGTGAGCCTCACCGTGCTCGACCTCGAGGAGGAGCGCACTGCGGCTGGAAGGCGGGCGGCGCTCGAGGAGGACGTGCGCCTCGCGCTCTGGAGCATCGACTCGGCCGCGGCGCCCCTCATCGCCCAGGAGAGCACGCGGCCCTACTTCGTCTTCCGCTCTTTTTACAATGCCGGCGGGCCCGACAACCAGGGATCTCAACAGGCCCCGATCAATCTCCAGCCGTCAGTGCTTCTCTCGGACGATGTGCCCCACATCGCGCTGCACTTCCAGATCGATCCCGACGGCGCGCTCACATCGCCCCAGGCGCCGACCGGCCCGTTGCGCGTCCTGGCCGAGGAGAGGGGGATCCCTGTCGAACGGATGAACAGGGCGGCGGAAAAACTCGCCGAGCTGACACCCATGATCGAGCAGAAGAGCCTGTTGATCTACAACGTCCAGGAGGTTGGGCAGATCGAAGATGACGCGGCCGACGGCGCGTGGCGCAACGAGCAGAATCCGAGCCAGGTCCAGCAGTCGTTCAAGAACACGGCCGAGTTCAATCGTCGCGCCCAGGCGAGCCGGCAGATCCTCGACCAGAATTTCCTGATCAGCAACGGTCTTCTGGCGAACAACGATTTCTTTGTTCCGCCTGTCAAAGTGGAGCTGAACCGGATGACGCCCTTCTGGTTCGATGGGATGCTGCTCTTTGTCCGGAGGGTGATCATCAGCGACCGCGAGTACCTCCAGGGATGCGTGATCGACTGGCCCGCGCTGCGTGGGTGGTTACTGGGTCTGGTGGCCGATCTTTTGCCCGGCGCCGATCTCTTGCCGCTCAATCAGGGCGAGACCGACGGCGGCGGGCGCCGCCTGGCGTCGCTCCCCCTGCGCATCGATCCCGGTCCGGGCGCCACCTATCCGACCCCGGAAATGTCGCCGCTCAGGATCTCGCTCATCGTGGCCTGGGCGTGCGCGCTCCTCGCGGTCGGCGCCGTGGGGCTTCTTCTCATGGGCGCCCTGTCGCTCAGCGAGCGGCGCGGTGCGTTCGTTTCGGCCGTGACCCATGAGCTGCGCACACCGCTCACCACGCTGCGCATGTATACGGAGATGCTTGCCGGCGGCATGGTGCCCGACGAGGCCAAGCGCCAGCACTACCTCGATACGCTTCACGGCGAGGCTGACCGCCTCGGCCACCTCGTGGAAAATGTGCTCGCCTACGCGCGCCTCGAACGGGGCTCGGCCAAGGGTCGAATTGAAACGGTCACCGTGGGCGACCTGCTCGTCGGCGTGCACGGTGTGCTCAAGCAACGCGCTGCACAGGCCAAGCTCGAACTCGTCTCGGCCGCACCCAGAGAGGTGGCCTCCTCGATGGTACGCGCCGATATCACGGCGGTGGAACAGATCCTCTTCAACCTCGTCGACAACGCCTGCAAGTATGCCCTTTCCGACGAGGAGAAGAAGATCACTCTGGAAGCCCGTTCGATCGGCGCCCAGGTCGCGCTCCGCGTGCGCGATCACGGCCCCGGCATCGCGTCGGGCGAGGCGCGGAAGCTCTTCAAGCCCTTTCGCAAGTCGGCGCGCGATGCGGCCAACTCCGCCCCCGGTGTGGGGCTCGGCCTCGCCTTGAGCCGCCGCCTGGCGCGCATGATGGGAGGCGATCTCAGGTTCGAGGAGTCCGTGACGGACGGCGCTTGCTTCGTGCTTACCCTGCCGCGTGCCCGAGACCGGCACAAACCGCGCGAATAAAAAAGACGATCCGATCCCCCGGACAAAGGTGACGGAAAGGGAGGAAAAAATGACCCGATATCATCTCGACTCGATCGACGAACAGGAACTGATTCCCGGATTCAAAGTGCGCTTCGTGCATTCCGACACGATGACGATCGCCTACTGGAAGATCGCGGAGGGTTCGGCTCTGCCCGAGCACTCCCACCCCCACGAGCAGATCGTCAATGTAATGGAAGGCGAGCTCGAGCTGGTCGTCGACGGCCAGTCTCTCGAGCTCGTTGCTGGATCGGTTGTGGTGCTACCTCCCGACGTGCCTCACGCGGGACGGGCCAGAACCGACTGCCGTGTCATCGACGTGTTTCACCCAACGCGCGACGACTACCGGTAGCCGAGGCCCTCGGGTCATCATCCCTTTTTCATGGGTGTGAAACACTTGGTCATCTGTTTGGTGATGTCGACCAGCTCGACAGAACCATCGGTGAAGAGCGGTTTCTCCACGATCATCTGCACACCGGCCATCTTGGCGATCTTGGCCATGTCGCCTTTGAGGGATTCGAGAATGTTGGTGAGCGGCGCTTCGCCGGCGAGCTGCTTGTGGGCGACCTCCTGGGCCGCGGCGCCCTTCGCCTCGATCTCCTTTATCTTGGCCTCATCTCCGTCCTTTCGGGCCTGGGCGAGCTCGACGCGCCATTCCTTCATGGTCTTGTCAAAGTGGGTCGAACCGTAAAATGCGACAAGAAGGTTTTTTCTCTCGAAAGTTCCCACGCGGATCTTGACGCCCTTGGTGGCTCCGATCCCGATCGTATCCTGCGGTTCGGCTGCCGGGTGCCCCGAGGCAACCGACCAGATGACCAGGATGGCCACGAGGCCGAGCCCCGCGAACAAGAGTTTGTGAGCTGTCATTTTTCTTTTCTCCTTCAGAGTTGAGAATCGCCCCGGCCGGTGGCGGCCGTGAGGACTGTTACGATAAATGTCTCTGTGCTTGTATTGTACGGCGGTGAGTCAGCTTGTCCCAGCCGAAACGCAACAGGCCTTCGAGTCTCCTGAAGAGGTTGATTCCCTTTTTTCGTGCGGGATTCCAACCGATCACTCCTTCGCGGATGTTGTCGTAGCGGTAGGTCCTGTTGAGCCGGAAGACCAGGACAGCCGACACGGGGCCGAGCGTGAAGAGCGCCCTTATCGATCTGAGCACGATCTTGTCGAGGCGGTAGTAACGGCTGTAGAGCCAGTCGGCGCCGGCCTGAAGCTCGCGGGCGGTCATCTTCTTCGGCGCGATCACGGTGTGGCGAAAATCGTAGTGGCTCCAGGTGCGGTCGACGATGCGCCCCGCGCGGGCGAGCTGATCGAAGAGCGGCGTGCCCGGCAGGGGGGTCATGATGTTGAGCTGGAGCGCGTCGATGCGCGACCTGTCGAGAAAACGCAAGGTCTGTTCGAAGACACGGCGGTCGTCGTTGTCCATGCCCACGATCATGCCGGCGATCACACCGATTCCCTTCCGGCGGATTTTCGCGATGCGGCGTCCGTAGTCGCCGCGACCGTTGAAGTCCTTGTCCATCGCTTCGAGATTCCGTCCGTTCGTCGTTTCGATGCCGACGAACAGTCCGCGGCACCCGGCGCGGCGGGCGAGATCGAGCAGTTCGTGATCGTCGGCGATCTCGATCGAGCACTGACTCACCCAGCGCTTCTTCAATGGAATCATCGCCTCGAAGAGGCCGCGCGCATAGTGGCGGTCGGCAATGATATTGTCATCGACGAACATGAAGTTCCGCGGCGCCTCGCGCACCTCGCCGAGCACGCGGTCGAGGGGGCGGGTCCGATGCCGGCCCCTGTGAAAAGCCGTGATCGAGCAGTAGCGGCAGCGATGGCCGCATCCCCGGCCGGTCTGGATCGCGTGGCTTGTAACATAGTGGCGGGCGTTGGCTCTTGCCAGATCGCGCCGCGGGATCGGAGCGTCGGCGAGATCGGGCAGGGTGTCGCTGCGATAAAGGGTTTTCAAGCAGCCCGCGTCGATATCGGAAAGGACCTGTTGCCAGAGCCCCTCGGCCTCACCGCAGACGACGGCGTCGAAATGACGCGCCGCCTCGTCGGGGCAGAAGGTGGGGTGGAAGCCGCCGGCGACGACGATCTTGCCGCGCGCGCGGAACGTGTCGGCGAGCGCGTAGGCGCGATCGGCGAGTGCGGTCATGAAGCTGATTCCGACCACATCCACGTCGGCGTCGCTATCGACAGGCTCCACGTTTTCGTCGAGGATGGCGACCGAGTGGGCGGGCGGCGTGAGCGCCGCCACCGTGGTGAGCGGCAGGATGCTGAATCTCAGCATGGCGCGCGGCGGAACCCGATCGGGCCGGTCGGGCGAAACCCGGAGGTGGTCGGCAGCGGGTAAGATGAGGAGGATCTTCATGATAGCGCTCCTTGAAAAGCAATCATTAAATGAATAGCGTTCATTCTAAACTCAAATAAAAAGCGCAGCCCTCATTGCAGCAGCCCCCGCAAGATCAACTTCTTGGCCTCGGCGGCCATGACCGCAAAGACATCGGCCTCCTCTTTCCTGCGGAAGAAAAAGACCACGCCGGCGAGCATGGTCCAGACCGCATCGACGGAACGGTTGATTTCCTGGGTGGTGGCGCGGATGTCGAGCTTTCTCAATACATTTGCAGCTATTGCTTTACACGAATCAAGCCGCGCTTCGAGCTGGACGAGCTGACCCTGGTCGAAGGTCTCCCCCCAGCCTCCGTCGCGGTCCTTCTGGATCACGAAGAAGATGATGTCGAAGTACTCGGGACTCTGCTTGGCGAAGTCGAAGAATCCGTCGATCACCGCCTCGGCCTGGTCGGCGGGGGAGGAGTGGCTCCCGGCCGCGGCGATCAGCTTCTCGCGGAGTGCCTCGTAACCCTCGAGGAGGAGCTCGACGTAGAGCGAGTCCTTGTTCGCGAAGTAGAGGTAGAGAGTGCCGGGGGCGAGTTCGGCTGCCTTGGCGATGGCGGGAATGGTTGTTCCGTCGTAACCATTTATCCAGAAAAGAGAACGAGCGGCATCAAGGATATCCTTGCTCCGCTGCTGTTTCTCGCGTTCTCGTCTCTGGCTGATTCCCAAGGCTCACGGCTCCGTAAATCGAATGATAATCAATTAATGAACGTTGTTCACAATACCCTATCGACGCTCAGGAGCAAGGACTTTTTATTGACATAAAAACTTTTATCAAAAAGTGAGCGATCGCACGCACTCCCGGACCGTGCCGATCCGGTCTGCAAAGGGTTTGGGCCGGCCGACGAATTCGACGACACAGATCGTGTTCGCCCGAACAAAGAGCCAGATCAGGTACTTGTGGAGCGCGCCGTGGGTGAAGGTCTCGAAGAGCATCTCCTCGATTCCTGAAAGGGATATGAAGTCACCTAAAAATAGACGCTGCCCCCGGCGTGTGCAAGGAGATTAGCATCGGCCGCCTGCAGCTCAGACCATGTTCTCGGGAGCCAGCAACCGGTCGAGCTCTTCGCGGGCGAGGAGCTTCTTTTCGAGAACGAGCTCGTAGACGCCGCGGTCCGTGTCGAGCGCTTCCTTGGCGAGCGCGGTGCACACATCGTAACCGAGCACGGGACTGAGCGCGGTCACCAGTCCGATGCTGTTCATCACGGTGCGGCGGCAGAGGTCGGCGTTGGCGGTGATGCCGTCGACGCAGCGGTGCTTGAGCGTTGCCATGCCATTGATGAGCATCTCGATCGACTCGAAGAGGCTCTGGACGATGACCGGTTCCATCACGTTGAGTTCGAGCTGGCCCGCCTCGGCGGCGAGGGTCACCGTCAGGTCGTTGCCGATCACCTTGAAGGCGATCTGGTTGACCACCTCGGGGATGACGGGATTGACCTTTCCGGGCATGATGGTCGAGCCGGGCTGCATGGCGGGGAGGTTGATTTCGTTGAACCCGGCGCGCGGGCCTGACGAGAGGAGCCGGAGGTCGTTGGACACCTTGGAGAGCTTGACGGCGAGCCGCTTCACCGCCGAGGAGTACATGACGAAGGCGCCCGTGTCCTGCGTCGCCTCCACCAGGTTGTCGGCGAGGCGTACGTCAAGGTCAGTGATCGATCGAAGATGTTCGAGCACTTTGCCCGCGTAACGGGGATCGGCATTGATTCCCGTGCCGATCGCGGTGCCGCCCATGTTGACTTCGAGGAAGAGGGCGGCGTTGCTGCTCAGCCGTTCGATCTCCTCCTCGAGCGTCACCGCCCACGCCTCCACCGCCTGGCCGAGGGTCATGGGCACGGCGTCCTGAAGCTGTGTGCGGCCCATCTTGATGATCCCGGCGAACTCCTTGCCCTTGGCGTGAAAAGAGGCGGCGAGCCTGTCGAGGCTCTTGACCAGCCGGCGGTTGCTCATGATCAGGGCAATCTTGAGCGCCGTGGGGTAGGTGTCGTTCGTCGACTGGGAGAGGTTGACGTGGTTGTTGGGGTGGCAGTACTTGTATTCGCCACGCTCGTAGCCGAGGATCTCGAGCGCCCTGTTGGCGATCACCTCGTTGGCGTTCATGTTGGTCGACGTGCCCGCCCCGCCCTGGATCATGTCGACCACGAAATGGCTGTGGTACTTGCCGTTGATGATCTCGGTGCAGGCCTGACAGATCGCGTCGGCCACCGGCTTCGACAGGAGGCCGAGTTCGCAGTTGGCCCTGGCGGCCGCCATCTTGACCATGGCGAGGGACCGGATCAGCACGGGGAAGTGGTTGAGCGAGATCCCGCTGATGCTGAAGTTCTCGAGAGCGCGAAGGGTCTGGACGCCGTAGTAGTTCTCGTCGCCCACATCGCGGTCGCCGAGGAGATCGTGCTCGCGCCGCGTGCGGCCCGACACGTACTGGGCGCCGGCGTTGACCACGCGCGAGCTCGCCTGACGCATGCGGCGCGACACGACGCGCGAGATGCGGGAGAGCATCTTCATGGCGATCGACGGCTGCCGTTCGCTCAAGTCGGCGAAATCCTGGCGGCTGATCGACAGCACCGTGGTGTCGAGCAGGGCGCGCGCCGACGTCGAGTGGGGGTAGTCGTCCATGAAAGCGCCCTCGCCCACAAAATCCTCCTTGGCGAAGAAGGCGAGGCGCATCTCGTCTCCGAAGGGAGTTCGCTTGAAGAGCTCGATCTCGCCCTTCTCGATGATGTAGAGCTTTTTCCTGGGACTGTTCTCCTCGAAGAGGAGCGTTTCGGGCGCCAGGTTGTCGACAACGATCGCTCCGGCCAGAAGTCCCCGTTCGGTCTCGTCGAGATCCTTGAAGAGCTCGATCCGTCCCAGGAATTCGATGATCTCGTTTTTATTCAACGACCTGTCTCCTTTTGTTCACGCCGTTCATCCCGCGTGCGTTCACTGTTCAGAGCACTTCTCCCGCCGCGCGGCCTGACGCCCACGCCCAGTGCAGGTTGAAACCGCCGAGCTGGCCGGTCACATCGACCACCTCGCCGATGAAGTAGAGCCCCTTCACCTCTCGGCTCTCCATGGTGCGCGACGAGAGCCCCGTCGTGTCCACGCCGCCGAGTGTCACCTCGGCCTTGACAAAACCCTCCGTGTCGACGGGCGTGACCCGCCACCTCTTGAAGGCTCCGGCGAGCGCCTCGAGCTGCTTCGCGCCGTGTTGACTGATCGGTTGGTCGGCGAGAACCCCTTGCCCCACCGTTTTCACGATGCGGCGGGGGAGAAAACGGTTGAGAATAGTCCGGGGAGGCAGAGTGCTGCCCGCCTTTTTTTCAGCATTGAGAATCGCGATCAGGTCGGCGTCGGGAACGAGATCGATCGTGAGCGCCTCTCCAATCTTCCAGCAGCACGAGATCTGCAGGATCGACGGACCGCTCAGCCCCTGATGGGTAAAGAGAATGTTTCCGCCGAAGGCGCCCGCGGCGCACGACACACGCGCGGGCGTCGCCACCCCGGCGAGCGGAACGAATCGCTCCTGGTCGCTACGCGAGAAAATCAAGGGGACCAGCCCGGCCGCTGGTGTCACGAGGCCGAGTCCGAACTGCTCGGCAAGGCGATAGCCGAATCCCGTGGCGCCCAGCCTGGGCCACGAGGGTCCGCCAGTGGCCACCACCAGGGCGTCGGCATCGATTTCACCCTGGTCGGTGACAACACGGAATCGTTGATCTTCTCGTACTCGTTGCACTTTTTGGATCGTGGCGCCGAGCCTGATCTCGACACCCGCATGGCGGCACTCGGAAAGCAGCATGGCAACGATCTCCGAGGCTCGACCGGAGCAGAAAATCTGGCCCTCCTTCTTCTCGTACCACGCGATGCGGTGCGCTGTGACGAGGGCGATGAAATCCATGGGCTTGTAGCGGGCGAGCGCCGATTTCGAAAAGTGGGGATTGCGCGACCAGTAATGTTCGGATCGGGCGTGGAGGTTCGTGAAGTTGCAGCGCCCGCCTCCCGAGACGAGGATCTTGCTCCCGGGGTGGGCCGCGTGGTCGACGACGAGGATCTTCTTTCCCCGTTTTCCCGCTGTGGCCGCGCACATGAGCCCGGACGCACCTGCACCGACAATGACCGCGTCGTAGTGGCTCATTTCAGCGAACGTGCCTCATCTTCGGTCCCAAAGGGACCGGCGTCTTCGGTCCCAAAGGGACCGGCGCTTTCCACAGGGAGGGGATCGCGTTTCTTGAGAATCTGCACCACCCACCAGACAGCGGCCGCGGAAAAGAGATGTTTCAGGCTATGGCCGCTCAGAAGGCGGATGGCTTGATAAATCTGTTCATCGAGAAGCTCGCAGATCTTGGCCGCCCCGTAAAAGACCACCACGACCCAGAAGAGGTTTCCTTCCGTGTAACGGGGCGGAAAGAGCAGGAGCATGAGAGGGATGGCGACCATCGGATAATACTGCGTCAGCCCATAGAAGCGCAGGTCGCCGTGACCGAGGATCTCAGTGAGGTGCCAGTAGAGCACACTGCCCAAACCGACGATCAGGAGCGGCCAGAGTAGTGAGTTGCCCATCCGGGTGCCGACCCGCTCGCCGATGATGATGGCGAGGAGGGACATGAAAGTCACCGCCATGGGCAAACGATCCCAGAAGAGACTGCCCGTGTTCGGCTCCAGGTGGTACCACGTCGAGCCGAGACCGGTGAGAATCACCCCTCCGAAGAAGATCGAGTAGGCGAGCCGCTCCCTGAACTCCCTGAAGGGCTGCCGCGGCCGGTGGGGGCTGTTGCGGAGCATGAAGAAGAGTCCGCGCAGGCCGATGAGAATGAGAGCGAGATTGGTGACCACGTCGCCGAAGTTGGGAATCAGAAGGACGCGGCGCGTGTCGGCAAAGCCATGATAGGCCGGGTCCTGGGGTATCGGATCGATGCAGAGGAGCACCACGATCCCGGCGACGGCGGGAACGAAGACCACGGCAAGGCGCATCCACCATTCCTGCTGGGAGAGGTCGACCCTTCCTTCGTGAAGCTCCATCTCCATGCTCAGTCCTCGCCGTCCTTTCTGACAGCCCCATCATACAGGTTGGCACTACGCGTCTCCACCCCCGGGAGAGGGCCGAGATCGTTCTCGGGCCGATCGAGGTAGAAGTAGGCGCAGTTCGACCAGTCGTCGCTCCGTTCAAAAAGACCGTACTCCCCGGCCTCGCCCGACGGATTTTCGGGGCTCGCCCAGCGGGTTTCGATGCCATCGGGGATGACGTAGATAGGATCACGTGGCTCGATCATCTTCGCTTTCTCGGCTGACGGAGTACCCTGTCACAATGCGGGCACGATTATAACGCAAGGTCAAAGCATTGCGTGGAAAATTCACTCGTGGTGTTCTGATTTTCGACGGCCGCCCACTCGGTTGACCATGGTGAGCGGCATGACGTAACGGTAGCGCAGGAGCCATCTGTAAGCGCCGAAGAGGCTGGCCAGGCGCAGAAGGAGGAGACCCGGCAGTCAGCGGCACCGTGCAAAGAGCCGCCCGGGGCCGCGGAGCGCGAGGCGTCCCAGTTCATGATCGAGCGGAAAGGTCTCTCCCGGCGAGGAGGTCGCCCCGTGGTCGAACCGCTCGTCGAACTCGATGCCGGCAAAGAGTTTTTCCACACCCTCGGCGGTGAACCGCCAGTAGTCGGACGGAAACCCATGGTGCTTCCACGCGAAGGGAACGGAGACGTAGAGCAATCCGTCGCGATCGAGAAGGCGCGTGATGTTCTGCGCCATGGCAAAGGGCTGGTCGCAGTGTTCGAGTACGCTGAGGCAGAAGATCGTCTTGAAACGCTTGCCGCCGAGCGCCGCGTCGACATCGTCGAAATCAAGAGTCAGATCGACCACTGTGTCGACACCCTCCCCGGCTGTCAGGTCGGCTCCGAGCCACTCGTCGCCCGGAAAAAGGCTGCGCAGGTCGGGCACGTCGTTGTAACGCCGCGCGCCGATCTCGAGAAAGGGACCGGAAAAGATCTCCCTCTGTTTTTTCACGAAATCGTACTGGTTCAGGTCACCCATGGCGCCTGATCCTCTCTGCGGGGTCCTGGCCGTAGTAGTCCCGAAGCAGGGCGTACAGCTCTGGATGGCGAAGCTCGAACGGGCCCGGTCGCTCGAAGAAACACTCCGTGCAGACCGCGAAGAACTCACCCGGATCTTGCGCACCGTAGTGATCGAGCAGCGTGGCCATGCCGCGGCGCGAGCGCGCCACGAGGCGATCATACTCGGTTGTCATCACCTCTTGCCAGCGCCGCACCGCGGCGTGGCTTTCGAGGGGCGGTGTGCCGTTCACCACGCCGTCCTGCATGTCGAGCTGGTGGGCGAACTCGTGAAAGACGACGTTGACCCCGTCGAAAGGATTGCGCGCACCGCGCCGCGCATCGGCCCAGGAGAGGACCACCGGGCCGCGGTACCATGCCTCGCCCAGCCGGCCGCCGCTGTCATTGATCACGATACCGTCCTCGGCCGCCTCGCGCCGTCGGGCAAAGAACTCGGCCGGGTAGACGAGAATCGTCTTCACCGTATCGAACTCGACACCGCCGAGGCCGAGAAGCAGAAGGCACGCCTGCGCGGCGATGGTGACCTGGATCTCGTCGCTCATCTCCAGTCCGCCGCAGCCTTCCCACGATTTCTCTACGATGAAAAGGCGCAGCCCATCGCACAGACGGGACTGTTCGTCCGCGCTGAGGCAGGCGTAAAAGGGGAGGTTGCGGCGCAAGATGGCATGCCACTCATCGGGAAAGTGCTGGGCGAGTAACTTGCGCCGACGTCGTTTCTTGAGCCAACTGAAGATCATGACGAAACTGTACCGGCTCGGGGCCATGGAGTGGAAAAAAATAAATTATTCTGTATAATAGCGCCCAGTTCGAAAAAGCCCGATTCCAACAGTCCGTCAAAATCAGTGCACTCGAGGAGGCGCCATGTCGTTTTCGAAGAAGACCCTCGGAACTTTCCGCGTGTCCCTGTTCGTCCTCTTTTGTTTCCTCACTCCTGCCGTAATAGCGAATGAACTCGATCGGAGCGACAGGATCTCCATCGGGGGGCTCGATTTCGTGCGCGTCGAGATCAGGGCCAATACCTTCACCACGTCGACGCAAGGAGCGGTGAGCGTCGCCTTCGACGAGGCGCACAACCTGATCGCCGTCTGGGAAAGCCGGCGTCAGGATAAGGGCAACTACGGTGTCTACGCCCAGTGTTTCTCGCCGGTCGGCAAGCGGATCGGCAGTGAAATGCAGGTCAACACCACGCGCCGTTCGGCACAATGGAAGCCATCCCTGGCCGGGTGCGGCAGCACCGCGTGGATCGGCTGGGAGTCGTTCGGCCAGGACGGAGACGGCTTCGGCTGTTTCCTGCGCCGCTTTGACAGCGACCTGTCGGCCGGGTCGGACGAGATCGACGTCAACGCGATCACCCGCGGCGATCAGACCGGTCTCGTTCTCGCACCGTCCCGCGACGGCGGCGTGATCGCCGCCTGGATCGGGCCCGAAGAGGATTCGCTCCGCCGCAAGGCGTGGTGCCTGTCTTTCGATGCCGATGGGAATCGCCGCGGCGCACCGATCCAGATCGATGCCGCAACCGATCGGGAGGAAAACCTCGTCTCCATCGCGTCCCGCGGCCCGCGCGGTTTCGTTGCCGCCTGGGCGGCGGTCGGAGAGGACAATCGCCCTGCCGGAATCTACGCGCGACTCTTCGGACCTGACGGTTCGGCCACCACCCCGGCTTTCGGCATCAACGAATGCAATGACGCGGGGAGCATCGAACCGGCCCTGGCCACGGGCCCGGACGGTTCGTTCGCAGTTGCCTGGATGGAGATCGCGCCTGGTGAAAACAATTACGCTGTCAATGCTCGCGCCTTCTGCGCGGACGGTGCGCCGAGGACAGCGCCCTTCCGGGTGAGCGAGGCTGGAGCAGCAGGCCAGAGCGGCGCTTCGGTCGCCGTGGCCGATGACGGCCGCCTCTGCGTCGCGTGGAATCGCGCCTCGAAGAGCTCCGAGGGCAAGGAGATCATGGCGCGTTTCTATGGCGCCGACGCCGCTCCCCTGGGAAGCGCGTTCAGCCCGCTGGGAAGCGCGTTCAGCCCGCTGGGAAGCGCGTTTAGCCTGAATCAGATCGCTCAGCGCAATCAGTCCCTCCACGCGCCCTCGGGCCAGCAGAAGATCGCCTTCGGTCGTGACGGCCAGCTCGCCGTGGCCTGGTCGGGCGCATCCGACCTCGGGGACCGCAAGGCGGCCAACGTCACCCTTCTTCTGCCCGTTCCCGAAGGGCCGGCTGGCGACCTCGACGGCAGCGGTCTGGTCGACAGCGGCGATCTGGGAATCTTTTACGACATCCTGACCCATGTCGATCGCGATCCGCGACGCTATGCGGCCGCCGACATTGACGGAAACGGCTCGGTCGACAGGGCCGATCTCGAAGCGTTCATCGAGGGCAACAAAAACCTACCGCCTGCGATCATGAGCGAAGGCGAAGAGCGGCTCACCGCTCTCGAGGCTGCAATAAAAGACGCAACACTCATACTCGAAAAGAGAGCCGAGGCTCGAAAGCTCGCCATGGAAAAGGAGCGGGCCGAAAGCCCCGCGCTCAACGCCGCAGTCGATGTGGCCGTTCCCCATGAGCCGCCGGTGCGGCGCGGCACGGGCGACACGGTCCTGCCTTATAACGGCGATCCCGATCCCTTCTTCTCCCGCTCCGATCCCGGTTTCGTGGCCGTGCTGAACACGGGCTGGGCGCCGCCCGATCCCCACATGGCCGCCGGACCCGAACACCTCGTGGCCATGACCAACGGCGCCATCGCCTTCTTCGACAAGGACGGCAACAATCTCTTCCAGGACGAGATCGAGGATTCCTACGGTTTCTGGGGGAGCGTGGGCGCCACGTGGTTCGTCTTCGATCCCGAGGTGATCTACGATCCCCACTCGGGCCGGTTCATGGCCATGGCGTGCGAGAGGAGCTCCACGAATACCTCCGAGTTTCTCCTCGCCGTATCGGACGACTCCAACCCGATGGGAACGTGGTACAAGTACCGGCTCAACGTGACCTCGCTGGCCGGAAACGATATCGACTCGCCCAACATCGCCGTCGACGAGGACGTGGTCTACCTCACGGCCGACTTCTTCAGCGGCGGGCAGAAATATCTCGTCTACGCCATCGAGAAGGCCGACCTTCTCGTGGGCGGAACTGTGCTCAACACCAATCATCTGCTGATCACCGGGAGCCAGTCCTACGGCATTCCGGTCATGTACGACAGCGCCGCGGCCTTTTACATGATCGAGCACTACGAGGGGAGCTCCAATACGCGCGTGCGGCTCCACGCGCTCACCGATCCTCTCGGAGCGATGAACCATCAGACCTACCAGCTCACCGTGCCGAGCTACACGCCGCCCACTGATCCGCCCCAAATGGGCACGAGCACGCGGCCCGAGACCTTCGACGCCCGGTTCTGGAGCTGCGTCTATCGCAACGGGTCGCTCTGGGCCGCCCACCATCAGGGCAATGCGCGCGTCCTCTCCCGCTGGTACGAGATCGACATGGGCAACTGGCCCACGTCGGGCACACCCACCCTGATCCAGTCGGGCGATGTCGATCCGGGCTCGGGGATTCACACCTTCTTCAACTCGATCTCGGTCGACGCTTTCGGCAATGCGCTCATGTGCTTCGCGCGGTCGTCGTCGGGCGAGTACATCTCGATCGGGCGCGCCTTCCGCAACGCGGGCGATCCGCTCGGCACGATGCAGCCCTCGGAGATCATCAAGACGAGCGCCGGGCCTTACTACACGTCCCGCTGGGGCGACTACAGCGCCGTGGTCGTCGATCCCGTCGACAACGCCACCTTCTGGTACCACCACGAGTACAATCCCGGGAGCTCGTGGAACACGTGGATCGCGAGCAAGAAGGTCGCCTCCGAATCGCTGGCGGCTGACACGGCCACCTTCTCGGCGTCGGCGGGCGGGTCGGTGAATTTTGCACTCGATGTGGGCTCGGCCTATGGGGGGCGCAACTACCTTCTCGTGGGCAGCCTGAGCGGCACCTCTCCGGGCACGGTTCTTCCCGGCGGCCTGGTCACCATTCCGCTGAATCGCGACTGGTACACCGATTTGATCATCCAGAATCTCTCGTGGCCGTCGTTCAAGAGGTTCTGGGGAACTCTCGACACGACGGGAACCGCGACCGCCCAGCTCAACCTCGGTCCCCAGTCGTCGGGTTACGTGGGCACGATCATGTCCTATGCCTTTGCCACGGCCAATCCCTGGGACTTCGCGTCCAACGCGGTCAACGTGGAGATTGTTCCCTGACCGGCATCAACCGCCCCGCTTCGCGGAATGTATTCTGATGATCTAGGCCACTGGTTTTTTTGCCGTGGGGGGAGCTCCTGTGCCTGCGAGGAGGAAGCGGTCGAGTTCCTTTGCAAGCTCATTGATGACGACCGGCTTCGACAGGTAGGAATCCATCCCCGCCGCCAGGCAGCGCTCCCGGTCCTCGGCCATGGCGTGCGCCGTGAGAGCGATGACCGGCATGTGTTCGCCCGTGGCGCGTTCATGCTCGCGGATCAGTCGCGTCGTTTCGAATCCGTCCAGCTCGGGCATCTGGCAATCCATGAGCACCAGGTCGAAGACGCTCGACCCGAGCGCGTTCAGCGCGTCCTTCCCGTCGCACGCCGCCACCGGTTGGAAGCCCAGTCTCTGCAGGAAGGCGAGGGCGAGCTTACGATTGACCGGATCGTCCTCGACGAGCAGGATCCGCTCTCTTCTGGGGGCGACCTGACCGCCGCCGGCCGCGGAGTCTGGTGCGCCCGGGGCGGGTGCGCGTTGCGCCGCATCGGTCTCGATGCCCAGAACCTGGAGAATGGTCTCGATCAACCGCGCCGGGCGGATCGGCTTCGTGACGAAACCCGAGATCCCGAGCGGTTTCAAGACCGACTCGCGGCCGGCGAAAGCGAGGGGTGTCATGAGGATCACGGGCAGCGCGGAGAGTTCGGGGATGTTCCGGATCGACCGGGTCAGTTCGACTCCGTCCATTCCCGGCATCAGCTTGTCGACGATGACGAGGCCGATCGCCTCCTCGGGGCGCGCCGGAACGAGAAGCTGTTCCATGGCGTGCTGGCCGGACCGGGCGCTCAGTACATCGATTCCCCAACGGCGCAAGTGTCCCTCGATCATGGACAGACAGGACGGGGAGTCGTCGACGCACAGAACCCTGAGCGAGCGGAGCGCATCGCCATCGTTCGGCGCTGTCTCCGGTCTTTCAGGCGCGGTGCGTAGAGGCAGAACAACACGAAAAATCGTTCCGCGGCCGGCGGCTCTGTCGACACTGATCGTCCCCCCGAGCTGGTCGACGAGGTGCTTGCAGAGCGTCAGCCCGTAGCCCGCAATCGTGGTGTCCGTTGCCGCGGGTTGCCCCTTTTTCGCGAAAGTGCGGGAGAGCGAAATCCTGGTCTCGTCAGGCAGTCCCTGCCCCGTGTCCCGCACGGAGAATTCGATCGAACAGCGCTCACCGTCAGCGTCGACCAGCTTGGCGGCGATAACGATCTCACCCTTGGTGGTGAACTTGATCGCGTTGTCGACGAGGTTGATGAGGATCTGCCGCAACCGTTCCTGGTCGCCCAGAATCGAATCGGCCACATCGGACCGGACCAGAGCCGCCACCTCGAGCCCTTTCTTCTGGGCGGGCGGGGCGAGCAATTCGGCCACGCTCTCGATAGTGTCGCGCAGGGAGAAGACACTCGGTTCGGCGGGAGACTCGTCGGTCTCTTTTCTCGACGTGCCGGAGATCGCCGCGACCACATCGAGGAGCTGCCTGCCCCCGTTCCGGATGATCTTGGCGTATTCCAGTTGCTGCGGCGAGAGGTCCGAATCGAGGAGGAGCTGTGTCATCCCGATCACCGCGTTGAGCGGGGTGCGCATCTCGTAGCTCTTGTTCGTGAGAAAGGAATCCGTCCGGTAGTCCTCGCTGGCGAGCACGATGGCCTCGGGATTCCGGGTGCGCGCCTTTTCGAGCGCTTCAGGTCCGTCCGAAACGTCGACCAGAATCCAGTCCTCTTCCGCCAGGGCGCCGCGGAGGAGATCGATCCGTTCCCGATCCCAGTCGACGATCAGAACCTTGACCATGGGTCGAACCCTTTTCTTGAGCCTTCCGTAACAAGAGACCTCTTAGTCTTGATCGGCCGGCGGAGAGGATAAGTTGACCGGATTGGGACTTTTTGTCCGGTGAAATCTCGTGCGCCCCGGGCTATTGGAAACCCGGCTTGTGTTGGAAAAGGAAATTGGCGTATGATAGCCGCACAGGCATCACTGATCGGGACACAGAAAGAACCAACGGAGGCCGCGCAGATCGATGGATAAGAAATCTCTCGAAATCCTTCTCGATGAAGACAGGAAGTTTCCGCCGTCCGAAGAGTTCCGTGCCGCGGCCCATCTGGCCGCTGTCGACGATTACAAGAAACGCTACGCTCAAAGCATCGATGATCCGGAAACGTTCTGGGCGTCGGTGGCTGACGAGTTGCACTGGTTCAGGAAGTGGGACCGCGTGCTCGACGAGAGCGGCGCGCCTTTCGTCAAGTGGTTCGATGGGGGCAAGACGAACATCGCCTACAATTGCCTCGACCGCCACCTGGGCAGCGCCGTGCGCAACAAGGCGGCGATCGTCTGGGAGGGGGAACCCGGCGACAGGCAGGTGCTCACCTACTGGGACCTGGCGCGCGAGGTCAACCGCTTCGCCAACGCCCTCAAGGCTCTCGGCATCAAGCGCGGCGACCGCGTGGCCGTCTATCTGCCCATGATCCCCGAACTCGTGGTGACCGTTCTCGCCTGTGCGCGCATCGGTGCGATCCACTCGGTGATCTTCGCCGGCTTCTCGGCCGAGTCGATCCGCGACAGGGTCAACGACTGCCAGGCGCGGCTGGTGATCACCGCTGACGGCGGGTGGCGGCGGGGCAATGTGCTTCCTCTCAAGAACATCGTCGACGAGGCGGTGGAAGAGTGCGCGTCGGTCGAGCACGTGGTCGTGGTCAAGCGCGCCCCGGGCGATCCCTTTCCGTGCCGCATCAAGTCGGGGCGCGATCACTGGTACCACCGCATCACCGAGAGCGTGTCGTCCGTCTGTCCCGCCGAGGAGATGGAGAGCGAGGAGATGCTCTTTCTGCTCTACACGAGCGGCACCACGGGGAGTCCCAAGGGCATCATCCACACCACGGGCGGCTACATGGTCTACACCTACCTCACGGCGAAGTACGTCTTTGACCTCAAGCCGGAGGACGTCTACTGGTGCACGGCCGACATCGGCTGGGTCACCGGCCACAGCTACATCGTCTACGGGCCGCTCGCCAACGGCGCCACCTGCGTCATGTACGAGGGGACTCCCAACTGGCCCGACAAGGGGCGATTCTGGGAGATCGTGGAGCGTTACGGGGTGACCGTCTTCTACACGGCGCCCACGGCGATCCGCACCTTCATGAAGTGGGGCGACAAGTGGCCGGCCAAGTACGACCTCTCGTCGCTGCGCCTTCTGGGAACAGTGGGGGAGCCGATCAATCCCGAGGCGTGGATGTGGTACCACGGGACGATCGGCTCGGAGCGTTGCCCCATCGTCGACACATGGTGGCAGACCGAAACGGGCGGCATCATGATCACTCCCCTTCCGGGAATCACGGCCACCAAACCGGGCAGCGCCACGCGACCATTCTTCGGAATCGACGCCGCCGTACTCGACGACGACGGGAACGAGACCGACGCCGGCCTCCTGGCGATCCGGAAACCGTGGCCCGGGATGCTGCGCGGGATCTACGGCGACGAGGAACGCTACAAGGAGACCTACTGGTCTCGCTGGCCGGGTGTCTACTTTCCCGGCGACGGCGCGAAAAAGGACAGCGACGGCGACTACTGGATCCTCGGCCGCGTCGACGACGTGGTCAACATCTCGGGTCACAGGATCGGCACGGCCGAACTGGAGAGCGTCTTCGTCGCCCACCCCGCCGTGGCCGAATCGGCGGTGATCGGAGTGTCCCACGAGATCAAGGGGCAGGCGCTCGTCGCTTTCGTGAGCCTGCGCGAGGGAGAGGAACAAACGCAAGCGCTCGAGAAGGAACTCAACGAGTGGGTGATCAAGAAGATCGGCAAGTTTGCCCTTCCCGAGAAGCTGATCTTTGCCGCCGACCTGCCCAAGACCCGGTCGGGCAAGATCATGCGCCGCCTCCTGCGCGACGTGGCCGAGGGGCGGGCGCTCGGCAGCGTCACCACCCTCGCCGATGCGACCGTGGTCGAGGTCTTGAAAGCCAAGTACGAGGAGGAGTGAGCACAATCTGAATGATTTTTCGCAAGGCTGAATGTTGAAGTAAAATGAGGGTTGTGTAAGATTACGTAGTCCTGAAAAGGGTGAGTCTTGTCTGCCCTCTCTTACATTGTTTGACGATTTCCTTTCCCGGCGAGCCTAACCGGGGTAGGATTCTATAATTATACAGGTCGTTCGCGGCCGGTGCCGCGCATAGCCAAGAGGAAAACACTTCAGGAGGATCGTTTTTGGTGTCAGGCTCAGATGTTGCTTCCTCCGGCCAGAGGCTTCTCGACACGCCCGATCTGCTCGACCAGATCAGGAGCGGTGATTCGGAAGCTTATAACGAACTTTTCGATCGTTACACCGCACAGCTCGAGTCGTTCGTCCGCGCGCGTCTTCCGAGAAAGGGGGATGACAGCCCTGACGTGGCCGACCTCGTTCAGGAGGTGAGCATCCGCATTCTGCCTTTTCTCGGCCGTATCGAGCACCGCGGGGTCGGGTCTTTCTGGGCCTGTCTTCGCGAGACAGCCCTGGTCTGTGTCGACGAGGTCTGGCGCAACGCGGCCGCTGTCGCTCAGCGCGCACCTGACCGAGCCGAGGCCGGACAACTTCACCGGAGCCAGCTCGTCCCTTTCGAAAGCATTCTGGGCGAGATGCCGGAGCAAAGCCGCAACGCATTTCTCATGCGGCTCGAACTCGGACTCGACTACCAGTCGATCGCCGAGGAGTGCGAATTTCCTTCCGCCGCCGCGGCCAGGCAGGACATCAGCCGTACGATCGAAACCCTGGGCAGAGAAATGGCAGATAGTGTCGCCTCAAAGAATGTCGCCTGATCCGCTTCCCTACAATGAGATTGCAGGGGCGATTGCCGACGGCGTTCCCGTGAACTGGGATCGCGTCAGCGAGAAGAGTTCTCTCTCCGAGAGGGAGACCGCGGCGTTTCGGACGCTCGAGCTGATGCGTGCGATTCAGTGCGCGCCGATCGACGAGACGCAAGTCTTTTCTCCGCGGGACGAACTCTACGTGGAGACGGGCTTCGAGATCCTCGAGGAGCTGGGACGGGGCGCGCACAGCAAGGTCTTTCGCGCCGTCGACCGCGCTCTCAACAGGGAAGTGGCGCTCAAGGTTTTGAAGAACACCGTCCTCCCCTCGGTGCGGGAGCGCCAGCGGTTTCTCAAGGAAGCCAGAACCCTGGCGTCTCTCGATCACCCCAACATCGTCCGCATGCTGTCGATCGACCAGACCGAGGGCGCCTTGCGACTCTGCATCGAGAAGATCGAGGGCCGCACCCTGGCCGACCATCTCAGCGACGAGGGAACCTTTGGTCTCGACGAAACAGTGCACATTGGAATCGATCTCTGCCGGGCGCTGAAAACGCTGCACGCCAAGGGCCTCGTTCACCGCGATCTCAAACCGACCAACGTGATGCGCACCACCGAGGGGCGCGTCGTGCTTCTCGATTTCGGCCTGGCTCATTCGATCGGCCCGGCCGACCTCAAGACGGCGCGCGGCATGACGGGGACGCCGCTCGTCATGGCTCCGGAGCAGTTCACTCCAGGCGGGGCGATGGAAGCGTCGGTCGACATTTACGCCCTCGGTGTCCTTCTCTACTGGATGGTCTCGGGCCGGTTCCCCTACGAGGCGCAGACCTACGATGATCTGCGCCGCCGCGTCCTCGAGGGAGACGCTGTCCGTCTGAAAGAGCGGTGTCCCGAGGTGCCCCCGCTTTTCGCCGCCATCGTGGAGAAAGCGATCGCCTCCCGGCCCGAGGCGCGTTTCGCCACGGCCCACGCCTTCGAGCAGGCCTTGCTGAAATATGAGCGGCGCGCCAAGGCCGGTGGGGGGAAAAAGATCGTTCCCTGGGCGATCGTCCTGACACTCTTACTCATCGCCGGTGTCAGCGCCTTCCGCAACTTTTTCGGAACGGCCGCCGAGACAGGACCGATCACGATTCAAGCGGCCACGGGCGAGAAGCTCATCGTGTCGGCGCAGATGGCGGCAGGAGATGAGTTCGACATCTTCAGCATGAATCCCGACGGCACGGGGAGGATCAACCTCACTGCCGATTACCCCTACGACGCGATCCATCCGCGCCTTTCGCCTGACGGCACGCGGGTCGTCTTCATCAAGCGCGAACGCGACGCGCGCACCCTGTGCGGCATGTTCGCCGACGGCAGCGCCAAGAGGGAGATCGTCAACTATGACCGGGGGTTCGGCCCGGGGTATCCCGAGTGGATCGACAACCACCGGCTGGCCTACCTGTCCGGCCCGCGAACAGGCAAGAACTCCCTGCGATCGGTCGACTTCAGTGGGGAACGCAATGATCTCCTGCTCGAGATACTCTCCTCGGAAGATCCTTCCCCGAACATGATCGGCCTCTCTCCCGATGGATCGAAGATAGCTATCTGTTCGCAGGAAGGATCCTTTTCGCCGAGTCTCGATATCTACATCGCCGAGCTCGGCGCCGACCGAACAGTGGCCGGCGTCAACGCGTTCTATGCGGATGAAGGCAACGGCTGTGCCGACAGGGATCCTTTCTGGAGCCCCGACTCGCAGACTCTTTACTGGAGCCACCTCCTGCCCGATGGCGCCGAGGGGTGGACCAACGTCATCGTGCGCAAGGATCTGACCCTGGCGCAGAGCGCCAACGAATACGATGGGGTGATCCGCCCGGCGGGCGCGGAGGAAGCGCACTTGTTATCGATCTCACCCGACGGGGAGCACCTTCTCTGTTCCACCGCGGGCCATCTTTTTTCCGTCGAGATCGCGGGCGGCGTGGAGAGGCTGATTTCCTTCGCCCCTCAGACGCTGAGCGGCGCCGACTGGGGCGAGGTCAGACTGGAAAAGATTTTTTTCGCGGCCAGGCAGCGGGCTGAAAGCGAATGCGACATCTACAGCATCAACCCTGACGGCACGAGGGAGGCGAACCTCACCAGCGACTTCACGGGGGACGCCTTCGGACCGGCCCTGTCGCCTGACGGACGATTCGTCGCCTATTTACAGCGTAGAGGCGACTCGAACCATATCTGGGTCATGGCCTGTGACGGCAGCCTGCGGAGTCTCCTGACTTCCGTCACTGCCGACTACCGGATCCTTGGCTGGCTCGACAACGAAACAGTGGTTTACTCCCGTGAAAGCCAGGATGCCACGAGCCTCGACATATGGGTGGTGGACAGGAAGGGCAACGCCTGTTTCTGGTTCGAGGCGGGAGGTCCGGGCCAGCCCGAAATCGTGGAGATCGTACGCACGGCGGCGGGCGGTCTCTTTGCGGCCGTGACGCAGCCCACACCGGGAGAAGACGATCTCTCCCATGTCGGCCTTCTCGATCCGGACAGCGGCCGGGTGACGCCCATTGCGGTCGATCGGCCCGAGAGCAGTGCGCATGCGCTTCTCTGGAGCGCCGATGGCGAGACCCTCTTCTGGGCGCAGAGCCGAGTCGGGTCGGATGATCTGGAAGAGGTCGACGTTCTCTTCTCGTCAGTCGATCCAGTCGGACACCAGAGGGCGCTCGGCGCACTCCGGCGGTCGGGCGAGGAGGACAGAGGCCGGCCCTGCGCGAGTTCACCGGCGGGCGACAGCGTTCTCCTATGCTGCCGTCCCCACGAGTCTGCCATGGAGCTGGTCCTTCACGATCTGCGCAAGGACGCCAGCGCCGAGAGATCGCTCGTCTTCCAGAAATGGGAAATCGAAGACGCTGATTGGGGCTTGGTCGTCGGCGCGGAGTGAGGATGGGAGAGTGACTCTTACCGTCAAGGATCGATCGCCACGGCCACGGCGTTCGACGCATAGTCCCAAGGACTTGCTGCGGCGAAAGCGAAGTGCACCGTTTTCCCGACGAACAGCGAATTGAACGGCCCGTAGGTGTTGAGCTGCGCCGTGGCGCGCCCAGTTCCATCGAGCACACCCCAGAAATTCGCGAAGACGGGCGTGTTGAGACGAGCGAGGACGTAATCGGTGAACCAATCCCTGTTCAGCGGGATCACCGCAAGGCCGCCGGGGAGCAGGGTGCCCGGCGCGGTGCCGCTCACAGTGCCGGTGAGCAGGTAGTTCCTTCCCGCGTTGAGCACGGTGCCGTTCAGGGAAAACTGCACGCTTCCGCCCGATCCGGCCGAGAGGAGGTGGCTGTCCGCCGCGAGGGCGGGTGCCTTGTAGAGCCCCCTGTTTGTCTTACTCTGGCGGTACATGGGCCAGGGAACCATGTCGGACGACAGGGTGCCGGAGAGATCGAAGAGTGCCACGTTGTTAAAGCTCGACGCGGCAAAGATCTCGATGAGACCGTCGTTGTCCGGATCGCCCAGGGCGGGCGTGGGACTGGTCGTTCCCGAGTGGCTCTCGTCGTCGAGAAAAAGAGGAAACCCTGAAACGACGGAACCGTCATTGTTGAGGGCGAAGATGTTGTTCGCTGCCTTGACCACGATCTCCAAGAACTCGTCGCCGTCGATGTCGCCGATGGTGCAGGTGCTGTTCACGTTGCCGCTCGGTGAATTGTTCACCACCACCGGAAAACCGGCCAGGGGAACACCGTTGTGGTGCAGGACGTTGACCGTTTCGCCATAGGGGTTCGTCGACCAGCCGCCGACCACGATCTCGAGATCGCCGTCCTTGTCGAGGTCGGCCGCCGAGGGACTCGACAAGCGTATGTAGGGGATGGTCAGCGGCCAGCCCGCCTCATCGGCGCCGGTGTGAGACCAGACGTAGAGAAAGTCGGTGCCCGTCTTGTTCCAGCAGTCGGCAATGACCTCGAGGGTTCCGTCCTGATCGAGATCGGCCAGGGTGGGTGCCGCTTTCACGGAACCCGCCGTCGTCGTTGGAAAACCAGCGACCGCGGTGCCGTCGTGGTGCCAGGCAAAGACATTGTCCGACGTTGAGCCCGAGGCGACGTAACTGCCGGCCACGATTTCGAGATCTCCGTCGCCATCGAGATCGCCCACGGCAGCGGCGGTCAGGTCGTTGGTGACCGACACTGGGAAGCCGGTGTAGCCTGTTCCGTCGTGGTGATAGACCTTCATCGAGTTCGACACGGGCACGATGATCTCAAGGTCTCCGTCGTTGTCGAGGTCCGCGAGGGCCGCGGCCTGGGTGACATAGTTCGACTTGGGCCAGCCCGGTGCGGTCGTGCCGTCAGCGTTGAAGACGTAGAGATAGTTCCACGTTCCCTGGACGATTTCCGCGTTGCCGTCACCGTCGAGGTCGCCCACGGCGGGCGTACCGGGCGCCGCGCCCGTGAGATGGATGGGGAAACCGGAGAGGCCGGTGCCTGCGCCGTCCCAGGCATAGAGCCAGCCTTCGCCGTAAGGATTAGTGATGCCGTAGGTGGTCAGCACAACTTCGTCCACTCCGTCGCTGTTGAGATCGGCCAGAATGGGCGAGGCGAGCATGGGCGCCGATGTGGTTGTCGACCAGCCCCGGGACGAGGACGCGCCTCCCCCAAGGCCGCAGTCGAAAGGGGAACGCACCAATCCCTGTGAATCGGCACGGAGCGCACTCTGTTCGCTCGAGACGATGTCCGACGCCGCCCCCTGGGCGGAGAGGCAGTCCGCGTCGGCCGAAAGACATAACTGAGCGGCAAGAACGCAGAAGACGATCAGGAAAATTCTGTGTGCCATCGTGATATCCCTTCAGTCTCGGAATCGTGGATTCGAGTTACTGTGAAGTGATTATAGATTAACATATAACAATATAAACGCAACAGTGCCACCATCGAGAAAGAGAGATCCTTTCGATTCGGATTTCGGGTAAACTGGCCCTCTTCCTGACAGAATCACGGTCACTTGAAACGAGGGGCGCCTCATGAATATTGCAGCCTTCATCGATCACACTCTTCTCAAAGCCGATGCCACGGCCGATCAGATCAGGCAGCTCTGCGCCGAGGCGCGCGCCCACGAGTTCGCGGCGGTGTGCGTGAATCCCTGCCGCGTGGCGCTCTCCGCCAAGGAACTTCGCGGCTCGGGAGTCGAGGTCTGCACGGTGGCGGGCTTTCCGCTCGGCGCAACCCGGTCCGAGCAGAAAGCGGTCGAGGCTCTGCGCGCTGTCGAAGATGGCGCGCGTGAGGTCGACATGGTCCTCAACGTGGGCGCCCTCAGGGATGGCGACGCGGACGCTGTCCGCCGCGACATCGAGGCTGTGGTGATCGCCTGCTCGGGCGGGGGGGGGCTTTCGTCAAGGTCATCATCGAGGCCGCCCTGCTCACCGACGACGAGAAGCGCACCGCCTGTGAGCTCGCCCATCGCGCAGGGGCCAAATTCGTCAAGACCTCCACCGGCTTCGGTCCGGGCGGCGCCACCGCTCACGATGTGGCCCTCATGGCGGCGGCAGTGAGTGGAACCGGAATGGGGGTGAAAGCCGCGGGCGGTATCAAAACCTACAATGATGCGAAAGCCATGATCGACGCCGGCGCTACCCGGATCGGGACGAGTTCGGGAACAGAGATCGTGGGCAGCCAAGGATTGTGATTGACTGGCCCGAGGCCTGTTAAATGAGTTTTCGATTATATTAAAACACCCTTCTGCTATAATCGGTTTCCCCCCGAACAGTGCTGTCGACATAAAGGAGCTGATCATGCGATCGATTCGTTTTTTGATCCTCTTGTCTCTCTGCCCCTTCATTTACGCGGCCGAGAAACCCCAATCGGCAGAGCCCGACCAGTACAGGGCCGTGCTCGAAGCGCGCGCCAACAGACCCGCACAGCCAGCGGGCCGAAGCGTTTTTCCCGACGCCGGACCTGGAGCCGAGCTCTTTCACATGTATGCTCCCGATAACGCGGTCTGCATCAGGGCCGTGGCCGACGTGACCGGCGACGGCCTCGACGAGGTTGTGGTCGGGATCGACGAATCGCAGGTCGACAACGTCTTCTGCCTCGACGGATCGAGCTCGGGCGTGGCCACGGTGGTGTGGAAGATCCAGACCACCGACGGTGTTTCTGGCGGCGCGCCCTACGGGGACCAGTGCATCGTGCCCGTGTCCGATTCGGACGGGAATGGCGATCAGAACGTTCTCGTCGGAACCGCCTGGGGCGGGCGCACAGCGTACGACCTCGACTGCCAGGCCGGGGCCACGGTCTGGAAATACGACACCTACCTCACGGCCAACTCGGGATGGGTCTACTCCCTCTGCGAGCTGAGTGACGTGACCGGCGATGGTGTTCCTGACAGCGCTTTCGGAGCCGGCTCGTACTTCGACTCGGTCTGCATGGTGGACGGGTCGAACACCGGTGGCCAGGCCGCGGTCATCTGGCAGTTCGTGGCCAACGACGCGATCTACTCGGTGCGCAACATTGGTGATGTCAACGGCGACGGCAAGGACGATGTGCTCGCTGCCGCGGGCGACAACGTGGACCGGATCTACTGCCTCGACGGCGCCACCACCAATCCCGGCGGCAGCATCATCTGGCAGTACGCGCCCGGGACGAGCGTATACGCCTGCGGCGTTCTGCCCGACATAACCGGCGATGGCATCGACGAGGCGATCGCTGTTCTCTGGACGATGGACGGGAGCGCGATCCGCTGCCTCAGCGGCGCCGACGGCGCGCCCGTATGGTCGAGCACCGAGGTGAGCGACTACGGCATGATGGTCGACGTGCTCGAGGACATCAGCGGCGACGGCTATCCCGAACTCATCGTCTCCTCCTGGGAAAACGCGGTCATCGTCATCGACGGCAAGGAGGGAGGCCTGATCTGGAAGACCGAGGTGGGGACCGTCAACGGCGGCGACGTGTGGACGGCGCGCGCCATCGATGACCTCAACCGCGACGGCCGCCAGGACGTGATAGCCGGGTCCTTCGACTACCATGTCTATGCCATGGACGGCGACACGGGCGAGGTCTTCTGGGCCTTCAACACGAACAACCGCATCTACAGCGTGGCGCCCGTGGGCGACCTCGACGGCGACGGCCGGCCCGAGGTCGGCGTGGGCACGCAGGACACGAACAACAACAAGCTCGTCTACGTGCTCGACGGCGACGCCGACATTCCTTTCCCCAACTGCACGCTCAGCGGGTCGGGCGATCTCGGCACGCCGCTCGACATCGAGATCACGGGAATTGCCAACTGGTACGTGATCACCGGCGCCAGCCAGGCCACGGCCAACACGCCCATGCCGCCCTACATCGGCAACCTCGGCCTCGGCGTACCGATCACCCGTCTGCCCAACGGCCGCGTGCCGGCTTCGGGCGTGTACGATCTGACCGTGATGATTCCCAATGACCCCGGCCTTTCGGGCAAGACCTTCTATATCCAAAGCCTCGTCCACTGGCCGACTCCCACTTACGGCGGATTCTCCGACGTGGAGAGCATTACGCTGAATTGAGCCGTAGAACGATTACAGGGGGCGCTGCACCAACGTGAATATCAACAAAACAGCCGGTCGAGGGACCGGCTGTTTTGTTTTGTAAGCTCGAAACGAGGATCAGGAAACCACGGCATCCATGGACAGATCAACCGGCGTGATGGAACCTGGGGGAGTGTTCAGCCAGTCGGAGATCACGCCCTGGATGTACCAGGTGAAGGCCACAGCGCCCGGGCCGCAGTTGAAGGGATAGATGACATAGTCACCGGTGTAGCTGTAACCGAATTTGATCTTGAAAGCGCCAGCCAACGCGGGGACGGTGGTCTTGCCGATGCCAGGCCACCACAGGGGTAAGGCGGTAAAGTTGAAGGTTACACCAGCGGAGGGGGTCATGCCGTTCATGCGGACGAGGAAGTTGTTGTAGCTTCCATAAGCCCAGGTACCGACGCAGTAGAGGCCGGTGTTG
>CAYXGI010000042.1:0-51154 GCA_964464495.1 uncultured Phycisphaerales bacterium
CTGACCGTAAACGGACTTATGACTGCCCACTTCACTTGGCTAAATTATTACGAATTTTATTGATTTATGACTCTGCTTTTTTGTCCGACATCCCTTCTCGCTTTCCGGTAAGTAGAGGATAGGTATTATTTACTGTTCTCTATATATCGGAGGCTCAAAATGAAAACCAAAAGCTCCCCCATCCAGGAAGTACCAAACCTTTACATTGTCCCTAATCGAATGCGAGTTAGCACTTTAGATCTTTGGAACAGAGGCGTGTGCGCGCCCAGGGAGTTCTGCGGCATGGTAACGTACCAGTCCGCTCCGCCTAACAAGCAAAGGAACAATCTGTTAGAACAGTCGGAAGGAGGGGTTGATCCCATTTTACCGGGAGACTTCAGATGCCTTCCTTTCAGACGATTCCCCTGCCCAAGAAGTGGCCCAAGCACGTCAAATCCGCCCCTATCCAAACCCTTTCTCTTGCCACCACCGTGTTCATGGCCGCCTATGGCCGGGTGTCGCAGAAAAGGGGCAAGGCGGTGCGACTGATGGCCGAACTCGATCTCGCCTGACGGCCGCCTGCGATTGCTTTGTCGTACTCTCTCATAGTCGCAGGCGAATCGTCCATTTCAACGATCAGTTTATTTCGATTCTATTGGCACGGATAGACTTTTCGGAAGGGACAGTTTTGTAGGTCCTGTGTTACACTTTTCAAACGCCATCCGTTACACTTTTACTCCGCCGTTTACAGATGGCCCCTACACCCAGCTCACCAACCTCCTCACCCTCTCGGTCGAGTGAGGGACAGGGCAATGGGAAATCGAGGGATCATTTCGGCCGTGCTTATTTTTCAGGTCAGAAGGGCTCATGACGGAACGCAAGCTCCCACCCACAGCATACGTGATCAAGGAAGGTGAGGAGTTCGTTCCCCTGACAAAGGGGCAGGATCTTCCCGAGTTCACCTTCAAGGCCGTCCTGTCGGGAATCTTTCTTGGCATCGTCTTCGGCGTAGCCAACACCTACCTTGGCCTGAAGACGGGGCTCACCATCAGCACATCGATCCCGGTTGCCGTGCTCACCGTGGTGTTCTTCAGGATTCTCTCCGCCTTCGGCGGCAGGCACTCCATCCTCGAGGCGAACATGTCGCAGACGATCGGTTCGGCCTCCTCGTCGGTTGCCTCGGGTGTGCTCTTCACCATTCCGGCGCTCTTCATATGGGGAATGTCTCCCGCCTGGAGACAGATCACGCTTCTCACCATGAGCGGCGGCCTGCTCGGCGTGCTCGCCATGGTCCCCCTGCGGCGTTATCTCATCAAAAAGGAGCACGGCAAGCTTCCCTATCCCGAGGGCATGGCGTGCGCCGAGGTCCTCGTCGCATCCAGGACCGGCGGCCGGCAGGCGTCGTGCGTCTTCTGGGGGATCGGGGTGGGCATGCTGTTCAAGCTGCTCACCGACGGCTTCAAGGTGATCGCCGGGAAGGTGTACGTCACCCTGCCGTTCAAGGCCAACCTGGCCGTGAGCGTGTCGCCCGCTCTGATCGGCGTGGGTTACATCCTCGGGATCCGCATCGCCTCGGTCATGGTGGCCGGCGGCGCGCTCTCGGCGCTCGTGATCATTCCGCTGATCAACTGGTGGGGCGTCGGCCGCGCCGAGCCGGTCTTTCCCGAAGCGGTTCTGCCCATCAGCGACATGACACCCTCGGAGATCTGGAACCGCTACGTGCGTTACATCGGCGCCGGCGCCGTGGCCACCGGCGGGATCATCACGCTGATCAAGTCGATCCCCACCATGATCGAATCCTTTCGTCTCGGCCTCGGCCAGATCGGAAAGAGCGGCACGCAGGGATCGCAGGACCGCACCGACCGTGATCTCTCCTTCCGGATCGTGTTCCTGTTCGTGGGAGCCATACTCCTCGTTCTCACGGCGGTGCCGGGCATTCTGGGCTTCATCGACGAGATTGTCGTGCGCGCCATCGCGTCGGTCATGATCGCCATTTTCGCCTTCTTCTTCGTCACGGTGAGCTCCCGCATCGTGGGTATCGTGGGTGTCACATCGAATCCCACCTCGGGAATGACGATCGCCACCCTTCTCGCTACGAGCCTGATCTTCTATCTCCTCGGCTGGACCGACTCGCTCGGCAAGGCCACGGCCCTCATGGTGGGCACCGTGGTCTGCATCGCTGCGTCGATCGCCGGGGACACGTCGCAGGACCTCAAGACCGGTTTCGTGCTCGGCGCCTCGCCGCGGCGGCAGCAGATCGGCGAGCTGATCGGCGTGATCACCTCGGCGGGATTCGTCTGTCTCGTGGTCATGATGCTCGACAGGAACGTGGTGGGCGGCCTGGGCGGCCCCGAGCTGCCGGCGCCCCAGGCGGTGCTCATGAAGCTCGTCATCGACGGCGTACTCGACCAAAACCTGCCCTGGGCGCTGATCTTCATCGGCATGGGGATCGCCGCTGCTGCCGCCGTCATCCGCATCCCGGTTCTCCCTTTTGCCGTGGGGGTGTACCTGCCGCTCTACACCATGGCGGCCGTTTTTCTCGGCGGCCTGATGCGGCACCTTCTGACCAGACGGAAACCGCCCGATGAAGCCGAGCAATGTCGCGAGCAGGGGGTACTTTTCGGATCGGGCCTCGTGGGGGGCGGCGGACTGACGGGAGTGATTCTGGCAATCTGGGTCAGCGTGCGCGGCGGGGAGAAGATCACGGGCTATCCGCTCGGTCTCGGAGATACGGTGGACACCATCGCGGGGATCGCGACGGTCGGGGCGATCCTGTGGCTTCTGGCCCTGACAGCCAGGCGCGCTGCCGCCAATTCTGCTCCACCTAACAAGGAAAAGGACAATCTGTTAAGATAGTCGGAAGGAGGGATGAACCCCATTTGACCGGGAGACTTCAGATGCCCTCCTCTCAGACGATTCCCCTGCCCAAGAAGTGGCCCAAGCACGTCAAATCCGCCCTTATCCATACTCTTTCCCTTGCCACCACCGTGTTCATGGCCGCCGTTGGCCAGGTATCGCAGAAAAGAGTTGCGAGGAGGACTCTGTGCATCCTATTTCTCCTTGTCCAGATCCTTCGACGAGGTATCCGCAGCGTGCCCTTTACCACCCTCAGCGTTGTCGCAACAAGGGCAAGAATCCGCCTGTCTGGAGAGCCTCCTTCGCTTGCTCCCCCATCGCCCCTTTCAAACACTTACGGGAGAGGGAGAGAGCCATTCTGCGGAGATGTTCCCCAATTATCGAATCTCATCAATACCTCACGACCGAATAGAGAGCTTCCGTGGCATTCAAAAACGCCCTGATTCGGCACTGAATTGGCCCCTTCCACCCTCCCAAAAAAGAGAACAAGCCCCCGGCGTAAGCCGAAGACTTGCTCGTAAGTTCTTGTTGGCTGCCGGACTAGGACTCGAACCTAGACTAGCGGATCCAGAGTCCGCCGTCCTACCAATTAGACGATCCGGCAGCATTTGTCATCTGGAACGCGGAAGTATAAGTGCCATCCCCGCGTCGGTCAAGGCCTAAAAAGTGCCAATTTCGCTGCTTCTGGGCCGTTTGAGAGCCAATCGGCTCGTGGGAGCTGGGTGGCTATTCTTCGAGAGCCGTGTTCCAGTAGATATCGGAAATAAAAGCGTCCCACGACTCCGGTTTCTTGAAACGCCGCGCGAAGGAATACCAGGGCGACCAGTTCGGCTTGCGCGGCAGGCCGAGAAGCGTCATGCGTGCCTGCTCCGGCGTGCGCCCGCCCTTGCGCGTGTTGCACATGGTGCAGGCCAGAACGCAATTCTCCCAGGTGGTCCTTCCCCCCATCGATCGGGGAAGCACGTGATCGAGGGACAGTTCGGACAGACCGGGCTTCCCGCCGCAGTACTGGCACATGTAGCTGTCCCGCCGATAGAGATTGCGCCGCGAAAAGACGACTCCGCTCTTGGGAATCCGGTCGTAACGGCGCGCCACCACCACTTCTGGAACATCAAAGGAGCTATTGACCGAGTGAATGACCTTTCCGTTGGTGGGTCCCCGCGAAACCCAACGGTCGAAGGAAAAGAGCTCGTAGGTCTGCACATCGACGATGCGAGCGAGATCGACGAAGGCCATCACCACGGCACGCCGCGCCGTCGTGATATTGATCGGCACCCAGGAACGGTTCAAAACCAGCGTGGGCGAGCTAAGCATCGATCTCGAGAGTCCTTTCCATCAGAGAGCGTCAGGGCTTTCCAAAGAATATACTGGAGTCGGAGGCCTCAGGAAACAGCTTCTCCTCCTTTCCTTAATATTTTATTATGTTTCCGTCTGATTTCTTAGAACTCTTTTCAAGTTGGTGTAAGTCGTGAATTTTCTTGGCCTTGAAGGAAACTCCGCTGCATACGACAGCGCGCGAGCGGCTGTTCTGGCCGTGCCCTACGACAGGACCTGCTCCTACGTCAAGGGCGCGGCGCGCGGCCCGGGCGCCATTATCGCCGCCTCCCCCAATGCCGAATGGTACGACGAGGAACTCGGCATCGATCTCGAACAGATCGGAATCGCCACCCGCCCGCCGCTGGACGTGGACGGTCTCGAACCCGAAGAGATGGTCGACCTCGTTCAAATACACTCATCCACGATCTTGGCCGACAACAAGATTCTCGCCGGCATCGGCGGCGAACACACTGTCTCCGTCGGATTCGTCAAAGCCGCCCTCCTCCATCACCCTGACCTGACCGTCCTCCAGATCGACGCCCATCCCGATCTGCGCGACTCCTACGAAGGCCGCTCAATCTGCCACGCCACGGTCGGCCGCCGCATGGTGGAGCTCGCCCCCCTCGTTCAGGTCGGCGTGCGCGCCTGGTCGCGCGAGGAACAGGATTTCATGACCGCCCCGTCCGCGCACCCACACCGGCTCATCACGATTCCGGCCGCATTGGTTCATCGCGACGCGGACTGGATCAACCGGGCCGTGGCCGCACTCGGCGAGACCACCTATATCACCTTCGACATCGACGCCTTCGATCCCGCACTCATGCCGGCCACGGGTACGCCCGAACCGGGCGGACTCTCCTGGCGCCAGGCGGCCGATCTGCTCGCCCGCGTTGCGGCCCGCTCCACCATCGTCGGCTTCGACGTGGTCGAGTTCTCCCCCATCGATGGACTCCACCACTGCGACTACACCGCCGCGCGCCTCGTTGCCCGCCTCATCGGGCTCGCTGTTTCACATTAAGGACAACGCCATGTGCCTGATCGCGACCTCTCCAAACCGAAACTGCCTCACCGTCGCCGGTCTCTGTCTCCTCTTTGCATTGTGGCCCGCGCCTGACTGTTCGGGCGAGGAGCTCTCGATGGACCTCGCGGGCACATGGCGCTTCAGGCTCGATCCCGAAGAGAGCGGCATGGCCGAAGCATGGTTCGCCTCTGACCTGCCCGACGAGATCGAACTCCCCGGCTCCCTTCAGGAGCGAGGATTCGGCAACGACGTCACGATCGACACCAAGTGGACCGGCTCGATCGTCGATCAATCATGGTACGAATCGGACCGCTACGCGCCCTACCGACGGCCGGGAAACGTCAAGGTCCCCTTCTGGCTGCAGCCGGTCAAGCACTACGCGGGCGCCGCGTGGTACCAGCGCGATGTGCTCATCCCCCGGAGCTGGGACGCGCAGCGTATCGTGCTCTTTCTCGAACGGCCCCACTGGCAGACCAGGGTCTGGATCGGCGAGACCGAGATCTCCACGCGGGACAGCCTCTCCACGCCCCATGTCCACGATCTGACTGACACCCTATCGCCCGGACGCCATCGCCTGACGATCCGCGTCGACAACCGCATGATCGTCGACGTGGGCCACAACGCCCACAGCGTGAGCGACCACACCCAGTCGAACTGGAACGGCCTCGTCGGCCGCCTCGAGCTCCAGGCCACGAGCCCGGTCTGGATCGACGACATCCAGGTTTTTCCCAACGCCGCGGAACGAACCGCCGCGGTCACGGTCGTCATGGGCAACCAAACCGGCACGGGCGGCCGGGGCGACCTCTTCTTCCTCTCCGCAACGCGGCCCAGCCATCAAGCGGAGGCAAAGACCGTCGCCGTCGAGTGGAACGAGGCGGAGAGCTGGACAGAAACGATCGTCCTCCCAATGGGGCCCGACGCGTGCCTCTGGGATGAGTTCCACCCAGACCTCTACACCTTGACCGTCTCCTTTCGCTCCGCGCACCCGACTCTCGGCGCGCTCAACCACGAGCGCACGGCAACATTCGGCCTGCGCACCTTCGCTGTCGACGGGACGCAGTTCACAATCAACAACCGCAAGGTGTTCCTGCGCGGCACGCTCGAGTGCTGCGTCTTCCCGCTGACCGGCTACCCGCCGACCGACAAGGAATCGTGGTCGCGCATCTTGCGCATCTGCCAGGCCCACGGTCTCAACCACATGCGGTTCCATTCATGGTGCCCGCCCGAGGCGGCCTTTGCGGCGGCCGACGAGCTCGGCGTTTACCTCCAAGCAGAGTGCGCCGCCTGGGCGAGCATCGGCATTGGCGAGCCGATCGACGCCTGGCTCCACGCCGAGGCCGAACAGATCGTGCGCGCTTATGGCAATCACCCTTCCTTCGTGTTGATGGCCTACGGCAACGAACCGTCGGGCAAGCACCAGGAGTTCCTCTCCCGCTGGGTCGACCACTGGAAAAAGACCGACAGCCGCCGCGTCTACACGAGCGCCGCCGGCTGGCCGGCGATCGACGAGAACGAGTTCCACAACATCCCCGCGCCGCGCATCCAGGGCTGGGGGCAGGGTCTCGGCTCGCGAATCAACGCGAAGCGGCCCGAGACTTACACCGACTACGCCGGCCACGTGAAACGCGCCGGCCGTCCGATCGTGAGCCACGAGATCGGCCAGTGGTGCGTCTACCCTGATTTCGACGAGATCGCGCGATACACGGGCGTTCTGAAAGCGAAGAACTTCGAGATATTCAGGAGCCTCCTCGACGCCAACCACATGGGCCGCCAGGCGCGCGACTTCCTTCTCGCATCGGGCAAGCTGCAGGTCGTCTGCTACAAGGAAGAGGTCGAGTCTGCGCTGCGCACCAGCGGATTCGGCGGTTTCCAGCTCCTGCAGCTCAACGACTTCCCCGGCCAGGGAACGGCGCTCGTGGGAATGCTCGATCCCTTCTGGAATTCCAAGCCCTACATGACTCCCGACGAGTTCCGCCGATTCTGCGGCCCGACCGTCATGCTGGCGCGGCTCAGCCGGCGGCTTTTCGCGGCGAGCGACACACTAACCGCTGAGATCGAAGTCGCCCACTTCGGCCCCGAACCTCTCCGCCCCACCCCGGTGATCTGGAAGATCCTCTCCGACCGGGACGAGGTCCTCGCCGCGGGCACACTGCCCGCACGCGAAATCCCGATCGGCAATGGAATCGGTTTCGGCCGCATCGAGACACCGTGCGCGGATCTCCCGACTCCCGCGCGCTGCACCCTCCTCGTGTCGCTCGCCGGAACGCAGATCGAAAACGACTGGGACTTCTGGGTCTTCGCCCCGCAACTCGAGCCAACAGACGACAAAGTGCTGATCGTCGACCATCTCGACAGCGCAGCCAAGGCCTCCCTCGCCGAGGGCGGCACGGTCCTTCTCATGCCCCCGGCCGCGTGCGTGAAGACCGATGCCGTCATCGGTTTCTCCTCCGTCTTCTGGAACACCGCATGGACGCGCGGACAGGCGCCCCACACCTTGGGCATCCTCTGCGATCCCGATCACCCCGTCTTCGCCGCATTCCCCACCGATTACCACACCGACTGGCAGTGGTGGGAACTGATCCACAACGCGGCCGCCATAACCCTCGACGCCATGCCGCCGACCCTCTCCGCCCTCGTGCAGCCGATCGACACCTGGTTCGAGGCACGGCGCCTCGGTCTCCTCTTCGAAGCGCAAGTCGGCAAGGGGAAACTCATGGTCTGCACCATGGACTTGAAGACGAAACTCGACCGGCGCCTTGCGGCCCGCCAGATGCGCCACTCGATCCTCGCCTACATGAATTCAGAACAGTTCGATCCCGCCCAAGCCCTGTCGATCGACCGGGTCGCCTCGCTCTTCGGCCCCCTCTCAACCCTTCAGAAGCTGGGCGCCACCGTGACCGCGGACAGCGCCGCTCCAAATTTCGAAGCCCTCAACGCGATCGATCAGAACCCAGACACCTTCTGGCATACGAGCTGGGACCCGACTCCGCTCCCCCATCCGCACGAGCTCGTCATCGATCTCAACCAATCCCTGTCGATCGCCGGACTCAGCGTCCTCCCCCGCCAGGACATGGCCAACGGAAGGATCGCCCGATTCGAGGTCTACGTGAGCGACAGCGCCGACGACTGGGGCCAGCCCACGGTCATCGGAGCCTGGGCAAACGGACCAACTCTCCAGAAAGCCCTCTTCGGCCGCCCCGCCAAGGGCCGCTACGTCAAGCTCGTCGCCCTCAGCGAGGTCAATGGCAATCCCTACACTTCCATCGCGGAGATCGATCTGATCGTGGCGGATTGAGGAATCAGGCAGGATCTAATTTCAGTAGATAACGAGAGTTAAAACAGCATGTGTCAAATTGAGAATCCAACTGACAATTAGCCCCTCTTGAAGGAATTCTGCTCTTCGATCGGGAAGTGGATAAAAATCGTATCAGGGAAACTGTTTCCGCTTGAAGAGCATCACCCCGCCAACGGTGAACCCAACCCAGAGCAGCCCCAGGATCATCACTGACTGAAGAGCCGTCACCTCGAAGATCTCGTTCATCGTCGCCACGTCGAGTTTCGCCATGGGAAAAAACCACGACTCGTCCGATATGGCGACCATCAGATTGCGGAGGTGATAGAGCACCGAGCTGGAGCAGACCCTCAAAGGGAGGTTGGCGAGGAATCCCTCGAAGCAGATGGTGATGATCACGGCTGCGAGCACGGCGCGCTTCGTCATAAGGGACAGAAGAATAAACGCCGAGCCGTAGACCATGGCGCCGATCATCGCGGTCACGAGAACTGCGAAGAGAAGCGGCAGGCTGTGAATCACCGAATCGATCCCGTAGCGCGTCATGCACGCGAAGAAGACCGCTGTGAGGGCGGGCAAGACGAGAAGCAGCGCCGACGCGAGGAAAGTGAGATAACGTCCCGCGTAGACGGCGATCCGCGACACGGGACAGATCAGGTCATAGGCGAGGGTGCGCGTCTCCATGTCGTCGCCGAGCACGCTGCATCCGAGAAAGATGAAAATCACCATCTCGATGTAGTGGTAGACAGGCACCACGCCGACGGTGAAGAAGCGGCTCCCACCCCCGCGCTCGGCGCCGAAGAGGTCGGCGATCACGATGAGGATCACGGGCAGCATGGCGAGGAGGAAGAGGATCACGCCCCGCTTCCGGCGCACCGGGCTGAGCGCGCTGATCCGGAAGACGGCCTTGACCGCGGCCAGTCCCGAGAGGGGCGCCGGCCGGGCGGCGAGGCTCTCCCCCCCGACCGCGCTGCGCGTTGGCTGCTCCGTCGAGGCCGTGTGGTTGTCGTTCGTCATCCTTCTCTCCCGCGTCGCGCACGCCGCGCGGCGCAGACCTTGTCTCAGCTACTTGACCAGGTAGTTGAACACCGCCTGGAGATTGTTGTCCGGAGAGTGCAGGCTCTCCACTTTCAGTCCCTCTTCAACAACGAGGTCGCAGAGCAGATCGTAGAAACGGTCCGGTTCGCGCGTCTTGACCAGGAGCTGGCCCGGTCCCTTCTCGAGGCTGGCGCTCACCACGATCCCCTTCTCGAGGAGGCTCGTAGAGAGGCGGACCGGATCGTCGGTGCCGATCTCGACGGTGTGCGGGTGCTGGTCGATGAGGCCGCGGATGTGGTCGATCGTGCCCTCGGCGAGAATCTTTCCGTGGGCGATGAGCACCACCTGATCGGTCATCGCCTCCACCTCGTGAAGAACATGGCTCGACACGAGCACGCACCGCCCCTCGTCGCCCATCCGTCTGATCAGGTCGATCTCCTCGCGCCGCCCCACCGGATCGAGCGCCGTCAACGGCTCGTCGAGAATGAGCACATCGGGATCGTGAAAGATCGCCTGGGCGAGCTTGATCCGCTGCCGCATGCCGCGCGAATAGGTGCCGATGCTCCTGTCCGCGGCCTTTGCAAGCCCGGCCGTCTCGAGCGCGTCGCGCGCGATCTGTCCCGCCTCGCCCGACGAGTAACCGCGCAGGACGGCCATCTTCCTGATAAAACTGAAACCGCTCTCGTGGTCATGCAGCGCTTCGAGCTCGGGCACGTAGCCGACGCGTCTCTTGACGTCGCTGTTGAAAAATGGAGGGCATCCGCAGAGCGACACCGCGCCCTGGCTCGGCAGGATCTGGCCCGTGATCAGCTTCATGATCGTCGACTTGCCCGCGCCGTTCGGCCCGAGCAGTCCAGTCACGCCGGGGCCGACGGTGAGCGACACGTTGTTGATGCCGATCACCTGGCCGTACCACTTGGTCACCTCGTCGAGAACGATCGCCCTGTCCAGATCAGCGTCTCTCATGTTTCAGTGGCCTCCACTTTTCTCACGCGGTGGAGGAGCACCCACCCGGCAGACAGGTTGATGAGCAGGATGTAGAGAAAGGGGAAGATCCCGGGGATCTGAAAATCCCTCTCCACGTCGAACACGATCTGCGCCAGGTACTGGAGCGACACCCGGATATCGATCATCGCGAGAAAGGGCATCCTGAAAATCTCGGCCATGATCTGCCCCGAGATCATGAGCGCGAGGTGAAAGCCGATCCACACGAGCGCCGCGTTGCGCGTGGTGCGGCAGAGAGCCGACGCCGCGAGCACCACCAGCGACAGGGTGGACACCACCAGCGCCGAAGTTGCCAGGATCCCGGGGATGAATTGCGCCTGGTCGGCGACGGTCCCCTCATCGGAAAGGAGGAAGTCGGACACGAAGAGCAGCAGGCCGGGAAAGAGCGTCATGCAGAGGAGAAAGAAACCGATGGCGCCGAACTTCCCGGCCAGGTAGTCGAGCAGGGTGAGCGGCTTGGAAAAGTAGATCTCCAGGGCACGCACCTTGAGGTCCCGCGCGATCTGGGCGCACCCCACGAAGAGGCACATGAGCACGACGCTGATGAACTGGTCCCTCACGAGAAAGTTGCAGTAGAACGTCCCGTCGATCTGGACAAATTTGGCGATTCCCGGTTCGGAACCGAGTCGGGGGGCGAAGCTGAAAATATAGATCATGCCGACCCTGAAGACGAAAGGCGCGAGAGAGAGGCAAAAAACAATGAGGAAGAGCTTCGACCGGAAGGCGAGCCGGATCGCGTTGAGCGTGATCGGCAGCCACCGGAGGAGCCTCCCCTCGAGCTCGCCGTCCCAGTGGGCATAGGATTGGTCGTAGATCGGCACAATCAATCCTCCAACGACTTGAGAAAGAGGTCCTCGAGCGACTCCTCGGCGGGGACCAGCATCCTGAGCTGGAGCCCGACCTGTCGCGCGAGCCTGAAGATGGCCGTCGTGTCCACGTCGGCGGGCACGAAGAGCTTCCCCGCCGAACGGCCGTTCTTGAACTCGTAACGCCAGCCGACCTTGTGCGCCGCCGCGGTGAATTCCTCCCTCGGGCCGCGCAATTCGATATTGAAGACCTTCTCGTCCGACGACTTGAGCTCGGAGATGAGCCCCGAGCGAACGAGGGCGCCGTCCTTGAGAAGGATCACATGGTCGCACGTCTTCTCCACATCCTTGAGAAGGTGAGAGGAGAGAATGAGGTGGATATCCTTGTTGTGCGACACGTCGTGGATCAGGTCGAGCACCTCCTCGCGCCCCTTGGGATCGAAGCCGTTCGTCGGCTCGTCGAGGATGAGGAGGTCGGGATCGTGAACGAGCGCCTGGGCGATCTTGGCCCGCTGCCGCATGCCGGTCGAGTAGCCGTCGAGCGGCCGGTAGCGCGCTTCGCCCAGTCCCACATACTCGAGCACCTCGTGGGCGCGGCGGCGGGCGTCCTTGGTCGGCATGCCCACCATGCGGCCGCAGTAGGAGACGTACTCGAAACCGTTCATTCCCGGAATGTGGCAGTCGTGCTCGGGCGAGTAGCCGACCCTTTTTCGGATCTCGAGGCCGGCGCGGGTGATGTCGCCGCCGAGAAGCGTGCCCCGCCCGCCGGAGAGCGACATGAGGCCGAGGATCGCCTTGATGAGCGTCGACTTGCCCGCGCCGTTGGGACCGAGGAGGCCCACGGCGCCCCCTTCCATGGAGACAGTGACGCCCTTGAGCGCTTCAAAAGCCCCGTAGGAGACCTTGACGTTCTCGAGTTGAATCAAACCGGATTGCGTCCCCGCGTGTTTCATAGCCTCTTCTGGATGGGCGCCAGACACGTCGTATTATTCCTCAAAGGTTTGGATCGTACCACGTAAAATTCTCAGGAGTAATCGAGAACTGTCTATAAAAAATCCCGGGTGAGAGGATCGAGACGACTCAAACACTGAGACCGCCCGTCACCTCCCCCCGGGGTCGGGCTGCCGACGCCCCCCGCGACAGAAACGCCGGCAGTGACCGTTTCTTGCGTTCCGAAAAACCTGTTGTCAAAAGACCTCGTAGTCGATGTTCTTTGCCGCAGCGCCCTGCTCACCGGAGCGGTTTGACGCGCGCCGGGAAAGGTCGTCGGCCAGCTCGTCGACAGGGCCCCTGAAGTCACGACCGAACGAGGTCTCGTCGAGGAAGCCCTCGATCGTTCTTCTTTCGGCCGAGGTCTGCAGCACGTCTTGGCGCACCTTGATCCTCACTCGTTCCGACTTGAGCCGCTCGAGGGAGGCGACGGCCGATTCCTGTTCGACCTGCAGATCCTTGAGCTGTCTGAGCAGGGCTTTCTCCCCGAAAGGATCGTCCCCCGCGCTCCGGCTTCTTCGCTTGAGGTCCGATCTGCGGATCTCCTTGAGCCTCTGGGTCAACGCCTTCTCGCTCCGATCGAGCCTTTTCACGATCGACTCGATCTCGTCGATGCGCTGGTCGACCTCTTTGAGACACTGCGCGCTCTGGCTGTTCTTGTGCGCCCCTTTCTTCGAAGGGCACAACCTCCTGGCGAAATCCTTACCTGGAATGTCGTACTCTCCGTGGGCGACAAGGATGATGAACAGGGTCGTGAAGATCAATGTCGACACTCTCATGGCAGTTCCTCCACCGGACGGTCTCGGCGTACCCGGGGAGAGACCGGTCCTCCGGTCCTCCCCGGTCTGTGCACGTTAGAATTCCGAATTGACATTGCTTTGCAGACAGGCCTCGATGGCGGCCACCACATCGTCGTCCACACCGATTCCGGGCGCCGTGTAATCGATCCCGCCCACGAAGTCGCCGTTGATCCTGATCCTCTCGTCGAGGATCCGTTCCTTGACATCGAGCTGCTTCTCGAAATCGGCGAGCATCTTCTGGGTCTTGCCGATCTCGGTCTTGAACTCGGCAGTGAGATCGCCGGTGCTCCTCGTCTCGGCAAAGACTTCCTTGGCCTTGAACTTCTCCAGGTCAGCCTTGAGAAAGCGCACCTTGGCGATCAGCTCGCCCTTGATGCTCTCGGCGTTGACCACGTTTTCACGCGCCATCTGGAGGGTGTTCTTTTTCGTGTTCAACGTCTGCGTGAGGTTGTCGATCGTTTCCGACTGGATCCGAAAGATCTTGAGTTTTTCCGACGCGTCGCGCGACACCTCGGCGTGAGTGTAGGTGCGGCCATTGATCCGATAGGTCTCCTCGCCCTCGGCGAGCAGTTCGGACGCGCGTTTCATCGCCTGGCGCAAATTCTCGTGGGCTTCCTCTTTCTCCGCAACAAGATCTCCGAGGTATTCCACGTCGACCTGGCGCCGCACCATTTCGGTGTTGAGCCTGTTTATTTCACGGTCGAGACCGCACACCCGCGTTTCGACGAAAGCGAGCTTGGTCTCGAGTCCCTGCGCCTCTTCGATCTTCTCCTGGATGAGGCGCTTGCCGGTGCCGGCGTAGAGTTTGATCTTCTCGGGAAAGATGAAGAACCCCACGGCCGCGGCGACCATAACAGTCAGTACGCTGAGTTTAAGAATGGTCTTCATGACGATACTCCTTTTGAAAATGTCCTTTCACGAACAGGTTTATCAGTAACTGGGCTCGGCGCAGTATTCGCCTCCGCGAAAATCGTCGGGCCCGGAATAGTCACGTCTTCGCGCCGCTGCCGCTGTCTGGCGCCTGTTGATGCTCCGCGCGCAGATGTACGCGTCCAGAACGCCGAGGATGTAGGGAACGACGAGAAAGCTCGTTGCGAAGATGAGAATCCCCTTGAGGAAGTGGTGGTTGTAGACCTGCCCTCCCCCGGGAATGATGATGCTGAGCACGGCGGCGAGGACCGGGTCCCTGAAGACAGGACCGGGCGCTCGATATTTGAAGTTGCAGTAGCCGGGCCCGTAGCTGAAACGCACCTGCTCGGGCTTGACCCGCCGCTCTTCGCGTTTGCCGTAGCGCCTGCGACATTCGGGACAGAACCCGAACTCGCCCTCGGCCAGATGGGGAAGGCGTTCGCCGCAGTAGCCGCAAAATCTTTCCAGCTCGACCGTCTCGGGCTGCGCTTTGACTTTCTCACGCTTCGGGAACATTTTTGACCCCCTCCTCGGTTACGGCTATATCCTTGCGGCCCAGCATGGTCGACACACCAAAGGCCACCACGAAGCCGATCCACACGGTCCACGGCTCGACCGCCACGCCGAACTCCCCCGGAACATAGAGGTAGAGGGCGCCGAGCAGGGCCGTTCCGATCCAGAGCATCCAGTCCGCTTCGGCGGCGAATCGCGGCTTGCGGCGCCCCTCGGGAAGCAGCCGGTCGTTTTTCTTGTAGGCCGCGTTGCGCGCCTCCCAGGCGGCAAAGAGAAGGACGAAGACCGGAATGGGAGGCGGAATCTCTTCGAGGTTCGCCAGGCAGTAGATGGCCGCCGACAGAATCACCATGCCGCGCAGCATGGCGCCCACATACATCTGTCCCAGCCCGGGCACTGCCGAGAGCAGGAACGCCAAGGTGGGCGACTTGAGGCCGGAAATCTTGGTCTTGGCGACCTTTTTCTTCTTTCTCTTCGGCCAGCATTTCTCGCAGTAGTTCTTGGCCTTGTAGTGCCTGCGGCACTCGTGACACACCGTGGTGCCGCACACCACGCAGCGCGCGACTGCAGGTTTCTGAGTGTGGGGACAACGCATCACTGGACACCTCTCTTTCGTTCTTTCCCTTCTTTGATCACAAGCGCCATGCCGGCCCGAGCCTGGGTGGGCGCCGAGCGGACCGCGGTAGGAGGCCCCGGACGGATCGCTCACCCACGCCCGCGAGAGGATCTCTTCAAACCCTTGAATGACTGGGATTAAGGTAAATCCGGCTCTCGAAGTGTGATTGCCGGCGGCAAGCCGAATCGAAAGAATTTATGGAAGAAAAGCCTGCCGGCCCGCGCGACGCAACCGCTCCCGCGGGCGAGTCTGTCAAGCCCCCCGACAGGGTGTGTCAAGATCTGTTACAGGGTGATGCCGAGCTTGCGATTGATCCGCTTGGCCTTGGACCAGGCGTGAAAGATTCCGAAGACCCAGGGAATGATGAAGAAAAAAGTCACCATGATCAGGAAGCCCTTGAGGTAATCGCCGAGATAGAACTGGCCGAGACCTGGAACGATGGTCGACAGAACCGCGGCCAGCATGGGATCTTTCGGTCCCTTCGCCTTCAAGACGATGTCAGCCTCGACGCGCGACTCCCTCTTCTTCCTCGGCTGCCGCTGGATGATCCGCCTGAAGAGGGAAGCACCCGAGATCTGATCGTGCAGGCCGCCCGGCGACGGGCTCATGACGAGCCACCCCAGGCTCAGGATCGCCCAGATCCCGCAGTAGAAGCTGAACCACTCGACCGAGGAATCGATCGCACCCCTATCGAGCCCCGGACTCAACATCTGCCGGAGTCCGCCGAGGGCCTGGCAAAACGCCAGATCGCGCCCGGCAAAGAGGATGAAGAAAACAGGCACTGTCCGCAGGAAGCCGCGCATCAGACCGAGGTCCTCGCCTTCCCTGTCGCCCACGCGGCATCGAAAGAAAACCTTGCCCAAGGTGATTCCCCCCTTCGAGTCACCCAGAAAAAAGTAGAGGAAGGTGAGGATCAGAAAAACGGCATTCCAGGCGGGGAGCGGCTCGATGAGCCCCATGTCCATGGTGAAGAGTTCGAAGAGAAGCTGGAGCGCCGCGATGTCGACTCCGAAAGCCAGAATCCGCCGCACCGTGCCGCACCGAACGAGACGGATCTCCTCTCCGCTGCCCGCGCCGCGCTCCTCGATCACATAACTCCGCGGCTTGCCGCCTTCGGCCGCGCCCGGAACGGGGCGGGCGCTTTCGGTCCACTTGACCGCGCGCGGCGGGCGGCCCCGCCGGAGAGCTTCGAGATCGCCGATCAGCTCCTTGTACGAGCCGTACCGATTGCGGGAATCCTTGGCCATCATCTTCCGGATCACCGCTGCCAGGCCAGCGGGGATCTTGCGGTTGCGTCTGTCGGGCGAGTCGAGATTCTGGTTGATGTGCTTGAGAATGATACTCACCGGGCTCTTGGCATCGAAAGGCGGCGCACCCACGAGGAGATGATAGAACGACGCGCCCAGCGAGTAGATGTCGGTCCGAAAATCAAGATCGCGCCCTTCGCCCTGCTCGGGCGACATGTACCACGGCGTGCCCACGATCGTGCCCGTCATGGTCAGCGCGCTCTGGCTCGAGGCGAGCTTGGCGAGGCCGAAGTCGGTAATCTTGATGATCCCGCTCTTCTCGACGACCATGTTGGACGGTTTCACGTCCCTGTGAATCACGCCCTCGGCCGCGGCCGCGGCAAGACCCTGGGCAGCCTGGATCATCTGGTCGACAGCCAGATGGGGATCGAGCGCGCCGTCGCGCTTGAGGATGATCTCCAGGTTATCGCCGTCGACGAACTCCATGGCATAGTAGGGAATCTCGTTGTAGGTCCCCGTGAAATAGATCTGAACGATGTTGGGGTGGTTGAGCCGCGCCACGGAGCGCGCCTCGCGCCTGAAGCGCGCCACGAAATCGGACTTGCCGCGCAGGTCGCCGGAGAGGATCTTGATCGCCACCCTGCGCTGCAGGTTGAGATCGGTGGCGATGAACACCTTGCCCATGGCGCCCTCGCCCACGAGACGTTCGATGCGGTAGGGTCCGATCAGGGTCCCCTCGCGGATCACGCCAGGAACCGGTTCGCGGAGTGTGGTCGTGTCTCCCTTGGAAAGATCGATCTCGACCTGGCCCGCCTTCCGGTCGGTGATCGCGTCGGGAAGAACGTTGATCCGCGCGCACGTCGGGCATTCGAGCTCGAGACGATCGTCGTCCGGCTCCCGGATCAGGATCTCACCGCAGGGACAGATGATTTCGAGCCTCTCGTTCATGCCTCGATCTTGCGCCCCATTCAGGAGCGTGCCGGTTGTCAGGAGCGGGTTTCGTCTTCGCTGATCGCGAACTGTTTGATCTTGTCGTACAGTGTGGGCCGGCTGATTCCAAGTATTTCAGCGGCCAATTTCTTGTTCCATTGCACCAGCTTGAGCACACCCACGATGTGAGCGCGCGCCAGAACCTGCAGCGGAACGCGTGCGCCCGGCACGATTCCGTCAGCGCGCCCCCCGCGGGAGAAGGTAAAAGTCTCGAAGGTGAGGGGCCCCTCGCCCGAGAGGATCAACTCCCTTTCGAGCACGTTGCGCAGCTCGCGCACATTGCCGGGCCAGTCGTGGGCCGAGAGCCGCTCGAATCCCTCGGGAGCGATCGTCCCGCCCCCAAGACGCTCCATGAGACGGGCGGCCAGATCGGGAATATCCTCGATGTGTTCCCTCAGGGGCGGTGCAATGATCCGGAAGACCTCGAGACGGAAGAGCAGGTCCTGCCGGAAGGCGCCCTCCTTGATCCGCTCGGAGAGGTCGGAGTTCGTGGCGGCGATGATCCTCACGTCGACGCACACCTCTTCCTGTCCGCCCACGCGATAAAAGCGTCTCTCCTCGAGCACGCGGAGAAGTTTCACCTGGAGCGCGAGGGGCAACTCCCCCACCTCGTCGAGAAAGAGGGTGCTCTCGTGGGCGAGCTCGAACTTGCCCGCCTTGCGTTCGAGCGCTCCGGTGAAGGCGCCCTTTTCGTGGCCGAAGAGCTCGGTCTCCACCATGGTCTCGGGGATCGCGCCGCAGTTGATCGCCACCATGGGCCGCTCGCGCCGCTTCGAGTTGGCGTGGATCGCCGTGGCGATCAGCTCCTTGCCCGTACCGCTCTCTCCGGTGACGAGCACCGTGGCATCGGTGGCGGCCACTTTCATCACCAACGCCCTCAGTTCTTCCATCGCGCCGGAACGTCCCAGGAGCTCGGCGCCGCCCGTCATGCCGTCGCGCAGGATCGTGTTGTCCCTCTCGAGCCTCTTTCGGTAGCGCAGGTTGTCGATCGCCTGGGCGACCTGGGAGGTGATCGCCACGAGAATCTGCAGGGCGTTCTCCCCCGGGGGCGCGCCCGTGATCGACGCCTTGAGCGACGAGAGGTAGACGGCGCCCGTCACCCGGCCGGCGGCCCGCATGGGTACGCACAGAATGCGCACCGCGCCCGACGTGGCGATCGAACTCGCCTTGCGGAACCGCGGATCGCGGAGCGGATCGGTCGCCACGACCGACACATTCTGGGCGAGCACCCGGTTGAGAACCGATCGGGACGGGACATAGCCATCGACGCCGCTCTTGTTGATCTCGCAGACCGGTTCGAGCGTCTCCTCGACGAGGTCTCTCAGAAAAACACCGCCCAGGTCCATCCCGTAGAGATCGATCACGAGTTCGAGAAACTCGCTCAAGATCCCGTCCACGTCAGTGCCCGAGTTGATCAGCCGCGTCACGCTGAACAGAATGCCGTAGGCATCGCCCGCGAGCCCCGCATCGCGGAGCAGCGCCGCATCGGGCGCTTTCTCGGAGGCGGCCTTGAGGATCACCTCGACCGTGGTGTCGCCGAGCACACCGGTTCGCGGTCCGGATGCCGTGCCCGAGCTCCCCGCCGTTTCGAGCACAAGACAGGCCTGGCCGATCACGATCCGGTCCCCGGGGCGGACAGCGGCTTCGGAAACCTTGGTGCCGTTGAGGTAGGTGCCGTTCGTGGAGCCGAGATCGACCAGCGCGCACCCTGCGCGCGTGGGACGCAGTTCGCAGTGGCGGCGCGACACGCCCTCGTCGTGGAGCACGATCTGGCACGACGCCGACCGCCCCACCTGGAGCGTCCCCGTCAGGTGGAAGACCCGCTCGGCGCCTTTTGGATCGCGATAGATCACAAAATAGCTCGGTTTATCCATCCCACCGCTGCCTCAACCGGAAAAGACGATCTCTTCGCTCGAACCGCTGCCGAAATCGAATCGGAAAAATGTGTACCTCATGTAGGAAGCGAGACCCGCCCATCGATGGGGCAGGTTTCGAAGCGGTTCTTCGCGCACATAGTATAGTTCTCTGCGGCCCGCGTCACCCACGAGATCGAGAACCCGCACCCGGGCGCTCCCCGCCACGACACTGGTGCGCGACTCATCGTCATAGTAATGGAACGCGATGCGCCGGCCGCCCTGCTCCACCTTGACCCACCCGTTGTGGGCCATCAGTTCGGGAAGAGAATCGATCGCGCCCCGGAAGAGCTGAGTGCGCTCGGCCCGGCCGAGGCGGTCGAGGTCGTAGCGCGTGATGCGGCAGACCCCCGTCGCTCTCTCCCGCTCGAAAAAGTCGATACACCCCAGGTTCCGGTCGAGCCTGAAGCGCACCTCGCGCGCGTCGAAGACGAAAAGAGGTTCCAGTTCGCGGGCGTTGTCCGAGCCCGCGTCCGCTCTGGCGAGATAATAAAAAGCGGTCTGTTCCGGGCCGCGGCCGAGAAAGAAGACGCCCTTCCCGTACCCTTCGAAATCGGACAGTTCGCTCTCGGCCGCCTCGATGCCCGCGTAGATCCGCTCACCGTCGACCGAGAAGAGCGACACCTTTCGCGCGCTGCTCCCCGGGAGATGAACCCTGAGCAGATCCTTGCCCTCGATGAAAGCGAGGGGAAAGTAGATCCTGTTGAGCAGGCTGTGCTCCATGCGGTCGCGCAGGTTGAGCAGACGATGCTGCCACCGATTGCGTTTGCGCTCGTTGAGAAGCAGAAACTGACCCGAGGGCGACGGGCTGACGCGGAGGTCGCGGCCGAGGAACCTGATCCCGCCTCTCCCGCCCTCGACGAGAAAGTGTTCCGTTCCCTCCGGTCGGCCGGCCTCGTTGCGGCTCGACCACCCTGTTTCGACGAGCAGTCTTTCGCTGCTGATCCACTCGAGCCGCGTGACCGGCGCGTCGAAAAGAAAGGTCTCCTTCCCGTTGGTGGCGTTCTCGGTCACGACGAGCGAAACGCTTTCGGCGCCCGGTTCGCGGCGGTATGCGGCGGCGACAAAACGATTCTCCCTCGATGGCATGACGAGATCGGGCCCCGGATCGAGATAGGCCACGTTGTTCGACCGATCCGCATCGGGCCACTCGAAATCAGGATCGATGAGGACGCCCACCACCTCCTCCTCGACCCAGACAGGCCATGTCTCTCCGCCCTGGGAGATCACCATTCTGCGGCGCTGCCACTGGTCTTTGGTGATGAGAATGATCTCGACTTTTTCGGGAAGCGCGAGATTGCCCCGGTTCTTGACGACCACGCTGACCTGATAGCCTCCCTTTTCGCCGGTGGGCCGTGCGGTCAGACCATCCACGGCCAGGTCGAGTCGGCCTCGACGGCCGGCCCAATCCTCGAAGAACCAGCCGTATTCGTCGCCCCCCGTGCGCGAACAGCGACTTTCCCAGAAAGCCGCGCCGACGGTCGTATCGGGCGGTGCCGTGAGCGCCGCCAGGCAAACACGATCGAATGTCTCGTTCCCCACGAACCGGCGAAGCACGGTCAGGAGGTAGCCGCCGTACTCGGCGCTCCGCTCGGGCGACGGCCTCGTTCCGAGGAGGCTTCCCGCCAGCCCGGGCGGCGGCAGTGCGGGCCGCTCGGGGTGGTCGAGATCGATCTCTTCGAGCCAGGTCATGTAGGTTTTCGCCAGCTCGGGCTGCTCGGAGATGAAGTAGAGAGCCCATCCCATGGCCATCTCCTCCCGCGAGAAGAGGGCCGACGTCGACTGTCTCTCGGGTATCCAGCAGAGCGCAAAACCAAAGGCAAGATCGCTGATCGCCACGTCCTCGGGCACGAGAACGGTCTCGGCGCCGTCAAAGCGCATAGGGGTCGAAAGATCGCGCGGGGCAACGACAAAGGAGATTGAATCAGGCCCGAGGGGCGCGAGATGGACCTGAAAAAAACGATAGAGAGCCCGCACCGTGTCGCTCGACAATGCCGACCGGTCGGAAAGCGCAAAGAGCGATGTCTCCAGATCGCCCACCACATCTCCGCGGCGCGGCGCGGTGCAGCCCGCCACGGAAAAGACCGACACCGGTCTGGAAAGGGTCCATTCGAAGCGGGCAACGCTCGCCCGCGCCGGGATCGATCGCTGGCCGCCGCCCGCCACCGGAAAGAAGCCGGACGGGAAGGAGGCCACGATGTTGACATCGATAGGACTCGACGCGACGCGGGGAAAGAAATCGTCTTCCGGATCGAGGTAGATCAGTTCCGTCGAGAAGAGACTGGACGAATCGGGACGAGTGAGAGTCCCCGCGTAGGTGACGGCGAGAGTTCCCGCGCCGCGTTCCTCCGAGGAGGAGGGCAGTGCGGCGCGGCAGAGGGGACCGATGCGCCCCGTCGACTCGACGCGCCGGCCGTCCCACTTGACCTCGGCCACCTCGAGCGCGGGATTGAGCAGAAAGTAGACGCCGTCGCAGTGAGGGCCCGTTTCCATGGAGATCAACGCCGTGGCCCTGATCGAACGGCCCGCGGTAAGATCGAGATCGAGATCGATCCGGGTCGGCTTCTGATCCTTGAGAAAGAAACCCTCGAGAGCGGCATCGGTAAACTCGACCGCCTCCGGCGTCCCTTCGAACAGAATGGAAATCCCGTAGAGAAACAGAAGGAGCAGAACGGCGCACGCCAGAGAGAGGGCCATGGCCGCCTTGCGTCGAAAGAATCTCTTGAGTGATTTATCCACCAATTACCACCCTGCGTCTGATCCGGTTTCGGAGCGTTCTCGGGCTATTCAATCATAGGTCACGAGCACCCTCATCTCAACGGATCGCTTTTTCAAAAAGAACGGATCTTCCTTCGCTTCTCGATCGCGGCCTCGTGCAGACGGCGGCATTCCCTCTCGAGCCGCGTCGGCTGCTCGCTCGACGGGAGCAGATCGAGCGCCTTGCGCGTGATGGCAAGGGCGCTCGTAAATTTTCCTTTTCGCACGAAAACCACGGCCAGGGCGTGGAGGGCGATGACCCGATCCCGCGCGGAAAGCCCTGCCTCGCGCGCCACGATCACGGCCGCGCGTGCATCGTCGAGGACCTTGGCATCGTCGGCGATCAGCGATCCTGCGCCGGGATCGGAGCGGAGCCTGGCCAGAGCGGCCAGAGTCCGCACGAGCAGCTTCTTGCTCTGCATGTCCTCGGCCATGTGGCGGGCCTCGTCGAGAGCGCGCGCCGCACGAACATGGTCCTTTTCTTCCATGAAACACTCTGCCAGCGCCGCGAGGACCCGTCCGCGCAGAAGGCTCTGGCCGTGGCTGTGGGCGACACGCGCGGCACGGCGCAGCACACTGCGCGCCCTGCCGGACTGGCCTTTCTCCAGGTGCAGAAGACCGAGCCCGAGCAGGATCGATACGACCCCCTCCTCGTCATCGACCGTCTGAAGGACCGATAGCGACTCCTTGAAAATCTTCTCCGCACCGCTCGTGTCGCCCCGTTCGAGCCGGATCGTTCCCATGTCGGTCAGGATCCGCGCCTCGCCGATCCTGTCCTTGAGAGAGCGGCGGATGGCGAGGGCTTCTTCGAGCTTCTTTTCCGCCTCCCTGTCGCTGTCCATATTCTGCAGAATCGCGGCCAGCGTCTGCATGGCGTCGGCCGTGCCGCTGCGGTCGCTGTTCTGCTCCATCTGATTGAGGGCGGCCTCGACACTGTTGAAGGCGCTGAAATAGTGCGACAGGGCGAGATAGTGCTGGGCGAGGCGGAGCGAGACCCGCGCCCTTAGGACCGGGTTGCGATCCGATGCGATCGACGCCTCCTTCAAGGCCTGGTATTCCATGTCGCGCTTGCCGAGATGGCCCGCCACGCGCGCCTGCCTCAGGTAGATCCGGCATTCGTAGGTGCTGTCGAATTCCTGCCCCTCTTCCTTGAGAGCGTGGAGGTGGGAGGCTGCTTCGCGCGACAGGATGAGCGCTGTCCTGTAGGAGCCCTTGTAGAGCAGGTAGTCGTAGGCGTTGAAGAAGTAGCGCAAGACACCCATGTGATCCCCGCCGCGGGAAAAGTGAACCGCGGCGGCAAAGAGCTCGCGGCCGGTGAGCCGCCGCTTGACCGACTGGCTGTCATACCAGGCGCCGATGCGGCGATGGTGCAACCGGCGCGTCTCATCGCCGAGATTCTCGTAGATCATCTCGCGAATCAGCACGTGATCGAAGCGGTGCATGCCGCCCGCCGTCGGCCTGATCAGGGAGAGAACGTTCTGCAGGCGGGAGACGACGCGCGCTTCCGACGCAAGATCCATATCGAGCGTGTGAAGCACGTCCCTGACCCGGAACCGGAGCCCGAAGATGGACGCGCAATCGACGAAGCGCCGCTCCTCGGGAGAGAGCTTGAAGATACGCCGGTAGAAGACGTCCTGAATCGACGTGGGAATAAAACGCAAAAGGTGGAACCAGTCGGGATTCTCCTTGTTCAACGCTCCCTCGTCGGCCAGAAGGCGGGCGATCTCGTGCACGAAATAGGGATTGCCCTCGGTGACCTCGAAAATCCTGTCCGCCACGGCGCCGCGGAAAGCCGCGCTGGGGAATCCGAGGTCGCGCAGGATCTTGCGCACGCTCTCCTTGTCGAGACGCTCCAGGTCGACGACGTGCGCGCCCTGCTCGCTGAGGGCGGTCTCGAACGTGCCGAGACGCTCGGCCTGTTCGCTCGTCTCACCGTCCGATTCGCCGGTCCGGACGGTGAGAATCATCATGATCCGCGAGTTTTCGATGTGGCGGGCCAGCTCCATGAGAACGCCCCGCGTGAGGCTGCCCGTACCCTGCACATCCTCGACGACGAAGACGAGAAGCCGCCTCTTCGAGAGGAGAGTAAAAAAATCGGTAAAGAGGTGGGTCGCCTCGCCCGGGGAGAGAACAGCCTGCCCACCGTCGGACAGGTTTGCCACAAGAAGATCGGTCAATGCCTCGGCCGCCTCGGGCCGCTCGCCGAAGAGGCTGTTGAGCGCGGCGCTGAGCGTCTCCCTCTGCTCGTGCCGGTTCTTGTCGCGAATGTCGAGAGCGGAGAGGGCCGCCTTGATGAGCGAGAAATAGGGAATGTTCATCTCCGACCGGAGGCCGGGCACCACGACGAGATCTCCTTCGAGTCCGGCGTTGTCCATCGTATCGAGGAGCTTGTCGATGAGCCGCGTCTTTCCCACACCCGCTTCGCCCCGCACCACGGCAACCTGACCGCCCGATCCGGTCCGCACGCTGTCGAGGAGATCCCAGAGCGTTTTGCTTTCCGTCGTCCGCCCGTAGAAATCTGTTTTCCTGAGTGCATCGAAATATGCGCGACGCCCGCTCACGAGCGCCGCCGACGCGGCGGGTCGCACACTCTTCCACCATTGAGACTCTTCGCCCCGGGCCAGAATCCGGGTGACGCGCGACGGCGGGCCGAGCCGCTTGCGCGGTTCCTTGGCGAGCAGGGCCATGATGAAATGGCTTGTAAAAGACGCCACCAGGGCCCCGGCATCAGCCGGCGACTCAGGAACGAAATCGAGGTGCCTCGAAATGGTAGACACGAGATCGTCGCCGAGGAAGGGATTCGATCCCACGGCCATCTCGTAGAGGACCACGCCGAGGGAGTAGAGATCGGAGGGGCCCTCAGCCCTTCCCGGCCCGAATCGTTCGGGCGCGGCGTAGGCCACACTCCCACTGAAACCGCTGTGAACCGACTCGGTCGCTCTCCGCGAGAGTTGCGAAAGGCCGAAATCGCCGATCTTCACCACGTCGCCCTTCTCGAGGAAGATATTCTCCGGCTTGATGTCGCGATGGATGATGCCGCGGCTGTGGATCTCTGCGAGCGCCGCGGCGACCTGGTGGCCGATTTTCCGGAGCACGTCGTCGCTCAGCGAACCGCTCTGTTCGAGAACCGAACGCAGTGTCACGCCGCGCAAATACTCCATGACGATGAAAAGAACTGTCTCGGTCCCCAGCCGTTCCGATCCCACGTGGTGGATGCGCACGATTCCCCGGTGGCGCAGGATCATTCCCAGGCCCGCTTCGCGCTTGAAGCGCGCCACCATGTCGCTCTTTTGCATGTAGTGAGAATGGAGAACCTTGACCGCCACCTCGGTTCCGGCCGACAGACCGCGACGGCTTTTGACGAGCTTGCCGAGATAAACCGTTCCCATTCCGCCTGAGCCGATCACGCGGATCAGCCTGATACCGCGCAACTCCCTGCCGATGAGGTTCACCTGTCGTGATCCTTTTCTTCACCATCTTCGACGTCCGCGTCGGCATCTTCAACGTCTGCGTCGGCATCTTCGACGTCCGCGTCGTCGCCTTCGAGGTTGATGCTGTCCTTCCGCGCTTCCTTGATCGCACGCAGAATCCGCTCCGTTTTTTCCATCGAATCATCGTAGACGAATTCCATGCGGGGTACGATGCGGGTGCGCAAGGTCTTTCCAACCTCTTTCTGGATGTATCCGCTGGCGTCCTGGAGCGCGCGGGCTGTTTTCGCCTGGTCTCCCTTCTCTCCGATGACCGAGTACTTGACCTTGCACGTTTTCAGGTCGCGGGAGAGTTCTATGCCGGTGATCGTCACGAAGCCGAGCCTCGGATCCTTGAGACGGTAGAGGATAATCGTGGTGATTCTCTGCTTGATCAGAGTGACGAGTTTTTCGAATCGATCCCAACCCATGGTCAGAGAATCTCCAAGCTGTGGTCGATCAGTTCTGCCTCGGGGTGGTAGCGAAGATGCTCCACGATCTTGGTCAGAGCCGATCCGACGTACTCCCTGTCGCTGCCGGCCATGGCAATGGCCAGGGTCGCCTTGTTATGCAAGTCCTGGTCGTCGACCTCGGCGATCGAGATGTTGTGGCGGCTCCTGTACCGATCCTTGATGGAACGGACGACCTTTCTCTTCTCCTTCAGGGATCGCGCACCGCGGATCAAAAGGCTGAACTGAAGGATACCCACAACAGCCGTCATCGCTCAAACCTTACGGGAAAAGGGCAGCGCCATGCGAGAAGAGCCTCGCTTTCCGCGAGAAGAACGCTCTCGATCCGCGGTCAGACCACCGATCATTCCGAATCATCCGAACCCGAATCGGTGGGCAGGGTCCTGCGTTCCTCGACGACCTCGAAGGCTTCGACCGTGTCGCCCACCTTGATGTCGTCGTATCCGGCGATCCTGACGCCGCACTCGAAACCCTCGCGCACCTCGCGCTGGTCGTCCTTGAACCGCTTCAGGCTGTCGAACTCTCCCTCGTAGATCACGATGCCGTCTCTCACGAGGCGCACCCGAGCGCGGCGCTTGATCACGCCGTCCGTCACGAAGGAGCCGCCAATGTTACCAAGCCTCGATGACTTGAAAACCTGCCTGATCTCCAGGTGGCCGATGACGACTTCGCGTTGGAGCGGACTGAGCGCCCCCTCCATGGCCAGGCGGAGGTCTTCGAGGAGTTCGTAGATCACGCGGTAGGTTTTGACCTCCACCTTGTTCTCTTCGATCAGCTTGCGGGCTTTGGCATCGGCGACGACGTGGAAGCCGAGGATGATCGCATTCGAGGCGATGGCGAGGAGGACGTCTTCCTCGGTGATGCCGCCGACTCCTTCGCGGATCGTCTTGATCTTGACTTCCTCGTGCGCCATGTCGTCGAACGACCGGCGCAGCACTTCGATCGATCCCTTGACATCCGCTTTGAGCACGACAGGGATCTCGGTGACCTTTCCTGCCTCGAGGGACTCGAAGAGATTCTCCAGGGTGATCGTCTTGCGGTCGGGCGCGAGCCTCTTTTCGCGCGCCCTGGTGTGACGCAGGTCGGCGATGTTGCGGGCCTTGTCGAGATCGTCGACAAAAAGAAACCGCTCGCCCGAATCGGGAAGGGTCTCGAAGCCCATGACGTTGACCGGCGTCGAGGGGCCGGCGATCTCGAGCTTGCGGCCCTTGTCGTCGGTGATACCCCGCACGCGGCAGATCGCCTCTCCGGCCAGGATCGTGTCCCGCACCTTGAGCGAACCGTCGGTGATCAGAAGGGTGACCACGTTGCCGATCTCCTCGTCCTTGCGCGACTCGATCACGACGCCCGAGGCAAGCGCGTCGGGATTGCCGGAGAGTTCGAGAATCTCCGCTTCCAGCGCAAGGCGCTCGAGCAGCTCGTCGAGTCCTATGTTGTTCGTAGCCGACACCTCGACGCAACCCACTTCGCCGCCCCAGTCCTCGGTCATGATCCCGACGCCGGAGAGCTGTTGCTTTACTCTCTGGACGTTCGCGTTCGCCTTGTCGATCTTGTTGATGGCGACAATGACGGGGACCTCCGCCGCCTTGGCGTGGGCGATCGCTTCCTCGGTCTGGGGCATCACCCCGTCATCGGCAGCCACGACAAGCACGACGATGTCGGTGGCGTTGGCGCCGCGGGCGCGCATCTCGGTGAACGCCTTGTGGCCCGGTGTATCAAGGAAGGTGACCACAGCGTCCCTCGACGTGGTCACCTGGTAGGCGCTGATGTGCTGCGTGATGCCGCCTTCCTCGGTGGAGACAACATCGGTTTTTCTGATCGCATCGAGGAGCGACGTCTTGCCGTGGTCCACATGACCGAGGAAAGTCACGATCGGCGGGCGCGGCTGGGCCGATCCCTCGGTAGTCTCGTCGTGCCCGGCGACTTCCTCCATGAAGACTTCCTCTTCGTCCTTCCTCTGAGTGATGTTGATCTCCCGGCCAAAATCCATGGCGATTTGAATGACGGCTTCTTCCTCGAGCACCGAGTTGATATGAAGGATCTCGCCCCGCTTCATGAGAGCCATCAGGATGTCCCGGGCCTTGATGCCGGTCTCCTGTGAGAGATCCTTGAGCGCGATGGGAACTTCCACATCGACTTTTCGGTCGAGCTGGGCGGCCGGCCGCCTGTATTTCTTCTGACCGCGGCCGTGCCTGAAGACGGGCCGCCTCCGCTTGTAGTGCCGGTCCCAGTTGCTGATCCGAATGCCCTGGAGGAGCGGATCGTCATCGATCCCGGAGTGGTCGAAGGCTGACTGCTTCGGCTTGATCGACCGTTTCGCCTTGTCATCGGTCCAGGAGCTCGGCTCTTCCTTGTCGCGGCCCGGCTTGACGGACTTCTCGATGGTGAAGATGGGCGGTTCGGCGTCTTTTTTCTTTTCCGCGCTTCTTCGCCTCGATGGAGGAAGATCGTCCTTGCGCTTCCTTTCCTTGGCTTTCTTGTGCGCCTCGAGCGCTGCCGACGGCAGTTCGATCCGGCCCAGAATCGTGGCGGTCGGTTTCCGGCGGGCGATCTTTCTGATCTTTTTCAGAGGCGTCTTGGCTGACGCGTCCAGCTTCTTTTCTTCAGGGGGAGCTTCGGGGCTTGCAACCGGGGATTCGGGATCTGGTACGGCGGCGTCGGCTGCCGCGGGTTCGCCAACCGCCCCATCGGGTACGGCAGCAACTGCGCCATCCGCGTTCTGAGGAATGCCCTCTTCGACAGCAACGGCTCCCTCTTCGGCGTCGGCGCACGCGGCCTCTTCGATAGCGGCAGCGTCGTCCCTTTCCGGCTCCATCACGGCAACGGCATCGGTGCCGGATTCGGTCTCAACGTCGGCGTCGCCTTTTATCTTGGACTTCTTCGAGGCAGTCTTCTTGGCCTCTTTTTTGGCCGCCTCTTGCTCTTCCTTCTTCTTACGTTCGTCCAGGATTTCCTTCATCGCGTAGCGAAGGATCGACTCCTCTCCAGCTTCCAGGTTGGAGGAGTGGCTCTTGACGTTGAGGCCGATCTCCCTCACCTGTGCGAGAAGTTCCTTGCTGGTCACACCCAACTCTTTGGCGAGTTCGTGAAGTCTCAAAAGATTCTGGCCTCCTGGACTGGCGCACTATTCTTCTTTCGAACCCGGCTTTTCGACGTTATCGCCAGGCTCTTTCGTATCTTCGAGTTGTTCGCCGGGATCGGACTGTTCGTCCCCGGCGCCACCGTCTCCGTCGACGGCATCTTCGGCGTCATCTTCGGCGTTATCTTCAACGCCTTCTTCGATATCTTCTTCGATATCAACGCCAACGTCTTCGGCGTCCGCGGGGGGCGTTTCTTCCGATGCCTCCCCGGCTGACTCATCGGTCGCGGCCTCAGCCTTTGCTTTCTTCTCCTTCGAGTAGATCGCTTCGAGACTCGTTCCCTGAAGGAGCGCTTCTCGTGCAGCAGCGACCTCTGGATCCTCTTCCCTGGATTGGGATGAGGCGCCCTCACCGAGAGTCGATTCGGACAGGCCCTGGATCTTGATTTCCCAGCCGGCGAGCTTGGTGGCAAGCCTCACATTCTGGCCCTTGCGCCCGATGGCGAGCGAAAGCTGGTCGTCGGGCACGAGAACACTGGCCGTTCCTGTCTGTTCATCGAGGGTCATCGAGTGAATCTGGGCCGGACGGAGCGCATTGATGATCAGCACCTCCGAGGAATCGTTCCAGCGGATGATATCGATGCGCTCGTCATTGAGTTCGTCGGTGATCGACTTGATCCGCGTGCCGCGGATCCCCACGCAGGCGCCGATGCAGTCGACGCGCATGTCGTACGACGAAACGGCCACCTTGGTTCTGAAACCCGCCTCGCGCGCGATCGCCTTGACCTCGATAATTTTCTCGCCGATCTCGGGAACTTCGAGTTCGAAAAGTTTGATCACGAAATCGGGGCTGGCGCGCGTGAGGAGAATCTTGACCTTCTGGCCTGATTTGAGCACGTCGTAGATCATGGCCTTGATCCGCTCGCCCGGTTGATAGTTCTCCCCGCGGATCCGCTCCTGGCGCGGCAGAATCCCTTCGGCCCGGCCAAGGTTGACGATCACGTTGCCGCCCTCGATGCGCTGAACGGTCCCATTGACCAGTTCGCCCACCCTGTTCTCGTACTCGGCGAAAATGACTTCGCTTTCGGCTTCGCGAATCTTCTGGATGATGACCTGCTTGGCTGTCTGGGCCTGGATCCGGCCCATGTCGGGGTATTCGGCTAGATATTCACCCTCGAAGACCTCGATGTCACCCGTGAATCGGTCGATCTTGACCTCGATTTCGTCCTCGGTGCTGTGCCGTTTCTTGATCGCTGACGCAATGGCTCCCTCGACCGCCTCGAACAGGATTTCCCTGTCGATATCCTTTTCCTTGTGAAGGATCTCAATCAGTCTCAGGAGTTCTGCGGCGTTCATCGTGCGATCCTAGCGGGCTCCATCGCCGATCTCGGGCAACTGAAGCCGACGTCTCTCACTTTTCCACGTCACGGCGGCTCTCTGGAGAGATCCTTTTGGCCGACATGACGTAACATCTTTCTTGGTAAAAGAAAAAGCGGGTCAGATGACCCCGCTTCTTATACCAAAAGCGGTCTATTACATCCGGCCATGCTAAAGAGGCTTTCAAACACCGTCAAGGCTTTATTAATTAAATTAACAGCCCATCGAGAATGTGGGTTCAGCTCGATTGAGTTTTTCATCGGGCTGTTACGTCACCCTCCGAGGAACTACTTAGGAACAGACAAGAAATGCGTATCCTGTTCTCTGGAAATCAGTTAATCTGTCCCCCACACGGCCCCGATCGAACAGAAAGAGCTCTCACGGGCAGCCGGAAACTCATAAATCTCAAGTTCTTATTTAAGAGGACATTAGGTAGTTGCCTATTTTACCGGATCGATCCTCTCACTCCAGTGCCCCAGGCGGCCGCTCACCATCGAACGCACCGCCGGGGAGCCGGATCGATCATGTCTGTCACGGTCCGGTAAAAAGGCTGCTTTTCTCGACCATGATAGTTGCCACACTGCTATCAACCTCGAATCCGGCGCAGGGACAGGAAGTCATCCGCAATGAGACCAACAGCTCCCCGGAGAAGAGCCAAGCCGACGAGATCGCCACTCTCATCGAAGAACTGGCGTCGCCCTTCTTCATCGTCCGCCAGAAAGCGACGTCCGAGCTCGGCAAGATAGGGCCCGACGCCGAACCGCACCTGCGGCGAGGTATCGAGAGTTCCGAGCCTCTCATCGTGGCAGGCTGTATCAGTCTCCTCACCTGCGTCGTTCCCGACGAGGCGCTCCGCAAGGCGGTGATGGAGCACGTCGAGCACCCCGCGCAGGCCGTCCAGTTGAAAGCGATCGCTTTCCTGGCCAGTCACCCCGATCCGGACGATCAGGGCGCGATCGACTGGGCGTGCGGCCTGCTGAATACAGGATCCATTCCCCAGCGAAGGGCCTATGTCGACGGCGTGCGCAGGCCGGCCCCGTCCTTCCAGACAGGTCTCATTGTCGACGCCCTTCCCATTTTGCCCCAAACCGTCCGCGCGCCCGCCCTGCGCGCCCTCGCCCGTGGCCAACGGGGCGACGCGGCCGCTTGCCTTGCGCGATGCTACGGTTTCGTCACCGACGGCCGGCTCGACGAAAGCCTCGTGCCGCTTCTCCTCGACAGCCTTGCCGAATGCGCCCTGCCCAGTTCCCTCGATACCGCTGCCGACGCCCTTCTCTTCCCCTCGCCGCTCGTGCGGCAGAAGGCCGGCCGCGTGCTCGCCGGCATCATAACCCACCTTTCGAGGATGAACGACTACAGCGCCATCATCGGCCTGAACCGCCGTCTGGCGTGCCTCTTCAACGACGACCACGGAGCCAGGCTCGACATCGCCGACGCCCTGATCCGTTACGGCCAAGACCTGTCCGAGGCGAAAGAGATCGCCCTCGACGTGACGCGCGCCCTAAGGAGCGACGATTCGACAGGGGCATTGATTCTCCGATCCGAGGCCTGCCTCGCCCTGGCGCTCATCGCCTTCGAGGAAAAACAACCCTGGCGCCCCTCATTGAACGACCTGCCGCTCCAGATTGAACAGACACCGGGCGACTTCGCAAAGAGCATCCGCGCACGCGCCCTTCTCATCGAAGGCGCCCTCACCGCGGCGCAGGGCGGCGATGGCACCGGGTTCTTCCTGAAAGCGATCGAGGCCGCGCCCTATGAACCGGACACAGCCCTGATCGACTCGCTCTTGACCGGAAGATTCAGCCTCTGGCGTTTCGTCTGGAAGCTGAGCCGCCGCAATGGCGAGGCTGAGTGCGGCGCGGTCCTGTCACAGCTCACGACCGCGCTCAGGCAGGACGCATCGCGCTGCAACTACTACCCGCCCGCCGAGGACCTCGCCGCGCTCGACGACCGCGCCCGGTCGAGCCTTCCCATGACCTTCGGTTCCTTCCTGCGCAGCGACGCGGGCGATCTGGCGGCCGCGGTGCGACAGCTCGATGACTTCGTGGGAGTGGTCCAGGAATCGATGCTCTGGAGAAATCTCGACCTCACCACGCAGGCCCTCTTCGTCCGCGGCGCGGCCGAGATGGAGCTCGGTGATTTTGCCCGCGCGCGCCAGAGCATCGGCAAGGGAGTCAAAATCTGCGAAGACCTTCTCAGCGAGTACAAGGGAGCCCAGGAGAGGGAAGGATTCCGCGTCTACGGGGAAATGATCGAAAACGCGGAACGCATCCATGCGCTCGGTCTCTTGCAACTGGCAACGATCGAGACACTTACGAACGGCAAGCCGGCGCTCGCCGCGCGGCTCGTTTCCGACGCTCACCGCCTCGCGCCCGAGCTGACCGAGGTGCGGATGGCGCGCGCCCTCGTCCTGGCGAGGGCGGGACACAAGGCTCAGGCCACAAAGATCGGGGCCGCGGTTGAGGAATACCCGGAGCAGTTCTATAATAAAGCTTGCCTTTTTCTTCTTGTCGGAGAAAAACAGAAGGCTCTCGACTACGCGGAGAGGCATTTCAAAGAATACGTCCGGCCTCTCAGGTTGAAACTGGCCCGCGCCTGGGCTCTCCGGGACCCTGATCTCAAAGGCCTCCGGAATACCAGACGCTTTGAAGAGCTCACGGGAGCTGGCGAATGACGATCACGATCACTCTCAACGGAGAGCCCAAAGACCTGGACAAGGCAATGACGGTCCGGAAGCTCATCGAACACCTGGCGATCGAGCCCCAGGCCATGGCAGTAGAAGTGAACAAGAAAATTATCCGCAAGGACGAGTTCGACACGATCTACGTCGACAACGGCGACCGGGTCGAGATCGTCACCTTTGTGGGAGGAGGATAAGGCCATGAAGGACAAGCCCATTCAGATCGGTAACTACACATTCAAGTCGCGCCTCTTCGTGGGCACCGGCAAGTACGAGACCTTTCAGCTCATGGCCGACGCCCTCGATGCGTCGGGCACCGAGGTCGTCACTGTGGCGGTGCGGCGCGTGAACATCACCGGCGAGGGCGAATCGCTTCTCGACTACATCGACCGGGACAAGTACACGATCCTGCCGAACACGGCCGGCTGCTACACGGCCGACGAAGCGATCCGCACGGCGTTCATGGCGCGCGAGGCGGGAATCTCCGACCTGATCAAGCTCGAGGTGCTCGGCGACAAGATCTCGCTCCTTCCCGACCTGGAGGCGACCCTCGAAGCGACCCGCGTCCTGGTCAAGGAGAACTTCACCGTTCTCGTCTACACCTCGGACGATCCGATCACGGCGTGCAAGCTCGAGGACCTGGGCGCCGCGGCCGTCATGCCCCTCGGTTCGCCGATCGGATCGGGCCAGGGCATTCTCAACCCGATCAACATCAAGTTGATCCTCCAGAACGTCAAGGCGCCGATCGTGGTCGACGCCGGCGTGGGAACAGCCTCGGACGTGGCGATCGCCATGGAACTCGGCGCCGAGGGCGTTCTGCTCAACACGGGCATCGCGCTCGCCGAGGACCCGGTGCGCATGGCGACGGCCATGAAGCACGGCTGCATCGCCGGACGGGAAGCCTACCTCGCCGGCCGCATCGCCAAGAAGGAGTTCGGATCGGCTTCGTCGCCCACCGATGGAATCGCCACGAGTTGATGGCCGACGAAGACAAGAGCCCCGAGCAGCTCGATCGCGCCAGGCTGGCCGAGATAGTCCGCATCGAGGCGCTGGAGACGGCGTCCTACCAGGACCTGGAAAATGTGGTGCAGAACTCGGGCGCCGAGCTCTATCAGCCCGATCCCGCCGCGTCCCAGGATCCCCGCTCCGATCTGTGGATTTCCTACTCCGAGGCGCGCCGCACCCGGCCCCTCTCGGCCGGTGTCCGCGCGCAGCCCGACGAGAGCCCATCGACCGATGAGACCGAGTCGGGCCGGGACATCACGTCGTGCATCGTGTGCGAGTGCCGGCTTACGCCGGTCGTCGACATGGCGCCCCTGTGCAAGGACCATCGCACCTTCATCACACCCAATCTCTTTCCCATGGTCTATCCCTTCCCGCCCGGCCGGGCCGAGGGGAATCGGGGCGTCCATCTGCTGCAATGGTGCTCCACGCTCCACGACGCCGACCTTCACAACATGTGCTCTCACGACCTGGAGGTCGTCTTCGCCCGGCTCGCGGCTCTCGAGAAGTTCCTGCTCCACAGCGAAGCAGCGGGATTTCCGCGCTCCGCCGGAGACCACAGCGGCTACGCGGCCATCATGAAGAACAGGGGTTTCAAGGTCGGCGGATCGGTCGAGCACGGCCACCAGCAAATCGCCCACCTCTCCGTCCTGCCGCGGCGGATTGCCGAGGACCGCGACTTCAAGGCGAAGGAGGGCGCGGCCTTTGCCGACCACCTGCGCGCGGCCGCCCGGCCCGATCTCGTCGTGGCCGAGTTTCCGGGCGGCGTGAGCGCGCTGATTTCGCCCTTCATGCGGCGGCCGCTCGAGGCGGTGATCGTGCCGCCCCGTGGCGCGGGCGAATATCTCCACCACCTCGACCATGACGTTCTCAAAGGCCTGGCCACCGCCATGCGCGAGATGACCGGCGCGCTGAACCTTCTCATGGAACAGCGCAACCTGAGTTTCGACTACAACCTCGCCTTCCACACCGGTCCCGTGGGGCTGCTCTACGTGGAGATTCTTCCCTATACCCAGCCCTATGGCGGATTCGAGCACCTCGGCCACTATCTCTGCCAGGATAGCCCGCAAGCAACGGCGCGCGTCTATCGCGATGTCTTGGGGTATCGCTAAGAGGGTGCGACCTCGACCCTGTCGCCGACGCGGATCGTTCCGCCTTTCACCACACGGCCGAACACTCCCTCTCGGGGCATGACGCAATCGCCGGCCTGCTCGAAGATCGCGCAGCGGCTGTGGCACTCCTTGCCGATCTGGGTGAGCTCGATCAGCGTCGGGCCGATCGCTATCCTTCGGCCGACCTCGATCACGGCGACCACCAAGCCCTCGGTGGCGATGTTCTCGGCAAAATCACCGGGATTCACGTCGAGGCCCTTGGCGCGCATCGTGTCGATGCTCTCCAGGGCGAGAAAGCTCACCTGACGGTGGCCGGGGCCGGCGTGGGCGTCGCCCTCGATTCCCCAGTCCTCGATGAGGGTCGCCTCGTTCACGTTCGACTTGCGCATTCCCTTCTCGGCGCTGATCGAGATGGCCACAACGCGTCCTTCTTCAGTTCTCATGGCGTGCTCCAATCGAGCGTCTCGACGTCGACCATCGATCCCGCCTCGAGAAAATTCACGTCCTGCGGAAAGAGGATGAGACAGTCGGCGCGGGCCAGAGCACCGAGCTTGTGCGACTCCTGGCCCAGCAGCGGCAAAACGTTCATCTCTCCCCTGTCGTTGCGACCGAGCCGGCCGCGGACGAATTCGAGACGGTGCGTTCTTTTTCTGAGTTCGCTAACGAGGCACGCTCTGCCGAGGCCGTCCTCGTCACCGGCGGTCCGTCCGGCCATGGCGCGCAAGGCGGGTTTGACCAGTTGGTGGAAAGAAACGAGAGCCGAAACCGGATTGCCCGGAAGACCGAAGAGAAGCGAGTCGCCTTTCTTCCCGAAATAGTTCGGCTTGCCCGGTTTCATGGCGATCCGCCAGAAGAGGGTCTCCACGCCGATCTCCTCGGCCACGTCCTTGACGAGATCGAAATCGCCCACCGACACCCCCCCCACCGAGATCGTCACGTCGGCCCGCCCGAGGGCGGCGCCGAGGGCGGAGGCGATCGCCTCCTTCTCGTCGGCCACGCACTCCGCCGAGACCGGCTCGATACCGATGGCGCGCAGGACGGCAACGAGAGCAGGAGAGTTGGCGTCGCGGATCTGGCCTGGAGCGAGTTCCTCGCCCGGCCGCTTGAGTTCGCTGCCCGTGACGATGAGCGACACCGACGGATTGGGCCGAACAAGGACCTCGCTGAAACCGAGCGTGGCGAGCAGCCCGATCACCGGCGGCGTCACCGCGGCGCCGGCGTCGAGCGTTTTATCTCCCTTCGAGAATTCTTCGCCTTTCCGGCGTATGTGGTCTCCCAGGGCGGCGGCCCGCTTGATGAGAACCGTCTCTCCCCGGTCGTCGGTGTATTCCTTCATCACCACGGCGTCGGCGCCGGGCGGAACCATGGCGCCGGTCATGATCTTGACCGCCATTCGCTCTCCCACCGGCCCCGTGTAGGGCGCGCCCGCCCGGCTGAGCGCCCCGACCCTGAGACTGACGGGACTCTGCTCGGTTGCGCCGGCCACATCGCTGCAGCGCACCGCGAAACCGTCCATGGCGGACGAATCGAAGAGCGGAATCGGTTCGGGCGACAGGACATCGGCCGCCAGGGTGAGCCCGAGAGCCTCGTCGACAGCCACGGTCCTGGCCGGAAGCAGGGGCGTGGAATCGAGAACGATCTTCTGCGCCGCGTCGATCTCAAGCATTGTCGGTCTCCTGCTCGCTTCCATGACCTTTGCCGCGCATCATGTGAAAGGAGTGGAGGATCCCGGGAAAGAGCGCGTCGAGCGACTCGCTCACGGCGCGCGTCGATCCGGGCAGCGAGACGAAAAGGGTCGAGCCGCGCAGGCCGGCGCAGCCGCGGGAGAGCATTGCGCGCGGCGTCCTCTCCTGTCCGAAGACACGCAGCGTCTCGGACACGCCGGGAAGTTCCTTGTCGAGAATCTCGCCGAGCGCCTCGGGCGTGGTGTCGCGCGGCCCGAGGCCGGTGCCGCCCGTGGTGATGACAAGGTCGACACCCTTCACGTCGGCGAATTCGATCAGCGCCTCCTTGATCCGGTCGGGCTCGTCGGCCACGACGCGCAGTTCGACCACGTCGAGCCCATCGTCCTTGAGCCTTTTTTCGATCAACCCGCCGGCCCGATCCCGGCTCTGACCTCCCGAGACCGAATCGGACGCCACGAGAACCGCGGCGCGCAGCGGCTCATCGAAGCTCTCCTTGAAGTCCGACTTGCCCCCCTTCTTCTCCTTAAGGCGAAGGCCGACGATCTCCATCGCGTCATCGACCATCTTGACCATGTCGTAGATGGTGAGCGCCGCCACCGAAGCGGCCGTGAGCGCCTCCATCTCGACACCGGTGCGGTAGACGGCCTTGACCGTGACCGACACATCGATCGACGCCTCGCCGACGGTGAACTCGACTCCTACGAACTCGACCGGAATCGGATGGCAGTAGGGAATGATGGCGCTCGTGTTCTTGGCGGCCTGGATCGCCGCCACCTTGGCCACGGGCAGAGGATCCCCCTTGGGAGTCTCCCCCTTCTTGATCATCGCGATCGTGGCCGGGCTGATCTTCAGGGTGGCCAACGCCTCGGCCGTGCGCAAGGTTCTTGCCTTGCCTGATACGTCTCGCATGGACGCTCCTCCGTTTCTTTACAGCTCGTCTATGGGAGAGATTCTACCTTGAAGGATCGTATCGGCCGATGCACTTTTTCTTGAAGACACGCCTACCGCTGAAAAATCGGCAAGTACCCGAAGGGAATCTGCAGCGTCAGTGCCGCCGTGGCCGTGGCATAGACCGGACCGAACTGCGTGTTGCCGAAGGCGCCGTCGTCGCGCTGCAAGATCGACGCCTCCTCCACGAGCCGCGGAAACCACCGGTCGAAACTGCTCCGGTCCCGGTAATGATAGTAGGCCTGGGCCGAATAGAACCGCGCGTACTGCGGGTACTGATCCTTGAAGTGGGAGACGTGGTTGAGCACGGGGTCCTTCTTGAGCATGTACTCCATGGCGAGACCGATGGCGTCCGAATCGTAGTCGCCGCTCGCGTTGAGCGTGGCCACGGCCGCGGCAGTGAGCGCGAAGGAGGTCTTGTCCGAATTCAGCCGGTAGCGGAAGGAACCATCGCTCTTCTTCTGGGAGCGGCGCACGTAGTCGACCGCCTTGTCGATCACGGTGCGGTCGACGTGAACGCCCGCGTTGCGCGCGGCGCGCAGGCCCTGGATGATGCAGATCGTGATCGATCCCTCGTGGTCGGCCGCCTTCTTCGTGTCGTAGTTCCAGCCGCCGACCTCGGTCTGGATCTCGGATATGAGCGCCACTGACTTCTTGATCACCTCATCGAGCCTCTTGCGGTCGACCGAACGATCGCTGATCCCGTACATGCCATAAGCCTCGGCCAGGGCGAGGAGGGCGAATCCCTGTCCGTGCATCTTCGATGTCGAGTCCCGATCGTCGACGAGCTCGCCCCGCTCGTTGCACGCCATGCAAAGGTAGGAGAGGCCGTCGCGCAACTGGCGGCTGAATTCGCCCCGCTCCGGGGTGGAGCCGCCGGCCATGAAGCTGAGACAGGCGAGGGCGGTCACCGCGATCGGCGCGCTCGCCGAGAGATCGTCGGGATCGATGGAGAAGGAACCGTCCTTGTTCTGCCGCTCGGCAAGGTACCTGTGCGCCTTCTCCACAATGGCGTGAACCTCGAGAAGCAGGGCCGGATCGGAAGCGAGAACCCTCTCCTCGTCGCGGGTCGAATCCTTGGGATCGTCGATCTCCTGGAGGTTGCCTGCAGATCGGCTCTGCACGGCGACCGCCATGATCGAGACAAAGACCGCGACGAAAAGGATACGCCTCACCTCGCTGCTCCGATCGTTACTTCTTGTTGCCCGCACGGCGATAGTACTCCTCGAGCCACTTGCGGTACTTCTGGGGAAAGTCCTCCACGTTCGAGTTGAGAATCTCCTCCTGCACCTTGGGCGGCAGCAGCCCCCACCGGCCGGAGATATCGACATGGTCGGTACTCTCCGGATCCTTGTCCGGCTTCGGGCGATTCCCGTCCTGCTGCTCGGGCTGCTTCGAGTCGGCGCCGCCATGCTCCGGATTGTTCTCCCCCTTGGGTTTTTCGCCCTCTTTTTCGCTGTTTTGATTCTTCTGGTTGGGATTCTTTTGCAGCTCCTCTTCGGACTGTCCCTCGCTGCGGGGCTGGTTCTTCTGCTTCCCGCCCTGGGGCTGACTCTGTGGCGACCCCCGGCCGCCGCTCGACGAGCTTCATGGCGAGTACTTGATGCTCCGGATCAGCTCCTCGAGATCGCGAATCACCTGCTGGTGGCGGCGGCGGGTTTCGTTGAGGATACCGGGAACGGTCTTTTCCTTTTCCACGCGCGCGGCGCGGACCTCGTTGAGATTCTCGTCGATCGTCCGCATGCCGTCCTCGATCTTCTTGATCAGCTCGGCCAGGCGCTGGTCTTCGTCGGACGGCTGCTGCTGGGCGCGAAGCGCGCCTGACAGGGCGCAGACGAGACCGATCGCCACGAGTGCGATCAGTCCGAGGCGGCCGATTCGGGACGATCCCGATTTAGTCCTTTGAATCATTTTTCTTCTCCACTCTGGGCAGCACCCTGGAAACGTTCCAGGATCTCCTTGAACAGTTCGGTAATGGCCGCGTGCTCGCTGGCCAGTCGTTTCAGGAGTTCCCTCTCGATCGGATTGGCGCCCGACTCGTCGATACCGGGATTGTTGATGATGAACTCCTCGATACGGCGCTGGGCGCTCTCTTCCATCGTCTTGATCATGATCAGTTCCGCCACGGGCGGAATCAGCGGCGGCTCGGAGCTCGGTGAGTCCTGAGGCTCGCCGGTGGGCGCTTCCTGGCGCCGCTTGATCTCCTCGCGCATCGAGGCGATCAGTTCCCCGAAGCGCAGGCTGATGTCCTTCTGGATCGTCTGGACCACCGCGTCCGACTGGTACTGCTTGAGCGCCTCGATCACCTCGTCGAGGTCGTCGCGGTTCCGGTCGAGCACCCAGTTGAAGACGGTGGAACCATCTTCCATGATCTTTTCCTTGACCGCCACCGTGCGGCCAAGGATCGTCTCTTCACGCGCGGCCAGGTCGCGGAGTTTCTTCTTCTGCGAACGGCGAAGCGACTGCGTCCCCTCGCGCTCGAGATCGAATCCGGCCGTGGTCGTGTTGATCTCGTCCTGCTCCTTCTTGAGCTCTTCGAGCTCCTGCTGCACGCGGAAGAGGATCTCCTGCTGCTGAATGCTCTGGTACTTCTGCTTCTGGTTCTTCATCTGCTGCAGAGCGCGCTCGAGGTATTTCTGGGCGTCCTCCTCGTCCTGCTCGGCCATCTCTCCCTGCTGGTTGTCGAGCTCGCTCGACGCGGAGCCCATGTTGTCGGCGGCCTGGGAGAGGCTGCTCTGTGGCTTCTTGTCGGGAAGCTCCCTGAGCCGTTTCATGAGATCGCGCGTCCGCTCCTCGAGCTCTTTCTGCTGCCGGGCGAGCTCGTCGTACTTGGACGCCTTTTGCTCGGGGCTCATCGAATCGCCGCTCTGCGCCGCGGCGTCGGACGCCTTCGCCTCGAGCATCTCGGCCAGTTCTTGCAGCGCCGACTCCGCCCGCGACTGCTCGGCGCCCGCTGACTGGGGAGACGACTGGCGCAACTGCCCCTCGGCGCTCGACATGCGGTCCGACGCTTCCTCGGCCTTTTGCTTCTCCTCGGCCAGGCCCTTTTCTCCGTCGGCGTCGGAGTCGGGTTTCAGAAGATCCTCGGCCGCATCGAGCGTCTCGTTGAGGTCGCGCGTCTCGCGGCTGAGGGCGTTCTGCTCGTCGGCGAGACGGCCCGCTTCCTCGCGGCGTTTTCCGATCCCTTTCTGCCAGGCGCGCCTCATCTCCTCTGCCGCTTGCCTGAGGCTGCGCGCCGCTTTCTGCTCCTTCGCCATGGCGGCCGCATCGCTTCCCTTCTCGAGGGATCGGCCCGCCTCGCGCGCCGCGGCGGTCGCCTCGCCGAGCTTCTGCTTTGCCGATTCCTGTTCGGTGCTTTCCGCGTCGGCCTCCATTTTCTCGAGGAGCGCTTCGGCCTCGCCGGCGATCTTCTCCTGTTCCTCGGCCAGACGGCCGTCGCCACCCTCGCCGAGCTTTTCGAGAGCCGAACGGGCGCTATCGGCGGCATCCTGCGCGCTCCGGGCGGCGTCGTCCATGCGTCCCTCGTCGAGGGCCCGCTCCGTCTCCGCCATTTGCTCGGCCGCGTTGCCCAGGGCTTCGTCTGTCGCGGCTTTCCGCCCGGCGTTGTTCTCTACCGCGGCCATGGCCTCGGCCGCGGCGCGCACCTTGTCACTGGCGGCGATCTGGCGCCGCAAGAATTCCTTCATCTCCTGATCGGACCGGCTCTGTTCGCCAGCCTCGGCGGCGAGCCTTTCTAGGCGGCTGGCCAGAGATTCCTGCTCGCGCAGGGCCTGGGCAAGATGCTCGGCCGCGGCGCCGGCGCGCTCGGTGATGGCGTCGAGGGTTTTCTGAGCCAGCGCATTCTCACGGTCGGCGAGCTGATCGAGCTCGTTCGCAAGTTCGAGAAGGCTCTGTGCATCGTTTGCCCCGGCGGCGGAGCTGCGCGTTGCGTTGCTGAGCGCCTTCTGCCTGTCGAGAATCTTGCGCACCCTGTCGAGAGCCTGGCGCAGAAATTCCTCGGGATCGTGAGTGAGCTTGCGTGTCTCCGAAAGGATCCGCTCCTGTTCGCGGACGAGCTCGCCTGTCTTGGCCAGCCCCTCTTCGAGAGAAGCGAGCATCTCCTCGAGCCGCTCGAGATCGTTGCGGTCCTGCAAGATAGCGAAGATGTCTGCAAGATCCTCGCCCAGTGAGCGCTGCTCCTCCACAACCTGAAGGCGCCGCTCTCCTAAAAGGGCCTCGGCAGTCTCGAGCCTGCCGTAGATATCGCGGTCCTTGAGCTCTTGGCGCGCCTTGAGGATGAGATCGGCGTTCCGGCGGCCGCCCTCGGCCTCGTACTTGCGCATCAGACGGCCCATCATCTCCTCGATCCGTTCGAGCCGCAGTCGGATCATCTCCTGATCGCGCACCAGTTTCTCGAGGGACTTGGAGTTCTCCTGCCCCATCAGGGGCGGCGCGCACAGGATCGCACCGATCAGAGAGGCGATCATCAGTCTTTTCCAGGCCATCGGTCTGCTCCCACCCTCATCGGGCTTGAATTCTATCTTCTGATCCACTCCCGCGTCCGCTTGTTGAGGTTTTCCTGATCGTCCACGATATCGCGCATCATCTGAAGGAGTTCCTGAAAATCCTCCCACTCGGCAATCCTCTCGAGGAGGTGTCGTAGCAGGTCGACGATACGCTGCTGGTCTTCGAGCGCCTGCGTGAGGCGGGCGGTCTTGGCGTCCTTCTCGGCAGCCACCACGGCGGCGGCGAGATGGCCCGCTGCCCGCGGAGAGAGTTTTTCCGATACCTCGAGCGAAACGCCCAGCATGCCGAAAAGCCTCTCCATCACATCCATCTCGCCGAAAGCGCCCCGGGCCAGCTCCTCGCCGAGAGGCGCATAGAGTGATGGATTGAAGAACTCCGCCGGCGCCGCCGCCTCGCGGAGCGCCAGCACCCTGGCGAGAAGCGCCGCCGCGCCGGTCGAGTTGTCGATCCGGTTGAAGAGATACTCGTTGAAGAGGCTCGCAAACTCGCGCGTCGCCGAGCCGAATCCCGTGGAGAGCTGGTTCTGGCCCATTTCCAGGAAGAGCAGGGTCTGCTCCTTGAGCGCATCGTCTCCACCGTCGCCCGTTGCGTCGGACAGGGTTTCGGCCACGCGCTGGCGCCGTTCTTCCTGCTGAGTCAAGAGCCGCTTGATGTCGCGGCGCAGCCTGATCTGCCGTTCGGTGAGGAGCCGGATCTTTTCGCCCTCGCTCACGATATCGATCACGCATGTTCCCGTTGCGGTCCGCCCCCTCTGTTCGTCGGGCTGCTTGTCGATCGCGAAGAGCGAGTAAATGATCGAATCGCGCTCCACCAGATGCCTGCGGCCCTCGTCGAAAGCGAACTGCCTCATCTGCAAATCGATCACGTGGCGCGACACCCGCCGCCGCTCGCCGAGATCGGCATCGAGATCGCCATCAGTGAAATCGATGACCTCGTTCTTTCCGGATCCAGCCACCTTGTACTCGATGCCCACGCGGCTCAGTCCGTAATCGTCCTCGGCAACACTCAGAAAGGGGATCACACCCTTGGCGACCACATCGATCTCCCTGCGCCGCGGGCTGAGCAGCTTGATGCGCGGCGGTTCGTCGCGCTGGCAGATGATCGAGTGGACAGGGACGTCGAGGGTCTGGAACTCGAGCTCGTTCCAGAGATCGACGCGGTAGAGGCCCGACTGCTCTATCGCCATGGTGTGCCGCACGACGAGAGGGTCGTCCGAGGCGGGCTCGAGGGGAAAACGTTTCTCCACGTTCTCCCTGATCAGCACGAGCTCGGTGCGGTGAGGCGGACAGGTCAAGGTCATCTCGAGGTCGACACGCGTTCCCTCGGGGGCCTCGATCTCGGCGGACTGCGCTGTCTGTACCTCCAGTCCCAGATATTCGGGGTAGTTGTAAACGACCTGCGTTCCCGACACCTCGGGAAGGTCAACGACCGACACGGTCACTTCCCGGCCGCGGCCGCTGTCGTCGCCACCGCGCGCCCGGAAGGTCATGGAGCTCTTGATATCGCGGATCCTCGTCCGATAGTGGCCCTTCGCGCGCCGCGCGGCCGTTGTGGTGAACGATCCACCTCCCACGGGGCGACCGCCCTCGCGGTCCTGAACGATCTCCACCTCTCCCGGATCGCGGCCTTCCACGCTGATACGCACCGGGAGGGACGCGCCCTCGGCAACGATCACGGTCTGCGCGCCGTTCGGATCGGCATCTCCCTCGACGATGCACTGGGCCGCATCGCTTTCGATGGTGACGAGGAGCGTCGTTTTACGCGGCCACTCGGCCGCACCACCCATCATGCGCGCCAAGCCGACACCGGCCAGGGCCGGCTGCCAGGCACTGAACACCACGATCAGGAGAACGAGTCCCATGCCGGCCCATCCCACGCGCCTGATCCTGCTCGTGTTGAAGAGCCGATCCCATTTGGACGATGACAGGACGCGATGGGTTTCCGACAGAGAGGCCTCGATCAGCGACCGCGACTGGTTGTGGAATCCCTCTTCGAAGAGGGGCGCCGTCTCGATCGCCGAGATGAGCCGGCCGTCGTAATCGGGGAAGCGATTTTCCACGGCGAGGGCCACGTCGGAGAGAGTGATCGTTCGCCGCAAGGGATAGAGCAGAAACCGCCAGACCGAAAAGAGCAGATAGCCGAGAGAGACGGCGAAGAGCACGGCGCGCACCGTACGGGGCAGCGCCATCGAATAATCGAGGAGAAAGAGGACCATCAGGAGGACGAACAGCCTCAGAGCGATCTGGAGGAGGCCGTTCGTCAGGTAGAGATTCCTCAGCGTCTTGAGCGACCTCTCGAGCCGCGCGGTGAGATTTCGATGGATCTCTTCGGAGTTCAACTCTTTGTCCTCATCTCTCGAAGATGGGCAGGTACCCCATGGGAACCTGCAGAATGATCGTGGCCACGGCAGTGGCGAAATTCTCGCCCGGCCCGACATAGTTGTCCCAGTGTCCGTCCGACCGCTGGTTCTCGAGCAGCTCGCGGGAGATCTTGTTCCAGTAACGCGGCCACCAGGGCTCTCCGGCAATGTACATGGCCTGCACGGCATAGTAATGACCGTACCAGTAGAAGTAGTGCCGGTCGTAGTCGGAGGAAACAATGTCCTGGTTGATTCCGAGATATTCGAGACTCTTCGTGAGACGTCCCTCCGAATATTCGCCGGCGTTGAAGAGGGACGTCACCCCGGCGGCAGTAAGCGAAAAGGAGGAGCGCATCCCGGCCGAAGAGCCGTTCTCGTAGACCTGGTAGTAGAAGGAGCCCTCGTCGACCCTGTAGTAGCGTTCGCGGGGGTAGTACTGGCGGTGGCGCCGCGCCTCGGACGCGTCGACATAGGAACGCAGCACGTACTGGACCGCGCGATCGATCGTCGACTTGGGCACCTTGATGCCCACGTTGCGCGCGGCGCGGAGCGCCATGAGCTGGCAGACGGTGACCGACATGTCCGACTCGGGCGCAAAGGGTTTGTAGCGCCACGAGCCGACCTTGTTCTGGCACTTGACGATGAGGTTGACCGACTCCTGAAGCTTGCGTTCCACATCCGACCGACGCGTCATGCCGTAGACCTCGGCCAGGAAGAGGGTGGCGAAGGCGTGGCTGTACATGCGCGAACCGAAGCGGGTGACATAGCCCTCGTCGTTGACGCAACCGAGAAGAAAGTCGATCGTCTTCGACACGGTCTCGCCATATTTGCCCCGCTCGGGCAGGTGTCCGCCGGCGAGAAAGGCGATACCGGCGAGAGCGGTCACTCCCACGTGGGGGCGCGAGCTCCGTTCCACCTCGTAGTTGGAGTTGAGCTTGAAACCGATGTCGCCGTCCCACGAGCCGTTCCGGTTCTGGTGAAGGGCGAGATAATCGAGCCCGGCAGTGATCGACACGAAGACAGGATCGTCTTTCCACGAATTATCGCGCATCTTCGAGGCATCGTCGATCGTCTTCGGATCGTTCTCGTCGGCTTCTTCCTGGGCGCAAAGGTCGCCGCACAGGAGGCCGGCGCAGAAGACGACTCCTAGGGCGAGCCCGACGATCAGTGCGTCGATCGGTCTGACGAATCGAGTCATTTCCTGGTCCCCCGTATACAAATCAACCGGTTGGCCGACACCATGAGAAAGCCTTCATTCCTGAGCGCGACCTGGATCCCGAGCGGCCGCAGCAGTCCCTTGGAGCCGAACCCGTCAGGCAGATGGGTATCCCGCGAGAAGATGACCTTTCCTGTCCGGCCGTCGACGAAAAAGACCCGTCCCACCAGAGGCCGGTCGCGGCGGGACGGAGAGTAGTCGACAGCGACCACGAGACCGTCGGCCGCGTAGACGCCCGGGTGCACGGTGGGGTAGCGCCCTCCGCTGGCGCGCACGTCGAGGATGCTGTCCTCGAACCGCCAGCTACCCATGGCCACGTCGAGGCCCGAGACGGGCAGATCGCGTCCAACCGGCACGGGGTGAACGAAGAGGCACGACGTACCGGCCAGATCGTTGTCAGCCCCGGAGAAGAGGGCGTCCTGGGGAGCGAGCTTGAAGGTCTGCCGCACGCGGCCCTGGGCCGTATCGATGAGATGGAGACTCTTCTGATCGCCCATGTTCCGGTCTCCTTCGGTCAGAACGAGCAGGTCTGAACCGGACCGCATGATGCTGTCCGCCGGGGGCGCCCGGTGCCCGAGCGAGAAGCGCCAGGCCATCTCCCCCCGCAGACTATCGACGCCGAGAAGAAGCCAGCGCCGCGTCTCCTTCTCGCGAGCGTGGAGAAAGAGCCGGCCCGGCGGAGGCTCGACGGTTGCCGGCCGCACTGAAAAGTAATCCAGGTCGAGGCGGTGCAGGGTCGATCCGGTGAGCGCATCGAGAACGAGCAGAGAGGTGCCGCTCACGATCGCCGCAAACACCTCGACCGACGGGATGAGCCGCATTTCGGTGCACTCGGTGATATCCTTCCGCCAGAGCGTGGCGCCCGTCGCCGGATTGACACACTCGGCGGTCATGACGTTCTCTTGTTCGTAGTCGTCGTCGACGATGGAGTGCACGATCTTGAGCAGACCGAGGCCCGAATCGACATCGAAGACCCACGAATCGAAGCTCCGCTCCCATATCCGCCGTCCCGAGTCGAGGTCGAGGCCGATGATCGACCGATCATAGCAGACGGTCAATGTCTGTCCGGCGAGAAGCACCCACCGCGAATCGTTTGGGTGATTCAAATTCAATTCTCGCTCCCAGATCGTTTCGGAGCGGAGGAAATCAACGAGCGCCAGGCGTTCGGGATCGGAGAGGCGGAGCAATACACGGCCTTCAAGAGAAGAGAGATCAGCGCCGTGCACCTCGAGGAGATCGACTTTCGCGGAGGCGAATTCGATTTCCGACTCGCTCAGAGGGGCGCGCGGCAGCCGTGGCAGAACCGCACCGCGCGCGCCTTCGGAAGGCGCGGCCGGAATGAGCTCGCCGTAAGTCACGCCCTCTTCCCAAAGCGAGGGGACGTGGCTGTGAAAGCGCCGGATCTTCTCGAAGAGCGCCGATGCCAGCTCCTGGTTCCCCTCCTTTTCGGAGGCGAGCGCCATCAGGTAGTGAATGTGAGGGAGCGTCGCCGACCCGCTCGAACGGCTCGCCAGATCGGACAGCGCCCGGTAGGCCTCGGCTGCTTCCTGCCGCGCGAGCAGGAGCCGGGCCCTTTCGAGCACCGCCCGCGAAGCCACACGGGCGTTGGGAAAACGCTGGGCCACACTTGCGAGCAGGTCTGTGCTGCCATCTGCGAGCGCCCTCTCCATTGCGTCCTCGGCCTCCGACTCGCAGGCGGCATAGACCTCGCGCCCCTCGGCCACGATGATCGCACCGATTTCGGCGGCGGCCCAATCCCAGGCACGGTCCGTGTTCGCGGCAGGCAAGTACTCCTCGTCGGGCCAGTTGACCAGAATGCCGCGCAGGTAGGCGAGACGTTCCGCCGGATCGCGGCGCATCTCGGCCGCCCGGCACCGGACGAGGGTGGTGTAGAAACCGACAGGCGATTCATCGAGGCCAAAACGCTCCTCGAAATCGACGACGCGATTCCGATGCTCGCCGTCGAGGCGGTCGACCACCCTGCTCAGCACGTCCCAGTCCTTGCTCCCGAGAAAGAGATCGATGAGTTCCACCGAAGCGGCAAGATCTTCGGCCGCTGACCGGGCTGAAGCCACGGCCAAGCCGAAGGCCGCCATTGCGCGGCCGTAGCGACCCCGCTCGATGTTGACGAAACCGTTTTCCATGTTGATGCGGTAGAGGCGCGTGCGGATCCGGACCGTTGCTCCCGGTCCCCCACCGCCGGCGCGCTCGGAGGCCCTGGAATAAAAAGCGTGGGCCTGATCGAGATCGCCCTCGAGCCGGTACATGTCGCCGATGAAAACCAGATCGTTGAAGAGGCCCCGGCCGTCCTTCGATCGGGAGGGATCGGCCAGCCTCCCGAGCGCCATCTTGAGCATGCCCTCGGCATCGAAGCTGACGCGCACCACATCGGACGTGACGCGGGCGGTGACATCGCCGAGCAGAACGATGCTCTGGTCGGTGGAAAGAATCTCACCCCCGTCGTGTTCGGCCACGATCCGGCCCGAAGCGGCGTCGACGACGATCAGACCGCTGCCAAGATTCAGAAAGATCCTGTCCTCGGTGATCGCGCCCCTTCCTGTGCACGGTTCGCCGTCGATCAGGGGCGCCGTGCGCCAGACGAGGCTGCCCGAATCGATGTCGACGGCGGTGGCGCCCGCGGCGCTGCCGAAGATGACCGTCTTCTCCCGGATTCCGAGCAGATAGCGGCAGTGCGTACGGCAGAGGTGTATGGACGGAAGGCTCCACGAGGCGCGGCCCGTATGGCGATCGAAAGCCACGGCAGTCTCCGCGTCGAGAGGTGTGGCCACCATGGTGTTGCCCGCCACGCGGGGCGGTTCGTTGTACCAGTGCATGGTGCGCGGCGTGGGATTGGTGTAGTGGCTGATCTCGGGAATGGGGATCCCCTCGTATTCGGTGAACCAGCGGATCTGTCCGGTGATCGCGTCGACCGCTCCCACATAGCCAAGGTTGGAGCTGAAATAAAGAGTGCCGTCGAGCTCGGTCAGGGGGGTCGAGGGGTATTCGCGAAAGTTCATGTCGAACATGGTCAGTTGCTGCTGGCCCACGCCGACCGAGGTCTGCCAGATCGTCTCTCCCGTGGCAAGGTCGAAGCAGAAAAGGAAGTTCCGGATCCCGCCCTCGATCAAGTGGCCGCTGCAAAAAACCCTGTCACCCACGACCACGGGCGGAGACGGAATGCTCAGCCTGTTCATGAACGCCTCGGGATCGGGATCGTGTCCGCCCTGCCGCCAGAGCAGGCGGCCCGAGCGCGCGTCGAGGGCAAAGAGATGGCGCACGGGGATCGGCTTGTTGATCACGTCGCTGCGAAGAATCTTCTTCGCGCGCGTGGGGCGCGTTTCGTGCAGGTTCACCAAGAGCACATTGCTCGCCGCCGTGCCGCCCGCGATCAGCTCGGACGTGACCGTCCCCCTTCGGCGCGACCGGCCCACGTAGTCGCCGAGGTTGAAATAGATGCGCGACCCGTGGCGCGCCTCGAGGGGGCCTTCGAAGTGCCAGATCTCCTCGCCCGAGTAGACCGAGAAGGCGCGCACTGAAACACTGTCGTTCACATAGACCACATCGCCCGTGCGAACGAGCCGGAAAGGCGCCACGTTCTGCGAGTCGACGAGAAAGGGATTCTCGTTCCGCAGGAGATCGTTGAAGGTGCTCTTGATCCAGCGGTCGGAAAAAAAGTCGACTCCATCGAGAAGCGGCATGGGCCGATTGCGGTCCGGACGGCCTCCCATGGTGGGCCAGTCGAAGCCTGGCGGTCCGACAAGCGGCGGATTCCGAGCCAGATCGTGTGCGAGAGTCTCTTCCGTCTCTCCGCTGGCGCCAAGGTAATCCCGAGCAGCCTCGTCGTGACCGGCCTGGTCGAGGGCGCGTGCGAGACGGGCCACCACATCGGGTGCGGGCTCGCCCGCGTATAGCAGGCACTTTTTCAGGAAGATGATCGCCAGTTCGACTTCGCCCTTTTCTAGGTAGTAGTCAGCGAGGAAACGGTGTGCGTCGATGCCGATCGATGCGGTGGCAAAGGTCCGCGCCAGTGACTCGAGCGCCCTGATATCGCGATCGTTGCGGGCTCTCTCCAGCTCGATCGACGCCTTCTTCCGGGCGAAGGACTCGTAAACCTCGCGCCCGACGGGCGGCAGGCGTGAAAGCAGGTAGTGGGCCATCTCGGCCGCGCCGATAAAACGCGCGCAGCCCTTCGATCCCCGGAGACTCTCACGACCGGCCTGATAAACCTTGCCGCTGTAGCTGGTGATCACCGCGTGGAGCTCGTCGACAGCGGCCGCGAAGTGCTCGTCGCGGATCTTGTCCTGGGCGCGGTCGATCAGCCGCTGGGCTTCGGCCGACTCGGGGACGCGGAAGCTGCGCAGAACCTGGCGGTCTGGATTGCGGTAGAAGGAGGGATCGGCAGCGAGATCCCAGTTGTCCCAGTTCTGGTCCTGGGCCGGGGCGCTGCCGCACAGAATCAGGCTCTGAATGAGAAGCACGAGCGGCAGATGCATCCACAACCGTCGTGCTTTGAGTCGAATCATCGCGAGATCCAGAACTTCTGGCTTTCCAGGCGGGGGGACCAAAGAAAGCGATGGAAAGACAATTTGTCACCCCCCTCCGGAGAATCGGAAATTTCCAACTATCTACTAATAGATTATATACGATTGAAAGCAACAGGTGTGATGGTGAAATATGCGCTCCCCGTGGGAGGAAAGAAGACTCTCGCCAAGGCGCCAAGATCGCCAAGAAGTAAATTTTTATTTCTTGGCGTTCTTGGCGCCTTGGCGAGAGCCTCTTATTTCCTAATAGGAATTGATCGTGATCGTGTCGCCGTAGGTCTCCTGCAGTTCGTTGTCTGGAGCGTCGACGCAGAAGTGGAAGAGCCAGTTCCCCACGGGGACAGTGGAATGGGCGATCAGGTACTGGTTCAACTCCACCAGGGGGCCGAGGTAAGAGCGTTTTGACCAGGCGCTCCTCTTCCACCAGCCCGGATACTGCCACCAGTAACTTATCCAGGGATTGTAGTCGCCGAAGATCCACCAGTCATAAGTATTGCCCAGCTCATCGCGCGGATCGATCGAAATCGTCAGGTCGATGACCTGGGTGCTCGGAATGCTGATCGGGCCGTCCTCGCCGTCGACCTGGATCAAACACACGGGCCACGTGGGCGCCGTGGACGGGATCACCTCGATGGCCGGATCGCCCATGAGATTGTACATCTCGTA
>CAYXGI010000043.1:0-38113 GCA_964464495.1 uncultured Phycisphaerales bacterium
CCTCTACGACGGGCAGGGCCGCATGCTCGAGCAGACCGAGAACCTGCCGATCCTCAGCTTCTCCCTCGCACCGGTGTGCAAGTACATCCTCGACTTTTACGGCGATGACATCCACGAAGGGGACGTGATCTTTCACAACGATGTCTTCTCCATGGGCAACCAGAACAACGACGTGGCCGTGTACAAGCCGATCTTCGTCGACGGCGCGCTCGTGGCGTGGTCGGCGTGCAAGGGCCACCAGGCCGACATCGGCGGCGCGGTGCGAGGCGGGTACAACCCCAACGCGACCGAGGTCTGGCAGGAGGCGCTCCGCATCCCGCCCGTCAAGGTCATGGAGAGGGGCGCGCTGCGCAAGGACGTGTGGAACCTCATCTTCGCCAACATCCGCCTGAAGATCGTGGAGGAGGACATGCGCGCTCTCATGGGCGCCTGCGTGGTGGGCGAGCGCCGCGTGAGGGACCTGGTGAACAAGTACGGCATCGACGTCTTCGACGCCCACAAGGAGCACCTCTTCGAGTCGACGCGCCGCATGATGGAGACCGAGATCCGCACCATTCCCGAGGGCGTGTACAAGGGTGAGGCGACGGTCTACTACGACGGCCGCACACCGGGGTCGCGCTACCAGATTCGTGTGACCATCACGGTGAAGGACGGTCGTGTCGTGTTCGACTACTCGGAAACCGACGCCCAGACCGACGGCTTCGTGAACGGCACCTACACGTCGTCGGCGTCGGCCACGATCCTCACCTTTCTCCAGATGGTCAATCCCGATATTCCCCACAACGAGGGAATGGTCGAGCCGATCGAGATCATCATTCCCGAGGGGACGATTCTCAACGCGGCCTATCCGGCAGCGACCACCTTCGGCAATCACCTTTGCCCGCCCAATGCCGATTCGATCATCCGGGCGCTGGCTGGCGCAATTCCCGACCGGATCACGGCCGGCTGGAACCAGCTTCTCTGCTCGCTCACCACGGGCCACGATCCGCGCAAGGACGACAAGTACGTCGACATCTGCTTCATGGGGCTCAAGGGCGGGTCGGGCGCGATGAAGGGCACCGACGGCTACGACCACATCGGCATGATCGACGCGTCGGGCGGCGTGCTCGACCAGGACTATGAGATGTTCGAGCAGCAGACTCCGCACGTGATTATCGAGCACGAACTCCTCGAGGACTCGGCCGGCGCCGGCGAATGGCGCGGCGGACTCGGCGTGCGCACGCGGCTCGAGCTCCACGGCGAAGACACGCAGCTCGTCACCTTCGGCGACGGCGATGTGGAGCCCGCCTTCGGCATCGAGGGCGGGAAGGAGGGCGGCCTCAACTTCATCGACCTGCGCGATCCCGGCGGGAAGGTCTACCGCGCCACAACCAAGGACCTGGTCACCGGTGTTGCCGACTGGACCGAGTACGTGCAGGAAGCATCGGGCGGGGGCGGCTACGGCGATCCGCACAAACGACCAGTCGAGAAAGTGGTCCACGAGGTGCGGTGCAAAACCTTGTCGATCAACAAGGCGCGCGACGCCTATGGGGTCGTCATGGATCCCGAAACCTTCGAGGTGGATGCAGAAGAGACGGAAAAGCTGAGAGGCGTTTAGAAGCACAAGGAACGTGGTCAATGAATTTCGAACTCACCGACGAGCAGCAGGCGATCCAGGAGACCTTCCGCAAGTTCGCCAAGGAAAAGCTCAAGCCCCAGGCGGCCGCCATCGACGAGAAGGGCGAGTTCCCGCGCGAGGCGTTCCACGAGGCCGGGCGGCTCGGATTTTTCGGCATGCGCTATCCCGAATCGGCCGGCGGTGTGGGCGCCGACGTGGTCTCCTACTGCCTCGCCGCCGAGGAGCTCGCCTACGGGTCTCTCTCCGTGGCCGCGGCGTGCGCGATGCAGTCGCTCATGGGGACCTACTTTCTCCACAGGTTCGCGACCGACGCACAGCGCGCCGAGCTCTTCACACCCGCCCTCGCCGGCGAGAAGGTGGGCACCATCTGCATCACCGAACCCGACGCGGGCACCGACCTCAAGGGGATCGCCACCACCGCGGTGCGCGAAGGCGATCGGTTCGTGCTCAACGGCAGCAAGATCTGGATCACCCAGGCGCCGGTGGCCGATTTCTTCACCGTCTTCGCCCGCCTCGACGGGGCGCTCAACATCTTTCTGGTGAAGCGCGACGACGCCGGCCTCGTGGTGGGCCGCAACATCAAGAAGATGGGGGTCTGGGCATCGGTCACGTCGGAGGTCTTCTTCGAGGACTGCGCCATTCCGACCGACCGACTCCTCGGCGAGGAGGGCAAGGGCGAGTCCTACCTGCGCGAGATCCTCAACGAGATCCGCGTCATGACCGGCGCCCTCGCCGTCGGCCAGGCGCGCGCGGCGCTCGACGATTCGCTCGAATACGCCAAGCAGCGCAAGCAGTTCGGCAAACCGATCGCGGCGTTTCAGGCGATCAAGCTCAAGTTCGGCGAGATGGCGACCGACCTCGAGGCCGCGCGGCGTCTCGTTCTCTACGCGGCGTGGCGCACCGGCCAGGGCCTGCCCAACACCAAGGAGGCGGCCATGGCCAAGCTCTTCGCCTCCGAGGCCGCCCTCGGTGTGTGCGACCAGGCCGCGCGCGTGCTCGCCTCCTACGGGTATGCGATGGAGTACCCGATCCAGCGCTACCTGCGCGACATCCGGTTCACGCTGATCGGCGGCGGCACGTCGGAAATCCTCAAACTCATCATCGCCAAGGAAACAGGAGCATGATTCATGGGTGAGAAGAAGATTCGCATCCTCATCGGCAAGCCGGGCCTCGACGGCCACGACCAGGGAGCCAAGGTGGTGGTGCGCGCCCTCATGGATGCCGGTTTCGACGTGGTCTACACCGGGCTGCGTCAGTCGGTCGACGACATCGTCGATATGGCGCGAAAGGAGAAGGTCGACGTGATCGGCCTCTCCATCATGTCGGGCTCGCACCTTCCGATCTGCAAGAAGATGAAGTCGCAGATCGACAAGGCCGGGCTCGGCAAAAAACTCTGGATCGTGGGCGGCAACATCCCGGCCGCTGACCGGGAGACGCTCTGCGCCCTCGGCGTGGACGGCGTCTTCGCCACGGGAACACCCTTCGACGAAATCGTTGACTTCATACACGGGAAAGTAAATTGAGCGACAAAAAGACCAAGAAAAAATTCCCCACGCGGGACGTGACTCTCGAGTCGGGCATTCCGGTCAAGGTGGTCTACACCCAGGAAGACGTGGATGCGTCGGGCGGCGCTGAGGGGATCGGCCGGCCGGGCGACTATCCCTTCACGCGCGGGATCCATCCGACCATGTACCGATCGCGTCCCTTCACATTGCGTCAGTACTCGGGATTCGGTACTGCGGCCGAGACGCACGAGCGCTTCGCCTACCTCATCTCGCAGGGGCAGACCGGTCTCAACGTCGCCTTCGATTTGCCCACCCAGTGCGGGTATGACTCGGACGACCCCATGGCCGAGGGCGAGGTGGGGCGCGTCGGCATGGCGGTCGACACGCTCGCCGACATGGAAGAGGCTTTCGACGGGATCGACCTCGACAAGATCACCGTGTCGCTCACCATCAACGGCGCCGCCATTGTGCTCATGGCGATGTACTTCGCCATGGCGCGAAAAAGGGGATTCGATCTCTCCACCCTGCGCGGCACGGCGCAGAACGATATTCTCAAGGAGTATGTCGGTCGCGGCACGTGGGTCTTTCCCGTGGAGCCGTCGATCAAGCTGATCGGCGACACGATTCTCTTTTGCGCCGAAGAAGTACCCAAGTACAGCCCCGTGTCGATCTGCGGCTATCACATTCGCGAGTCGGGCGCCAACCCGGTGCAGGAGATGGCCTATGCCTTCTGCATTGCGAGCGCCTACATCGACCATGCGCTCGCGCGTGGCATCGACATCGACTCCTTCGCGTCGCGCCTCTCGTTCAACTTCGACATCCACGGCAATCTCTTCGAGCAGGTGGCCAAGTTCCGCGCCGGCCGGCGGCTCTGGGCCAAGATCGTCAAGGAGACGCACGGGGCGCGGAACCCGCGCTCGGGCGTGCTGCGCATGATCGCCGGCGGCGGCGGCGGCGGGCTCACCATCGAGCAGCCCGAGAACAACATCGTGCGCGGCGCCTACTACGCGCTCGCGTCGGCCCTGTCGGGCACACAGACCATGGCGCTCTGCTCCTACGACGAGGCCTTCACCATCCCCACGGAAAAGGCGGCGCTCATCTCGCTGCGCACCATGCAGATCCTCCAGGAAGAGGTGGGCGTGTGCGACACCGTCGATCCGCTCGCCGGCTCCTACTACGTGGAGACGCTCACCAACGAGATGGAAAAGCTCATCGTCGCCCAGATGGAAAAGGTCGACGCGGCCGGCGGCATCGTGAAGGCGATCTCCGAGGGCTACGTGCAGGCCGAGGTGTCGCGCCAGGCCTACGAGCAGGAGAAGGCGCTTCAGGACGGCCGCGCGCGCAAGGTGGGCGTCAACTGCTTCCGCCTCGACGAGGAAGCGCCCGACGTGGCAATGCACCCCTTCCGCGAGGCCGAGGCGCGCAAGCAGTTCGACCGGCTCGCCAAGATCAAGGCCGGGCGCGACTCGAGGGCGGTACACGCGTCGCTCGCAGAAGTGCGCGAGACAGCCGGCGACATGAGCGCCAACCTCATGCCGGCTATCATGGACGCGGTTCAGGCCTACGCCACGGTGGGGGAGGTGATGGGGGTGCTCAAGGAGGTTTACGGGACCTACGACGAGCCGCTGCGGTTTTAGGCAATTCGTCCTACGACCGAAAACCCGGAGCGGAGGACAGGATCGTCAGTCGTTTGAAACTGTTCTCCCGGGATGAGAGAACGATTTCGTCAGGGAAGCGAGATGAGGACACAATCCTATCTGATCGGCCTTTGTCTGCTTGTGATCGTTGCCGGTGTTGTTTTGCTTTTCGTATGGCCCCACGACTCCGGGTCAGAGCTCGCTTTTGAGATTGACCGCACCAATCCACAATCCGGAAACGAATCGAGCAGTGCCACCGAGCAGAGATCGAGTCGGACCAGGGTCGACCTGGAGGCGTCAAAATCGGCGACTGCCGGAGCCGAAGATCCCGACGAACTCAGCCGCGCGCAATCGAGTCCTCTTGGCTGGCTCGTTGTGGGAACTGTTTCAGGGATCGAGGACTATCCCATCGCGAACGCGGCTATCAGTCTTAATTACTGGGGTTTACCCGACTCGAACGTGAGGGGGCCCGCAGTCACAACCTCGACCGATGAGGCAGGGTCTTTTCAGATTTTCGTTCCCATTCCGAAAGTGGTCACGTCTCACGCACCATCCAGTTGCTTCCCCGGGCTCATTGCTGGACGAGCCGGCGCCGCTGGCTATTTGCCGGCCAGAACGGACAGCGAGGGAGGCATAACAGGGACGAACCATCCCTCTTTATTCATGCCACTTCTTGCTCCTCCCTTGCCGGAGGCGGAGGCGCGCAGCGTTCGGATCGATTTCGTGCTGAAAGCCGGATCGGTTATCCGAGGCCGTGTTGTCAGCGCAGACGGAACCCCGGTTGAAAAGGCGTACGTCAACATCAAGGATCCCGAGCGCGACTGGCACCTCGGCGGTGCGACCGATTATGACGGCCTCTACTCGATTCCGATCGAATCGACGGGCGAGCACCAGATCAGCGCCGAGAAGAGGAGCCTCGGTTTGGCGAGCGCCATCTCCTTTGCTGCCGACGCCAACAGGGACATCGATCTCCCCGACATCGTGTTGAAAGGCACGGACTGCTTGTCCGGTACCGTGGTTTTTCCTGACGGCACCCCGATAGAGGGTGTCGAGATCTACGCGTACATGAAAAAACCGCGAGAAAAAAGAACGCGTCCCACGTCTATCGAGGCCGAGATTTCCCGCCGGCGCGACGCGAGCTATAGAGGTCTCCTTGGCTGCACGCAGGGCGAAGCGATTACAGACAGGGACGGATTCTTCACGATCAGGGGGCTGCATCCCGGCCAGTACAAGGTGACACCACGAACGCTCCACGATTTCATGGGCACCGAAGAGATGGATACTGATCATCTCAGCCAGATGCACGATACAGGTACGTCGAACATCCGCTTCGTCCTTCCCATTCATCTGATCCATGCTCGGATGCGCGACGATGAAGGGAGATCACTGCCGGGTTTCATCATCTTCGAGATCGGATTCTCTACCGGGGAAATTTCTGCGGACGACTCACTCGCCGAGGAAACAACGGCCGGATCGGTCTTGATGCAGGTGCTTCCTGGAGAGTGGACGGTCTGGGGTCTTACCAACGGCCGGTATCCTGTCAAACAAAGAGTGACCGTGGGCGAAAGGGATCATCTCACCTCGGTCGATCTTGTGATTCCCAGACTCGAGCTCTCCGGGAGACTGAGTCTTTCGGTGAAGGGAACGGATGGCAAGGCGATCGACAAAATCAGCGTTTGTTTTGACGAGGAACCACCCCGTTCCGAAGCAGCGATCCGTTTCGACAATTTTCTGCCGCTCTACAGGGAAAGTCTTACGAGTGAGACGGGCGAGTACGATCTTGCAGTGCCCTCCGGATCGTTCCGCATTTCGGTTTCCGCTCGCGGCGTTTCCAAGGTGGAGGATCACCTATATCCGTTTTCGCTCTACCACGGGACCTCCCTTGAAAAGGTGGAAATCGAACCGGAAAAAACGACTTTCTCTCCTGTGACTCTTCAACTTGGAGGCCTGGTCCGGCTCATCCCGCGGTTCGACAGGAGTGGAACGAATCACGTCACCGTGCAGGCGAAAGCGTATGATGAGAAAAGGGGCGGGAACACCATATATTTGGAATTTGCTGTCTCGGGGAGCACAGACCGGATTCGATCGAGCGAGATCGAATCGGGAGTGCCTTACCTGGGTTTGAAGCTCTTGAGACCGGGCACCCACAGACTCGAAGTGCGCACCAGGGGGTACCCGAAACGGTTCAAAACAACCGAAATTCCCTTCACCATCTTGCCCGGCAAAGTGACAGACGTGGAAGCCTGGATAGAGGAGGAGTGAGTGGCGCTGACAAAATTGGCAGCAATCATCGTGCTTCTTCTGGTTTCTTCCGGATGTTTCACGGGGAGGGTCAGCGACCGCATCGAGGAAATACAGCCACTGGACCGAGAGTTTTTGCGAGAACGACGCATAGGAGTGTGCCGGTTCGTGGTCGGACTGTACCTCGGAAGGGTGCAAAAATACGGGAGAGAGTATGAGCGCTACCAGTTTCCTCGTGTTCTTGCCGGCTCCGATGACAGGATGCTTCAAGTCCTGATTCCGATCGGAGATCGCGAAAGAAACGCAAAAGCCATCATCTCCGAATCCTCACGCAACGACGAAGTCAAAGCGTACGCAGGCCTCGTGTACTCCTGGATCACGCAACCGCCGATTCATACCTTCAGAACCGATCCCCACACGGTGGATTCATACGCCGAGTCGCACGGCCTCGATCGTTTGCGTGACGATTCGAACACCCAGCACGTTGTCTTCGTCAGTTTGGGTTTTCCCTACTTCGTCCTCTTTCTTTCGGAGAAACCGGAATCAGGAGAGCCGGAATGGGATTACCGACTCTGTCATCTCGAATTGAACTGGAATGTTCGCAGCCGCGTGGAATATTACCTGATGCACGGTGTTTATGTCGGTTCCGTGCTGCCGGACATCGTTACCTTGCCCTTTCAGATCCTTGGTTGGGGCCGTTGCGGCTGAGCATGGCGCCATCGGGATACACCAATGTAGTAATATGGCAGATGGGCTATTACAATTCTCTGACTGTCAATTAACCTTTTCTCCCGGAGCCATTCATGGGATTTACGGTTTTGCGCTGCCTTCTGGTACTTGTATTGTGCGTACTCGTCCTCCCCGCCTGCGGCTCCGACGCGTCCCACAACGTCCTCCTCATCACCCTCGACACGGTCCGCGCCGACCGGTTCGGTTGCTACGGCTACGAGGCGGCCGACACACCCGCCATCGACCGCCTTGCAAAGAACGGCGTTCTCTTCGAGCAGGCCTTCACCGCCGTTCCGATCACGCTGCCGTCGCACACGACGATCCTCACCGGCGTCTATCCTCCCGAGCACGGTGTTCGCGACAATGGCCTGAAGACGCTGAACCAGGACCTGACCACCATGGCCGAGGTGTTCAAGGACCACGGCTACAACACGGCCGCCTTCGTCGGCGCGAGCGTGCTCGACGCGGCCTTTGGCCTTGATCGCGGATTCGACGCCTACGACGACGACATGGCATCGGGTGGCGGCGTCCCCGGAGATCCGCAGCGCCCGGCCAACGAGGTGGTCGATGGGGCGCTCCGCTGGCTCGACGAGAAGGGGGACGATCTCTTCTTCTGCTGGGTGCATTTCTACGACGCCCACACGCCCTACAGCCCGCCGGCGCCCTACAGCACCCGCTTCGCACAGAGTCCCTACGACGGCGAGATCGCTTTTGTCGACAGCCAGGTCGCGCGCCTCGTCGATTGGCTGAACAGCAGCGGCATGGGCGGCCGCACCCTGGTGGTGATAGCCGGCGACCATGGCGAAGGCCTCGGCGACCACGGCGAGCCCGACCATTGCATGTTCGTTTATGACACCACCATGCGCGTTCCGATGGTCTTCTCCCTCCCCGGTGTGATTCCGGGCGCAACGCGGATCACGGCGTCAGTGGGGGTGATCGATATCTTTCCCACGCTCGTTGACTATCTGGGATTCGGTGAAGTTTTTCCATCGAGCGGCCGGAGCCTTACCGGCGCTCTCACGACGGGCGAGATCGATTCAGGCGCCCAGTACGGCGAGTCCCAGTATCCCTTCAATTCCTACGGCTGGTGCCCCCAGCGCTGCCTGATTACCGATGAGTGGAAGTATATTCGCGCGCCGACGCCCGAACTCTACGACAGGATCAACGATACGGTTGAGCTGGTCAATCTGGCGCCCGGCAAGAAGGCTCTCGCAGAGGAGTTCGATCGGAAGCTCGCCGCTATCGAAGGCGCCATGATCGAGAGCACCGCCACCGGCGAGGCGCTCACCGCCGAGGAGCTCCGCCGCCTCACCGCGCTCGGCTACTCGGCCGGCGGATCGCGCAGTACGGCCGGGATCGATCTTTCGTCGCTCAAGGATCCCAAGGAGATGGTCGGCTATCTCGAGAAGACTCAGGAAGCGCTCGGTCTTCTCAAGGAAAGCAAGGTGGCTGAGGCCGAGACGATCATCCGGAAACTGATCGCCGAGAATCCCGGTGATTTCGTTCTTCTCAACCGGCTCGGCACAGCGTTCCGCAAGATGGGCGACGAACCCAAGGCGATCGACTACCTGCGCCTCGCCCTGAAAGCTCACGCAGAGGGCGGCCTGGGAAACAAGATCAGCGTTGCGGCCGCCTACAGCAACCTTGGCGCACTTATAGTGAAGACCGACATGAACGAGGCGATCAGGCTTTTTCGCACGGCGTGCACACTCGATCCGATCAACGAGGGCGCGCGCGAAAACCTCGGCCGCGTGCTTCAGCGCCAGGGCTACCTCGCTCTCTGCGGCGAAGACTGGGGCGAGGGACTGAAACTGCTGCGCGAGGCTCACGGCGCGATTCCGGGTCACAAGGAAATCAGGAGCCATCTGGCGCGCGGACTGGCGGCCTGCCCTGTCGACGCGCTCCGCGACAGCGATGAGGCGCTGAGACTGGCCGAGGCGCTCTGCGCCGAGACCGATCGCCAGAATCCCGAGTTCCTCGACACGCTGGCCATTGCCTACGCGAGCGCGGGCCGCTTCGACGATGCCATCGAGGCGTGCAATGACGCTGTCACCGCAGCGCGAAAAGCCAACCGAAAAATCCCCGCCGGCATCCAGGAACGGTGCCGGCTCTTCCAGTCACGCCAGCCTTACAGACGCTTTCCCTAAACTGAGGCTGTCTCAAAGAAAAACTCCGTCTGGCGGTGAATTCCGCCAATAGGGCACATTTTTTTGCTCTTTGAAATTCATGACATGAATGACAGTTGAAGAGACGACAGTCCGATCTGGCTTTGATAAGCGGTTCGGATTTCATCGACGCCGCACCCATTCAAGAAGGCTGTAACACCGTTCCCAAAGATCCTGTCAGTATCGCGGAACATGAATCTCGGCTGCAGCCCGTACGGCATGGCTTCTCGAAGCTGTTGGATGACCCAGCTCATGGTGGGGAACCGGGTCACGCTGAAATGGAGTGCTCTCCGACGGCCATGCTCGAGGACAACGAAGACATAGAGGATGCTGAAGGTGGCCGTGGGAACAGTGCAGAAATCGATGGCCCAGCTTTCATGCAGGTGATTTCGAAGGAAGGTCAACCAATTCTGTGAGGGCTTTCGTGGACGCTCGGGCTTGATCATGTATTTTCGAATCGTGTCCGGGTGTGGGGGATCGAAGCCGAGCAGGACGAGATGATGGTGAATGCGTTCTGCGGTCCACAGTCGGTTTTCACGACTCAGCTGGCGAATGAGCAGACGCATCTCTTTGTCAATGGGCGTCCGTCCGGGTTTCCTTGACTTCCAGCGCCAGAAGAGCCGGAAACCCTGCCGGTGCCACCGAACCACAGTATCAGGCTGCATTAGATGGACTGCTTTGCGCCAGTCCGGCCAGAATCGATAGAGAAGTGCCCAGAGAAATCGGAAAGCTGGATTGAACTTCGGCCTGGATTCCTTTTTTTGCTCGATACGGTGTTTCAAGACGGCTAGCTGACTTTCGGCAGCGAGAAGTCTTGACGCCAAGCGTAGTCGCGAGGATATTAGAGCACTGATAAACGCCAGGGCATAAGAAAGAATGAATCTGCAGTTCCAGATGAGCGTGAATGTGTTGATCATCAGGAGATGATATCAAGATTGGGTCATTTGTTGAAGGCTGGCGTAAATCCTTGGTATATAATGCGGCCGGTTTTTTTCGGGTAGACAACTGGAACCACCCGGATTAGTCAGATTCAGCTTCCTGTAAAAGGCGTTCTGAACAGGTGTGCCCGCAAATATCTTCCAAGATCCAGTCAAACACAGGATCGTTCTCTTCCAGGATGTCCTCGATCGTCGGATGGATTTCCACGTCCGGGTACAACGTTACATCACTGGTCTTGGACTTGTCCGGTCTTTCAAAATACTTCCACGACACGCTGATAATGTTTTCCGTGTTCGGCAGGCAGAAAAAGGCGGAATCACCGAAACTCGTAGGTGCTTGGCTTGTAGGCTGGCCTACGGTCACGCAGAGCCGGTTGTCGCTCATAATCGTTGCGAAATCTGATGCGCTGCTGGCCGTGTCGGATCCGATGATCACATAAACTTTCCCCTCGAACCTTTTTTCAGGCTCGGCGATGTAAAACGGGCTGCTCTCATCCTTGATCTCGGCGAAGAGATCTTTCGGTTTCGGTTCAGATTCGTTTTTCTTTCGGTATTCAACGAAACTGTAACTGGTATAGTCTTCGGTCTTTTCCGGAATCTTCAGAAAATAGATAAGTTGATTGCCCAGGAAACTGGCTCCGCCTCCGTTGTGCCGCAAATCGATGACTAGATGATCGATTCCCTTTTCATCGATCTCTTCGAAAAGATCTTCCAGCAGACCGCTGAAATAAGGGTAGTAGCCGAAACACAACTGCTTGCACCAGACCACGGGATAGGAGATCAACAGGATCGGGCCCAGAATGGGATAGTAGATATACCAGGGAATCTCCGAGATGAGCTCGAATCCGACGGCCCGATCGATGCATTGATTGAACTGCAAATAGGCGAGATCGTATTCTTCGTAAATCGAATAATCGAATTTGGCATCTCTTTTTCCCGTTATGGCGTGCGGCTGCGCGGTGCGCTCGTGCCAATCGACGCTGTCGTTCTTGAACAAGGAGATCTCTTTCTTCGTGCCCTGAAGATCGACAGTCAGATTGAGGCTGTCCTTTGTATCGGTAATCCCCGCCCGGTGAAAAAAGTCTGGACTGGTCATGAAATGTTCCAGCATGTTTCGAATTAACACGTCGTTTTCCGCGGAAAAGTAACAGGCCGTTTCCTGAAAGAAATCGTCCACGTTCCTGGACGCGATCTTAACGACCTCCTGACCGATCAGACGTTCGTCGAGTTCTTGATCCACATTGACAATGTATAACTTGTCGCGTATCCACATGAATTTAACAGGGAAGATTTCATCCGCTTTGAAGAGATCGAAAAAGCAAAAATAGGTGTGCGCGTCCTTCATCTTGGCCAGAAACTTCTGCATAGCCAATTGAAAGTCCAATTCATCCTCCACCCCTTCGAGGTGGCGTAACATATCTTCTTTGTCTTTATTAAACTGGTCTTCAGGAATGATGTGATACATGTCCGGATGCCGGTATTCCAGGCACCGGATGATGTAGAGGAAGTCTTGTTGAAATCTGTTTTTTTGTTGGTATTCGCTGGTGTTTTGCATTTCGAAGTAAGGTGTTTTGCAGAGAGGCATGAGTGCCTGCTTGGCTGAACAGCCTGTAAGCAGGAAGAGCAGAAGAAGCGATAGAAGTAAAATTGTTCTCATTGGATTTGCTCCTTATTGCTTTTAGCGGATGGGTAAACCGTGGATAGACTAAACAAGAGCTGTTTTCTAACCGAGGGTTTATCAAGTGAAAAAAGAAATCCAATGTACCGGGATACTCATGAACTTCATCATTTGTTAAACTCTGCATTAGATGGACTGCTTTGCGCCAGTCCGGCCAGAATCGATAGAGAAGTGCCCAGAGAAATCGAAAAGCTGGTTTTTTCGTGTGGAGGGCCGCTTCGACGACGCCATCGAGGCGTGCAATGACGCTGTCACTGCCGCACGAGATTCAAACCGAAAGGTGCCCGCCGGCATCCAGGAACGGTACCGGCTCTTCCAGTCACGCCAGCCTTACCGGCGCTTTCCCTAATCGTCTGAAAGAATCTCGAAAGTGACATACCCGGCTGTAGCCCTGTGACATTCGGCCAGGAGCATGATGATGTGGCTATACTTGATGGTTTCCTGGGCGCGAAGGACGATCATGGCTTCTCGACTACCAGAGTGCAGATCCTTGATCGTTTTCAAGAAATGCTGCGATAGCTCAGGTCCCTCGATTTTCCGTCCGTTCACGGCACAGAGGAAACTGCCTCTCGCCTCTTTGTCTTCGAAGATCTCGACAGTAATCGATCCCCGGCGATTCGCTTCCCGAGGAAGGTAGGCATTCAGCCTGCCTTCGGGTAGCTGGTAGTACCATCTCAGCTTCTTGGCCGCCTTGGGAATTTTGCGATCGAGGTCACAGAGACAGGCGAGTTCGATCTTGTAGATCCCGATCTCTTTCTCACTGCAGAGTTGCATCACCTCGTAAATTGGTCCGAAGGTTACCTCCTTGTCACCACGGATGAGCAGGATCAGTTTCGATGCGCCGTTAGGTTCACGCGCGGTTCGAGACGTCTCTTCGATCAACTGGGAACGGATCTGGTCGCGCGCATCGCTCACATGTCCCAGGTCGCGCCGTTTTCTGATGAAGTGGCCCGGCCGGGTGATGTTGATGGTGCAGCGTTGTTCGAAGGGCTTCTTGAATCCCTGGCACATGTCTGATTTCGGAAGGATCAGGTCCTCGAGGCCCCTTCGGCGGTACTCGTGAAAATGGTCGGTCCTCAGGGAGAGGATCTCATCGGGCAGACCGAAGAGCGCCCTGACCTTGGTCTGATACACCTGCAGACTGACGAGAAGGGAGATCAGAAAAAGAAAGACGCCCCAGAAGAGGACCGATCGCTTCGGCCGGTGCCGTTTCTCTGATACGAACGACCAGGCAAAGACAAGGAGGTAGGCGAGGAAAAGCACGTTTATCAGCGTAAAGAGATCGAGCAGGGATAAACCGACGAATTGCGGCAATGACCAGAATTCAAAACTGTGATCGATGCGCATGGCGCACAGACACTGAAGGTAGAGCAGATGACACAGAAGAGCGTAGGTGCAGATAACGATCGCCGGAAAGGCGATCAAACCTCTGGCTGGATCGTACAAGGAGCTGAGGATATTTCTGTGGGCTATCATGTACATTCCCTTCGAGCGCGCGGGGATGTTCATTAAGGCACGAAAAATGGATTTTGTCAATCATCAGTTGCCGGCGCGGCGGAAGTGACCTCCCAGGTTTCGTACGTCTTCCAGGAGAATATACCCAGCCGGCACGAGCACGAGCGTGATCCCCGTGGAGAAGATCACACCGAAGGCGAGCGAGATCCCCATGGGGATCAGGAACTGGGCCTGCAGGCTCTTCTCCATGATCAGCGGACTGAGGCCCGCGAAAGTGGTGAGCGATGTGAGAAGGATCGGCCTGAAACGCACCGCGCCCGCTTGCCGCACCGCGTCGATCAGGCTGCCGCCCGCCGCGCGGTGGCGGTTGATGAAGTGGACCATGACGAGGCTGTCGTTGACCACCACGCCGGCCAGCGCCACGATGCCGAACATCGACATGATGGTCAGATCCATTCCCATGATCATGTGCCCCCAGACGGCGCCGACGAGCCCGAAGGGAATGGCGAGCATGATGATCACCGGCTGGAAGTACGACTTGAGAGGTACGGCGAGCAGGGCATAGATCAGGAGAAGCGCGATGGCGAATCCCCTCATGAGCCCCGCCATGGTGTCGCGTTGCTCGGCCTGCGCCCCCTCGAAGGTGTAGAACACCCCCGGATGGCGCGCGAGCACCTCGGGCAGCACGCGCTCCTGAAGATCGGCGATGATATCGCCCGGCGTGGCTTGCGCGGGATCGACGGCGGCGGTGACATTGACCGCCCGGCGCCGGTCGACGCGTTTGATCGTCGCATAGCCGCGCCCCTCTTCCACGGCAGCCACCTCGCTGAAAGGCACCTCGCGGCCGTCGGACGTGCGAATACGCATGTTCTCGAGATCGCCCAGCGACTGGCGCTCCGACTCGGGGTAGCGCACCATGACGCGAATGTCGTCGCGCCCTCGCTGCACGCGCTGCGCCTCCTCGCCGTAAAACGCTTGCCGCACCTGGCGGGCGAGGTCGGCGAGGGTGAGCCCGAGCACCTCGGCGGCGGGCTTGATGTTGAGCTTGACCTCCCGCTTGCCCTCGCGGAAGGAGTCGGCAATGTCGTAGACGCCCGTGTACCCGGCGAGCCGCTCCTTGATCTCCGCCGCCGCATCGCGCAACCGTTCGATGTCGGGACCGGTGAGCTGCACATTCACATCCTCTCCCGTGGAGAAGATGGCCGAGCTGAAGGAGAGCTCGATAGCGTCGGGGATGGTGCCCGTGATCTTGCGCCAGCGGTTGGCCATCTCCGTGCTGCCCATCTCGCGCGTTTCGGCCGGGGTCAGCTCGATCGTCACCTCGCCGAGATGGCCGGCCGAGATCCCCGCCGCCGCGGCGCCGTGCGTGTTGCGCGACTGCTCCTTGATGTAGGGCTGCTCGCCAACCGACGACGAGATGAACCGGAAAACGTCCTCGCCGGACTCGTCGATGATCTCCTGCCGCAACTGTTCGGCCGTCTTCTCGATATGGCGTACCGCCACCGCTGTCATCGCCGCGGGCGTTCCTTGCGGCATGGTGACCGCGGTCGAGATGTAGTCGGCCTCGACCTCGGGAAAGAAGAAGAACTGGATCCACCCGCCCTGGACCACTCCGATGGTGAGGATCAGGGTGGTCAGCCCCGTGGCGAGCGTCACGTAGCGCCAGCGGAGCGCGACGCCGAGGAATGGGCTGTAAACCTTTTTGACGAACCTCTCGAGCCCATCGCTGAAGAAGGACTGGAACCGCGTCCAGAGACCCGGCTTCTTGTCCGTCTTTTTCTTGTCCTTCCCATGGGAGAGGTGGGCGGGCAGGATCAGCAGCGACTCGACGAGCGAAAAGATAAGGCAGGGGATCACGATCAGCGGAATGACGCGCATGAACTTCCCCGTCACTCCCTCGATGCTGAGCAGCGGAAAAAATGCCGCCACCGAGGTGAGCACCGCGAAGATGACCGGCACAGACACCTCCTTGGCGCCCGAGATCGCGGACGCGATCCCTCGCCCCTTCCGGTTCTGGTGGGAGAATATGTTTTCTCCCACGATGATGGCGTCATCGACCACGATCCCGAGGACCACGATGAACGCGAAGAGCGAGATCAGGTTGATGGTCACGTCGAAGCCGGGCATGAGCCAGAGCGCGCCGAGAAACGAGATCGGGATGCCGAGGCTCACCCAGAAGGCGAGGCGCAGCTTGAGAAAAAGGGTGAGCACGATGAAGACGAGAATGAACCCGTTGCGTCCGTTGCGGAGCAGGAGATCGAGCCGGTCGCGCAGGATCTTGGCCGAGTCCTGCCAGGCGGTGAGCCGGATCCCCTCGGGCAGACGATCCTGGGCCTCCGCGATGTAGTCGTTGACCTTGGCGGCGATGTCGAGCGCACTCTGGTCACCGGTCCGGAAGACCGTGACGAGCACGCCCGGTTTGCCCTCGAAGCGCGTCTCCTGGTCGGTGTCCGCGAAACCGTCGACGACGCGCGCCACCTGGTCGAGACGGAGGTGGGTACCGTCGGGCCTGGTGAGAACAACGAGATCCTCGAACTCATCGCCGCGGTAGGCCTGCCCCTTGCTGCGCAGCAAAATCTCGCCGCCGCGCGTCTTGACCGAGCCCCCGGGAAGATCGAGCGACGAGCGCCGCACCGCGTTGGCCACGAAGTCGAAGGTGATGCCATGGCGCCGCAAGGCGTCCTCCGAAACCTCGATCGAGATCTCGTAGGGGCGGCCGCTGGCTGTTTCCACGAGGGTGATCCCGTCGATGGCCGAGATCTCGTCGCGCGTCTGCTCGGCGAGGTGCTTGAGCGAGGCCTCGTCAGCGTCGCCCCAGACCGAGACATTGATGACCTGCCGCCTGTTGGTCACTTCCGTGATGATCGGTTTCTCCGTCTCCTCGGGAAAGGTGTCGATCGCGTCGACGCGGGTCTTCACATCGTCGAGGAGCTTTTGAATGTCCTCGCCGAGATCGAGCTCGATCGACACCACGCCCACGCCTTCCGAGGCGTTGGACGTGATGCGCTTGATCCCCTCGAGTCCCTGAATCTCCTCCTCGATCCGGACGCAGACCGCTTCTTCCACTTCCTCGGGCGCGGCGCCGAGGTACTCGACAGTGACGGTGATCATGTCGAGAGAGACCTCTGGAAAAACCTCCTGGGTAATGAAGAAGGAAGTCATCAGACCGCTCGCCACGATGAGAAACATGAGCAGGTTGGCGGCGACCGGGTTATTGGCGAACCAATCGACGAACCGCATCAGAGTTCCTCCCCGCTCGCCGCGGGTCGGGCGACGCGGACCTTCATGCCTTCCGTCACCGCCTCGAGAGGCGAGACGCAGACCCGCTCGCCCTCGGCGAGGCCGGATCCCACCACGATCGCGTTGCGCGTCTTGCGCAGAACCACGACATCTCTGAACCGAAGGCGCTCGTCCTCGTCGACGACGAGCACCCGGCCCGATGCGCGCAGCGCGGCGCGCGGCATCACGGCCACGTCTTTCGCGCATCGTCCGTCGATCTCGGCGCGCACGTAGAGTCCCACCGCAAGGGGCGGACGGTCCGCGACCTCGCCGCGGCCGTAAGGGTCGGTCACCCGCGCCACGGCATGGACAAGGCGGCTGAGGGTATCGATCTCGCCCTCGGTGCGCACGATGCGTCCCTCCCATGCGTGTTCCCTTCCGGCGAACTTGGCCCGCAGCGTCACGCGCGGACCGGGTGATTCGCTCGTCTCGCCGCGGTAGTCGAGAGGGAGGTCGATGAAGGCGAGATCGTCGTCAGCGAGGGGCAAGCGAATCTCGACATAGTCGACGGCATAGGTGATCCCCACCGGATTGCCGCGCACGACGAACTGGCCCACGTCGACATTCTTCTGGCGCACGCGTCCGGCGAAGGGAGCGCGTACCTTGGTGCGGCTCAGGTCGCGCTGGGCCTGTTCGAGCGCCGATTCGGCCGCGGCAAGCGACGCGCGCGCATCGGCGAGCTGCGGCTCGCGCAGGGTGAGCGGCGTGGCCTTGCCCTTGCCGAGCTCGTTCCACTCCTTGCGGGCCACGTCGGCCTCGGCCTCCTCGCGGGCGAGGACCAGCCCCATGCGGGCGACCTCGGCGCGAGCCTGGGCCACGGCCAGTTCGTAGTCGTGTGAATCGACCTCGATCAGCACGTCGCCGGCCTCGAAGAATCCCCCGGGCACGAAGGAGTCGGCAATCGATTCGATGCGGCCCGAGGTCTCGGGCACGAGTTGGCTTTCCGTGCGGGGGTTCACCGTTCCCTGGCTGTGCACCGTGAAGAGGCGGTCCTCGAAGAGAACCTCCTGAACGCGCACCTGGGGGGGAAGGACCTCGGGCTTCCTGGTCTTCACCTCGGGCCTGGCGGCGATCATCGTCAGGGCGCCGTAGATCGCGGCCGCGACGATCAGCAGGGGAAGCACGATCTTCAGGATCAGAACGAGTGTTTTCATCGGGTCGAGTCTCCTTCGCGTCGATCAGCGTCTGCTGTTTGCTTGTTCTCTGTTTCCTCTTCGGGAACTCTGAAACCGCCGCCGAGGGCGAGAATCAGATCGACCCGGTTGTCGAGCAGCTCGCGCCGCACGGTGAGATGCCTGCTCCGTGTTGCAAGTGCGGCGCGCTGGGATTCGAGCACGGTGATGTATTCCTCGAGCCCCGAGCGGTAGCGGTCGACGGCGAGCGCTTCGGCAGCCTCGGCGTGGGCGGCGGCGCTGTCGAGATGAATCTCCCTCTCGGTGAGGAGGCGCTCGGCAGTGAGCGCCGTCTCCACCTCTGCGAACGATTTCAGGACCGCCGCCGCCCATGTGGCGAGCGCCTCGGTCCTCTGGGCGTCGGCCCGGTAGACACCCGCCCGCAGGCGGCCGCCCTGGAAGATCGGCTGGACCAGGTTGCCGACCACCGACCAGACTCGAAAATCCCAGTCGAGAAGATCGCTGAGCTCGTTGCTCGCCGTGCCGCCGCTTGCAGTCAGGCTGATCCGGGGGTAGAGCGCGGCGCGGGCCGCGTCCTGGCGCTCGAGAGTCGCAGTCAGACGGCGCTCGCTCGCCGCGAGATCGGGCCGGCGCGAGAGGAGGGCGGCGGGCAGACCGGCAGGCACGGGGGGCGGCACATCGGGAAGGCTGTGGGGCGCTTTTGTCCTGGCGCCCGGGTAGCGGCCGAGAAGCAGGTCGAGCTGGCGGCGCGCGGCGTCGAGCCGCTGGCGGCGCAGTTCGAGGTTGGCCCCGGCATCGCTGAGGTTCGAGAGTGCGAGACGCACCTCGAGGGGGGAGCGGACGCCGCCCTCGTAGCGGGCGGACACGATGTCGGTCGATCGCCTGTAGCTTTCGACGGTCTTTTCGGCGAGGGCGATCTGCTGCCGCGCCTCGGCCACCGCGAAACAGGCTTTCACTGTCTGTCCCGCGATCGACAGATAGGCGCCCTCGTACTCGTATCCGGCCGCCTGAAAGTCGGCGAGCGCGGCGCGCGTCGTGGAGCGGAGCCTTTCCCAGAGATCGAGCTCCCAGGTCACGTCGAGCGACACGCCAAAGTTCTCGTAGGTCGAGCTGATCACCTCGTCCCCGCCGCCCGGGAAGGGAAGGCCGACGAAATTGGCGCGCTGGCGGGCGCCGTTGAGACCCAATCCCAGCGACGGCTGCAGGTCGGCGCCCGCGATCCGCGCCTCGGCGGCGGCGCGCGCCACGCGGGCGGCGGCGGCCCTGAGATCCTGGTTCTGTTCGAGTGCGGTGAGGACGGCCGCGTCCACGGCCCGATCGCCAAAGGTCGTCCACCATTCCACGTCGACGGTGCGGTCCGGCTCGCCGGCCTCATCGCTGTCGGCCGTCCACTGCTCGGGATGATCGAATTCGAGCTCGGGGTGCTCCACATCGGGCGGCCACGCGCACCCCGCGCTGACAAGTAGCGTGCAGAGAAGGAGTGAGACGAAGAAAAGAGGCAGCCTTCTCATCGGTCACCGCCTTTCGCCGGGGCTTCGGGGGGAGCGCTCATTCCGTGCGTGCAGAACGCGACGAGCTTCTCGATCGTGGTATCGAGGTCAGGTTCGGGCCAGGGAAATTGATCGGACTCGATCAGAGGCCGCCGCCAGAGAAGTGTATGGGCCATTGCGCCGACCACGAACTGTAACCTCCAGAAGACTTCCTCTTGCGAGACATCGGGAAGGGCGCGTCCGAGGGCGGAGAGGAAGCGGATGAGAACCTCCTCGAAGAGGTCGAAGATCATCTTGCGCACCCGATCGTCCGACACGGAGTGGATGCGGCCCATGAACTGGAGAAAGTGAGTGCCGCTCTCCTCCCAGGTGCGCGATCGCCGGAAGACGGGTGCAAGGAAGGCGCGCAGGATCATCTGTACGTCGAGGCGGCTGTCGGTGTTTTCGGTCTCATGGGCGGTGAGCATCTTCAGGCGTTCGGCATTGACGGGGTCGATGCGGCGGTGCAGGAGTGCGGCGAGGAGCGCGTCTTTCGAGCCGAAGTGGTAGTTCACGGCGGCGAGATTGACCTCGGCGTCGCTCGTGATGGCGCGGAGCGACGTGGCCGCGTACCCCTGTTCGGCGAAGAGGCGTTCGGCCGTGTCGAGGATGCGGTCCTTGGTGTCGGGTGTGGACAAGGTCTCTCTCCTGAATTAAAACAGTCGTTTCAAACAAACGTTTGATTTGATCTCTGAGCAAAGGACAAGGCAAGGTAAAATCCGTTTTTTTGGGATTTTTTGTTCCCTGAAGAGCGATCGCCGGGGCGGAGACGAGCCCGGAACCGGGCGAGCCGGACCGTGGATAGACTTTTGGATAGCGACATTCCTATTCCCCTCAAAACAGCATTTGAGTCCGGCCATTCGGGCCGATCGGGGAGATCTTGTCAATCATTGCCTGCCGCTTGAGGTACGACCCGCCTGTGATATACTGCCCGCCCTTCGAGAGAGTCATGAAAGGAGCGATGGTGATGAACGAGTACGCGGAATGGGTGCGGCAGAATCCTCTGCTTTCGGCGGCGATCCAGTTCGCCATCCTGGGAACACTGGGCGAGGTGCTCTCTTTTTGTATTCAGAAGAAAAAAGCCGCCCTGCCCTGCGATTATTTTCGGCTCTTCTTGAAGGCGCTCGGCTGGGCGCTTCTCGGTGTGATCATCAAGTACGGTTTTGCCGGGATGAAGGGCTTTACCCACGCACTGCTCGATCACGATCTGCTTCCCTCTTTCTTCAGCGAGGGTTTGGGCTGGGCGATCGGGCTCTCAACACTGACCAATCTCCTCTTCGGACCGCAGATGATGTTCTTCCATCGCCTCGAGGACAATCTGATCATGGGCGAGCGGGGCTTCAAGGGGCTCGAGAAGGCGTGGTGGACATTGATCTGGTTCTGGATTCCGGCTCACACGCTGACCTTTGCCCTGCCCGTGGAATATCAGATCGGCCTGGCCGCGCTCTGGTCGGTGGTCCTCGGGCTCATCATGGGACTGTCGCGGAAGCGCTGAACCGAGGATCGCCGATCGGTCACGGGCTATAGAGAGCGCCCTGGACAGCGTACTGCGCGATGTACCATCCCTTGTTCGTCTGCCCTCCTGACTCGGCCCACTCCACCAGCAGCGGATAGGCGTCGACGATATCCGTCTGCTCCGACGGATAACTCCATTCCGTGGGCAGATGGATCGCCCAGGGCAGGTTGCGGACGGTGCGGTAGTATTGACCGTTCGACGGATCGGTCCGGTCGTCGCCCGTGCCGAAAAGACCGGTATCGGCGAGAACGGACGGCGTGTGGTCCTTGAGATGCACCTCTATGCCGCGGTTGGACGTCCGGAAGAGGAACGGATTGAAGGGGGGATCGGTGGCAAGGGTTACCCCTTCCGTGAGAATGATCTCCATCCGGCCTGTGGCGCCCACCACCCGTTCCGTGCCCGATACCGTGTTGACGTACAGCGTACCCTGGGGCGGCGTGATATAGCTGAAGGCATCGTCGAAGAGTACGACCAGTGTCTCCGAACCCGACGCCTCGAAGCTGGCGTAAGGATCCTGAGAAAAGGTCACCTCGCCCTGGCGCTTGACCGACAAGGTGCAGCTCTCGATCTGGCCGATCGAGAAGGGGAGGAGAAAGCCGAAACCGTTCTGGCTGTTGGCTCCCATGGCCACGATCTCCACGTCGGCGTTCACCTCTTTTGTTCGTCCACAGCTGTCGATCACGTTGGTGAAACGATAGCGGAGAACGAGATCGTTGAAATCATAGTCGCCCTTGGCAGGCCAGAGATCCTCGAAAGCCAGGGTCCCCCTGGTGTCGGCGGACGGGCAATAATATTTGAAGGCCCGGTCCTTGTCGGCAGGATAGACATCGTATTCATCGACCACCTCGTCGTCGTCCGTGTCCGTCACGTCGGTCACGAGTTCGTCGAGCTCCATCGTTTCCGTGTCGACCGCGCCGGGCGGGTTGGTGGAAACGATAAAAATCACGTCATTGAAGTCGTGGTCGCAATAACTGCGTTCGCGATCGATATCCTCCATCCCGAGGATGATCTTTTTTACGCCCCCCGAAAGGGACTCGTGGAGGAGTACGAAGTGAGCCCGGTCCGCCTCGTCCTCTTCGGGATTCAGATCCCTGAGCGAATAGTACATCCCGCTCACACCGACCTCGATCGGTTCGGACGGATCGCCCGTCCACCCGTCTGATACCACGAAAAAGCCGATTCGTGTACCGGCTGCGAACATGTGGCCCGTGCCGCCGAGCTGGGCCGTGTCTCCCAGGTGGAGTTCTCCGTCGGAGCCGCTGCAGGAGGCGTTGGGGAAAATGATCTTCTGCGTGATTTCGGCTGCTGATTGCGGAGGGCTTCCGTCGGTGTAGGAGAAATATCCGAAGGAGTTTTGATATCGAGCTCCGTCATGAAGAAAGGTCACGAAGACCTCTCCATCCTCGCCCATGAGAATGTTGGATTGATTGTCCGATGCGACTGCATCGGAATTGTAGAGCATGATGTCTTGTGTCTCGGGCAGCGACGCGCTGATACGTTCGAGCAGTTCTTCGGAGGGGATGTAGGTGTTCAAAGGATCGTCCCAGGTCTTGTCGAGTGTCTGGGGAACGCCGTCCGTATCGTAAGTGTCCTCGGGCCAGAAGACCGTGTTCGTGCCGATCAGGCCGGCCAGGATCACGATGACGGCCAGTGCCAGGAGTGAAGCGATCGATCGTTTCGACATTGTTCGAATCTCCCCTCTGATCTCACGACCAGCTGTTGCCCGACCGGGACAGGACACAGGTGATCTCCGTGGCCTTGGACAGGGTGATCGTGCAATTACCGATGCCCACGGCCGATGTTTTCACCACGACCTCCCGGAGGTGAATGGCAAGATCCTTGCTGACCGTTGCCGTGCCGTCCTGTCCGGTGACGCACCGCGCCAGTTCGATCTCCTCGCCGGTATCGCCCGCCAGAAGAATGACGACCACACCGTCCCAGGATGAGCTGTCGTCGCGAACGACTTCGAAGTTGAAGGTGACCCGAGTGGTTGTTGCGTAATCGAAGTTCTGCGGCACTGAAAGATCATTCATGCTGTCCACCGATCTGGCTGTTGCAACGGAACCGCTCCCGCCCCCGCCGCAGGCTGCCAGGCAGATCGACAAAATCAGGAGGAGGGCCGCCACACTAGGCCAGCCTCGATCGAGCCGCAACAATTTCAACGCCATCAATGATTTCATGAGCGTTCTTCCTCGAAGATTTTCGCCATTCGAAGGAACACAGGATGCCCTCTGTCTGTATCGTCAAGAACCGGACCCAAAAAAAGGCAGGACCGTTGCGGTCCTGCCTTTTTTTCTCATTGGACTGTCGATCAGTGTTTACGGGCCGGGATAGGTGTCCGACCAGTTGCTCGTTTCAGGATTGGGATTGCCGCCGCCCTTGCCAAGCTTGACGCTCGGGGCTCTGTGCACGGTGATATTGTCCCACTGGCAGCTACTGTAGCCGTCAGAATCATAGAGCATCACACCGATGTTGCCGGAGGTGTGGTCGGTGTCGAAGGCCGTGCCCATTGAAACGCCGTTGACCCAGAACTCCATGTTTCCGCTCAGGGTTTCGACCTTCACGTTGTTCCACTCGCCGTCGGGATTGACCGCCGGGCTCGTGAACCACGGAATCAACGCTGTCGCAGAGCCGGCATTGTACTTGTAGACCGCGAAGTAGTGATCGCTGCCGCCGGTGTTGTCGGAGAGGTGAATGCTGTAGCAATTCGAGTTCTCGCCGGCAGGATTGTCGGAGAAGAACTGCAAGCCGTACGCCCAGCCATGGTTCTCGTCCGTTCTCCGGACATCGGCGTTGTAGGAGAAGCCGTAGTTCGACGAGTAGCCGTAGTCGTGGGTGGTTCCCTTCCATCCCGTGCCAACACCGTCCCCAACGAAGCTGTAGACGCGGTTGTCGATGTAGTTACCGGGATCGGAGTTGTAGACGATGTCCCACGTCGAGTTTCCATCATTGGTCCAGTCCACGCCGTTGGGGGCGACCATGCTGCCGTCAAAGAAGCTTTCGTAGTAAGAGCCCTGGTAGTAGCCGGCCACGGTCGTCATCGTACCCGCACCGCCGGTTCCCCAGGCATTGTAGTAATCATAGGCCGAAAAGGGATAAGGAGAGATGTAACCGACTTCTCCGTTGCCCGCCCAGCGGGAAACACCCATGGTTGACCAATGGGCGGTGTAGTCGGGGGTCACTTTACCCCACTTGTCGTAACCCTTGTCGCTCGAGGGAATGATGGTCCATCCAAGGATGTAACCGGCGTTCACGTCGAAATACTCGAGGTAATAACCGCTCGAACGCTCGCGCCAGTGGTCGGCACGCGTTCCAAGGGGGCCCGGATTGGGCTCGATCTGGTCGAAATCGCTCATCGGGCCGACAACGCTCGTCGTCGGCGGGGTGGGCGGATTGGCGGCCTGGCTATCGGTCTGGGCCAGGCAGAGGGCGTTGCCAATAAAGAGGGTGACACAAACCATCAACATCGCATACTTGCAAAACCGTTTCATGACTATCCTCCAAAGTGCAAAAGAAACAGGGAATGAAGTTGCCGCAACCGAGATACCCGGCGATCTTGAACCGACTTCGCCTGCGGGGAAACACTTAATGAGCCCTTTCTATGGTGAAAGGCGACAACGCCGCCCGGAGGGGGCACGAAAACTCGATTTTTTTGCGGGAAGTCAGGGTCTGGGCGAATCTGGTACCATGCTTGCCGAAGGGGGTTGTCGAAAAAGGAGAATCCGTGACACGACCACTGAACGCGATCGAACAGCGAATCCTGGGAGTTCTGCTCGAGAAGTCCCTCTCCCAACCGAGTCAGTATCCGCTCTCCGTCAATGCGCTCCTTCTGGGCTGCAACCAGAAGCAGAACCGCGATCCGGTCATGGGAGTCACCGAAGACGAGGTCTCCCGGATAGTGACCTACCTGATGGTCAGCGGCATCGTGACCGAGTACGCCCCGGGCCAGGGGGCGCGGGTGATCCGATACGGCCACGAGGCACAGACTCATTACGGCTGGCAGAGACGCTCGCTCGCCGTCATGGCCGAACTGCTGCTGCGCGGGCCGCAGACAGTGGGCGAGCTCCGCTCGCGGTGCGCGCGCATGGTGGCCTTCGAGGACATCGATGCTGTGCGGATCGTCATCGCGAGCCTGGAGCGCCACGATCCGCCCTACGTCGAAACCTTGCCACGGGAGCCGGGGAAAGCGGCCGTGCGCCACAGACATCTTCTCGGCGGCGACGAGCCGATCGCGGATCCCGACCGGCCGGCGGTCGCCGAACGGGATGCCCCGGCCGTGGCCGCGCCGCCAGATCGATCGCCGGACGGAGCCGCCGCCGAGGCGCGGTTGAAGGAAAAGGTCGAGTCTCTGAGCGGCCGGCTCGACGGTTTGACCAGCGAGCTCGATTCGCTGCGCGGCCGGCTCGCCGACTTGACCGGCCGCGTCGACGATCTCGAAGGGATGCTATAGAGTCGGATCGACGACACGTCCCGCGAAGAGGATGCTGTCCGACTGGGTGTCACGGATGAGAAATATGAAGGGGCGGTTCACATCGAAATGCGCGAAGCCCCTCTTCATGACGACCGCCGTGGCCGCGGCCGCCTCGGTGCCTTCCTCGGTCACCTCGGCGCACGCCTGATGGATCACGGCCGAGATGAAGAGTTCCTTCTTGCCTGTCATTCCCGAGAAATCGGCCTTCGCGGGATTGAAAGCGTCGGTCATTCCCATCGACGACAAGGTTTTGGCCAGATCGAATCGCGACTCCACCTTGAATCGAGGTAGGCGCACAGTGACCGTCTCCTTGCGCAATCCGGCGATCCACCGATTCAGGGTCGAGGGAGTGAGCGATCGCTCCAGCTCGCCGAGGGTCGCGTCTTCACCGGGAAGAAGGAGCAGCATGGAGAGGCGGTTCTGTTCGTAGGGGAGCTCGATGAGGCGCACGCCACTGTCGTGGACCATGGCGAAGGATCCTCTCTGGCTCATGGTGGGTACGAGGACTTTCTTCTCCTTGTCGATGAAGAAGGGACGCTCCCTGGTCTGGGCCGCATCGAAGCGGCTCGCCCAGGATCCCTTGAAGTAGATCGCGTTGGTCAGCACAAGGGCTGTCGACTGATCGAGGTCGGCCTCCTTCAGGAGCTCCTTGATTTTCTGCTCCGTTTGTTTCGCGACCCAGAGGTTGATCGTCTTTCGCGCCTCGGCGCAGGCGTTGGCGAAATCGACGGTGCGCAATCCGGCCCCGTAGCAGCGATCTTGCAGAGCGATGAAGTCCTCGACAAAACCGTATCCCTCCTGGCCCCAGAGGGCGTTGGCCAGATGGAGCCGGCAGCCCGGGCCTATACCCACGGAGCGGTCCGATTCGAGGAGGGCGCAAAAAGCCCGGTCGATCTCTTTGCGGCCGGCGAAGTGAAGAACGTCGGCCATCTGCCGGGCGGTCTCGTTCCGCGCGCCGGCGTGGGTCATGGCGAGGGCGGTCGAGATGCTGTAGGGCGAGAGGAAGAGATTGCCCGACCTCTCTCGAAGCGCGGCGAAGAGATCGATGGCGAAACCGGTGTTTGCTTCGATCAGAGCCGCGACACTCGCTGCGCCGACTGGTTTCTCATCGTCCGTCCCGGCGCTGGCGAGCGCGCTCACGAGAACTGCAAAAAAGACTGCCCGTCCCATTATGCCTGTACTCCTAATCATCGTTCGTCCTCCAACGAATCGGATACGGACCGCGGTTGCGATGCTCCGGCACCGCGCGTCGTCTCAGACCGTGCCCGATACGATCGGTTCCGGAAAAAATACCATGAATCGATGGCGCCGCGAGTCCTGGAAATTATCGAACCGGTCAGGGTACAATGATTGGGGAAAGAACCTTTCCTTTCAAGGGGTCGAAGAGCCGCGAGGCCGCGAACGATTGAAAAGCATGACCGGAAAAAAGAACACAAGACCGCTGACGCGAACAGCTCTCTGTCTCGCCTCTCTTGTCCTTCTCTGCGTCTTGTCGGGCGGGGCGGATGCTCAGTCCTTCTACGAGGAGGTCAACCTCGCCATCGAGCGCGGCGTTCACGACCTGCTCTCCCAGCAGAAGGAGGACGGGTCCTTCAAGGTCGCCTATCCGGGCGCCACCGGTCTGAATGCGCGCTATCCCATGGGGATTACGTCCCTCGCCATCTACGCCCTGGTCAAGTCGGGAGTGTCGCACGACGACCCGGCCATCAACCGCGCTCTCGGCTCGCTGCGCTACCAACCCTACCAGTACATATACAGCGTTTCGGTCCTGATCCTCGCGCTCGACGCCATGAACGATCCCGATCTCGATGAGAGGATCTGCAAGGCGGCCGAGTGGATCGAGGATCATCTCGATCCCGAAACCAATATCTGGGCCTATCCCGACCGCAATCCCGACCTCTCCAACACGCAGTACGCAGGCCTCGCACTCTGGGTAGCCGAGGGACACGGATTCAAGACCAAGACAAAAACGTGGACGCGTGTGATCGAGGGCGCCATGGCGCTCCAGAACGATTTCGGCGGATTCGGGTACCGCGAGGTGACCAAGCACAAATCGTCGGGCGCCATGACCACGGCGGGCATCACGGTTCTCACCGTCGCGACCCGTTCGCTCGAGGAAGCGGGCCGGAGCAACGGCCTCACGCGGCGCGCGGTCAAGGCGACGGAAAAAGCCTGGGAACATCTCGATCGCTGCTTCACCGGAACGGGCAACTTTTCCGGCCGCAACGGGGTGATCAGCCAGGTCTTCCCGAGCCGATCGGCCGCCCACCATTTCTACTACCTCTACGGGCTCGAGCGGGTGGCGGCCCTGTCGGACCGTTCCCGCATCGGCGGCCGGAGCTGGTACCAGGAGGGCGCGCGCTGCATTCTGCACTACGAGTCGGACACGGGCGGGTGGGGCGACCTGGTCAACACCTCTTTTGCGCTCCTCTTTCTCAAGCGCGCCACCTTCAGCGGCATGACCAAACGGTCGAACCTGTCGGGCCGCATTCCGCGCGCCGAGTACTGGCGCTTCACCACCAAGAAACCGCCCAAGGACTGGGAGAAGCCGGGCTTCGACGATTCCGAGTGGTCGCGGGGCGCGTCCGGTTTCGGCAACTTCGGCACCACGTGCGGCGCCGTGCGCACGGGGTGGAAGAAAACCGACATCTGGGTCCGCCGCACGGTCGACTGGAAAGGGGACTCGGCCGACGACTTCAACCTCTTCGTCCGCCACGACGACGCGGCCGAGATTTACATCAACGGTGTCAACGCCAAGTCGATGCCCCAGTGGAACCAGCGGCACGAGAAGCTCGCGATCGCACCTGCCGCGCGGGCCACGATCAAGAAAGGCCCCGTTCTCCTCTCCGCGCACTGCGAGAACACCGGCGGCGCCCAGATTCTCGACATCCGGCTCCGCGACATCGGCCTCATGGCGACGCGCGCCTTGGAGCCCGAGGGCAAAGCTCACAGCCGCTGGTGGACATCGAAACCCAGGGCCGAGGTGCCCTTCATCCGGCGCTGGCTGGTTCTCGGACCGATCAAGAATCCAGACGACTCCTTGCTCGTCGATCCACTCAAGCCCGACCTCGCCTCGGTGCCGCCCCTCGAGGGCACACGCACCCACGGCTGCGTCTGGAAGCCGGCGCGCTCGAATGGAGACATGTTCAATTTCGAGGAAGCGGTGCGGCCCGCCGACCACTGTCTCTACTGCGCGGCGACCTACCTGAACGTGCAGGAGGAAACGGAGGCGGTCCTCTGGGTCGGCGCCGACGACGGGCTGCGCGTTCTGTTCGACAACAGGGTTCTCCTCTCGCACCACAGCCACAGCTCGACCGGACCCGATCGGTTCGGCCTGCCGCTCCGCCTCCGGCCCGGCACCCACACGCTGATCGTCAAGGTCGACGAGCGAAAGGGGACGGCGGGGGTCTGGGCGCGCGTTACGGGCACCGACGGAAGCGTGCTTCCCACGGTGCGGCCCGTGCTTGCGCCGGGCGCGCCCGACTGGTCCGAGGTGGCGAGGGCGCATCCCTCCCTGTTCACTCTCGACGAGTTGCTCGCGCTTCTGCCGGCCGATCCCCTCGCAAGGATCGACTTCAAGAAAGCCTCCGATCTGGAACGGCTGTCGGCCGCCACCTGCGCTTCGGGCTTCCCCGGCTGGATCGACCGTTACAGGAAGAAGGAGGACAAGATCCGCCAGCCCAATCCGGGCACCAAGGGTGTGGGGATCTTCAAGCCGCTCTCCGTGGATCACCCCGCGCGGCTCATTCGCAAGGTGCGCATCCCCCAGGGGAGGGAACTCTTCGTGGTCCGTGTCTCGCCCGAGGCGATCGATGCGCCGGCGCGGTCGGCGTGCGTTGTGCGCCTCGGTGTCTACGCCGACGAGCTGAAGTGGATCGCCCAGAGCCGGATCGAGGGCGGCCCCTGTCCGTCAGCCAAGCTCTGGCACGTCGTGAGCGGTTCGGTGGCCGAGTATGCTGACAGGGATGTGCTCCTCCTGATCGAGTGCGCGGCCGTGAGCGACGCAAAGGTGAGTAGTTACGCCTTCATCGACGAGATCTTCCTGAAATAGGCGCTCGGGGGAACAATCACCTCTCGACGGAATCTTCTTTCAAAAGCGCGGCGCGCCACTCGGCCTCCTCTTGCGGCTTGCCCCAAGCCTCGTACATGCGGATCAGTTTTTTCACGGTGTACTGCGTCCTGGAGTGAGTTTTTCCAGAGCTTTCCACGAGTTCCTTATAGGCTCGTGTGAGATGTTCCTCAGCCTCGCCGAACCGCTTCATACGGGTTAAATGCACACCATAGTACATGTGCAAGCAGGATCCGATGACGTGGCCCTCGGCCAGCTCGGTTCCGGCCATGTCCAGGCCCTCTTCGAAAAGCGTCTCGGCTTCGGTTATTTTGCCCATCCATCCGAGCAGATTGGCCAGATCGCAATGGGCAGCGATTGTGTCCCTGTGTGTTTCCCCCAGGATGCGCCGGCGGTCGTCGAGAACTTCGCGGTAAAGGGATTCGGCCTCGTCATACTTGTTCTGATTGTAAAGAACATCTGCGAGCTCGTTCTTCACGTCGAGCGTATCCGGATCATCTTCGCCCGACACGCGGCGCCGGATTTCGAGGAGATCGATGAGCATCTTCTCGGCTTCGGCGTGATGGCCCTCCCTGGATCGGAGAAGCGCCAGGTTGGTTCTCGTTCCGATGGTATACGAGTGCTCTTCGCCCTGCCGTCGAAGACGGATCTCCAGGACCTTCTCGAGGATTGTCCTTGCCTCTGGCAGCTTGTCCTGCTGGGCGAGCGCGCTGGATAGATTGGTCAGATAGTTCAATGTGGTGGCCGATTCTTCGCCGCGGTGGCGGCGGGACAGTTCCACGACCTTTCTGTAGAGGGTTTCGGCTTCAGCAAAAGCGCCTCTTCTCGTCAGCAGCAGCGCGAGGGCTGCCTGCGAGTGCGTCATCTCCGGGTGGTCTTCGCTCGAATACCGGAGCTGGAGCTCGATCGCCTCCCGGCAGATCGCCTCGGCTTCCACACCCTTGCCCCGCTGGTCGAGGAGCACGGTCAGCATGTGCATGCACGAGAGGGTTTCGGGGTGACCCGGCCCCTGGGCGCGGCGCCGGTCAGCCAGGACCGCCCTGCGGATCGACTCCGCTTCGCCGAGTTTGCCTTGCCTTCTGAGCACACTGGCGAGAAGGCCTCTCGCATAGAACGTATCCGAGTTTTCCTCTCGCTCCAGACGGCGGTTGGTCTCCGTGACCTCACGTATGATGGCTTCCGCCTCGGTGTACTTCTCCCCGGCGAGCAGAACAGCGGAAAGGTAGGACTGGGCGCAGAGCTTTTCCAGGAGCATTGTGAGGGAATCGTCGCTGCCGCTCTCGGCGGAATCGATCGCCTCGCGCAGAGTGGATTCGGCCTCGTCGCGCTGCCCCAGGTTATTGAGCACATATCCCAGGTTGGCTGCCACGTGCACAGTACGGTAGTGCTCTACGCCGTAGAGCCGCTTGCTGATGGTGACAGCGGCTCTCAGATGCGGCTCGGCATCCTTGTCCTGGCCGAGGCTGTGGTAGGTCCAGCCGATGGTGTTTCTCAGAGCCGCCTCGATCTCTGGCTGCTTCGAGAAGGCGGCCGCCATCCTTTCCGCGGCCAGGTCGAGCACGTCGATCACCCTCACGTCCCGGCCGGCTCTGGACGGATTGGGCGCCGAGAGCATGTTCTTCAGAAATTGGCTGACCGCCTTGTTGAGTGTCGCCTCCTTTTCGGCCTCGGCCTTTGCCCGGAGGGCCGCCTCGCGCTGGAGGTTCGCTTCGTTTTTCGCGTCGAGCGCCGCCCCTTCGGCCGCAACGACCTTGCGCTTCTCCTCCTCGGCCTTGACCAGAGCCTGATAGGCTCTCTCTTTTTCCGCCATGATCTGCGGATAGGACCAGGCCAGAACATAGAGCAAAAATCCGACCAGAGAAAGGAGAGCCACGCCCACCGCCGTGCTGAGAACGGGGTTCCGCTTGACCTGCTTCCACGTCCTCGTTCCCAGTCCCGCGGGCCTGGCCAGGATCACGTCGCCGTCGAGAAAGCGCTGCAGGTCCTCGGCGAACTCGCCCGTGGATTGATAGCGGTGCGTCCGTTCCTTTTCCAGTGCCTTGAGGAGGATCGTCTCCAGGTCGCCGCGAAGGGCGCGTTTCGATGTCGAAGGCCTTTTGGGTTCCTCCTCCCGGATGACGCGCGCCGCATCGAGGATGGCTGTCCGGCGCACGTTATAGGGAAGCTCCTCGCAGAGAAGTTCGTAGAGCACCACCCCGAGGGCGTAGACGTCGCTCCGCGTGTCCAGATCGTGGGGGTCGGCCTCGCACTGCTCGGGAGACATGTACTCGAGGGTGCCGATGAGCTGCCCAACCTCGGTCTGAACCGTTGTCACGTGAAGGCCGCGATCGATGGCGCGGGCCACCCCGAAGTCGATGATCTTCACCTGCCCGTTCGAATCGACGAGGATGTTTCCCGGTTTGAGATCACGGTGGATGATCCCTTTCTGGTGCCCGTAGTGAACAGCCCCGCAGACCTGAAGGAAGAGACCGAGGCGCTTCGTCGTGGAAAGGTTCTTTTCCCAGGCGTACTTGGTGAGCGGTCTGGCGCCGGGTATGAATTCCATCACGAAGTAGGGCGCTCCGCCGACCGCGGCGGATGCGGCCGCTCCCTCGGTCACATCGGTTCCCGCCTCGATCACCTGGGCGATGTTGGGATGCCTGAGCCGAGCCAGGATCTGCGATTCGTACTCGAAGCGACGCTGGGCCGAACGCGACGTGATTCCGTCTTTCATCACCTTGACGGCAACGGTTCGCCTGGGATGCTCCTGGAGCGCTTCGTACACTATGCCCATGCCGCCCGACGAGATGATCCGTTTCAGGGTGTACTGCCCGATCCGGGTATCGACCCGCTGCTCGCCCGAATCGCCGGCAGCCTTGTCGCTCACAACCGGCGTCTCCATGAAGTCGCTGGCGCCCGTGTCCGCCTCGATGAGACCCTCCACCTCGGAACGGAGCGCGGCATCGCCCTCGCAGGCCTCGTCGAGAAAAGCGGACCGCTCCTCGGGCGCACGCGCAATGGCGGAGTTGAAGATCTCCTTGATCCGTTTCCAGCGCCCTGCCTCGGGTGTGTCGTTCATCGGTTCGATCCCTTTCGTCCAGATATCCTGCAATCCACGATTCGCTTGTCGGCAGATCTTACCAAAACCGGGACCTGTACGGCAAAAAGTGAAGGAGCCTGTCGGGCTTGGCCATCCGAAAAGGGGGGTCTCAGGTCGGAGGTGGTGAGACTTTTTGCGGCCTTCGCATTCTGTCCCGTCCTGAGTTGGAGTTGGGTATTTTTCTATTCGGACAGACTGAAGTCGGCCGCAAAAAGCCTCACCACCTCCGACCGCGCGGACCGTATAGTCGTTTTTCGAGTCTGCCGGACTTCTTCGATTTCGCGATCGTGACATTTCCCCCTGATCAGCTGTTTTTCAAACGATGCAGCCTTTTTTACACTGTGCGCCAGGCAGACCAGCTCCTACTCGGCATTGACTTGGCAAGCCCTCGTAACAGAAACTGGCGAAAACCCGGCACATGCTTGATGATTCCGAAAACCGGCTCCACTGTCTGCTTTCGCTTGGCTGGGTCGCTAAGTCCGGGCTAGTTCGACGACTCGGTCTGTTCGATGGCGCGCTCGATCTGCTGCGCGAGCGGTGGGGGGGGATTCTGGGCGAGCGCTTTCCGCCAGATTGTGATCGCTTCTTCCGCGTGGCCCGTCCGAGCCAGCGCCACGCCGTAGTTGAACAGGAATCCCGGGAGATGGAAGCCGAGGGCGTCTGCCCGGCTGTAATGGAGCAGCGAGGGAGCGTATTCCTTCAAGGACCAGAGCACAGCCGCCATGCGCGCGTGCGCCTCTGGCCAGTTGGGCATGCGAAAGAGCGCGATCTGCAGGAACTCGCGCGCGCCCTGCGCGTCGCGTTCCTCGTGAAGGAAGCACCCCATGCGAAAGGCGGCGAGAAACTCGAGCGAATCGCTCTGCAAGGCCCTGTCCATGTATGAGCGCGCCGCCGCAAAAGGACGGCGCGCCGCTTCTGCAGAGCCGGTCGATCTGAGGCGGTGCCCCTCGAGGTACTTCATCTCGCCGAGCACGGCATTGGCGACCGCGTGGCGGGGATCGATGGCGAGCGCTTTCCGGCAGAGCTGCTCGGCGTCCTTCTCTGTTCCGTTGAAGAGCTCGAAAAAAGCGTACCGTCCCAGCGCGTTCGCGTCACCGGGCCTGTTGCGAACCGCTTTCTCGAGGAAGGCCTTCGCGTCCGGCTTGCGGCCCGCCTCGACCAGGATGCGCGGGTAGAGGTCAGCCGCTTCCCTGTGCGCGGGATCGCTGGAGAGCAGGTCTTCGAGGATCGCCCGCGCGGCGGATAATTTCTTGTCGAGCGTCAGGGCCTGCGCCTTGTTCACCATTACCTCGGTGTCGTCGGGGTAGCGGTCGAGGTGCTCGTCCATCACGCTGATGGCATCCGCGCAGCGGCCGAGCGCCACGAGGCAGTTGCCGAGGAGGCGGCCGGCGAGCGGATTCTGTGGATCGACCACGAGGATCTTCTCGATCAGCTTGCGCGCCTCGTCAGGCCTGGACGCGCCCAGCAACGACATGGCCTCGTTGATCGAGTCCATGAGATGGACCAGCTTTTTCGGATCCTTGTCATTGACCAGCGGGCCCGAACGGATCGACGCGGCCGTGTACCCGAGTGCGCGGAGCTTGGCCGTGGTCTCGGCATCGGTGTCGCTCAAGGTGAGCTCCACCTCGCTCTCCAGGAAGGAGTCGCACAGGGACGAGAGCCGCGCGGCCACCTCGCCATGATCGGCAAAAACATTGTTCGTCTCGGCCGGGTCGGCGCGCAGATCGTAGAGCTCGGGCTCGGGCGCGCGGATGTAGGCCCACTCTCTGGTGCGCACGCCGCGCAGCGCGCACCAGCCGTACTCGAGCGAAGGGGCGAGCGATTCCATGTAGGCCACGGCCGGCCCCGTTGACTCGCCCGAAGCCACGTCGAGCAGGCTGCGGCTCAGCGTCTCGTCGTCCGCACCGGAAGGCTCCACGCCGAGCGCGTCGAGCACGGTCGGAAAGAGATCGCGCGTGCGCACCAGTCCGTTCACGCGCACTCCGCTCACTCCGGCCGAGAAGCCTGCCTCGGATGGCGTCCGCCCTTGGGGCGGCGTCCACCTCTCCGGTGGAACCACGATGCACGGCACCTTCTGCGTGGCGCCGTGGATGAGCATGGCGTGAAAGGTCTCGCCATGTTCGCCGAGCGATTCACCATGATCGCCGACGAGAACAATCCACGTTTTCTCCAGCAGCCCGCGTTCACCCAAGCCCGAGACCAGCCTGCCGATGGCGGCGTCCATGGCGGCGATCTCGCCATCGTAGAGATCTTCGAACCTCTGCCTGAAATCAGCGGGCGGAGTGTAGGGAAAGTGGGGATCGAAGTAGTGGGCCCAGTGAAAGAAGGGGACATCCTCGTGCTCGGCGATCCAGGCCAGGGCCTTCTCGGTCACCCGCGCGGCCGGCCGCTGGGTCATGCGTAGCGCGGCGCGCTGGGTGTGCGGATCGAAGTCATCGTCATAGCTGTCGAATCCCTGGTCGAGCCCGAAGCGACCGTCCACGGGAAAGGCGCCCAGCGTGGCGCCCGTGGTAAAACCGACCGCCTTCAGTTTCTCCGCAATGGTGGTGTGCGCTTCGTCGAGCACGAAGGTGTTGTTGTTGCGCACCCCGTGCTCGTGGGGATCGAGTCCGGTGAGGATGGTGGCGTGCGACGGCAGGGTGATCGGTACGGGCGATATGGCCTGCTCGAAGAGGATCCCGCGCGCCGCGAGCCCATCGATGTGGGGGGTGGTCGGTTCGGTGTATCCATAGCAGCCCAACCGGTCGGCGCGCGTCGTGTCCACCGTGATGAGCAGCATGTTGAAGGGCTGGTCCCGGCCGTCGCCCGAGCAGGCGCTGAGCAGGGCGGCGAGCGCGACAGCGGCCGCGACCCTGCTCATCGCGCGCAGGCACGGAAAGCCAGGCGTTGCGATGATCCGTCTCCGACTTCGCGTGAGCCGTGCGATGAACCGCCCTCCTTACTCGTGAACGAACTCGGCCTTGGAGCGCGGGCCGTTCTCGATGAAATTCTTCAGGCCGATACGCGTGTCCTTGGTGAGCAGGCATTCGCCGAAGAGGTTCGCCTCGTGCACCAGGCCCTGGTAGAGCGACATCTGCGCACCCTCGATCACCGCCTTCCGGATGACGGCGTCGATGCACGTCGACAGGTGGCCGAGGTCGACTTCGGGCAGATCGTCAGGCACGTCGATCGGGTCCCGCGGAATGGCGGGCACCTTTTCCTTTCCCGTGGAGAGGTCGCGCGCAAGGCCGATCGCGGTGTCGACGAGGTCGCCCGCCGGCACCTCCTTGACGATCAGACCCCACTCGAGCGCCTCGGCCGAAGAGAAGGGCCGTCCGCTGCGCAGAAGGGGCCAGGCCTTCTCGATTCCGATCAGCCGCGGCAGGCGCTGTGTGCCGCCGTAGCCGGGGATGATTCCCAGGTTGGGTTCGGGCTGTCCGGCGAGGATGCGCTGCCCCTTGGTGGCGATCCGGCAGGTGCACGCCATGGCGAGCTCGTTGCCGCCGCCGAAGGCGAGGCCGTTCATCGCCGCCACCACAGGCTTGCCCATGTTCTCGATCTCGTTGAGCACCCTCTGCCCGCGCGACGCGAGTCCGATCCCCTGCTCGGGTCCCTCGAGCGCGGCGAGCTCGTTGATGTCGGCGCCCGACACGAAGACTTTCACGCCGAAACCGGTGAGCACGGCGGCCTTGATGTACCGGTCCTCCTTGATGGCGAGGAACGTCGTCAGGAGCTGGCCGACCACCTCGGCGTTGAGGGCGTTGAGAACGCGCGGCCGCCGGATGGTGACCACGGCCACGTCGCCCGCATCGCGGCGCACCACGACGGGGATCTCCCAGGGCGCGCCCGTGGCCGCTTGGGCGGTGAGGCACTCGGGAATCTTGAAGCCGTTCTGGTCCCTGGCGTACTCTTCCACGAGGCCGAGCGCCGCGCCGACGCCGATATCGTTCATCAGGACAAAGGGCGGCTTCATCACGAGACCGACCTCGACAGCGAGGTTCAGGTCGGCCACGTTGGAGATGCCGGCGTCGATGATCTCGCAGGCGAGGCCGAAGTAGGCGCCTTGCAGCTTCTTCGACACGGCCTCGTACATCTCGTCGGTGACGTCGACGGTCTCGTCCCGCCCGGCGGTGGGCCAGGGTGCGCCCGACGCGAGCTGTTCGTCGAGAATGGCCGGCGCCTTGTACCAGGGCATGATCTTGGTGTGCATCTCGTTCAGACCGTGGTGGGTGATCGGATTGCCGCCGGTGAGGTTCATGGCGGTAAAGGGCCCTACGCCGAGGCCGAGCGCTTTTTGGGCGATGGCGTCGGCCTGCTTCACGTCGCACAGGCCTTCCTGCACGCAGAGCGCCGTCGCCTCGAAGAGCCCCTCGAAGATCGGATCGACGGCGTAGCCGTAGCGGCTCTTCACGCGGATCGGCAGCTTGCCGATCTGCTCGTAGAAGTTATTGGCAAAAGCGGCCAGCTCGGGAGAGGTGTCGGACCCGGGCACAACCTCGACGAGCATGTTGCGCTCGGCGGGGAAAAAGTAATGCACCACCAGGGTGCGCGCCTTGTGCCGCGCCGCGGCAAAGATCGTCTCCGGCTCCATGTGGGACGAGTTGGATGCAATGATGGCGTCGTCGGCCACGAGACCCTCGACCTGCTCCACGATCTTGTGCTTGATGGCGAGATCCTCGGTGGCGGCTTCGACGACGAGGCCCGCCCCCTCGACGGCGCCGTAGTCGGTGGTGAAGCTGAGGTTGGCAAAGATCGCGTCAGCCTGTTCAGGCTTGAAGGCTCTCTTTTCCACACCCTTGTCGAGCTTCTTGCGGCACCGCCCGGAGCCCGCGTCGAGCGCGTCGGCCGACACATCGACCACCACAACGGGCACGCCCTGCTTGTGGAGCGCCTTGCTGAAAAAGAAAGCGATGTCCGGTCCGATCTGGCCCGATCCGATGACGGCGATCTTGTCGATAGTGCGTCCCGCGAGTGTGTATGCCATTGGAAAACTCCTCCTCTTGATCGATGCGGCCGCGGCGATTCCTTCGCCCTGCTGCGATTCCTTCGCCCTGCTGCGATTCCTTCGCCCTGCTGCGATTCCTTCGCCCTG
>CAYXGI010000043.1:38213-50061 GCA_964464495.1 uncultured Phycisphaerales bacterium
CTGCGATTTTTTCGCACCACGGCTTTGATTGCAGAAATCCGAGAAAAATCGATCATAGGACCGCGCACCGCGAGCGTCAAGGGCATGCCGGAGAGCTGATAAAGGGTGGTGGTGGTGGGCGGTCGTTTTCGAACGGGCGTTCAAGAAAAAAGAGTGGCAGCCATAACGCCGATCCTTTACAGTCGACGACGATTGGCAGGCGGTAGAAGGCCGAACATCAATCTGACCGGGGCGAATCGATGACCGACTACCTGAAACCAGGAACACTCATCGACGCGATCGATGCGATCAGCAAGATCGACGCGATCGACGCGGATGAAACACAATCTGTCGGGGCGGTCACGCTCGCGGGCGGGACCGATCTCGTGGTGCAGTGGCGGCACAAGAGCGCGCCCCTTCCCGACCTGATCGTCGATCTCAAGGGGATCGACGAGATGGCGGGGATCAGCGTCGACTCCGACATGGTCCGCATCGGCCCCTGCACGACCCTCGCCGCGATCGCGCGCGATCCGATAGTGCGCGACCACTGCGCGATTTTCGCCAAGGCCGCCTCGGTGGTGGCGTGCCCCCAGGTGCGCAACCGGGCCACGATCGGCGGCAACCTCTGCAACGCGTCGCCCGCGGCGGACACGGCGGTGAGCCTCATCATTCTCGACGCGGAGCTCGAGATCGCGTCGCTCGACGATGCGGGCGCGCTCAAGACGCGGTCGGTGCCGGTCCACGCCTTCTTCACGGGGCCGGGCGAAACCGTGCTGCGCCGGGGCGAGTTACTCTCGGCGATTCGCGTTCCGCGCACACAGGGTGCGAGCGACCGTGGCGCGGACGATCAGGCGGCCACGACATACCGCGCCTTCGAGAAGTTCGGCACGCGGCCTTCGATGGAGATCGCCGTCGTGTCGGTCGGCGTCGCCCTCGACCTCGAATGGGGCAAGGTCGTCCGGGTGCGGACCGCCTTCGGTTCCGTGGCGCCCGTTCCCCACAGGGGGCGCAAGACCGAGTTCTGCCTCGAGGGAAGCAGTCTCGACGACGCCGCCATCGAGAAGGCCTGCGCCACTGCCATGGGCGAGGTGAGTCCCATCTCCGACGTGCGCGCTTCTGCCGACTACAGAAAAGAACTTCTTGGAATCCTGCTCCGGAGGATGCTCCAGAATGCCAGACACGATTGATATCACACTCTTCGTGAACGACGAGCGATTCGCGGTGCGCGTTCCGCCCGTGCGCCCGCTGGCCGAAGTGCTGCGCGCCGACCTCGGCCTCACGGGCACCAAGGTCGGCTGCGGAGAGGGCGAATGCGGCGCCTGCTCGGTGCTGCTCGACGGCAAGCTGGTCAATTCGTGCCTCGTCCTCGCCGCCGAGTGCGACGGCGCCGCGGTCACCACCATCGAGGGGTTGGCGCGGGAGGGGCAGCTCCATCCGATCCAGGAAGCCTTCGTGCGCAACGGCGCGGTCCAGTGCGGCTTCTGCACACCGGGAATGATCCTCGCCGCCCACGGACTCCTCTCCGAGAATCCAACGCCCACCGAGGACGAGGTGCGGCGCGGCCTCGAGGGCAACCTCTGCCGCTGCACCGGCTACCGCAAGATCGTGGACGCCGTGCTCGACCTGGCGAAAAGCGACCTCGACGTGAAAGGGGGGCAGAGTGGTTGATCTCATCGGCAAGCGCGTTCCCAAGCTCGACGCTCCCGAGAAAGCGATGGGCGCCTCCGCCTATGTGCACGACATCGAACTGCCCCGCATGGTGCACGGCAAGATCCTCTACGCGCGAAGGCCCCACGCGCGCATCGTGTCGATCGACACGGCCAAGGCGCGCGCGCTCCACGGGGTGCGCGCCGTGATCACCGCCGCCGATGTACCGAGCACGCCCTTTGGTTTCGGCAAGGACAACTTTGCGCTCAAGGGCGACAAGGTCACCTGCTGCCGCGACGAGGTGGCGGCCGTCGCCGCCGACAGTCCCGAGATCGCCGAGGAGGCGTGCGGCCTGATCGAGGTGGAGTACGAGGACCTCCCTGCGGTCTTCACTGCCGAAGACGCCCTTGCGGCCGACGCGCCCATGATCCACGAGCAGTGGCCGAACAATGTGCGCGTCGACTACAACTACTCCCACGGCGACGTGGCCGACGGCGAGGCGGAGTCGGACGTGGTCGTCGAAGGCGCCTTCGAGCTTCATCGCGTCACCCACGGGTGCATCGGTCCCTGCGGCATCATTGCCGACTTCGATTCGTCGGGGCGGCTCACGGTTCACTCCCTCACCCAGGTGCCCTTCCTCTACAGGAACGATATGGCCAAGATCGTGGGTCTACCGGCCGAATCGATCCGCATCAAGCAGACCGCGATCTGCGGCGGATTCGGGTCGAAGCTCGACATCTACCCCTACGATCCGATCTGCGTCTTTCTGGCGCGCGCCGCCGGCCGGCCGGTGCGGCTTCTCTTCGACCGCGAAGAGGAATTTTTTGCGTCGCCCTTTCGCCAGCCGGCCACGATCCGGATGCGGTCGGGCGCGAAGAAGGACGGCACGCTGACCTTCCGCGACGTTGATTTGCTTCTCGACAATGGGGGGCGCACGTCGTGGGGGGCGACCACGCCGTGGATCATGATCCGCTCCTTCTCGTCCCTCTACCGCGTGCCCCACGTCAAGGTCTTCGGCCGGGTGGTTTATACCAACAATCCCTACGCGGGCGCCTTCCGCGGGTACGGCAATCCGCAAGCCACGTTCGCCATCGAATCGCAGGTCGACGAGATGGCCGAGGCGCTCGGCATCGATCCGCTCGATATGCGGCTCAAGAACAGCCTCGAACCGGGCGAGACCACGGGCCAGGGCATGAAGATCACCTCGTGCGGTCAGAGAGAGTGCCTCGAGAACGCGGCGAAGAAGTCGGGCTGGAAGGAAAAGCGGAAGGAACTGCCGGCCAAGGCAGAGGGACGTGTGGTGCGCGGTATCGGCATGGCGTCCCTCTTTCACGTGGGCGGCGGGGCCAAGATCTACCGCTCCGACGGGTGCGGCACCATTCTCAAGATCGACGACTTCGGGCGGGTGACTCTCATCTCGGGGTCGTCCGAGATCGGGCAGGGTTCGGAAACCGTGCTCGCACTGATCGCGGCCAAGGAGCTCGGCCTGCCTCTCGAATCGATCCACGTGATCAACAACGACACCGACCTGACGCCGTGGGACGTGGGTGTTCACGCCTCGCGCACCACCTTCATCGCGGGGAATTCGGCGCTGCGCGCCGCGCGCACGGCGCGGGACAAGATCATCACCGCCGCGTCGAAGCTCTTCGACCGGCCCTCGGGTGAGATGGCGCTCGCTGACAGCAACGTGGTGATGGCGCGCACGGGCGAGGTCTTAGGGAGCATTCCCAAGGTGATCCGGTCGCTGCACTTTTCGGGCAGGCACGAGATGGTGGTCACCTCCGATTACTACGAACCGCCGAGCGAATCGGAGGATGCCGAGTTCAAGGGCAACATCTCGCCTACCTATTCCTTTGCGACGCAGGTGGCCGAGGTGTCGGTCGATCTCGACACGGGCGTGGTGCGGCTCGAGACGCTCACGTCGTCCTTCGACGTGGGTAAAGTGATCAACCAGCTCGCCATCGAGGGTCAGGTCGAGGGCGGTGTGCTCCAGGGGATGGGCTATGCGCTCAGCGAGGACATGAAGTTTGCCGAAGGCAAGCTCCTCAACGCGAACTTCACCGACTACAAGATGCCGACCACTACCGACCTGCCCGAGCTGATCAACGACTTCGTGGAGACCAACGATCCTGACGGTCCCTACGGGGCCAAGGGGATCGGCGAGGCGCCGCTCATTCCGGTGGCGGCGGCGATCGTCAACGCGGTCTATCATGCCACCGGCGTGCGATTCACCGAGCTGCCTCTCACACCGGAGCGGGTCTTTGTAAAACTGCGAGAAGCGCAGACACTGCGCGAAGCAGATCAGGGGGGAAGAGAGTGAAAAAACGCACCGTCCTTTCCCTCGAGCAGGCCCTGTCTCTCTCCTATGCCACGCAGCGATTCGTCCATCTCGGGTGGCGGGTGATCCGCATCGAGTCGACGCCGCGCGGCGGCGGTCTGCCCGGCGACCCCAATCGCTACGTGGGCAAGAAGGGCGAGAGCGACGACCTGCACACCTACTTCGTGGCGCCCAACGTGGGCAAGGAGACGATCAGCCTCGATCTCAAGAGCGACGAGGGGCGCGCGCTGCTCCACCGGATCATTCGCGACCTGCCCGTCGATGTCTTCTGTTCGAACACGCTGCCAAAACGCTACGAGGCGATGGGCATCGATTACGAGACCCTGTCGGCGATCAGGCCCGAGCTGGTCTGGGTGGGGCTCTCGGCCATGGGGCCCGAGTATCCTGACACGCCCGGCTACGATCCGGCGCTTCAGGCGCTCATGGGCTACATGGACCTTACCGGCGATCGCGACGGGCCGCCCTTTCTGTGCGGTGTGCCCTTTGTCGATCTCAAGGCGGGCGACGAGGCCTTCTCGTCGGTCTGTCTGGCCATGGCGGAGCGGGCCGAGACAGGACAGGGCAGCCGCATCGACGTGTCGATGGTTCAGTCGGCGGCGTCGTGGCTGCTCACGTCGCTGCCGCTTCTCGACATGGGCTACGGGCCCGACGAGGTGCGCCGCAACGGAAACCAGCACCGCGAGTTCGCGCCCGTCGATGCGTTCCGCGCGGCGGACGGGTACATCTATCTTGCTGTCGGTAATGACGTGCAGTGGGAGCGGCTCGTCGCCCTCGACGGGTTCGGCTCTCTCGACAAGGAGGAATGGAAGACCAACGCCGGCCGCAGGCAGGACCGCGTCGCGCTGAGCAAAGCGCTCGGCGCGTTGACCAGGACTTACCCCGTGGCCGCGCTCCACGAACGCTTCGGCAAGGCGGGCCTCGTGGCCGCGCCGGTGCAGACGATCGCCGATGTGATCGAATTTGCGCCCGTGCGCGACCGGCTGCTCAAGACGATCACCCCCTCGGGAAAGACGGTGCGCCTGCCGCCGCCGTCAGTGGAGCGCGCGCACCTCGCGGAGAGTGGCCGCGTCGTGCCCTTCGCGCCCACCTACGGCCGGGACAATGACACGATCCTGACCGAGATCGGGCTGAGCGCCGACGAGCTGGCCGAATTGAAAAACAAAGGAGTTGTCACATAGAGATTCAGAGGACATAAGTTTTAGGTCTTGGCCTGAAGGAGAAATCATGCTGCCAGGCGAAAAGAAGTATCCTCACGTCTTCTCCCCCGGAAAACTGGGGAAGCTGGAAACCAAGAACAGGATCAAGTACGCGTCGACGGAAACGAACTTCAACTACCGTGACGGGTTCGTGGCCGACAAGGAGGTGGCCTACATGGAGGCCCAGGCCCGCGGCGGCGCCGGCATGGTGACCACCCAGGGCGCCTACACCGACCCGGGCGCCGAGGGCAAGGGCTACGTGGGGATGATGGGCATCTGGGACGACAAGTACATCCCGGGGCTCAAGAAGATCGCCGACGTGATCCGCAAGTATGACTCGGTCTCGGTGCTTCAGCTCATGCACTGCGGCCGCGTGGGTGGCGTGGAGCTCGACTACACGGTCGGCCCCTCGGTGGTGGCTCAGCGACTGCCCCGTTTCCGCGAGCCGCGCGAGATGACCGTCGAGCAGATCGAGCAGTGCATCGAGCAGCATGTGCTGGGTGCGCGGCGCTGCATCGAGGCGGGCTTCGACGCCGTCGAGATCTCGGGCATCGTGGGGTATTTGCTCTCCAACTTCATCTCGCCCTACACCAACCAGCGCACCGACCAGTTCGGCGGCGACCTCAAGGGGCGCGCCGAGTTCCCGCGCCGCATCGTGGCGGGGATCCGCAAGGAGGTGGGCGAGGACTATCCGATCATCATCCGCCTCTGCGGCGACGAGCTCCTTCACGACCGGGGCGGCAACACGGTCGACGATACGCTCGAGATCAACCGCACCATCTGCGGCGCGGGAGTCACCATGCTTTCCGTTACCGTGGGCTGGCAGGAGTCGCCCGATTCGGTAATCTCGCGCGACATCCCCCAGGGGCACTGGATGTACATTGCCGAGAGCATGAAGAAAAACCTCGAGTTGCCCGTCTGCATGGCCTACCGCCTCTTCCAGCCCGAGCAGCCCGAGAAGGCGATCGCCGATGGCACGATCGAGTTCTGGGAGAGCTGCCGCGCCATGATCGCCGACCCCTACCTTCCCATGAAGATCGCCGAGGACCGGCAGGAGGACATCATCCCCTGCGTGGCGTGCAATCTCTGCCTGGCGCGCCTCTTCCGCGACGCCGAGCTCAACTGCGCGGTGCGGCCGTCGCTCGGCCACGAGAGCGAGCCCGAGTACGGCTTCTACGGATTCGCCAAGGCCGAGAAGAAGAAGAAGGTCGTCATCGTGGGCGCCGGCATCACCGGCATGCAGGCCGGCGCCATCTGCACCGAGAAGGGCCACGACGTGACCATCTACGAGAAGGACGATCACGTGGGCGGCCAGGCCGCCACCGCATCGAACGGTCCCTGGGGCGACGAGGAGTTCATGCGCCTCGTCAACTACCTCAAGGTGCGTTGCGAGAAGGCGGGCGCCGTGATCGAGACAGGCAAGGAGATCGATTCCGAGTTTCTCGAGAGCATCGAGGCGGACGAGATCGCCCTCGCCACGGGCGCCGTGCCCGACCGGGATCAGTTTGCGGGCGGCCATGGCGACAACGTGGTCTCCTGCCTCGACGTGATGAACGACCGCGTGGAGATCGGCAAGAAGGTCTGCATCGTCGGCTGGAAGGGCGTGGCCATCTCGGTGGCGCTCTACCTCATCGACAAGGGCGGCTACGACGTGTCGATCGTCGGACCGACCAAGAAGTTCGGCCTCGACGTGAATCCCTCCTACATCTGGCGCTACATCAAGAAGCTCAGGCAGAGCGGCGTGCAGCAGTACAACCTTCACACGATCAAGGAGATCACCTCGGAGGGCGTGCTCGCCGAGGACAAGGAGAAAAATGGCGTGACCATCGCCTGCGACACGGTGATCCTCGCCAACATGGCGCCCAACAAGGCGCTGACCTCGAAGAGGTCCAACGTGGCCGTCATGGGCGATGCGCTGATCACGCGGCGTGGCAACGGCGCCCTTCTCGACGGCTACAGGTACGGCATGAAGTGGTAAACTCTAATGTGGAGATGGAAATATGATTCCCCTGATTGATGCCTTCAAGTGCAATGGATGCGGCGTGTGCGTCAAGCGCTGCCCGCCCCAGGTGATCGGTCTGGTCGCCGACCGGGCCGCCATCGTCGAGATGCTCTGCGAGGAGTGCGGGATCTGCGCCGAGGTCTGTCCCATCGACGCGGTCATCTTTCGGCTTCCCGAGTACGAACCGCACGGCGTGCATGAGTGTTATCGGGCCACACGATAGACGGCCGAAATTTGGAGTTCACATGGATATTCCGATCGAAAAGAAATTCAAGATCCTCTGCGAGATCGTGCGCGCCCAGCACTTTGCGTGGCGCGAGGCGGCGCTCGCCATGATGCCCGACATCGATCCGGCCGAGCTCGGCAACAAGATGTGGGAGATCACCGGCGTGCAGACGGCGCAGGCCTACATGAAGCGGCTCGATACGTCCAAGCCGCTCGCCGCGCAGGTGGCCGAGTCGATCGCCTGGTCGTCGGTCTGCATGGGCGAGGATGCCAAGGTCGTTCCCGGCGAGGGGGACGAGGCGTTCGTCAAGCACGATGGCTGCCCCTGGTATCTCTGGCACAAGCGGCTCGATATCCTCTCCGAGGACCAGCCCGGATGCGACACCTGGTTCGAGACCGCGGTGAAAGAGATCAACCGCAAGATGGGCACCAAGATCCGGATCGAAACGCAGAAGTCCCTGCCCGGCGGCGATGACTGCTGCCTGCGGCGCATCTGGGTCGACGAATGATCACTTTTCCCGATGGCGTGCCCGACGGTGCGATGGTCGACGATGACCGTCCCATCGAGAAACGCTACCGAAGCTCAGTGGCGGGATTGACCCGCCGGATCAGGCTGCTCTACGATGGGGTGCGCGAGCGATTCGGCGACGCGGGGCTCGACGCTATCCGCACCACGAGCCGCGCCTATGGCGAGGAGATCGCCGAGCGCGCCGCGCCGATGGTGACGCGCGACGACATCCCATCGATCGGCAGCTTCGTGATCCGCGTGTTCAACACGATCGGCGGCGAGGGCGAGGTGACCGAGTTTTCGAAGGAACGGATCGTGGTGCGCGTCTACCGCTGCCCTTATCTCTTCGAGGATGCCGCGATGTGCCGCGCGCACACGGAGATGGAGAAAGCCCTGGTCGAAAGCCTGGGCGACCATGTGACGTACAGAATCGCCTGCTCCGTGCCGGAGGGCGATCCTTACTGTGACCATGTGATCGAGCGAACCGACACAAAGCCGGCGCCGGAGCCAGAGCCGGACTAACCGACAGCGGGAGGTAAAGCCGTGTCCGAAGAGAAAAAAGTTCCTTTCAAGCCGATCAAGTCGACCAAGATGATGAAGGGCATCATGGCCGACTACTTCAAGGAGCTCGACGAGGCGTCGAAGAGCGGCGATCGCAAGATCGCATGGTGCACGAGCGTGGGCCCGGCCGAGCTGCTTCACGCGCTGGGATTTCTCGTCTACTACCCCGAGAACCACGGCGCCCTCCTCGGCGCCACGCGCATGGCGATGGACCTGATCCCGGCCGCCAACGCGATCGGCTACTCGCCCGACATCTGCTCCTACCTCACGAGCGACATCGGCTCCTACCTGAAAAAGAGCACCCCCTTGCAGCGGGCGTTCAACATGGACGGGCTGCCCAAGCCCGACGTGCTCGTCTACAACACCAACCAGTGCCGCGACGTGAAGGACTGGTTCAACTTCTACCGCGACGAGTTCGATGTGCCCTGCCTCGGCATCGACACGCCGCGCGGTGTGCACGATGTGTCCAAGGGCCACGTCGACGCGGTGGCGGGCCAGATGAAGGAGCTCGTGCCCAGCCTCGAGAAGGCGGCGGGCCGGACGCTCGACATGGAGAAATTCAAGAGCGTCGTCGAGCTCTCCCTCAAGACGACCGAGCTCTGGAAGAAGGTGCTGCGCGCCGCCACCCACGCGCCGTCGCCGCTGACCTTCTTCGACGGCACGATCCACATGGGGCCGGCCGTGGTGCTGCGCGGCACGCAGCCGGCGGTCGACTACTACGAGACCCTCGTCGCCGAGCTCGAACAGCGGATCAGCGACGGTGTGGCCGCGATCGACGGCGAGGAGCATCGCATCTACTGGGACGGCATGCCGGTCTGGGGTAAGCTGCGCGAGCACTCGGAGCAGTTCACCTTGCTCAAGACGTGCGTGGTGGCGTCGACCTACTGCAACTCGTGGATCTTCGAGGCCCTCGATCCTGACAATCCCTTCGAGGGGATGGCGCGCGCCTACACCGAGCTCTTCATCACCCGCTCCGAGGATTTCAAGGAGTCCTATCTGGCGCGGATGGTCGGCGACTACGGGGTCAACGGGATCATCTTTCACGACTCGAAGACGTGCCCCAACAACTCGAACAACCGCTACGGCATGCCCGAGCGGCTGCGCAAGAAGCTCGGCGTGCCGACACTGACCATCCAGGGCGATCTCAACGATCTGCGCTGCTACTCGGAGGAGCAGACGCGGACCAACATCGAAGCATTCGTGGAACAACTGGCCGAAAGGTAGGGGAGAACGATGAGCAGCGAAGGGCCAAACGCCGGAGAAGGCGTTTTTTGCGGTGTCGACGTGGGCGCCGCTTCGACCAAGGTGGTGCTCATGGATGTCGACGGAAAGATGCTCGGCAGCCATGTGCGCAAGTCGGGAGTCGACTACCAGATCGCGGCGTGCGACTGCCTCGAGAAGGCGCTCGTCATGGCCGGACTGAAACCGGATGCGGTGAACGGCACGATCGCCACGGGCTACGGCCGCCGCAACGTGGAGTTCGCCGGCGATGCCAAGACCGAGATCCTCTGTCACAGCGCGGGGTGTTATTTCTACTTTCCCAAGGCGATCACCATCGTCGACATCGGCGGTCAGGACAACAAGATCATCCGCCTCGACGACGACGGCCGGCGGGTGAGCTTCAAGATGAACCGCAAGTGCGCGGCGGGCACGGGCGCTTTCCTGGAGGAGATCGCCGCGCGGCTCGACCTCGACCTCGACGACCTCGACAGCATGGCCAAGAGCGCGGACAAGACGGTCAAGCTCGGCAGCTTCTGCACGGTCTTCTCGAAGACCGAGATCCTCGCCCACATCCGCAGGGGCGAGCCGGTCAACGGCATCGTGCGGGGCGCTTTCCGGTCGGTGGTGGAGCGGATCTGCGAGATGGAGACCTTTGAAGGAGACGTGGTCCTCACCGGCGGGGTGGCGGCGCACAACACGATCGTGGCCCAGATGATGTCCGAGGAGCTCGGCCGCGATGTTCATCTGCCGTCCTTTCCGCAGCTCACGGGTGCGCTCGGCGCGGCCCTTCTGGCGAGAGACGAGTATCAAGAGGAGTAAAGGAGTCAACGCGATGCTGGACGCACTTTTCAGGCCGCGGGCGGTCGCCGTGATCGGCGCTTCGAATAATCCCCTGTCGATCGGCTACATCGTGGTCGAGAACCTGCTCAAGCACAAGTTCAACGGCCCGATCTATCCGGTTCATCCCAAGGAGAGCGAGATCCAGGGCTTGAAAGCCTACCCGTCGGTGCTCGACTGCCCGGGCGACGTCGACCTGGTCAACATCTCGATCAAGAACACGATCGTGCCCACCATCATGGAGCAGTGCGGGCAAAAGGGCGTCAAGTTCGCCATCGTGCACACGGCGGGTTTCAAGGAGGTGGGCGAGGAAGGTATCGCGCTCGAGAAGAAGATGGTCGAGATCGCCCACGCCGGCGGGGTGCGCGTCTACGGGCCCAACTCGCAGGGCGTGCAGAACTCGGACCCCGACGTGTCGCTCTACGCCAACTTCACCTTCGTGCCGCAGAAGGAGGGGCATGTGTCGATCCTCGCCCAGTCGGGCGGGGTGGGCGAGGTGCTCAAGATTCCCATTCACACGGCCGGGATGGGGACGCGCATGTATGCGAGCTTCGGCAACGAGTGCGACGTGAGCATGAACGAGATCTTGGAGTACTACGGCAACGACGAGGGGACGCGGGTGATTATGCTGCAGGTGGAAACCTTCAGCGATCCCGGGGGTTTCCTGCGGATCGCGAGCGAGATCACCAAGCGCAAGCCGATCCTGGCGATCAAGGCGGGACGCACCGAGGAGGGCGCCGTGGCGGTTTCGTCGCACACGGGCAAGCTGCTCAACCAGGACCAGATGGCCGAGGCGATGTTTGCCAAGGCGGGCATCATGCGGTTCACCCAGCAGGACGACATGGTCAACGCGGCGATCGCCTTTGCCCAGCAGCCGGCGCCGACCGGCAGCCGGGTGGCGCTCGTGACCAACACGGGCGGGCCGGCGATCCTCGCGCTCGACGAGCTGGTCGGCGGCGGCCTCGAGCTCGCCAAGCTCGAGGAGTCGACCAAGGAGTATTTGCGGGCGAACCTCTATCCCATGGCGAGCGTGAAGAATCCCGTCGACGTGGTGGCGACGGCCACGCCCGAGCATTACGGGCTGACCGTTGAGGCGCTCTTCAAGGATCCCAATGTCGACTCGGTGTTGGTCAACTTCATCTCGGCACCCTTTGTCGATCTCATGGGGACCGCCGACCGGCTCAAGGAGGCGTGCGCCACGTCGGAGAAGCCGGTGGTCTGCTGCCTCATGACGATCGAGAAGTGGTACCCGCTCATGGACGCGATCCGCAACGGGGGGACGCCGGTCTACGAGTTTCCCGAGCATGCGGCGCGCGTGCTCGAGGCGATGACGC
>CAYXGI010000044.1:0-49602 GCA_964464495.1 uncultured Phycisphaerales bacterium
GGACGGGACATCATCTTGAGCTCCCTCACCGGCGCACAGAGAGAAGAGGTCGATCGATCATGAAGGTCAAGGTAATCGAGAGCGTGCTCAAAGACAACGACGCCGTGGCGCAAACCAACCGTTCCACCATGAATGCCGCGGGACTCCTGTCGTTGAACATCACAAGCGCCCCGGGCAGCGGCAAGACGATGCTGCTCGAAAAGACCATCACCGCCCTCGGGCCTGATGCGCCTTGCGCGGTTCTCGTGGGCGATTTGCAGACGTCGCGCGATGCCGAGCGGCTCGCCGGCTGCGGGGCTGAGACGGTTCAGATCAACACGGGACGGGGTTGCCACCTCTCGGCCGCCCAGATCTCCGCCGGCCTCGGCAGCGTCGACCTGTCGAAGATCGCCTATCTCTTCATCGAGAACGTGGGCAACATGGTCTGCCCCGCCGGATTCGATCTGGGCGAACACAAGCGGATCGCCATGCTGAGCGTGCCCGAGGGCGACGACAAGGTGGCCAAGTACCCGACCCTCTTTCAGCCGGCCGATCTGATCATTCTCAACAAAACCGACCTCATCGAACTGCTCGAGTTCGACGTGGAGCAGGTCAAGACCGACCTGGCGCGGATCAACACGCGCGCCCCGCTCCTCCTCCTCTCGGCGCGGACCGGCGCCGGGATGGATGGGTGGTTCGATTGGCTCGCCGCCTGCCGCTCGGAGACAACGAAAAGGAGAGACTGACCCATGGGTATCGAATTCACCGATGCTTTGATCGCACTGCTGTCGCTCGCGGCGCTCACGGGCCTGGTCCACACCCTGGCCGGCCCCGACCACTATCTTCCTTTCATCGTCATGTCGCGCGCCCGCAACTGGTCGGCGGGACGGACTGCGTGGATCACTTTCCTCTGCGGGCTGGGCCATGTGGCCGGTTCGGTGATTCTCGGCGGGCTGGGTGTGGCGGCCGGACTGGCCATCGCCAACATCGAGTCTGTCGAGTCGATGCGCGGCGATGTGGCGGCGTGGCTCATGATCGCCTTCGGAATCGCCTACATGGCCTGGGGCTTTTGGAAGATCCGCCGCCGGCCCCATGCCCACGCCCACCAGCACGACGACGGCGAGGTCCACATTCACACCCACGAGCACACCCCCGGCAGCCGGCACACCATCGAGCACTCGCACGCTCATGAAAAACAGACGCGGGCGCGCTCGATCACACCATGGGTGCTCTTCACGATCTTCGCCTTCGGACCGTGCGAGGTCCTGATTCCGCTGCTCATGTACCCGGCCGCCCAGGAGAGCATGCAGGGATTGATCCTGGTCACGGCCGTGTTTGCCGCCACCACGATCGGCACCATGCTCGTCATGGTCCTCAGCCTCAGCTTCGGTCTCAGGGCGGTCAAGTTGGGATGGTTGGAACGCCACACCCATGCCGTGGCCGGATTCACCATCGCCTGCTGCGGCGCGCTGATCCTGCTCGGACTATAGGTATCAGATTGCCTGATTGAGGATCATGACAGCCTGGTGAACTGCGTGCTGGACTCGAAAGAACTGATCGCTATCATGGCCGGACCATGCTCGAACACCTCGAAGGCTCCATCGGTCCCGCGGCGGCTGTCACCACGTCGATCCTCTGGACAGCGACGTCGATCCTCTTCACCGCGGCAGGAAAAAGAATCGGTCCCACGATCGTCAACGGCACGCGGATCTGGATGGCGGTCGTCTTTCTGGCAATCACCCACCGCTTGCTTGCCGGCGTCTGGATTCCCGATGTCTCGGCCGGCCAGGCCGGATTCCTCGCTCTCTCGGGCGTGGTGGGACTGAGTCTCGGCGACCAGGCGCTCTTTGTCTCTTTCGTCTGTATCGGCCCGCGCCTCGCCATGCTGATCATGGCCACGTCGCCGATCTTTGCCGTCCTCTTCGGGTGGATTGTGCTCGGCGAGACTCTCGCGGGTGTGGCCTGGCTCGGAATCGCCCTCACAGTGGGCGGCGTGGCATGGGTCGTGCTCGAGCGCGAGGAGAAAAAGGCTCAGGTCGTCAACCCCCGCCGCGGCATCGGCGTGCTCCTCGCCGCCCTGGCGGCGGCCTGCCAGGCGGGCGGCCTTCTGTTGAGCAAGCAGGGCATGGGACATGGCTGGCTGCCGGCGAGCGAACACCTCGATCCCCAGGCGGCCACCTTCGTGCGCATGGTGTTCGCCGGAATCGGTGTGCTGCCGATCCTGGCGATCCACCGCATCTTGAATCATCGCCGACAGAATACCGGCGGGCACGCGGAGTCCAAGCCTTTCGTTCCATCGGGATTTCTCTTCTGCACGGGAGGCGCGATCGCCGGTCCCTTTCTCGGCGTGTGGATGTCGCTCGTGGCGTCCGATCTCTCGCCCCTCGGTATCGCGCAGACCCTCTGCTCCCTCACGCCGATCTTCATCCTTCCCTATGCGATCTTTGTCGACCGGGAGCGCATCAGCCCGCGGGCGATCGTCGGCGCTCTTCTTGCCGTGGGTGGATCGGCCTTGCTTTTCTGCATACCGGGCTGAGTGTCCCACTCCGTGAACCGCTTCTCATCATTGCTATCGGTTCGTCTGGGAATCCCATTGTGGGCCTCGTCGCCGTACGGATTTGGAGCATGAAAGTTTTTCTTGGTCAGGGTGGAATTGGGACGCAAGCAACGCCTGCTCCGTGCCGATATCTGTAGCTTGTGTATCCAAACTACGCAAAAACCGAAATCAGGAGAATAACCATGATTTGCCCTGCTTGCGGAAACAACCTGACCGCCATGGACGTGGCCGGTGTGCGGCTCGACGTGTGCCAGGGCGGCTGCGGCGGCGTCTGGTTCGACAAACATGAACTGCTCAAGATGGACGAACCGCACGAGTCGGCCGGTGACCTCCTCATGGGTGTCGAGCGGGATGAAACCATCACCGTCGACCATTCGCAAAAACGGCCCTGCCCGCGGTGCGACGGCATCACCATGATGCGGCACTTCTACAGTCTCAGGCACGAGGTCGAGATCGACGAGTGCGCCGGCTGCGGCGGCATGTGGCTCGACCAGGGCGAGCTGGCCATGATCCGCAGCCAGTACTGCACCTTCGAGGAGCGGACCGCCGTGGAACAGGCCTGCTTTGACAGGATCTTTTCCGAGGAGCTCGCCGCGACCGAGATCGAGGAGGGCCCGAAACCCTCGAAGGTCTGGAACATCCTGAAGTTCATCTGCCCGAGCTACTATCTGTCCGACGCACTCGGTGCGCGTTAGGACTCCGGATTCAATCCTCTCGCCAAGGCACCGAGAGTCTTGGCGAGAGATCATCTTCCCCGATTCCATCTTATCCGCTTTGCCACTGGTGTCTGCCGGTCAGAGATGTATATAGTGCTCACACTGCTCGCAGCGACTTGCCCGATTATGTTGTGAGGAATAGCCACATGGCCGATCTCGTCGATCCCGCTCCCCGAGTGCGACACGCAGAAGCTGCAGCGGGAACTCTTCAATCGCTTTGGCGTGGAGATTCCCTGCATCGCCTGGAAGGACCGCTGTTTCGTACGCATCTCGGCGCAGGGCTACAATACCGCCGCCGATGTGAGCCGCCTCGTCGACGCGCTCACCGCCCTGCTCGGCTGATTCAGCCGCGGGGTGGAACAGAGCATCGCTCCGCGGTTCGAGAGGATTTCTCCTGGAATGGAGCGGATATCATGACGCACGATTTTTCTCTTCTTCTCCTCGAATGGTCGCGCGAGATCCAGGCTCTGAGCCAGACTGGGCTCACCTTCAGCCAGACCGACTACGACGTGAAGCGCTACGAACGCCTTTCGGAATTGGCCGCCGAGATGGCTGCCGAGGCGAGCAATCTCGATAAACGCGATCTCGAGAAAATATTCCTCGCCCATCCTGGCTACGCCACACCCAAGGTCGACGTGCGCGGCGCGGTGATCGAGGGCGGCAAGATTCTTCTCGTGCAGGAACGAATGGACGAGCGATGGTGCATGCCGGGCGGATGGGCCGACGTGGGCGAGACCCCTGCCGAAATGGTGGTCCGCGAGGTGTGGGAGGAGAGCGGTTTTCACGTGCAGCCCAAAAAAGTCATCGCCGTCTGCGATGCCAACCGGGGCGGCAGGCCGATCGAGTTCTTTCACGCCTACAAGGTCATCTTCGCCTGCGCAATCACGGGCGGCGCGGCGCGGCCGAGCGACGAGACCATGGCGGTCGACTTTTTCAGCTTCGACGACCTGCCGCCCTTGTCGACGGCGCGCACCAACCGCGCCCATCTAACCGAGGTGCGCGCCCACCTGACCGACGACGTGCGTCCTGCCGCCTTCGACTGACCGAAAAAAGGGCGCCAAGAAGCTCTGGGGAACGCCTGGGGGCAAGTTCGTGGACAAGATCGACATCTTCTGGGTTCTGATGCGGCGTGCCGCCCCATCCCTAGGAGCGTGTAGGACTTGGCCATACGAAAAGGAGGGTTTCAGGTCGGAGGTGGTGAGGCTTTTTGCGGCCTTCGACATTCTGTCCCGTCCTGAATTGGAGTCGGGTATTTTGTTACTCGGACAGACTGAAGTCGGCCGCAAAAAGCCTCACCACCTCCGACCGCGCGGACCGTAAAGTCGTTTTTCGAGTCTGACAAACTTCTTCGATCTCGCGATAGTGACACTTCCCCCTGATCAACCCTCTTTCTAACGATACAGCCTTTTCACACAGTACGCCAAGCTGACCTGCTCCCACTCGGCATCGACTTTGGCGAGCCCTTGTAACAGAAACTGTCGAAATCCCAGCACATGCTTGATGATTCCGAAAACCGGCTTCACTGTCTGCTTTCGCTGGCGCACTTTTCTCGGCCTGCGTCAGTGCGGAGTTTCTTCTTCGGAGAGGCACGGCCCGGAGGGTATTCGTACCTCCGCTACGAGTGGCTTTCATCCCTGCTCACGGCCACATAGGTTTCGATCTCTGACTCCTTCAGGGCCCTTCAGTGCCTCTTGGTCTGAACGCCGCTCACCGCTGCTGAGCTGTCCAAATCCCTGTCGGTCGGTGTCTCTGGAGACGGTGCTGCCGAATCGTTGTCCACCGTGTACGAACAAAGCGCAACCGGTCGTGGCGTAGCTGATCCTGTCGGTTTCAGACAGAGGTCGGCAAAGAACCGGAGGGACAAGCGTCTCGCCGCGCTGGTGAGTCGTGGCTGCCTGAGGCAAGTGTACAGGCGGATCTGACGTCCCGCGCCGGCGGAGACTCGAGGTGTTTTTTCGGGCTTATGGTCGGCGTATCAACCGCGAGACAGTGCAGGGAAAGACCCAAACTCTGGCAGGTATCCCGATCTGGTTTCGTATCCCCTTCCTCACTATCGTCTTTCCCTGGAGTGGCTCGGGGAGTGGAGCACGCAAAGGCCGAAAAAATACCTCGGGTTTCCGCCGTCAGGGTGCCCTCACCGGGCCTCTTCATTAGCCAAGTCCGACAGGCTCCTAGCGCACCTCGATCTCGACCGGTTCCGTCTCGTCGCGCAGTTCGGGTTCGTAGTACTGATAGACTTTGCCGGCCGCTGTTTTGACCTTGACCGGATAGCGCGCCCTGAACGCCACGTCGAAGCCGACCGGCTCGCCGCCGGGCAGCTCGCGGAAGTAGATGATTACCTGCCGCGCCGTGGCACTGAATCGTTCGATCACGCCTGAAGCTCGGTGTTTTTCCAGACTGTCGGCGACGAGGCTGAATCCCGGTGGAATTCCGAGATCGACGATCGTCATCGCCGCGACTCCGGCCCGGTTGTACTGCACCGTGACAGAGGCGATCAGCAGGTCGTCCGCCTCCAGGCGGGTTCTGTCATAGGCAAGGTCGATGGTGAGTTCCTTGCCCACGGGCTCGGCCCGCGGCTGCCAGGGCGCGTAATGAGTGGCTGTCGCCTGGTAGGCGAAACGACCGTCGCCCTCGAGCGCGACGATCACCCTGTTCGCGCCCGGCTTTACTTTGTGCCGCAGGTCGAGCAGGTGAACGATGTCGGATGTTTCCGGCGTGATGCGGATCAATTCGGGTTCAGCGTCGTTGACCGTCACGGCGATGGTCACGGGCACGCTCGGAGTCGCGGTCTGCTCCGCACCGAGAAGGAGGGCGCGCAGGGCGAGCACGGTGGCCTGTGTCGAGTGCCAGGTGCCTCTCGGATCCTTGCGCGTGATCAGCCAGGCGAGCGCCCGGTGGGCGTCGTCGATCGCGTACCCCGCTTTCAGATAGGCCAGGGCGGCGAGGGCCGTGGTTTCGATGTCGAGCACCGCGCCGCGTGAAAAGGTGGCGCCCCGCGCCGACGATGTCCAGTGAATCAGGCCCTCGGCCGACTGCCTGAAACCGTGGAGCCATTCGAGAACCCCGGCCGCCTCGGCTGAACGTTGCCCCGCGATCAGGCCATTGACGCAGAGCGCGAGCGTGTAGGGATCCTCGGTGCCCGTGGCGCCCGCGGCAACGAAGTCGAGCGCCTCGGCCAGTCGATCGCTCTCGAAATCACTCGAGGCGAGCGCCCAGGCCACGTACGCGGTGGTGCGCAGGACTTCGTCCTTGCCGCGCGTCAGGGCGCTGTGAACGCCATGGCCCGACGGACTGAAGGCACCGTCCTCTTTCTGCTGCTTCAGAAGCCACCGGCGCGTCCGGTCGATCAGGTTCTGATCGATCTCGTGGACGCGCGCCATGTCGCAGAACTCCATGAGCCCGTAGGCGGTCAGGGTCACATCGGCCGGCGGCTCGCCGAACCAGTCGAAGCCACCGCCGTCCACTTCGAAAGAGAGGAGCCGCTGGTAGCCGAGATTGATGTACTGGAGCGCCTTGAGCTCGATCGCGGGCATGATCTGCCTGGTGGCGCGCATGTAGGAGAGGGCGAGGATGTTGGGATAGGTGGCGGACGAGGTCTGTTCGAAACAGCCATGCGGCATGCACAGGATACTCTCCAGCCCCTCGACGACCTGGCTGAACGCGCCGGGATAGATCTTCACGAGGAGGTCGCTCGCCCTGTCGACGGCGTCGGCCGGAATCATGAAATCGAGCTCGTGGCGCGGCGCGACGGTGCTGTCGAGGATCCCGTTCTTTGTGTCGACGACCGGCCTTCCGTCAGGCACGACCGTCACCGCTCGTTCCACGGCATCGGCCATGCGGCCTCCGCGCGCGCGCACGACCAGAGTGTGCGGTCCAGGCTCGAGAGCCTTGATCTCGAATTGCGCGCCCTCCACGGTGTTGGCGCCGACCCTGACCTTGTGCGTTGCCGGGCCGATCAGCTCGAACCAGGATTCGGCCTCCACATCGAGGGTCACCGTCTGGGCCCGATCGATGTAGTTGTAAACGGCCACTGGAACGGCGACCCTGTCGTTCTGGGTGAGCGCCACTGGAAAGTCGATATCGACAAAGAAATCCTGGAACACGGTGATCGGGATCGATCCGGCTCCGAACGCGCCCCGCGACGACAGGGCGCTCATCGAGAGCCGCCACGTGGTGATCGAGTCGGCGAGTGGGATCGTGACGCGCCCACGGCCCGCGGCGTCGGTGATCAGCTCGGGCTGCCAGTAGAGCGTCTCGGGAAAATCCCTGCGCACGCGGGCCGGTTTGGTCACGTCCAGACCCCCTTCGGGCCCTTTGCCCTCGGCCAGGCCTCCTCGATCGAGAAGAGGCGCCTCTGATTCAGCCATCCAGAAACCCTCGGTCGGGATGGGGAGCCGTCCATCAAGGCCGCGAAACTGAGGAAACTGAAACAGACCAAGCACGACGACGAGCGCGATCGGAATCGCCGCGATCAGTGTGCGGCCGAAGAAGACACCGAGCCAGACCGGCACCGTCGTCTTCTCGACGACCACCCTCGCCGACACTCCCAGAGCGCCGGCCACGGCAACGGCCGTCATCCAGACAAGAAGGCCAACAACACCGGCCGTACCGGCGTTCTGTGCGAAGCCTCCCCGGCCCGGCATGATGAGAAAGAGCTGGGCGATCAGAGCGATCGGAAAGGCTGCCGGCAGAACGAGCACGAGCTTTCTGAAAAGAGGCGCCGCGTGGGAGGCCCGCAAGCGGCGCACTCTCTTCACCCAGATAACGAGGAGAGCGACGGCGGCAACGACGAGAAAGAAGAGACCCGTAGAAAGCAGCACCGTGACGTATGTGCCCTCTGGCGCGCTCATCTGGAGAAGCACGAAGAGGGGAAGGACAACGAGCGCCGCCCCCCACCAGCATGTGAGAGTCCACACCTCGGAGCGGAGAACCTGACTGTCGCGCGGCGTCACGCCGGCCGACGGTCTGCGTGCGGCGAGCCGATAAAGCGCGTAGGCGATCAAGGGGAGCACGAGGGCAAAGAAAAGACCGGCAGGCACGTAGGCGACGATATTGGCGAGCCGGTCGAAAAACTCTCCTTTCCGGCTCTTCACCACCGCGTGGCGCTGGTCGTAACTTTCCGACGCGGCGCGTTCGACACCCTCGCCGCCGGCAGCGACAGAGAAGAGCACGCCCGCCGCCTCGGTTCGGGCAGCGTCTCCCGCCCAATCGTCCGGCTCGTCCCGCTCGCCCGTCCACTGCGTGGCGAGAGGAAAGGATGCGTGAATCTCGTAGCGCGGCTCGAGAAGCTCCTCTTGCAGCATGAAATAGATCCGCTCGAAACCGGGGCGCATCGCGCACAGTGCAAAGACCGCCTCGTCGACGCAGCTCAGACCGAGCGCGGCCTGCACCGGCTGGCGGTGCTCGTCGGTGACCGTGAAATCGACGACCGCCTCGGCCCCTGGGCTGTAAGTATCCCTGTCTAGTGCAGCCGTGATTTTCAGATCGTCGGGCCGAACGACCTGAATCAGGCGGCGGTCGCCCTCGATCTCTCCGTCGCGCGTCACGCGGTAGGCATTGATCTCGAGAATCCCGCAGAGGCCGAGAGGCAGATCAAATTCGACAGCGCCCTGCCAGTTGCGCACCTCGGTCCTCTTCGCGAGCAGGGTACGGCCGTCGTGGATCACGTCGACGAACACATCGGCCCAGCCCTTGGCCGAAACGAGGCTGATCCAGACCGTCTCCCCCGCCTCGTAGAGAGTTTTGTCCGTATGCAGAAGGAAAGAGTCGGTGTATTCATCGAGAGGCACCTTGCGCGTGATGTCGATGCCGGCGCCGCTCGCATCACGGGCGCGAATCGCGATGGGGAGAGAGGCTTCGTGCGAACCGATGCTGACGACCTTCGGATCGTCGCTCGGCTCAAAGGTGTCTTCCCTCGAACCACGTGCGCCTCGTGGGGCAGACTCCTCGGGCGTGATCGCCACCTGGGCGATACCGAGCTCCGATGTGGCGATACCCAAGATCGACCGTTGCGTCCGGTGACCGATCGAGAGGTCGATGGTTGTCTGCGCGGGCTGTCCATCCGGATAGGACGTGACAATGTAGAGGCGGTTCTCCACGTTGCGTTTCAGCGCGCCCGCTTCGGGGATCAGGTCGACGCGGATCGGCCGCATGGTGACGGAAAGATCGATCCTCCGCGTCTCGGCCTGTCCGGCTCCGTCAGTCACAGTCACGTCGACACCCACGTAGGCATCGCGCTTCTTGAAGTCAATGCCGGCAAAACTCTTCTTGAGAGGGATCTCGAAGGTGTAGACGCCCTCCCCATTGGTCCGCCCCTCGATCTCGGCGAAAACATCGAAGCCCGCCGCAAATTCGAGGGCCCTCACCGCGACCTTTCCGTCCGCCACCGGCTTGCCGAAGAGGTACTGAGCCGACAGGGTCACCTGAACGGTTTCGCCCGGTGCGTAAAAGCTCCTGTCAGTGTCGGCGTCGACGCGGAACTTGGGAAGCACGTAGCGCTCCACGGAGAGAGTCTGTTCCGCGCGCGTATCGCCCAGGACCGCCGCCACGGTGTAAGTCCCGAGATGAACCTGGTCGGCGAGAACGAAATCGGCGCTCACGATGCCAAAGGCCGACGCGCTGAGCTGTTTCTTGAAAACCTTGTTCCCCTTCGAATCATGCACCTCGAGAGAGATCTCCCGGCCCTCGGCCGGTTTCAGGTCGGCCGCGGCGAGACCAACGGTGCGCATGTGGATCGTCTGGCCCGGCTGATAGACAGGCTTGTCAGTGGTGATGAGCAGGCGGAAGGAGCGCTGCACGGACACGGTCCGGAAGAGCTCGCTCGCGCCCGTGTCCGACTCGGCCCGGGCGCGCAGCGTGTACTCGCCTTCGGGCAGGTCGGCCGCGATGCGCGGTTTCACGATCGCCATGCCGGTAGAATCTGTGGTCGACTTCTCCTCCCAGAGGAGCGTGCCCTCGGCGGAGAGGAGGCTGAGGCAGATACGCGCACCATTCACCGGCGCCGCCGCGCGCGCATCGCGCACGAAGAGGCGGTAGGCGGTGGTCATACCCGGTGTAAGATTCCATTGCCCGAAGAGAAACGCTTCCTGCGGATCGGCCTCGATGCGCGAGACGCCCTGGACCTTCACGACGCAGACGATCACGGCGAGGATCGCGGCAGCGGCCACTACGTTCCAGAAGGGACGGCCGCCGAGCCAGCGCCACTCCCCCTCCACGCGGTGGATCGGATCGATCGCCTCATCGCTTCGAACCGGAACGCGCCCTTCGCGGCGGATCTGGCGCAGCACACCCTCCTCGATCCTCTGCTCGAGCATGCCGCGGATGTGATCGAGCGTGGGCTCGGCCAGATCGCCGGGCCGCTGCGCGCCGCGCAGGATCGCTTCCTGTTCGAGAAGCGACAGGTGAATCTCATAGGCGCGGGTGCTCGTCGAGACGATCTGCTCGAGCTCGTCCACCTCGGAGTCGGTGATGGTGCCGTCGATGAGCTTGAGTGTCAGTTCTTCCACGCCGTTCATGACCGGGCCATCCTTTTCTCGATGCACGTGCGTAGGGAGAGCCGGATGCGGCCCATCATCTGGCGCGTGGCGGCCACCGTCCGTTTCAGCGCCGCGGCGATCTCGTCGAAGCCGAGCGCCCTGGCGTAGCGCATATCGAGCGCCTCGGTCGCGGCTGGAGAGAGGCTCTCGCGGCACTCGTCGAGCGCGGTGCGCAGGCGGTCCTCGTGGCGGTCGAAGGCGTTGTTGTCGGCGAGAAGAACATCCTGCCGTTCGCGGTAGGTGGCCAGACGCCGCGTGTAGCGGCGCCGGCGGCGCATCTCCTCGCGGAGCAGGTTGCGCGCGATGCCGCGCAGCCAGGCGCCGAAATCACGGTTCCGCTTGAAGGTATCGAGCTTGAAGTAGGCGTTGACGAAGACCTGCTGCACGAGATCCTCGGTCGTTGCAATGTCGTGGAGCCCGAAAGCGACCACCCGCCAGATCGTGTCCTGGTAGGCGCGGACGATTTCGCCGTAAGCGTCGACCTGTCCGCCGAGGATCCGGTCGATGACGGCGTTGATTTCCTTGCCGGTCATTAAGTTCCTCCTCATTCCTCCATATGCCGTCAAAGCATGGACTCAACATTAAAAATCGAGGAGTGATCGTGCAACCGAATTGCCATGGGCCGATTCGAATGCCCCAACGACATTGTCCTTGCATGGAGCGGAGGGGACGGCAATACTGTGCTGGGTTCCACAAAAATCAGAGTTCCGCCAGAAAGGGGCCGACATGGGTCTGAAGTCTGTTATGGCCAGGCTGAGGGGATCGAAAAAGTCAAAGGCCAGAATCGACGCGGTGGCGCAGCCGATGCAGGGAATCAATCCCTACTGGCGCGCCATGTCGGACGGAGAGATCGCCGCGGGCGAGCACCGAACCTTCGTGGGCGGCGCGTGGGACGAAATCGGCACGCTCCAGCTCGAGTTTCTCAAGAAAGAAGGGCTCAAGCCCCATCACGCGCTGGTCGACATCGGCTGCGGCGCTCTGCGGGGCGGCCGGCACTTCGTGCGCTATCTCGAACGGGGTAACTACTTCGGTCTCGACATCAACGCATCGCTGCTCGATGCGGGCCGCGGCGAACTCGCTGCCGAGGGGCTGGAGGACAAGAAGCCGAACCTCCTCGCCAACGACAAATTCGAGCTGCGCCTCTTCGAGACACCCTTCGACTTCGGTATCTCCGTGTCGGTCTTCACCCACATCTACATGAATCACATCCTCCGCTGCCTTGTCGAGATGGCGGCGGTCATGACCGAGACGAGCCGTTACTATATCACCTTCTTCGAAGCGCCCCTGTCGAACCACCTCGAGCCGATCACCCATCAGCCAGGGGAATACACCACGACCTTTGACGCCAATCCCTTCCACTACTCCTTCGAGGAGATGGAGTGGCTCGCTCGAAGGGCCGGACTGAATGTGGAGCTGATCGGCGACTGGGGCCATCCGCGCAACCAAAAGATGCTCTGTTTCACGCGCGGCCGTTGACAGGAGCCCCTTTCCTGCTACCATTCCCCCTTTTTCAGCGTCCTTCACGCGCTGTTTCGAGACACTGACATGAATATCCGCAATGTGGCCATCATCGCCCATGTCGACCATGGCAAGACGACCCTCGTCGACCAGTTCCTGCAGCAGTGCAACGTTTTCAGGGCCAGCCAGAAGGTGCGCGAGCGCGTTCTCGATTCCAACGATCTCGAACGCGAACGGGGCATCACGATCACGTCGAAAAACTTCTCCATCACCTACAAGGGCGTACGCATCAACCTGATCGACACGCCGGGCCATGCCGACTTCGGCGGCGAGGTGGAGCGGGTTCTCAAGATGGCCGACGGTGTTCTGCTCCTCGTCGACGCATTCGAGGGCCCCATGCCCCAGACGCGCTTCGTGCTCCAGAAGGCGCTCCAGCTCGATCTCGTCCCCGTGGTGGTGATCAACAAGGTCGACCGCCACAACGCGCGTCCCGACGAAGTGCTCGGCGAGATCTTCGACCTTTTCGTGGAGCTCAACGCCAGCGACGAGCAGCTCGACTTCCGCGGTGTCTACGCTTCGGGCCGCGACGGATGGGCCGTGGGAGAGCTCGACGAGGAGAGGCGCGACCTCGCGCCCCTTCTCGACATGATCATCAACAAGGTGCCCGCCCCCGAGGATCGCCAGGGATCGCTCCAGATCCTCGTCTCGGCCCTCGACTACAGTGACTACGTGGGCCGCATCGGAATCGGCCGCGTCTTCCGCGGGCAGATCAGCAAGAAAAAACCGGTCGTGCTCATCAAGCGGGACGGCACGCACGCCAAGGCCGAGGCACGCCAGCTCTTCGTCTTCGACAACCTCGTCCGCACCGAGGTCGAGTCCGTCTCGTGCGGCGACATCTGCGCCGTCGTCGGCCTCGAGGGGGTCGACATCGGCGACACCCTGGCCGATGCCGAGAATCCCGAACCCCTGCCGATCATCGCCGTCGACGAACCGACGCTCACCATGAACTTCATGTCCAACAACAGCCCGGGCGCGGGAACCGAAGGGACCTATGTGACAAGCCGCCAGCTACGCTCCCGCCTTTTCAAGGAGGCGGAACGGGACGTGGCTCTGCGCGTGGAGGACACCTTCGCAGCCGACACCTTCAAGATCTCGGGCCGCGGGATCCTCCACCTTTCGATCCTGATGGAGACGATGCGCCGCGAGGGGTACGAGTTCATGGTCGGACAGCCGCGGGTCATCTACAAGGAGATCAACGGCCGCAAGGCCGAGCCGGTCGAGGTGCTCCTCGTCGACCTGCCCACGTCGTTCACGGGAACGGTGATCGAGTACGCCACGGAGCGCAGGGCCGAGATCGTGCGCATGGAAGAAGTCGAAGGACGGACGGAGATCGAGTTCCGCATTCCGAGCCGCGGCCTGATCGGATTCCGGAGCCGCATGATGCGCGCCACATCGGGCGAGATCGTGATCAACCACCGCTTCTTCCAGTACGAATACTTCAAGGGCTCGATCCCCCACCGCCAGACGGGCAGCCTCATCTCGAAGACAGGGGGCACGGCGATCGCCTATGCGCTCGACTCGCTCCAGGACAGGGGCCGCTTCTTCGTCGAGCCGGGAGATGGGCTCTACACGGGCCAGGTCATCGGCGAGCATAACCGCGACCACGACATCGTGGTCAACGCCCACAAGGCCAAGAAGCTCACCAACGTGCGCGCCGCCGGCACCGACAGAAAGATGAAGATCGCGCCCGCGACCCGCTTCAGCCTCGAGGAAGCGCTCGAGTATCTCAACCAGGACGAGTATGTCGAGGTCACGCCGCGCAACGTGCGCCTGCGCAAGGCGATCCTCGACGAGCTCTCCCGCCGCCGCGCGACGAACCGCATGGGCGGCCGCGAGGAGGGCGACTGACCGGGGAATTCCCTCTCTTGGCTCTGGAACCACGGCGGCTGGCGTTATAGGCTGTCCTCTGTTTCGACGTTCGGAAGGACAGAATATGAAACAGATCAACCTGTGCGCCCTCTCGGTCCTGATTTTCGCAGCCTCTTGCGCTGCGCAAGAGGAATCGCCCGCTGCAGTCTCACCACCCGCGGCCGAGCTGATTGCGGTCGACAAGATCTGGCACGCGGCGCCGCACAACGCCTTCACCGACCTTGTCCGTTTCAACGACAATTGGTTTTGCGTCTTCCGCGAGGGCGCGGCTCATGTGTCGCCCGACGGCGCCTTGCGGGTAATCACGTCGACTGACGGTGCGGAATGGAAATCCGCCGCGCTCATCAAATCGGATTGGGCCGACCTGCGCGACGCAAAGATCACGCTCACACCCGAAGGCGGGCTCATGCTTTCGGGCGCGGGCGCGCTGCACGAGAAAGCTGACGGCCTCCACCAGTCGATGGTCTGGTTTTCTGAAGACGGCGTCAAGTGGAGCGAAGGGATTGCCGTGGCCGATCGGAATTTCTGGCTCTGGCGCGTGACGTGGCAGGCCACGACCGCCTGGGGTGTGGGCTACGCCACGGACGGAGGCGGATTCGTCCGACTCTACCGAAGCGATGACGGCCGGACCTTTCGCACGGCGATCGACAGGCTCTTCGACGAGGGCTCCCCCAATGAAGCCACCCTCCGCTTCCTCGACGACGGAACCGCCCTCTGCCTCCTGCGTCGCGAGGGCGGAACGCGAACAGCCCAGCTCGGCCGTGCGGCGCCGCCCTTCGAGGAATGGACATGGCTCGATCTCGGCAAGAGGATCGGCGGGCCGAACATGATCGTTCTGCCCGACGGGACAGTCATCGCCGCGGGCCGTCTCTACGACGGCGAGTCCCGCACCGCGCTGTGCAGAGTCGACACTGAAAAGGGCCGTCTCCACGAAATCCTGGCGCTTCCCTCCGGCGGGGACACGAGTTATCCCGGCCTGATCTGGCACGACGGCCTTCTCTGGGTGAGCTATTACTCCTCACACGAACGCAAGGCGGCCATCTATCTCGCAAAGGTCAAGTTGAACATCGAGAAAGAAAAATAGATGGATCTCCTCTCCATACACGGGGTGAGCGCAGGATTCGGCGGCCCGCCGCTGCTCGACACGATCGACCTGCGCGTCGAGCGTGGCGAACGGATCTGCCTGCTCGGACGCAACGGCGAGGGCAAGACCACCCTGCTCAGGCTGATCCACGGCACACTCGAAGCCGATGACGGCGCGATCGAGCGTGTACCGGGCCTGACCACCGCGCTCGTCGATCAGGATGTTCCGCGCTCCGTCGAGGGAACGATTCTCGATGTGGTCGTCGACGGCGCTCTGCGGCCCCGCGTTCACGGCAAGGCAACCGGCGCCGGCCACGGAACGGCCGCCGGCGACTGGCAGATTCAGAAAAGCGCCGACAGGGTGATCGCGCGCATGAATCTCGATCCTGCCGCCGAGGTGAATACTCTCTCGGCAGGTCTCAAGCGCCGCGTGCTCCTCGCCCGCGCCCTCGCCGCCGAGCCCGACATCCTGCTTCTCGACGAGCCGACCAACCACCTCGACATCGCGGCGATCACCTGGATCGAGGAGTTCCTCGCGCGCTTCGAGGGCACCTTCTTCTTCGTGACCCACGACCGGGTCTTTCTCCAGAAACTCGCCACGCGCATCGTGCATCTAGACCGCGGCCGGCTGACGAGCTGGAAGTGCGACTATCCGACCTTCCTGCGGCGGTCGCAGGCCGAGCTCGACGCCGAGGCGCGGCAATGCGCGCTCTTCGACAAGCGGCTCGCCGTGGAGGAAAAGTGGATTCGGAAGGGTATCCAGGCGCGCCGCACGCGCAACGAGGGACGCGTGCAGGCCTTGAGGACGATGCGCGACGAACGCCAAAGAAGGCGCGAGCAGGCCGGCCGCGTGCGCATGAAGGCGCATCACGCGGAACGTACGGGCCGGAAGGTCATCATGGCCGAAAAGATCTCCTACGACTGGGACGGAAAGAAAGTTTTCGACAACCTGACAACGACCATCATGCGCGGAGACAGGATCGGGATCATCGGTCCCAACGGAACCGGAAAGACGACGCTCCTCAGGGTCCTGCTCAAGGAACTCGAGCCGCGCGCCGGCTCGGTGCGCCACGGCACGAACCTGGAGCCGGCCTACTTCGACCAGCTCCGCGAGCAGCTCGACGAGACCGAGACGGTGCAGGACAATGTGAGCGGCGGCAGCAGCACGGTGGTGATCAACGGCAAGACGCGCCACATTCTCGGTTACCTCCAGGATTTTCTCTTTCCGCCCGAGCGGGCGCGCAGCCCGATCGGCTGGTTGTCGGGAGGAGAACGAAACCGCCTTCTGCTCGCCAAGCTCTTCACCCGGCCTTCCAATGTGCTCGTTCTCGACGAGCCGACCAACGATCTCGACGTGGAAACGCTCGAGCTCCTCGAGGAGCTGCTTCTCGACTACAAGGGAACGGTCCTTCTCGTAAGCCACGACCGGGCGCTGCTCGACAACGTGGTCACGAGCACCATCGTTTTCGAGGAAAATGGATGCGTTGCCGAGTACGTGGGTGGCTACGACGACTGGGTGCGCCAGCGCCCGACCGACGCTGCCGCTGCAGAAGCGGCGCGAAAACACAAGGCCCCCAAGTCGAACAGACAGCGCCCCGAGCGGCCGCGCCTGAGCTATCGCGAGCAGCAGGAACTCACCGCACTGCCGGAACGAATCGAAAACCTGGAAGCGGAGCAGGCCGCGCTCCATCAAGCCATGGCTGATCCAGCCTTCTACCGCAAGGACGAGTCTGAAATCGCCGAGGCGAATTCACGGCTGAAGGATGTGGAAAAGCAACTCGCCGCAGCCTATAAACGCTGGGAGGAGTTGGAGCAATGAGAAGACTGCCGATCTCTCACGAGGGAGGGAAAATGAATCGACCGATCATCACCGCGTCGCTCCTGTTGCTGGTCACGACAGTGCTTGGCGGATGCGCATCCCAGCAGAAAGAAGGGAGCCCGCACATGGGCCAGAAAGGGTTCGCCTTCGACATCGAAGTGCTTCAGAAGATGGCGGGCCGCTACCTGCTCTACCTGCCGAGCGGTTACGGGGCCGACGACCGCCAGTGGCCGCTGCTCGTCTTCCTTCACGGCGCGGGCGAACGGGGCGACGATCTCGACCTGGTCAAGCGGCACGGCCCGCCCAAGATCGTGAAGGATCGAGACGACTTCCCTTTCATCGTGCTGTCGCCCCAGTGCGCCAAGGAGAGCTGGTGGTCGCCGCCCCTCGTGAAGGCGCTCATCGACACCGTGGTTGCACAGTACCGCGTCGACGAGACGCGCATCTATCTCACCGGGTTCAGCATGGGCGCCTTCGGCACGTGGAGCGTGGCGACCGACTACCCCGATCTCTTTGCCGCCCTCCTTCCGATCTGCGGCGGCGGCGACCCCACCAAGGCCGAGCGCATCAAGCAGATTCCAGCGTGGATCTTCCACGGCGGCAAGGATCCCGTGGTACCCCTCGAGAAATCGACGGAGATGAAGAAAGCCCTCGAAGCGTGCGGAGCCGACGTGACGCTCACTGTTTACCAGAACCTGGGCCACGATAGCTGGACCAGGACGTACGAGAACGAGGAAATCTACGACTGGCTCCTCACCCAGCGGAAGCTGGGGGACGCCCGCCAGAGGCTATAAAAATGAAACCGATCTATCTCGACTACAACGCCACCACCCCGATCAGCCACGAGGTGGCCGACGCCATGGCGCCTTATCTTTACGAACACTTCGGCAATCCTTCGAGCAGCCATCCCTACGGTGTGACGGCCAAGGCGGCGGTCGAAAAGGCGCGCGGCCAGGTGGCGGCACTGATCGGCTGTGAGCCGGCCGAGGTGGTCTTCACCAGCGGGGGGACGGAGAGCAACAACTTCGCCATCATGGGCGCGGCGCGCGCCAACCGGACCAGGGGCAACCACATCATCACCTCGGCGATCGAACACCCCGCGGTGAGCGAGGTCTGCGCCTGGCTCGAGACAGAGGGGTTCCGCGTCACCATCCTCCCCGTGGATGGCCGCGGTCTGGTCGACCCGTCCGACCTGGAACGGGCGATCACCGACGACACGATCCTCGTCACGGTGATGCACGCCAACAACGAGGTGGGCACGATCGAGCCGATCGCCGAACTGGCCGCCATCGCCCACGGCCACGGCGCGCTCATGCACACCGATGCGGCCCAGTCACTGGGCAAGGTGTCCGTCGACGTCGACGCTCTCGGCGTCGACCTTCTCTCCATCGCGGGCCACAAGCTCTACGCGCCCAAGGGGATCGGCGCTCTCTTTCTCCGCGGCAGTCTGGTTCCGGCGCGCCTCATGCACGGCGCGTCCCACGAGAACGGCCGCCGCCCGGGAACGGAGAACGTGCTCGAGATCGTCGGCCTCGGCGCCGCGTGCGCAGCGGCCGCCCGCGACCTCGCGCGGAACGAGGCGCATTTCGCCGCCATGCGCGATCGGCTTCACACTGGGCTCGAAGACGCGCTCGGTGCTGAGCGCGTCCGCCTGAACGGCCATCCCGATCTGCGCCTGCCCAACACGCTGAGCGTCTGCTTCCGCGGCGTGGAGGCGAACACCCTGGTGGCCGAGATCGGCGACAAGGTGGCCGCCTCGGCCGGGGCCGCCTGTCACGCCGACGAGATCGACGTCTCGATCGTGCTCGAGGCGATGAAGGTACCGATCGACTGGGCCATGGGCACGCTGCGTCTTTCCACGGGCCGGTCGACGACGACCGACGAGATCGACGAGGCGATCGCCATCGTGGCCGACGCTGTCCGGCGCCTCATGCCCGAGGGCGACGCGGCCTGCCCGGCGCTGGCGGCGAACGACAAAGAGATCAAGCTGACCCGTTACACCCACGGACTCGGCTGCGCGTGCAAGCTCCGCCCCCAGGAACTCGAAAAGGTCCTCGCCGCCCTGCCCAAGGCGTCCGATCCCAACATCATCGTGGGCACCGACACCTCTGACGACGCCGCCGTCTACCGGATCGATGACGAGACCTTGCTCGTCCAGACCGTCGATTTCTTCACACCCGTCGTCGATGACCCTTACCTCTTCGGCGCCATTTCGGCCGCCAACTCGCTGAGCGATGTTTACGCCATGGGCGCCCGTCCCCTCTTTGCGCTCAACATCGTCGGCTTTCCGTCGAACAGGCTCCCCATGAGCGTGCTCGAAAAGATTCTCAAGGGAGCGGTCGACAAGGCGGCCGAGGCGGGAATCAGCATCGTGGGCGGCCACACCGTCGATGACACGGAACCCAAGTTCGGCCTCGCCGTCACCGGAGTGGTCCATCCCGACCGGCTGCTGCGCAACGTGGGCGCCACCAAGGGCGACGTGCTCGTGCTCACCAAGCCGCTCGGCATGGGCATCCTGTCGACGGCGCTCAAGCAAGGTCTGGCTGACGCGGTGACCGCCCGGCGGGCGGCCGACCTCATGGCGGCTCTCAACCGTGCCGCGGCCGACACCCTCACTGACAAAACAGTCCACGCCTGCACCGACGTCACCGGATTCGGCTTGCTCGGCCATCTTCACGAGATGGCAGCGGGCAGCCAGGTCGATATCACACTCTCAGCAGGAACGGTCCCCGTGCTCGACGCGGCCAAGGAGTTCGCCGCCGCCGGCGTGGTTCCTGGCGGCACGCTCAACAATCTGGAGTATGTGACGCCTCATGTCACTTTTTCCGCGGCGGTGAAGCGCACCATGCAGATCCTTCTCGCCGACGCGCAGACATCGGGCGGCCTTCTCATCAGTCTGCCAGAAGCGGAGTGTGATGAGCTGCTCGCCGAACTCGGTAAAGCAGGCATTTCGGAAGCGGCCCGCATCGGCCGCGTGACCGGCCCCGGCAAGGGACGGATCACCGTGGAAGAGTGACGGCCTCAAAGCGGGAAATGAAATGAGACGCAAGGAAAAGGAAATCACCGACCGGGCCGCCATCGACGAGATTCTCCATCGAGCCACGATCTGCCGCCTCGGCCTCGCCGACGATGGCCAGCCCTACGTGGTGCCGCTCTGTTTCGGATACGACGGAGAGGCTCTCTTTTTCCACTCAGCCACTGCGGGTCGCAAGATCGACATGATCGGGCGCAACAGCCGGGTCTGCTTCGAGGTCGACGTGGATCAGAAAATTGTCGAAGCCGCGAAAGCCTGCGGCTGGACCATGAAATTCAAGAGCGTCATCGGATTCGGCAGGGCGCGCCTGATCGACGATCCCGTGGAAAAAGAAGAGGGGATTCACACTCTCATGCGCCACTACTCGCACAAAGCGTTCACCTTGGCCAAGGGCGTTCTGGCCAAAACCCTGGTTATCAAGGTCGAGATCGATTCCATGTCAGGCAAGGAATCGGGTTGACCCATCGAGCGGCGCGCGCAACGGTTCAGACGAGATCGCGACCGCTGCCGGCCCCGACTAGGAGTCTGTCGGACTTCGCCATCCGCTAAGGGCGCCCATAGGTCGGAGGTGGCTGAGTCCAAGAAACTTCTTGAAGGCTCTCGGCCTTGGAAACCAAAGAGATGGTCCGCGCGGTCGGAGTTGGTGAGATTTTTTGCGGCCGACTTCAGTCTGTCCGAATGGCCAAATACCCGACTATAAATCAAAACGAGACAGAATGCTTGAGGCCGCAAAAAAGCTCACCAACTTCGACCTGAGATCCTCCTTTGCGGATTCTAAGTCCGACAGACTTCTAGCTCCGTCGCTTTTTCCTTCTGCGAATCGGCAATGATCCTGCCGAGCCTCTCCTGGCAGAGGGCATACCACGACTGATCGTGCTTGCGCTGCAAGTCGATGAACTCGAGGTTTTCGGCGAGGACACCGATCACATCGCCGTCGAGGCCGCCGCTCCTGGCCAGGCGGTACATGGTGGAAATCGCGTCGGAGGGATTCATGCCCGCACGATAGGGACGGTCCTCGGTCATTGCCGTGAAGGTGTCGGCCACGGCCATGATGCGCGCCCCGAGAGTCAGATACTTGCCCGCGATGTGAAAGGGGTATCCCTTGCCGTTGAGGCGTTCGTGGTGAAAAGCCGCCCACTCGGTGATCTCGCGCGGAAAGCCGCCCGCATCGAGGATTCTGTAGGTGTGGTAGGTGTGCCCCTTGACGATCACCCATTCCTGACTGGAGAGCTTTCCCGACTTGTCGAGAATCTTGTTGGGTACTGACAGCTTGCCGAGATCGTGGAGAAGCCCCGCCGTGCGCATCAGACCCTGCTCGTGGGGCGAGAACCGCATGAGCTTGGCGAGGGCCACGGCCGTGGCCGCCACCCCGGCGGAGTGAGTGGCGGTCCAGGCGCTCATCGAGTCGACGACGCGCGCGAAGATCTCGGCGATGCCCTCGATCACCTTGTCGCTCGCGCTGAGAAAGGTTTCGTTCACATCGTCGAGCAGGAGGCTGTCGATCCGCTTCGATTCGCAATCGAGCCAGAACGCCTCCGTTCCGGCCAGAGCCTCGAAAACCTTGACCACTTCGGGACTGAAATCAGTGCCCGCACGGCTGACGATCTCATTGGTGATGGCAAAAGACTGGCTCAGGACCGTGACGTCGCGGTCGATCGCCCTCTCGACCGTGTCGGCGAGAAAGATGATCTGGCTCGCCATGACTTCGAAGGAGTCCGATCCCTTCGCCTCATCGCGCCGTTCCCACGGCAGGTGGTGGTTCCTGATGATCCTCGCCGCTCGGTTGAACAGTTCGCTTCGGTGGATCAGCTCGTAGCCTGTCTTGCAGTGCCACGCGACGCAATCCCAGTCCCCGTCGACGAGAGCGGTCTTCTTGCAGTCGAGTCGGATCATGCCGATGTCGTGCAGCGCCGACGCCACGAAGAGGTCGGCAAGATCACTGCCGGAGTATCCCATCTGACGGGCGAGGTTCACGGCGATGTAGGTCACCCGCTGCTGATGGTCGGTGATCTCGGGACAGACATAGTCGAGCGCGTCGGAGAGCGCGACGATCAGCTTGTAGAGCGAAATGCGCGTTTGACGCATCATGGAGCACCTTCTCCTTCAGGACGCCGCGGCCCCCTCCCCCATTCCGGCTGCCACGCAGCAACTGGACTGAGCAACGGGTTTTACCGGGCACCTCAGAACCGGTGCTTGATTCATCGACTCGGCGCGGCGGATTTGTTGAGCCAAAAGAGTGCGTCACCAAAGGTTTCTGAAAAAGCGGTTGATTTTTTTGATTGCCGTGTCGATATCATTATGATATAAATTCAATATTTAATAGATAGTATCGCTGATCCCAGAATCAGGAGTGCCGCAATGGACCAACAACCGACAGACGAAATCCTCTTCAAAGCGCTGAGCGGATGGCTCGTCTTCCTTTTCTTCCTCGCCATGGTCGTTCTGCTGGCGATCACGATCTGGCAAGCGGCCGAGACCGAGGAACCGTTGCTCGTCGTGGCAGCCATCGCGACCGGTATCGTCGATCTGATCATCCTGAGCGGCTTCTTCATCGTGAATCCCAATGACTCGCGCGCCCTCGTCCTCTTCGGCCGGTATCGGGGAACCGTGCGCAGCAACGGCTTCTTCTGGACCAATCCCTTCACGGTGAAAAAACGGGTCAGCCTCCGCGTGCGCAACCTGAACACGGACACGCTCAAGGTCAACGACCTGAACGGCAACCCGATCGAGATCGCCACCATCGTGGTCTGGCGCGTGAAGAACACGGGCCACGCCCTCTTCGATGTGGACGACTACGAGGGCTATATCGACTTGCAGTGCGAGTCGGCCGTGCGCCAGTTGGCATCGCGCTATCCATACGACGTGAGCGACGAGGCGGGTCTCTCGCTCCGCGGCAGCCGGGACGAGGTGGCCGTGGAACTCAACAAGGAGCTGGGCGAACGGCTCGACCTTGCCGGCATCGAGATTCTCGAGGCACGCTTGAGCCACCTCGCCTATGCGCCCGAGATCGCGAGCGCCATGCTTCGCCGCCAGCAGGCCGACGCCGTAATCGCCGCCCGCCAGAAGATCGTCGACGGCGCCGTGGGCATGGTGGAGATGGCTCTCGACAAGCTCAAATCGATCGAGACGATCGAACTCGACCAGGAGCGGCGCGCGTCCATGGTGAGCAACCTGATGGTCGTGCTCTGCTCCGAGACCGGTGTTCAGCCCGTGGTCAATACAGGCACGCTCTACAATTGATGATTGTGGCACCCTGATGGCACCTCGAAAGTCGTTCCTCATACGTTTGCCGCCCGACCTGCTCAAGGAGCTGAAGACCTGGGCCGAACACGAGCTGCGCAGCGTTAACGGACAGATCGAGTACATCCTGCGCGAGGCGGTACGCAAGCGGCGCGGACGCGGTCCGGACAAGGACGAGTGATGGTGAAAACACTCATACACATCGGCTATCACAAGACAGGAAGCACCTTCCTCCAGCGGCGAATCTTCAAGCACCACCCGCGCATCCACGTCGTGAACCGCAAGGAGCTGAAGAGGGTCTTTCTCCGCGTCGGCTCTCTTCACTTCGATGCGGCCGGGGCCGGGGAGTGGATCGCCGCGCAGCGCCGGACCGCGGAAAGCGGTCGCGACTCGATGGTGATTTCCGATGAGGAGCTGTCGGGCAACATTCACACCGGCGGCAACGGCGGCTATCTCCCCAAGGAGGTGGCCGACCGCCTCCACACGGTTCTGCCCGACGCGCAGGTAGCGATCTTCATCCGCAACCAGTACGACATCATCGAGTCGGTCTACCGCCAGTATGTCAAGAAGGGCGGGACCCTTGGGATCAAGAAGTACCTCTTCGACCAGGGCGGCCTCAATCACCGGTTTCCGCTCTTCTCCTTCGATCACTTCGAGTATCACCCCTTGATCGCCTACTACATCGCGCTCTTCGGAAGGGAGAGGGTGCACGTCTTTCTCAACGAGGAGATGAAAAACGACATCGATGCCTTTCTGGCCGACTTCTTCGCGCGCACGTCGATCCCGCCCGCCGACGGGGCCTCCCGGAAGGAGCGCAAGTGGGCCAACGTGCGGATGTCCTTCGCGAGCATCTTTCTGGCCAGGCTGACCAACCGATTCTACGGCTCCGACCCGATCAACCGCCGCGTCATCGTTCACATCCCCGGTTTCTACAAGATCTGCCGCGCCGTCTACCGGGGTATCGACCGGCTGTCGATCGTCAGGAGCATCGACCGGAAACGGTCGTTCCTGTCCGACGCTCTGCGCGATCGGATCACGGAGAGGTACGCATCGAGCAACCGAAAACTGGCCAGCCTCATCAATGTCGACCTCTCCGACCATGGCTACCCCTGAAAGGCCCCTGTCCGGCCCATCGCCTGAATCTGCTTGCCTCGATCCGAAAAGCTGCTAAAACAGTCAACATGAGTATGGGAATATTCGGTGAAGACCACTCCACCACGATTCTGGTCGTCGATGATGATGAAACCGTGGCAGCGGTCACGGCCGAGATGCTCTCCAGATTCGGCGTCAACGTCCTCATTGCGGGCGACGGCGTCGAGGGTGTGAAGCTCTTCGAGGAAAAGCAGGGTGCCGTCGATCTCGTCATCCTCGATCTCATCATGCCCCGCATGGGGGGCGAAGAGACTTTTCGCGAACTGCGCCGCCGCGATCGCCGATTGCCGATCCTGATATCGAGCGGCCTGAGCGAGGAGAGGCTGACCGACCGGTTCTCGAACGAAAACGGCGTTAGCTTCATTCAGAAACCCTTTCCTCTGAAAACTCTGGTGGACAAGATCAGCACGGCTTTGGGTGATAGGTGATCCTCGGTTTTAAGAAAGCTTGCAGGGGGTGGTGGCTGGAAAGGACGTCGATACGGCGTGGAGGCGACGTTTTTTCGCGGCCCTTGCAATCTCCGCTCAGGGAGCCTCTCCAGGGGAAGCCTACGATGTTGAACCGAAAAGGGAACAAGGTTGGAATTCCTGCTATAGCCTTGGACTTCCCCTGGAGAGTCTCCGGGTCGCTTCGCTGACCATAGGGCCGCGAAAAAACATCGCCCCCCCGCCCCGGTGCGTACCTTTAAGCCGCCGATGCAGACGGCTTAGGCGACGACACCTGATCAAGAACGGGGCTACTTCCTTACCCAGGCCCTCGCACCGACAAGTCTGATACGTTTCTGCCACGAGATATTGCCAAAGTCATTGCCGAATGGAATCTGGTCTGCCTGGCGTTCAATGCGAAAAGACTGTACCGTTTAAAGACGAGGTGATCACGGAGGGAGGACTGAATTCGAAGGAGTCTGTCAAACTCGAGATTCGACATTAAGGCCCGCGCGGTCGGAGGTGGCGAGGCTTTTTGCGGCCGACTTCAGTCTGTCCGAATAGAAAAATACCCGACTCCAACTCAGGACGGGACAGAATGCGGAGGCGCAAAAAGCCTCGCCACCTCCGACCTATGCCCGTCCTTTTCGGATCTCCAGTTCCGACAAGCTTCTTACCCCCTTGTCGAGCCCGAAATGATTTCATGGTTGTAGGCGGTGATCAGGTCGTTGCGGCTCATGGTGGCGATTGCTTTTTTTGGATCGTCGGCGGCGACGACGATCAGCTCTTCGTAGCGTGCGCCCACGAGTTTCTTGACCGCTGAGAGGAGCGCCTCGTCGGAAGTGACGGTGACCGGTTCGTGGGCGATCTCGGACGCCACGATCAGTCCTCCCAGACCGGGCTCCTCGATCAGGGCGCGCAGCTCGCGGCCGTCGATCACGCCGGTCAGTTCCCCCTTCTCGTCGATCACCGGGAAGGCGGAGTGCTCCGAATCGGCGAACTGCCTCAGCATCTCGCGCGCCGTGGCGTTCTGCCTCACCGTCTTGACCGGTTCCGGGTTGCCGTGGTCGAGCACGTCGGAGACGGTCATCTTTTTCAGCACCGAGCCGGCCATGTTGCCGAGGTGGGCGGGCGCGTCGAAGCGCGTGTCGAGCTGCTTCTCGTAGAGCTGGTGCTTGCGCGCGAGGAGGTAGGCGATGACGCACACCCACATCGACGGCACGAGCAGGTTGTAGTTCCCCGTCATCTCGGAGACCATGATGATCGTCGAGATCGGCACGTTGGCCGCTGCGCCGAAGAAGCCCGCCATCCCGACGAGGGCGAAGGCGCCGGGATGAATATCCATTCCGGGAAAAAGCTCGGCCATCCAGAGACCCACTGCTCCGCCGAGTGCGCCGCCGATCACCACGGCGGGGCCGAACACCCCGCCCGAACCGCCCGAACCAATGGAGAAGGAGGTGGTGATAATCTTCGTGAAGGCGATCAGAATCAAAGCGCCGGCGCCGAGGGCGATCGTGCCCGAGGCGAGATCGATCTCGAACGCCTGCTGGACCACACCGTAGCCCGTGCCGAGGGCGTCGGGTACGAACCAGCCGATGCCGCCCACCACGAGACCGCCGAGGGCGGGCTTGAAATGGGGCGGGATCTTGAGCTTCACAAAAGCGTCGCGCGTCCAGTAGAAGAATTTCACGTAGAAGATCGCCGAGGCGGCCACCACGAGGGCGAGCACGAAGTAAGGCAGAAGCTCGACGGGATTGTGGTGTACGAAATCGGGTGTAACGAAGAGCGGGTGGAACCCGTAAACCGAGGCGAACACGCTGTAGGCGATGATCGACGAGATCACCGTAGGAACGAGGACCTCGTGCTCCAGGTCGAGCTCGCGATAGAGCACCTCCGACGCGAAGAGCGCGCCCGCAAGGGGAGCGTGGAAAATGGCGCCGATGCCGGCGCCCATTCCGGCCGACATGAGGATGCGGCGCTCATTGGGCCTGAGCCGCAGCCACCGGCCAAGGAGCGAGCCGAATCCCGAACCGATCTGGGCGATCGGCCCCTCCCGTCCACCCGAGCCTCCCGTGCCGATGGTGATCGCCGCCGTCACGGCCTTGACGAACGGCACCCGCCCGCGCACCATTCCCGACCGGTGATGAAAACTATCAATGGCCGCGTCCGTGCCATGTCCCTCCGCCTCGGGAGCGAGCCAGTAGACGAGGAGGCCGCTGACGAGACCGCCCGCCGCGGGCAGGATCAGGAGGATCCAGCGCACCAAGGGCGTCCCGGTCGGCGCAAAGGGCGGCGGCTCCCCGCTCGGACCGACAGGATGGTACCCGGCGAGCTGATCGAGAAAGAGATGCTTCGACAGTCCGAGGAGCCAGTAAAACGCGATGGCGCCTCCCCCGGCCACGATTCCCACAAGGCAACAGATCGCCAGAATGCGCCCGAGGTCGCGCATGCGGTCGCCTGGAAAGAGTTTTTTGAAGGGCAACTTTTTCATGACCGCGCCACTCTACTTCCTCGACCTGGAATATCAAGCGAGTGATCGAATCACCCCGATTTTTCTTGCCAATCCTTCTGCCCCGCGAGCATCATTATCGGTGATGAGACCTCAAGAGATCAAGCTCGTCGCCGTGGAAAACACGCACAAAGGACCGGAACTCAGCGACGCGGCAGTCGAGGCGCGTCGCGCGATCGAACGCTTCCAGGCGAGTACGGCGTTTCTCGACGACCGCCCATTCTGACGCAAAGGCATTCGAACGGTCATGAAGACTCAACCCAACGATGTGCGCTCCGCTTTCGTCCTTCTTTCTTTCATCGCCGCGATCGGATTGATGGCCGTCTCCTGCTCGACGCCGGGCTCCGGCGCCGAGGAGAGCCTCTCCGACGCTCTGGCCCGAATCGAATACCCCGACGATCTCGATCCCGCCCTGGCCGACGCCTACGGCGCGATCCGCCCCATGCTGGCCTACAACACGTGCAAGTGGCTCTCCCTCCCCCGCTACGCGGGCCGCTATCCGGGGACGCCCGAGTACAAGGCCGCCTGCGATTGGATCGGCGCCCTCTTTGCCGAGTGGGGACTCGAACCGATCGGAAAGGACGGCAGTTTTCTCCAGGCCTACGCCTCTCCCTACACCGTGATCCACGATGCAAAAATGAGTCTCTTCGTTCCCAAGGAAGACGACGCCGATTCGATCGAGGAGGTCGTGGTCGAACCGGGAAGCGGGTTCATGCCCCTCCTCTACAGCGCGAGCGGCGATGCCGAGGGGAGCGTGGTCTTCGCGGGGTGGGGAATCTCAGCGCCCGATCTCGGCTATGACGACTACGCGGGCATCGACGTGAAAGACAAATTCATACTCTGCTTCCGCGGCACGCCGGACAGGGCGAACAAAGAGTTCGACGCCCACGACCACCACCGCAAAAGGATGGAAACAGCCAAGGCGCGCGGCGCTCTCGGTCTCATCTACATCTACGACGATGTGGGCGCCAATCCCAACGGCGACCGGATCGAGGGATTTTTGCCGGTCGCCATCGACTTTGCCACGGCTGACCGGCTTCTGGCCGCGTCGAAGATCGAGGCGGACCCATTGCGCCAGGAGCTGCGCGGCACAAAGAAGCCCCGCTCCTTCGAAACCCGCTCCCGCGTCCGGCTCAAGGTCGATGCCGAATTCGTGGCCGACGGCGAAGCGTACAACGTCATCGGTTGGATCGAGGGGTCCGACCCGGCCCTCAAAGAGGAATTCATCATCATCGGCGGACACCTCGACCACTGCGGACTCCACATGGGGCTCCTGTTCGCCGGCGCCAACGACAATGCCAGCGGCAGCGCCTGCGTGATCGAGGCGGCCAGGGCTTTTGGCCGACTCGACGGGCCGCCGAAACGGTCGGTTCTCTTCGCACTCTTCGGGGGCGAGGAGATGGGGCTCGTCGGCTCGCAGTATCTCGCCGACAATCTGCCTCCCGCCGTGGGATCGGTGAGCGCCATGCTCAATCTTGACATGGAAGGCGAGGGGGACGGCACAGGGGCGGTGATCGCGCCCGACCATCCCGAGTTCCGCACGGCCCTGGAGAAGGCCGACAAAACAGTGGGCACGGTGCGGCGCATCAGGGAATTCTCGGGGCCGCCCGGCGTGCGGGGGAGCGACTATGCGTCCTTCTACGCCAAGGGAATTCCGTGCATGGCGTTCTGGTCCAACGGCCCCCACCTCCACTACCACCAGCCTGGCGACACGATCTACCGGATCAATCCCGACATGCTGGCCGATGTGAGCCGACTCGCCTTCCTGACGGTCTACTATCTCGCCGACCTCTGATCCCCCATCGAAAGGTTGAGGCGGCGATCGTCGACGCGATCAGCCATTCTGGAAATCCTTGCCGAAGAGTTCCACCTCGGAGGTTTCGAGCTTCTTGATCTCCACCTCTCGTTCGACAGGATCGACGCCCTCGAAGTCAACCCGTACTTTCCAGAGTCCCGGCTTGAGGTTGATCTTGATGTCCCAGTACTCGGCTTTTCCCACCTTGTGAGCGCCCATCGGCACCGCCTCGTCGGCATCGTCGGTGTCGGCGCGGATCTCGTACGATTTGCCGGCCAGCACGGTCATGTCGGTGAACTTGATGCGCAGCTCGCCATGGACGGGAATCACGATACGCAGATCGTCGACGACCCGGCCCGCCGCGACTTCCACGTCCTTGACCATTCCCTTGGGCCGTCGCGGGACGGCGGCCTGAAAGAGATAGTTGCCGGGCGGCGCGTTGACCAGGCTAAATCGGGCGTCCTGCCCGACAGGCATCATGTATCTTTTCGCCTCCCCCGCTGACCTGGGGGTGGCCATGACGCGAACCATCGACGTTGCGATCGCTTCGCCCGTGAAACCGTCGATGACCTGTCCCTCGACCACTCCACCGGTGATCCGGATGTCCCGCTCCAGCGATTGGGACTCCTCGAAGGTGATGTTGTCCCACTCGATGGGCGTGATCGTGGGCACCCCGGGAAAGATGAGAATGACCGTGTGACGGCCGGGCAGGAGTTTCTTGAACTCGAACCGTCCCGCCCTGTCGGTCCTCACCACGCGCGCCACGGGCGGCCGCCCCGACCGATGTTCGTCGGCGATGGGCTGGACGGCGATCGTCCCGCCCCCCACGGGCTCCTTCTTCCAGTCGAAAAAGGTGCCCGACCACGAGGCGTGCCGCGTCACGGGACCGAAATCAACGACAGTGTCGGTGTCTGTCAGAACGATTTCCTTTGTCTCCTCCGTGAATCGGCGCGCACCGCTGGCCGGCGTCGGTTGCTCCACGGCAAGGATCGAGATCGTACCGGGCCCCAAGGGGGGCGACATGTACTTTCCGTCGCTGCCGGTCAGCACTGATCGTTCGAGGGGAAGAGTGTCGCTCGAAAAAGAGATCTTCAGACCGCCGGCCGGAGCGCCGCTATCGTCGAACGCCGCGCCCGAGATGCGCGCCCCTTTCTTCAGCCGGAAGAGGAGTTCCTTCCCGTCGGGAGCGACGGCGAGAATTTCCTCTGCATGATGGGGATGAACCACAACGAGCGTGTAGGCTTTTCGGACCAGCCCGCCGAGAAAAAACCGGCCTTCACCGTCGGTGCGGTGGTCTTCATCGAAAATCCAGGTCCAATCGCCCGCCGGAGTCGACCGGAATGCGTGCAGATCGCCCACGATTGCCCCGCTGATCGGCTGGTTGGTCGCATCGTCCACAACGCGGCCTTCGAAGTGCAGTCCCGGGACCATGGGCACCGCATATCCGGTCAGGCCGGTCTCGGCCGGAATCTCGATATTGCGGAGGAACCGCGGAACGAAGTCGCGGGACTTTACGTAGAGCTTGTACCTCCCGGCCGCGGCGGGGAAAAAGCAAAAGCGCCCGTCGCCGCTGTCTATCTCCTGATCGAAACCGCCGGGAATGACCGCCCCCGAGGGATCGCAGGCGATCAGCCGCGCACGGAATTCCTTGATCGGATCGCCCGTCTCCTTGTGATGAACCGTTCCCGAAAACAGAATCGTCGCCGGCTGGGAATCGGCTCTCTCCTGAAACGCGTCCGCACTGTGCGAGTCCGCTTCACCGCCGCAGCCGGAAAGGAAAAGGAGAGCGCCTCCTAAAAGGACAGAGCGGCACAGAATTGCAAATGAAAGACCTGCCGTTTTCATCGTGGTCTCCTTCTCTCACAACATCCCGCCAGAGGCGGCGATCAGCCGAGCACGGTCGCCGAGGAAGGTTGCGCCGCGCGAAGACGGGAAAAGAAACCGATATCGAGATCGAATCCGGTCCGGGCCAGCGTCATCCGCACTGGATTCCGGTCATGATCGTGCCCTGCCTCACAGGCGTCGACCAGTTCGGCCATGATCGCGCCGATGAGAGGCGCCGTCTTGAACGACGACCCGCTCGTGCCCACTGCCACGTAATACCCGGGTAGATCCGTCCTGTCGAGGACCGGAATCCAATCCTGCACGGTCACGTCGTAGAGGGCCGCGATGCCGCGCCGCCTCCCAAGCCGTATCTGTGGGAACCGTTTCATGAGCCGCAGCACGTGGCGCTCGTATCCGGCCACGGTGGCGGCGGCGTTCCAGTCGTCGGGATCGTCGATCCACTCGTGTCTGTCGCACTCCGGTTCGAGGGAACCGACGATGAGTTCGCAGCCGCCCGCCTCGGGCCGGAAGTAAATCCCCGAATCGATGTCGCCCACGACCGGCACTCCTCCGCTCCCTTTCTCGGCCGCGACGGGATTTGTCACGGCGTGGACCTCGCGCCGCAGCGGGCGAATCTCGATCGGCAGGGCGGCGTTCGCCATGGCGTTCACCAGGGTGGAATGGGGTCCGGCCGCGTTGATGACGATGTCAGCGTCGATCGATGCGCCATCGTCGAGGGTGAGCCGAAAACGCTCGCCCCCTGCGCTGCGCGGGCTGATCGATCGGACCGCGCCGCCAAGCCGAAAGGACGCGCCCTCCGCCTCGGCCGCCACGCGCAGATTGTGCGTCGCCAGTTGCGGCGAGACCACGTATCCGGCATCGCGTTCGAAGACGCCTCCGCCCACCGCATCGGCCTGTTCGGTGTAGAAATCAGGATCGTCGGGCCTCTTCACCGGGGACTGGGACCGCGTGTGCAGAAAGGGGTGGCGTCGCCCGATCTCGTCTGCCGACAGGATTTCCACGTCGACACCGAGGAGCTTCATCCAGCCGACCTGTGTGCGCACGGTTTCGTCGAGACGGGGCAGGACAAAAAGCGCCCCGGGCCTCTCGAGACGGGCCGGTCCGCTGGGATCGTCAACACCGATATGGGCGTCCCAGTCGGCCCAGATCCCCATGCTCTCCTGGGCGAGGGCGATCATGGTCTGCGTCGAATAGAAACGGCGCACGATGCCGCACGACGCCGACGTCGATCCGTGCCCCACCTCGCCGTGCGTGTCGACGACCAGCGGAGACGCGCCGCGGCGGGCCATTTCATGAGCGATCGCACACCCCACCACTCCGGCACCGATAATCACAACAGGCGTCGCGGCCATGGTCTCCTCACAATGCAGACAGAATCGCCGATCGATCGACGAACTCACGCACCCTGTGGAAATCCCCCCCCTCGATGAAGGGGACATTGCCCAGGACCTTCACCCCGGCGAGCCGCGCCACCGCCTCGGGATTGCGCGCCTCATCGGGCCCGGGCCTGACGATCTGCGGATCGAGGGAGCGGGTAAAGACCACTCCAAGGATCTCCCCCCCCCGCGCGCGCGCGCTCTCAACGGTGAGCCACGTGTGGTTGATCGTACCGAGCCCGATGCGCGCCACGATCAGCAGGGGCGTTTTCAGCGCCAGCGCCAGATCGATTGTTGTGCGCGCGCCGACGAAGGGCACGAGCAGACCGCCGACGCCTTCCACGAGGGTGACATCGTGGGCGTCGCCGATCCGCTTGAACAGGGCTGCCGTCTTCTCGATCGAAAATTCGCCGCCGCCCTGGGAAGTCCCATTCTGTGCGGCCGCGGAATTCCGGCTGGTCGCGGCGGGTTCGGCACCGTCGGTGTCGACCGCGCTCTCGGCCGCCCATGCTTCAGCCGGCGCCATGGGCAGGCGATAACGATAGGGGCAGACTTCGTCGACGGAGAGCGCTGTGCGCGAGGCGCGCAGCAGCGCCGTGGCATCGGCTGGAATGAGCGTGCCCTCTTCGTCGGCGCACCCCGTCTCGCAGGGCTTCATCACTCCCACACGCAGCCCGTCGTCGCGCCAGGCGGAGACGAGCCCGAGGGAGACGAATGTCTTTCCCGCGTCCGTGTCGGTGCCTGTGACGAAGAGCGCTTTCATAGAGTCTCCAGTGCGGCGGCGATGCTCTCTCCGGTGATCTCGAGCAGGCGCGCGAGCTCGCTGCCGCTCATGGCCAGAGGCGGCATGAGCACGATCACGTCGCCGAGCGGTCTCAGGATCGCCCCCCGCTTGCGGGCCTCGAGGATCACGCGATGCCCGAGGCGGAGAGAAAGATCGAACCGTTCCCTGGTGGTTCGGTCCTCGACCAGCTCGATGCCCGCCATGAGGCCTCTCTGGCGCACGTCGCCCACGTGGGTGTGCCCGATGAATTTCTCCAACCCCGCCGAGAGATCGCCCGCGAGGAGCGCCCCATGATCGAGAACACCCCGCGACCGGAAGGCCTCGAGATTGCCCAGGGCGGCTGCGCAGGCGAGGGCGTTTCCCGTGTAGGTATGGCCGTGAAAGAAGGTGCGAAAACTCTCGTAGGTGCCCAGGAATCCCTCATAAATCCTCTCCGACGCAAGGGTCGCCGCCAGGGGAAGATAGCCGCCGCTGATCCCCTTGGCGAGGGCGATGAAGTCGGGCTCCACCCCCTCCTGTTCGCAGGCGAACATCGTGCCTGTCCGGCCGAAGCCAGTGGCCACCTCGTCGAGAATGAGGAGCACGTCGTGGGCGGCGCAGGCCGCGGCCACCCGCGTGAGATAGCCCTCGGGGTGGACGATCATGCCGGCCGCGCCCTGGACGAGCGGTTCCATCACCACCGCGGCGAGCTCGTCGGCATGGCGCACGATCGTCTCCTCCGCGTCGACGGCGCATTCCATCGAGCACGCGGCGCGCTCCAGGTCGAAGGGACAGCGATAACAGAAGGGCGACGGGATCTCGATCGTCTCGAAGAGCAGGGGCTTGTAGATCGCGTGAAAGAGGTCGATGCCGCCCACCGACACCGAGCCGATCGTGTCGCCGTGATAGGCATCCTTCACGCAGGCGAAACGGGTCTTCTTGTTCTTCGGTGCGCCGCTCTGCTGCCAGTACTGGAAGGCCATCTTGAGAGCGACCTCGACCGCTGTCGATCCCGAATCGGAATAGAACACCTTGCTCAGCGACGGCGGGCTGAGCGCGATCAGCTCCCGCGCCAGCTCGATCGAGGTCACACTGCCGAGCCCGAGCAGGGTCGAATGGGCCACCTTGCCGAGCTGCTCGCTCACGGCCCTGTCGATCTCTTCGGTGCAGTGTCCGTGAACATTGGTCCAGAGGGAGCTCACGCCGTCGAGGTAGCGATTGCCGTCGACGTCGATCAGCTCCACACCTTCGGCCCGTTCCACAATGACCGGGTCAGTGTCGAGCCAGTCCTTCATCTGCGTAAAGGGGTGCCACACGTAGCGCTTGTCATCGTCCTTGAGACGCCTGACCTCGTCTGAGTTCATCCTATCTTCTCCGATCCAAAGGCGGTCGCGACGCGTGCGGCCGCCATGATCAATGCAAAACCTCGTCGAGAGCCTCTGCCGCTTTCTCAAGATCCTCGGCGCTGTGCGCGGCGCTGATGGAAAAACGGAGCCTGCAGCGTCCCGCCGGAACAGTGGGCGGCCGGATCCCGAGGCAGTAGATGCCCTTGTCGAGAAGGGCGCCGCAGACTGCCATGACCCGCTCGGCGCCGGGACAGACGATGGGTACGATGTGATCTTCTCCAGGCAGGGCGGCGACGTTTTGGGGCAGCGCCCCGGCGGACACCCGCCCCGCGAGTTGCCGGAATCGCGCCACGTTGCGGCGAAGCGTCTCGCGAAGATCGTCGCCCTCCCGAACGAGTCGGAGCGCCGCCGACGCGGCCGCGGCCACGGCCGGCATGGGCGCCGTGGTGTAGATGAAGGATCGGCAGCGGTTCTTGAGAAGGTCGATGATCGGCCCACCAGCCGCAACAAACGCACCCGAGACACCGAACGCCTTGCCCAGAGTGCCGAGGAGCACGTCGACCTCGCGGCTGCACCCTTCGGCCGCGGCAAGACCCCGCCCGGACGGGCCCATCGCGCCCAGGGCGTGAGCCTCGTCGACATAGAACAAGAAGGGGCGAATCTTTTTCAGGGCCGCGATCGCGTTAAGAGGGGCGCGGTCGCCTTCCATTGAAAAGAGCGATTCGGTCACCACCAGAACGCGCCGTGAGAGCCGAATCGCGCGGAGCGTTTCTTCGAGAGCGTCCACGTCGTTGTGCGGGTAGATCCTCGTCTCGGCGCGCGACAGGCGCATCCCGTCGATCAGGCTCGCGTGATTGAGCTCGTCGGAGACGATGACCGTCTCCTCATCGGCCAGCACCGGGATCACGCCGGTGTTGGCCTGATACCCGCTTGGAAAAAAGAGCGCCCCCTCGCTTTCGACAAAGGCGGCCGCCTCCTGCTCGAACTGCTCGTGAGGCGTCATGTTGCCCGAGATGAGACGGCTCGCGCCCGAACCGACGCCCCAGCGCTCCACGGCGTCTTTCATGGCGGCGCGCACGGCGCGATCGTTGGCAAGGCCGAGAGTATTGTTCCCCGAGAAATTGACCACCCGCCGGCCGTCGAGGACGAAAACCGCCTGCTGCGGGGACGACACGCAACGGAGCGCGCGGTAGAGTCCCCTGGCTCGAATCGCATCGAGCTCGAGATCGATGTAGCGGAGTGCGCTTTTTTCCCCCGTCTTCACGGTCGGGTCACCTCCCCGCAGGGCAGGATCTCGAGTCCCTGATCGCGGATCATCTCTAGATCGAGCACATGATCGCGGCCCGAGGTCGTGAGGTAGTTGCCCACCATCATTCCATTGGCGCCGGCGAGAAAGATCCACGACTGCAACTCCCCAAGATTCACCTCCCTGCCGCCGCAGACGTAGATGTTCTTCTCGGGCATCATGAGGCGAAAGAGAGAGATGATCTTGAGACAGTCGACAGGCGTGAGGTCGCTTTTGTCTTCGAGTGGCGTTCCGGCGATGGGATTGAGAAAGTTGAGCGGGATCGAGTCGACATCGAGCGCGCGCAGCGTCTCGGCCAGCTCGACCCTCTGCGCCGGGCTCTCGCCGAGCCCGAAGATGCCGCCGCAACAGACATCGAGGCCGATTTCCTTGGCGCGCCGCACCGTTTCCACATCGTCCTCGTAATCATGGGTGGTGCAGATGTTCGGAAAAAATGAGCGCGCTGTTTCGAGGTTGTGGTGGTAGTTGGTGAGACCCGCCTCCTTGAGGCGCGCCAGCGTCGACGCCGAAAGATTTCCGAGCGACGCACAGCGCAGCAGCCGACCCTGGCCGCTCGGTCGACCGTGACCGCTCGGTCGACCGTGACCGCGCAGTCGGCTGAGCGCCTCGCAGATCACGACGATCTCCTTCTCCGAGTGGACCCTGTTTCCCGACGTGACGATCGAATATTCGCGGGCGCCCATACTTTCCACCTCGCGGGCGCGTTCCACCATGGCGTCGGCGCTGACCAGGGGAAATGTGGGCGCGTCAGTGTCGTGAAAACCGGACTGGGCGCAAAACGCGCAGTCCTCGCCGCAGCGGCCGCTCTTGGCATTGAGAATACCGCAGAGGGTGATGGCCCGGCCCTTGTGTTCTTCGCGCGCTGCGCCGGCGCGCGCCAGAAAATCATAGAACGCCGCTCCCTCGCAGGAGAGGAGCTCGAGGCCTTCTTGTCTGTCGATCGGAGCGCGCGCGCAGGTCTTCATCGGGCCCCTCCTAGAGAAGAGGTGAAGTGATCTCGGCAAAACCGCAACAGTCTACCCCGGTTGCGGCAGCGTCACAACACGTTATAAGATTCTGAACAATCGTGAACGTTTTTTCTTTTCCTCATCTCCTGCTATTCCATGTGAGGTAGAAATGCCGAAGAAGAAGGACCCAAAGAGCGGAGTGCAGAGTGATCGAAGCGATCGGTAGAGACGAAAGCGCAAGAACCCGGACAGCGAGGTCGGCCGGCCGGGCGCCCTTTTCCGAGGAGGAGAGCCACTTCTGCCGCGATCTGGCGACCACGCCGACGCCCGAGATCGGCACCGTGCTGGTAACAGGCGCGTCGGGATACATCGGCGGACGGCTCGTGCCCGAGCTTATCGAGCGCGGCTACAAGGTGCGCGTCATGCTCAGGGCCGTGTCGGCCGGCGACCTGGAGCGGTGGCCGCGGGCCGAGATCGTGGCCGCCGACGCGCTCGACAGTGTCAGCCTCGAAGCAGCGCTCCGCAACGTGCACACCGCCTATTACCTGATCCACTCACTCGTGCTCGGCCCCAGGGAGTTTGCGGCCGCCGATATCCGCGCGGCGCGCAACTTCAGGGAAGCGGCCCAGAAAGCGGGCGTGAAGCGGATCATCTACCTCGGCGGCCTCGGCCAGGACGAGGGTCCCCTCTCCGATCATCTCCGCAGCCGCAAGGAAGTGACTGACGAACTCCGCAAGGGGACCGTTCCGGTGACGAGTCTTCACGCCGCGGTAATCATCGGCTCGGGGAGCGCGTCGTTCGAGATCATCTATCACCTGGTGAAAAACGTCTTCATCATGCCGATTCCCACGTGGGCAAGAAAGAAATGCCAGCCCATCGGCATTCGAGACGTGATCAAGTATCTCGTGGGCGTGCTCGAAATTCCCCGGACAGCCGGAGAGCGCTTCGACATCGGCGGGCAGGACGTTCTCAGCTACGAGGAGATGATCAAAACCCTGGCCGACGTCGTGGGTCAGAGGGTCCACTTCTTTCCCTCACCCATCACGAATCTCACCTTCCATGCTTATTGCGCCAGCCTCTTCACTCCCGTACCCGCGTCGATCACGCGCTGCCTGATCGAGGGCCTTCGCAGCAATGCGCTCTGCGGGGACCGGTCGATCGCCGACCATCTACCCTTCGAGGCGCTCTCCTACAGGGAGTCGATCGTGCGCGCCCTGACGCGCGACGAGCAGGATCGGATCGCAACACGCTGGTCGGACGCCTATCCGCCCGCCCATGAGCTGGCCATCAAGCTTCACGAGTTGAAAAAGCCGCCCCGCTTCCGAGCCTCCTACTCGCTGCTCACCGACGAGGACCCCGAGCGGCTCTTCGCATCGCTGTGCAAGATCGGAGGGCGGAGGGGCTGGTTCTACGGCAACTGGATGTGGCGCCTGAGGGGCGCTGTCGACCGTCTTCTGCTCGGCGTGGGCACGGTGCGCGGCAGGCGCAGTCGCTCGAGGTTGAAAGCCAACGATGTCATCGATTTCTGGCGCGTCGAAGATCTGCGGGACGAAGAGGGGCTTCTCCTGCGCGCCGAGATGAAACTCCCCGGCCGTGCGTGGCTCGAGTTCCGGATCACGCCCGAAGAGCGGACGCACAGGCTGGCGGTCAAGGCATGGTTCGCGCCCGAAGGATGGTTCGGCGTTCCCTACTGGTACATGTTCCTCCCCTTCCACAGGTTCATTTTCAAGAACCTGATCATCCAGATCGAAAAAACCGCCCAGAAGAGCAAGAAGAGCACAATCGGTTAAAGTTCCTCCCACCGATCGGACGAAAAAAACTTCAGGTGATTTGCGGGCGGAAGCCGGCAAAAAATCACTGTCCTGTTTCTCAGCCAGGTGTTGCACTTGGTGGCTTCACTTTCAGGCTGCGCATTCAGACCTTGAAATGCTCTGATTGTTTTAATTGATCGAAATGTTTGATTTGTGCTTTTACTCGGGTTATGATTGGCCCCTTCAATTAAATAGCACGAAATCGTTTGAGCTCCAAGCCTCGAGCAACGTGCATGATTAGCGGACATCCATCATGGCAAAACTGAAGACCGATCTCCTCACAACGTCGCAAGTCGCAAAGCTTTTCAGCGTCGCCCCTCACACGATCAGGCGCTGGGCGCAGGACGGATTGCTCAAGCCCGCGCGCACCGTGGGCGGGCATCTCCGCTTCGAAACACAATCGGTAAACAAACTCCTTGCCGCGCGGGGATTCTCTGTGCCCGATGTGGTCGAGGAGGAACAGGAAACGAATTCGGCAACCGTGGTCCGCATTCTGGTGGTCGACGATGAGCCAACGGTGATCGAGCAGATCGAAAATGACCTCAAGGGCGAAAATGTCCACATCGAAACAGCCCATAACGGATACGAGGCAAATGTGGTCATTCCCCTCTTCAAGCCGCAGCTCATCTTCCTCGATCTTCTCCTGCCCGATGTAGAGGGATTTCGGATCTGCCAGGAAATCAGGGCCAACGAAAAGACCAAGGACATCTACGTTGTGGCCATGACAGGCTTCAGTACAGAGGATTTTATCTCCAAGGCGATCTCCGCCGGCGCCAACGAGTGCCTGCCCAAGCCGCTCGATCCAACGCGGATCACAAGCATCACGCGCGACCGGGCGAGGCAGATCGAGATCGAGGCGGTGACGCGGATCGAGCCTAAGCCTTCCGCCCCACGAGAAGAATCGAGTTTTTAGCCAGCGGCGCCTGCCGAAAATCAGTCAAGCCCCCATCGGCCATCCACTCTTTGAGCTGTTCGACCGGATAGCTGTCCCCAGCATCAGCCAGGAGCATGTTGATCGAAAAGAGCGCCGCCCAGTGAGGCGCGGTGCCGTCCTTTTCGAGGCAGAACTCCTTGAGCGCCACGTGGCCCCCACTGCGCACGGCGCGGCATGACTTGGCGATCACCTCGGCGGCCGCGTCAGGCTTGAAACAGTGCACGAAGTTGGACAGGAAGGCCAGGTCGTACCCGCGGCCGAGTGAATCGAGCTCGAAAATATCGCCCGGCAAGAGTCTGACCCTCTTTCCGAGGCCCATGGCGGCCACGGTCTCGCGCGCGATCTCGAGCGGTTCGGGGAGATCGGTCACGGTGACGCGCAGTCGCCGATGAAGCGTGGCAAAGGTGCAGCCGTAGGTGCCCGGCCCTCCGCCCACGTCGATGACGCGGCGCGCCTTCTTCAACTCGGGAGCCAGAATGCGCGCTGCCTCGGTGGCGCTCAGAGCAGCCACGTTCGACATCCCCTTGATGAAGTTCTTTGTTTCCGCCCGCGACCGTTCGCGGCGCGGCGCGCGGCCGGTACGCACCACCGTATTGAGGCGGCTCCAGTTCTGCCACATCCGCCCCCTGTGCCGCATGATGTCCAGAAGGGGCTCCGGCGCGTCAGCGACAAGATGGCGCAAGGAGACGGCGCTGTTGCGAAATGCCCCCGTGCGCTTGACGAGAATCTTCATGGCCGCGAGCGCGTTGAGAAGGCGCTCCAGCGGCCTGGCGCGCAAGCCGGCCGCGCGGGCGACTGCCGCGGCGCTCATCGAATCCCGGCCGATCACGGTAAAAAGATCGAGCTCGCACGCGGTGATCAGGACGCGCGCTTCCTGAAATCCCGAGGCCATGGTCTCGAGTCTGTCCCTGCTGGTCTGCATCTCGTCTGGTGCTCCAAAACTCGGTTCAAAAATCCTCCGGCGCCTGTCTACGACAGCATGATCAGAGCGATCATTCAATACCCCCTGTGGAATGAGATCTCCCGGGCAGAGTATTTCTTGAAAGACCGGGGCCAATAATATTTGATTCACTAAAGAGTTGATTTGCTGTGTCAAGAAAAGGAACGGGTCCATGGGCGCGGAAAAGAAGAAAAAATCGATCTCCACGAAAAAAGGCGACAAGGGCGAAACCTCGCTTCTCGATGGGACACGGACAAGAAAGAGCGCCGATCGGCCCGAGGTTTACGGCACAATGGACGAAGCCCAGGCCTTCGTCGGCCTCGCCCGGGCCAGGAGCAACCTCCCGCGGGTGACCGAGATCCTTCTCGAAATCCAGAACGACATCTACATGGTCAACTCCGAACTCGCCTGCCCCACCGAATCGCTCCATCTGCTCAAACGAAAGATCGAGAGCGGAGATGTGGAGAGACTCACGGCGCAGGTGTCAGCCATCGAGAAGGAGCTCGACCTGCCGCCGCGATTCGTTCTCTACGGCGAGCTCGAAACATCGGCACTGCTTGACGTGGCGCGCGCCGTGGTGCGGCGCGCCGAGCGGGCCCTGACCCGCCTCGAGGAGACCGAAACGATCGAGAACAAGAACATCAAAGCTTTTGTCAATCGCCTCTCCGACCTGCTGTTCGTCCTGGCACGCCTGGAAGAACGGGAGGCGGGCGTGCCGTTGAGACATCCGGAAACACCGTGAAAGCACTCAGGGATCTCAAACCCTACCTCAAAGCCTACCGGCGCAAATACATCCTCGGCGCCGGGGCCGTATTGTTCGCCGCCTTCTTCATGGTCCTCAAACCGCGCTTCGTGGAGCGGGCGATCGACAGCATCGAGGGTGAGGTCGACCTCTCTTTTCTCGCCCTCTGCGCGGCCGGCATCGTGGCCGCCGCCCTTGCGCGCGGCGTTTTCCTCTTTCTCACGCGGCGGTTCATGATCTTCGCGTCGCGCAGCGTCGAGAACGACCTGCGCGATCACATCTTCGAGCACCTTCAGAAGCAGACACCCGGCTTCTTTCACGAGAATCCCACGGGCGACCTCATGGCGCGCGCCACCAACGACCTTGCCGCGGTGCGTCTCATGGTCGGGCCGGGGATCATGTACTCCGTGAACACCCTCGTCTCGGGCACCTTCGTGCTCGTCAATCTCTTTCTCATCGAGTCGACGCTCGCCCTGGTCACGCTGGCCTTTCTCCCGGTGATGGCCTTTGCGGTCTATCGTTTCGGCCGCGCCATCCACTGGCGTTTCGAGAAAATCCAGGACCAGTTCGGCGTGGTCACCGCCCGCGCCCAGGAAAACCTCGCCGGCGTACGGATCATCCGCTCCTACGTGCGCGAGAAAGAGGAGAGGCGGCTCTTCGGAGAGGCCAATGCCGAGTACGTGCGGCTCAACAGGAACTACGTGCTCATCGAAAGCGCGTTCAGGCCGGCCATCATGCTCGTCGTGGGGCTCGGTTTTCTCCTCATGCTCTACATGGGCGGCCGGTTCGTGATCATCGACCGGATCACGAAGGGCGAGTTTCTCGCCTTCGCCATCTACTTGACCATGCTCGTCTGGCCGGCCATTTCGATCGGATGGGTGACCGGCCTCTTCCAGCGCGGCTCAGCGTCGATGAAACGCATCCAGCGCATCCTCGACAGGGCGCCTCTCGTGAGCGATCAGTCTGGAGCGCGAGCGGTCGATGACGCGAGCCGGCTGCCGATCGAGATCCGTGACCTGAACTTCCGCTACTCGGCCGAGGGTCCGCTCGTATTGAAGGAGATCAACCTCAAAATCGAACCGGCCACCACCACGGCGATCGTCGGCCCCACGGGAGCGGGAAAGACGACCCTGCTCAATCTGCTCGTCCACCTCTTCCCGGTGGAACGGGACCGCATCTTCGTGGGCGGCCGCGACATCAACGACATCTCCATCGAAAGCCTGAGGCAGCTCTTCGGATTCGTGCCTCAGGAGATGTTTCTCTTCTCCGATACGATCGGGAACAACATCGCCTTCAGCTTCACCGACGACGCACCGCCGCCCGACAGCGACCTCGACGCCGCCATCAAGGCGTCGGCAGCCGCGGCCGCCTTCGACGGCGAGGTCGACAGTCTTCCCGATCGATACGACACCATGCTCGGCGAGCGGGGCATCAACCTCTCGGGCGGCCAGAAGCAGCGCTGCGGTATTGCGCGCGCCCTTCTCAAGGACCCGGTGATCTTTGTTCTCGACGACGCCCTCTCGGCGGTCGACACGGAGACGGAAGATCGGATTCTCAATAACCTCAAGGAGGTCGCCCGGCAGCGGACGGTGATCATCGTCTCCCACAGGGTCTCGGCCGTGCGCCACGCGGACCAGATCGTCGTCCTGCGCGACGGAGTGATCGAGGAACGGGGGCGCCACGACGGGCTGATCGAGGCGGGCGGCCTCTACGCCGACATGGTCGACCAGCAGCGGCTCAAGAGCGAGATCGAGGTAATCTGATGGCGGCGATGGAAAAAGACACGGTCACCGCGCGCCAGCTCGACATCAAGCTCTTCTGGCGTCTCTTCCAGTTCGGGCTCCCCCACCTCCACCTGATCGTCATCGCTTTCGGGCTGATCATGGTCGGCACGGCCACCACGCTCGCTCTCCCCTGGATCATCCAGCGCGCCATAGACGGACCGATCGCCGCAAAGGATCTCGGCGCGCTCCACACGATGGTGCTCTTCTACCTCGGCGTCATGGTCGTCGACTTCCTCGCCCTCTACCTCCAGGCTTTCTGCACGGGAATGCTCGGCCAGCGGGTGATGTACGACCTGCGCAACCGGATCTTCGAAAAGATGCAGGATCTCTCGATCCCCTGGTTCGACCGCAATCCGGTCGGCCGGATCGTGACGCGGATCACGAGCGACGTGGAAAACCTCAACCAGCTCTTCACCCAGGGCATCGTCCTCATTTTCAAGGACATCTTTCTCATCGTCGGCATCCTGGTCGTCATGGTCGCCTACAACACGACCCTCTCCCTCTGGACCTTCACCGTGCTTCCCTTTCTTGTTGTGGCCACTTTTATTTTCCGCAACAGGGTGCGCAATGGATTCGACGCGATTCGCGTCCACCTGGCGCGCATCAACAGCAGCCTGCAGGAAAACATCACGGGCATGAAGACGGTCCAGCTCTTCCTGCGGGAAGCGAAAAACGCGCGCATCTTCGGGCGGATCAACAGGGACCACACGACCGCCCACGAACGAACGATCTTCTATTTCGCTCTCTTCTTCCCGATCGTCGACATCCTCTCGGCCGGCGCGCTCGCCCTGGTCATTTTCAAGGGCGGCGCGGCGATCGGCGCGGGCACGCTCACCTTCGGCGTGGTCTTCGCCTTCGTGCGTTATCTGGAAATGTTCTTCCGGCCCGTGGCCGACCTGGCGGAGAAGTACAACATTTTCCAGTCAGCGGTCGCGTCGTCGGAGCGGATCTTCAAGCTTCTCGACAGGAAGCCCGATGTGGGCGATCGTGACGGGGCCCTCACCATCGATGAGCCGATCGAGGACGTGGCTTTCGAGAATGTGACCTTCGGTTACGATCCCGACGAGCCGGTGATCGAGGACCTCTCCTTCCACGTCGCCCGGGGAGAAACGGTGGCGCTCGTCGGTCACACCGGTGCGGGAAAATCGACGGTGATCAACCTCCTTTCCCGTTTCTACGACGTGCAAAAGGGGCGCATCCTGGTTAACGGCGTCGATGTGAAGGAGCTCGCCCAGCAGTCGCTCCGCTCGCGACTCGTCATCGTGCTGCAGGATCCGTTCATCTTCTCCCGCTCGGTGGAGGAGAACATCCGGCTCGGAGAGGAGACGATCGACTCGGACAGGGTGCGGAGCGCGGCGCGGCTCGTCAAGGCCGACCGGTTCATCACAAATCTGCCCGACGGCTACGACACCCAGCTCGTCGAACGGGGCGAGAACCTCTCCACCGGGCAGAAGCAGCTCCTCAGCTTCGCGCGCGCCATGGCCTTCGATCCCGATCTCCTGATCCTCGACGAGGCGACAGCCAACATCGACACCGCCACCGAGGCGCTGATCCAGTCGGCCATTTCCGAGCTCACACGAAAGCGCACATCGATCGTCATCGCCCACCGGCTTTCCACGATCCAGAACGCGGACAAGATCATCGTGCTCCACCACGGCCGCAAGGTGGAGGAAGGCGATCACGCCGCCCTGCTCGCCCGCCGCGGCCTCTACCACCGCCTCTACGAGCTCCAGTACAAGGAGGAGATGATCCGGGGAAAGAGGAACTGATCTCAGTCGGGCTCGCCAATGGTTTCGCGAGCCTTGAGACGGATCCGCCTGATGATGTCCGCTTCAGCGAAGGGAAGCTCCGAGGCGAGGTAGGTCTTTTCGGCCCTGTCGAAAAAGGTCCGCGCTTTTTTCTCTGCCGCCAGGTCACGTCCCTTGTCGCGCGCGAGCCGGGCGTAGCTCATGGCCAGAAAATAGTCGTCGCCAGTGTCATAGTGCCAGAAGCAGCGCCTGACCGCTTCGGGCCACCCGTCCCGCGCCGCGGCCGCCTTCTCGAAATAGGCGATCGCGTCGGCATACTCCCGATCGAGGAGGCTCGAGACACCCTGAGCGCTGAGACTGAGCGCGGAATCGGACGCGGCGAGACCTGCCTTCGCGGCCAGCCGCCTGGCAAAGCTGGTCAATGTCTCCCGACCGGCGTCCGATTCAAAGATCTCTTCGGGAAAAGTCGCGACCAGAAAGCACGCCAGGCTCCAGGTCCGGGGAGAATCGATCGTATCGGCGATCATCTCCCACAGGTACTTCTCGAACTCCGAATACTCCGCCGACTCGAGGTGCGCCCTCGCGCAAAGCAGGTAAGCGGGTGCGAAATGGGTTTCGGTACTGACCTCGGTCCCGTCGGGCAACACGAGATACAGCGTCATCGCCTCCAGCGCGTATTCCAGCGCCTCATCTAAAAGACCTCGATGCAGACAAAGCCGCGCCAGGTTCACCCTGACGTGGATATCGGCTGGTGCGCGCTCGAGGGCTTTTTCGTACTCGAGAATCGCCTCTTCGTATCGACCCTGCCTTGAAAAGACATCGCCCAGGCCGCACAGGGCGTTGTGGGATCCCAACACGGTCCAGGCCGGTTGGTTCTTGTCCGGAGCCGCGATCTCGATGGCTCTTTCGAAATGATCGAGCGCTCCGGTCCGGTCTCCAATGAGAAGCCTGATCTGACCAAGAGTTGTCTCGATCAGGTGGTAGGGTTGGTCGGCAGTCTGCCTGGCCGCGTGCTTCAGAAGAATTTGCGCCCGATCGAGCAGATCGAAATACCCGTAAAACCTGGCATAGAAGAAGTAGACACGCCCGAGAAATGTGAGCGCCGCGATATTGTCGGGGCGACTTTCGAGGACCTTTTCCAGTTGCTCGATCGCGTCCTCGAACGCCTGTCGCCGCCCCCCTTTATAAAGCTGGGTAAAGCTCGACACGCCGTGGTCGAGGCGGATCAGGTAGTGGTGGGAGTTGAGTCTCAGTTGGCGGAGAAAGGCCCTCGCCTGCTCGGGGGAAGCGCTGGACGGATCGAGATCGCGCCAGAAGATCGTCTCCAGAGAAGAGGGGGCGAATTCACCGGCCCGCCGCATCGCGACACGGGCGTCTTCGATGAGCACAGCCTGTTCGTCGGACGATCTGTTCCCCCCATCAACCCGGCCGAGGTCATCGGCACGGCTGAGCTTCAGTGCGCCGAGGAGAAAATGCGCTTCTCCCTCGAGCAAGTCCTCGCCCCGATCGGCGCACATCTCGATGCAGACCTCGAGACGTCGTATCGCCTCTTCGGTCCGGCCTCTTTCGGTGAAGAAGACGGCGGCCAGCAAAAAACCGCCCGGGTCGCCGGGATCGGCCATCAGGCTCCATTGCCAGGCCTTGTCCCACCCCGACAGGTCGGGCCACCCGCGCGCCTCTTTCACAACCTTGTACTGCCGCTGAATGAACTGGCGCTTGAGTTCCTTCTGCCTCGAAACGATATGGCTCAGGTAGGCGACGGTCAGGAGCGCTGCCATCAGGGCGCAGAGAGCGAGGGTGGTCAGCTTGTGGCGGCTCATCCAGCTCATGGTCCTGCGTGCCACACCCGCGGGCCGCGCGGTGATCGGCTCGCCCGAAAGGAATCGCCGCAGATCGGCTGAAAGCTCCGCCATGGTCTGATATCGCCGACTCTGGTCCTTTTCGAGCGTTTTCTGGCAGATCACGGCGAGGTCGCGCGGCACGCGCGGATTGGCCTTGCGGGCGTCGCCGGGATCGTGGAAGAGGACCTTCTGCATGACCTGACGGGCCGAACTCGCGCCAAAGGGTCTCGCGAGTGTCAGCGTCTCGAAGAACGCGACGCCGAGGGAAAAGACATCGCTTCTCTGATCGATGACTTTTTCCCGGCGCGAGAGCTGTTCGGGAGACATGTAGTCGGGCGAACCGGCAAGCTCGCTCGACCGGGATGGCGCGAGAGAATCCTCGATCGTGGCCAGACCGAAATCGCACACCTTGGGGAGTCCGTCCCTGGTGAGGAGGATGTTCGACGGTTTGACGTCCCGGTGGATCACCCCGGAGTTATGGGCAAACTGGAGAGCGTCAGCGGTGCGCGCGAAGAGCTCGGCAGCGTCGCGAAAGTAGCCGATCGGCATCCCCCCCTCGCGCCGCAAGGTGTCGAGCCTGTCGGCCAGACTGACGCCCTGTTCGACCAACTCCTGGGCTATGTAGTGAGTGCCCTCGTGCTCGCCCACGGCGTAAACGGAAACGATTCCGGCATGAACCTGCCGTCCTCCGGCTTCGGCCTCGCGGCGGAACTTCTCGATCGCCTGCTTTGAAAAGCTGAGATAGGACGAAAGCACCTTGAGCGCGACCTTCCGCTTCATCGAGATCTGCTCGGCCAAATAGACGGTCGCCACGCCGCCCGAGCCGATCTTTCTGATGATCTTGAAGTCGCCCAGCACGCGCGGAGCATCGCCCGTTTCCGACGATACGCTGAGATCCTCCTTGACCACGGGCCGTAGATCGAGCCAGTCGAAGATCATCCTGAACTCGTCTTCGAGCTCGGGATGGAGGCGGACGAACTCGTCGACATCGACCGTCTCCCCTGCCTCGAGCCGGCTCCGAAAGAGCTCGAGCACATCTCCCTGGTCATCGGCCACATGCCGTGATTCCTCTCCGAAGGAGCTGCCTTTCTCTCCTCGATCGTTCATTGATCGTCCTCCGCCTCCTGAGGATCGCGCCAGGTGGGCGAGATGCAAAACCGGCGCGGTTTCATTGCGCCTGGTTGTGCCTTCCCTGTTATTCTCATCCTATTTCGAATTGATTGACATCAAAAAATAGAAGCGCCCAGGATGTGGCCGCCGTGCGCCCGCTGGCTCGCGCGGAGACGATTCCTGGTTTGAGTTGTAATCCGGCGCTCAGTGTCTATCATTTTGCGGATCGTTCATTATGACCTTGCTTGTCCGACGCACTCGGTCCACCCATCACACGGCACAGAAATGAATCAACAACAGAACAAAAGGAAAATCGCCCTCTTCTCGGTCATCGTCGCGGGAGCCGCCGTTGGCGCGGCGGCCGTGATTCTCGCGCGGCTCGGCAATCCGCCCAACATGGGGATCTGCTCAGCGTGCTTTCAGCGCGACACGGCCGGAGGACTTGGCCTCTTTTCCGGTCCTGGCCCGATCCAGTATCTGCGGCCCGAGATTCCCGGTTTCCTTCTCGGCGCTTTCGGCGCGGCGCTCCTCTTCAAGGAGTTCCGCTCGCGGGGCGGGTCGTCTCCGGCGCTGCGTTTCGTGATCGGCGCCTTCATGATGATCGGCGCACTCGTATTCCTGGGATGTCCGATCCGGCTCATGGATCGTCTCGCTGCCGGAGACTGGGCATCGGGCGGTGTGGGCCTGCTCGGACTCCTCGCCGGCGTCGCTTTCGGGAGTTTCTGCATCCGCCGCGGCTTTTCGCTCGGACCGACCCGCGACATGAAACCGCTGTCAGCCGCGGTCGTGCCCCTTCTGGGCGCCGGGCTGCTCGTCTACATCCTCATTCTCGCCCATGGCGCGGGGGGCGATCCGCGCGGCGCTCTGGAGACCAAGTTTCACGCGCCGCTCCTCGCCTCTCTCGGGGCGGGCCTCGTTTTAGGATTCCTCGGCCAGCGCTCGCGCTTCTGCTCCACGGGCGGTTTCCGCGACCTCATCCTCTGGCGCGACGGGACCCTCTTAAAGGGCTACATCGCCCTGATCGTCGTGGTCGTCGCCGGAAACATCCTCGTCGATCTCCTCTGGCCCTGTCCGGGCGAACGCAAACTCTTCGAATGGGGCGCGGCGCCGCTCGCCCACTCGGTTCATCTCTGGAATTTCCTCGGAATGGCGCTCGTCGGTCTCGGCGCGACGCTTGTCGGCGGATGCCCTTTCCGTCAGATGATCGCTTCGAGCCAGGGAAACTCGGACGCGGCCATGACCGTGATGGGGCTTCTCTTCGGCGCGGCCTTCTGCCACAACTTCGCCCTTGCCGCCGCGCCGGCCAAGCCCGACGCGCTCGGCGGGCCGGGCACGGGCGGTATGGTTGCTGTGATCGTGGGGATTGTGGTTCTGGCCGTGATCGGGCTTTTCTGTTCCGATCGAAAAGCTTGAGGCGTGGAAAAGGAGACTTCTCGCAAAGATGAGATGAAAACGTCGGGCTTCCTTCGAAGTGCCATTGAAGATCTTGGCTAGCCTGTCGGACTCCTTCGATTTCGCGATAGTGGCACTTCCCTCTGATCAGCCCCCTTTCAAACGATACAGCCCTTTCACAGCGTACGCCAGGCAGACCAGCTCCCATTCGGCATTGACATTGGCAAGCCCACGTAACAGCACGACAATGACTACTTGCACAACTTCGAGTCGATCTGAGATGTAACTCAATTTACTGCGGAACGATCAGGCGAGGTTGGAAGCAAGGGAAAAGGACTGGAGCGATTCAAAGGGATCAAGATTGAGAAGAAGGTGTTTTTTCTCACTCTGATGATCTGGGTGTTAGGTATCCGGCTGCCAATATTTCTTTTGGGGTAATAATTTAGCCAAGTGAAGTGGGCAGTCATAAGTCCGTTTACGGTCAGG
>CAYXGI010000045.1:0-37763 GCA_964464495.1 uncultured Phycisphaerales bacterium
AATCAGGATATGATAATTAAGAATCGCGTCAACGCGGGTTCACAGGACGCTTACGACGAGACTGCAGTCAATCCTGAAAATACCCATATCCTTTGCTCCTTCTGTGGTAGTGTCTTTTTTACGCAACTGCCTACCATACCTGGGGCAAAGGTGTTTTTCGACAGGGAATCCCCTCGCAAAGCATCCGATGAACGTAACTTACGATTTGCAGAACTTACGTTCATGGATATTTTCAAAACGGGGATTTTTTAACGAGGTACTGTTCTTTAAAAAAAACTTCACTTTCCCGTTGACCTGAGCCGATAAGTGTTTTATTGTACTGGTTAGGTAGTACACTGAAACACCAATACAGAAGTGACCATGTTTCTAAAAGTTGACCATTCGAGCGGCGTGCCCATCTACCGCCAGATCATGGAACAGATCAAGTACTCGATCGCCCGGGGGGCTCTTCAAGCGGGCGACCAGCTGCCGGCCATCCGGCAGCTCTCCCTCGAGCTCCAGGTCAATCCCAACACGGTGGTCAAGGCCTACTCCGAGCTCGAGCACGGCCAGGTGATCGAGACGCGGCGCGGCATGGGCACCTTCATCTCGGACAAGAAAATCGCAATCAGCAAGGACGGAAAGATGGAAATCATATCGAAGCTCGTGGAGCGCCTCGTGGTCGAGGCGGTCCAGCTCGAAGTCGACGAGGACGACATCCACCAGATGATCACCGAAACCCTGTCCCGCTTCAAAGGCGAGAAGGAGAGCAGTCATGAATAACGAGTACATCATCGAGACCAAGGGACTGAAGAAAGCCTACGACGGCGGCCAGGAGGTCCTCAGCGGCCTCGACCTGCGCGTGCCGCGCGGCAGCGTCTACGGATTTCTCGGCCGCAACGGCACGGGCAAGACGACGGCGATCCGCATCCTCATGGGGCTTCTCCGCTGGGACGTGGGCCGCGTGCAGGTGATGGGCGAATCGTCGTTCAACCTCAGCGTCGAGACGCGCCAGCGCATCGGCTATGTGTCGCAGGAACAAACGATGTTCGAGTGGATGACGCTCGAACAGCTCATGGCGTTCACCTCCTCCTTCTACCCCACCTGGGACGAGGACTATACGCAGCGCCTCAAAAAGAAACTCGATCTCCCCTCGGCGCGTCCCCTGGGAGCGCTCTCGAGCGGCCAGCAGCAGAAGGTCGCCCTCCTGCTCGCCCTCGCCCAGCGGCCCGACCTGCTCATCCTCGACGAGCCGGCCGCGAGCCTCGACACGGTGGTGCGCCGCGAGTTCCTCGAATCAATCCTCGACGTCCTCACCGACGAGGGGATCACCGTGCTCATCTCGTCGCAGATCCTGACCGACGTGGAACGGATCGCCGACTGGATCGGCATTCTGGCCGACGGCCGCATGCTCATGTCGGAGCCCCTCGAGGATCTCAAGGATTCGATCAAGCGCCTCAGGATCCGCACGAGCGGAAGGGAGACCGAAATCGAACACGTGCCGGGAGCGATCAGAACGGTCCGCCGCGGAAACGAGGCGCTCATCACGGTTCAGGACTTCTCCGCCGCCCGGCTCGAGGAGATCCGCACCCTCTTTCCCGACGGCGTCGACGTGCAGGACGTCGACTTGGAAGACATATTTATCGACCTCGTGAGTTGAATGGATAGAGCGCGTCGCCGCTTTAACGCGACGCGTAACCTGGAGGAATCATGTTCAAGACAGTGGCAATCAAGCAGTGGCCCGAGATCAGAGTCAGGATCTGGACCTACCCGGTCGTGGCCCTGACCCTGACACTCTTCATGCAAGAGATCAACCCCTTCACCATGGCCGTGATCGGCGTCTTTCTCGCCCTCGACATGGCGGTCCAGGCCGGGGGCGACGATGTGCGGTGGAACACCTTCGAGTTCATCTTCACGCGAGCCATCAACCGGAGAAAGTACCTGACCACGAAGTTTTTCTTCGGGCTGATTCCGCTCGTCGGGCTCGGTCTTCTCTACGTTGTCTTCGAGTTCGCCGATCTCAAGACGCTCTACTGGAATCTCATCTCCGAACCGGTCGGGGAGCCCACGATCGAACGCCTCCCGCTCAGCGACGAGGCGAGTGCGGGGTACTACACGGTCCTCGCCTTCGTGGTCCTCCTCGTCTACACAACGGTCTTCTTCTTCTGCTCCACGACGAGAAAGGAATCGTCTTTCGGGAGTTTCCTTCTCCTCGGGTTCGTGGGCACTCTGGTCTATACCGTGGTCGTCTCCTATGTTCTCGATATCTTCTTGTTTGCCGAAGCCAGAGGTCTCAACAGCCTCTTCGTCTCGACGGGTTACGTCTCTCTGATCACGCTGCTCCTGACTTTTCCCGCGACGCTCCTCTTTTTCTTCAGCCGCGAGCACTACGCGCGCTGCGAGCTCCCCTCGGTCAGCCGAGCACATCGCGGATCGTCGTCAACGGGGATCTGGCTCGTCTTGATCGTCTTCATCATCATCATTCTCGCCTTTTTTCTCACAATGACGGCTCCACAGTCGTCTCCCGGAGGTTAATAGAATGCCTGGCACGATACTCGTCGTTCTTCTCGTTATCGCTCTCTTCATCGGAACCCGGCAGCTAACAACAGGCCGCCGCTCGACCGTCCGGCCGCGGGGTTCATGGCGCAAGTGGGTTGTTGTCGCAGGAATCGGCCTGCTCTCCCTGCCCGGCTTGATCAACGTGGTCCACGCGCTCTTCGCGACCTCGGCGGGCGACATCTTTCAAGATGCCGAAATCATGGTTCCCAAAGGCCTGTCGGTCGGTGCCGAGAACGCGGATCTCTTCCTCGTCAGAGCTCTCGCGACCGTTGACGGCGCCGAGGACTTCCCCATCGACTACGTGCAGGCGGTCATCGCCTTGCGCGGCTGCGAGAAGTTCACGCTCCACGACGGCCGGGAGTTGACGATCCATATCCACCGCCTGCAGGCGCAATCCCACGGCGAGCGCATCACCGTCGCCTACGAGCTCGAAGGAATCGGCAATCACCATTTCGGATCGGGACCCGTGGAGAGCAGTGAGCTCTGCGAACTCGAGGCGGGCTACGACGTCTACCAGAAGACCGCCACTATTCGAAGCCGCTCGGCAAAACCCCTTGGCAGCCTCTTCTCCAGCACCGCCCACCCCGCCGCGATCCGGTTCTGGGTGACGCCTCTGGCGAACGCGGAGAGTGTCGACACCATGCCGGCGAGCGAATGGCGCCGGAAGCACTCGAGCGCGATCAGCGCCCTTATCGATCGACAAGATTCGGGCTGGCAGTCGCATGGCGGAGGTTCGGGCCTCGAGTTCGGACCGGTGAAGGGATCGGGACTGGGCCTGATGATCCTGGGCGCTCTCTGTCTCGTCTTCACCAGCACCCACGGACTGCGCACCATGTCGATCCTCTGTGTGTGCATGGTGGCCTACGCGGGCGCGGTGGACAGCGCCGTGGTGACGATCGAATCGGCGCGCCTCGACCACGACTCACCCGACCGTATCGCCGCGGCGGCGATAGAGACGGCCGGGACAGTAATGCACCCTGTCTCCGCCGCCGAGGAGCTCCTCGCCCTCGCCGCGTCAGACAAGAGCGTCGACATCCGTGCGCTCGCCGTGCGCTGCCTCGATCGCACGCAGATTCTGAACGCCCTGTGGGAGATAAGCGATTCGCAGGTCGTTCTGCAGAAGGTGGCGAGGAGTGACGATCCGGAACTCGCCCGGTCGGCGCGCTTCATCCTGAGCCGTATGGTGCAGGCGCTTTCCGATATGGAGGTGCCCCGTTCGCCCGATTCTTCGGAAGGCGTCTTCCAGGGTTCTGATAACTGATCCGAATTTCCGATCGAGCCACGCTCACCAGGAGCGGCCAACGCCCCGCGCGGATTACATTGACCTGAATCGATGAAACCCACGCGGGGCTTTTCGCTGGGCGGAAATAGGTGAGATCCCACCTATTGGCTGTTGTCCCCTCACGGCTCTTTCGTAAGATGTTCTCTGCGAACAGTGATTTCCAAAGAGACTTCTCTTTTTAGAGGCAGCATAGGCATGAACACCAAAATCCTTTCGAGTGAATTCCTTTTCTTTCTCGTCGTCCTGGCCTCGGTCTGTTTCACCGCTGCATGCACGAGCGTGACCTCCGAGCAGGATCCTCCCCCACCGCGGCCCATGGCGCGGCCCGCGGCCGCACCCTGTCCGATCCAGATGCTGGAGAACAACGCGCTCTGCTACCCGTCGCGCCTCCAGCGCATGGGGTCCGACAGTGCGGCAACCGACGTGGCTGATCGAGACCACCTGGTCCACGAGGACCAAGGGACCTGGATCTACATGGGCCAAACACCGCACGGCACGGTCAAGACGATCGTTCAGAAGGGCAGCGCCACACCTCTCGCCAAGGGAAACTTCGGAGCCCCTCTCGAGATCCATCCCGAGACGCACCCGGCCGACATCATCCCCTCGTCGGACAAGACGGCGACGGGCGCATCGTTCAAGTTCTCTCTCCACTCGAAAGGTAAACCGTACACCCAACCGATTCGGTACGCGGCCTCCTGTCTGGGGCGTATCGCCGCGTCAGGCGCATCGCCCGAGCCGACAACAGGCAAGACCATGATGGGCAAGGGAAGGGTTCACATCGACGCGCCCGGACTCTGGTGGATCACCGCGGAGCGCGACAGCGACGACGGGACCAAGGTGCTTGCGAGCCTCGGCTTCACCGTGGCCGGCGGACCGGGCCCCGACGACTATGCGGCGTTCACGAGCGATGGGACCTATCTCGACGGACCTGACGCGATCGCCGCCCACCTGGCCGACGCCGAGGTGATCTTCGTCGGCGAGCAGCACGACGACCCCGTCGCCCATCTTCTCGAGAAGGAGATCCTTGCCGCCGTGCACCGCCGGACGGGCGACGCGGCCCTTTCGCTCGAGATGTTCGAGACCGACGTGCAGCCCGTGCTCGACGGCTATCTCGACGGCCGTTACAGGGAGAGCCACTTCCTGAGCGCATCGCGCCCCTGGCCGGCCTATGCAACCGACTACCGGCCCATGATCGAATACGCCAAGGAGCACAATCTGCCCGTGATCGCCGCAAACGCACCGCGCCGCATGGTGAACCTCGTGACGCGCGAGGGAGCCGATGTACTCCTGCCCCTCCCCGAGAGCGAGCTGCAGTGGTTGCCGCCCCTCCCCTACTACATTCCCGAAGAGGGGCGTTACGTGAAGAAGCTGCGCGAGGTGTTCACGGCGGCGGCTGCGTCGTTCTCGAAAGACGATGGGGACAAGCTCCCCGGACCGCGCACGAAACGGGACTGGCTCGCAAAGGGTTCGCCTGCCGCGACCGATTACAACGAGCTGCTCGCGGCCGCCAAGAAGCCGGGCGGCATGCCCGGCGGCATGCCGGGCGGAAAGACGCCCGTCCACGCCATGATGGAAGCGATGAAGAAAAAGAAGGGCAACCCGTCCCAGAGTCTGTGGGACGCGTCCATGTCCCACTCGATCAGCGCCTTCCTCGATACCAATCCGTCGACCACCGTGGTCCAGGTCAACGGCAGCTTTCACAGCGACGAGCACCTGGGTACGGTCGAACAGCTCCTCCGCTACCGGCCGGGCACCAAGGTCGCCGTGATAAGCGTCGTGCCCGACGAGACCTTTCCGGCTTTCGACAAGGAGGCTTTCGGAAACCTGGGCGACGTGATCATCATGGCCAACCCGCGCTGGCGCGAATAAGAGACGCTCACGAGAAACACGCGATGATCCTGAAGAGACTGACCTGTTCGATCATGTTTTCGCTGCTCTTCGTCGCGCTCGCACCTTGCGTCCATTGCGAGGGCGACAAGAGTCACGCACTGCGCCTCCAGTTCGATCGACCGGCGGCCGAGTGGACCGAGGCTTTGCCCGTGGGCAATGGCACACTGGGCGGAATGATCTTCGGCAACCCGGCAAGGGAGCAGATCCAGTTCAACGAAGACACACTCTGGACGGGTCTCCCCCACGACTATTCCAATGCGCACGCATCGGAATACCTGACCGAGATCAGGCGGCTTCTTTTCGACGGCAAGCAGAAGGAGGCGGAGCGTCTCGCTCAGCAGAACTTCATGAGCCTTCCGCTCCGCCAGGTGCGCTACCAGCCCTTCGGGGATCTCTGGATCGCCTTCGACGGCACAGAGAAGGTGACCGACTACGAACGTGCGCTCGACCTCGATCGCGCCGTGGCATCGGTAACCTATCGCAAGGGGGATGTCACCTTCAGGCGCGAAATCTTCGCCAGCCATCCCGATAGGGTCATGGTGATTCGATTGACGGCGGACAAACCTGGGCAGCTCGATTGCACGGTCTCGGTCACCTCGCCCCACCTGGAGTCGCGGATCTCGGTGGAAGAGGAGATGCTCGTTCTCGCCGGACGCGTGTCGGACTATCACCACCCGCGCGACGGGTACTTTCAGCCGAGCATTCTGCGTTTCGAATCGCAGATCCGCGTCCTTCAGCAGAACGGGACGATCGCACTCGAAGGCGACGCGCTCCGTATCGCGCAGGCCGATTCAGTCACGATCGTGCTGACCGCTGCCACGAGCTACAAGAACTTCCGCGATGTGAGCGGCGATCCGGCCGCGCAGTGCGAGCAGATCCTGTCCGCCCTCGATGGGGATTACGAGACCTGGCTGAAAAAGCATGTCGACGATCATCAGAGCCTTTTCCGGAGAGTGTCGCTCGACCTCGGCGACAGGGGCCAGACGCACAAGCCGACCGACCTGCGGATAAAGGAGTTCCCGGAAACCAATGATCCCCATCTGGTCGTCCTCGCCTTCCAGTACGGGCGCTATCTGCTCATCGCCTGCAGCCGCCCCGGGTCGCAGCCGGCCACTCTTCAGGGGTTGTGGAACAGCCTGATGCGTCCGCCGTGGGAGAGCAAGTACACGACCAACATCAACGCCGAGATGAACTACTGGCCGGCCGAGGTGTGCAACCTCGCCGAGTGCCACGAGCCGCTCTTCGATCTGATCGAGGACTGCGCGTGGACCGGACGCAAGACAGCGCGCATGCACTACGACTGCCCGGGGTGGGTGCTTCACCACAACACCGATATCTGGCGGGGCACGGCGCCGATCAACGCGTCCAACCACGGCATCTGGGTGACGGGCGGAGCGTGGCTCTGCCAGCATCTGTGGTGGCATTATGAATTCACCCTCGATCGGGAATTTCTCGCCGAGCGCGCTTACCCGATCATGAAGGGAGCGGCCCTCTTCTTCGCCGACTATTTGATCGACGATCCGCGAGACGAAGGGGACTGGCTGATCTCGGGCCCGTCGAATTCGCCCGAGATCGGCGGGCTCGTCATGGGGCCGACCATGGATCATCAGATCATCCGCAACCTTTTCGCCAACTGCGTCGCCGCGTCGCGCATCCTCGATGTCGATCCCGAACTGAGGGGAAAGCTGACCGCGCTCCGCGCCCGCATCGCGCCCAACCGTATCGGCCAGCACGGTCAGCTCCAGGAATGGCTCGAGGACAAGGACGATCCGGGCAACAAGCACCGCCACGTGTCCCATCTGTGGGGGCTCTTTCCCGGCAACGAGATCACGCTGGAGAAACAGCCGGACCTGTTCGCCGCGGCGAGAAAGTCTCTCGACATGCGCGGCGACGGCGGAACGGGATGGTCGATGGCGTGGAAGGTCAACTTCTGGGCACGGCTCAAGGACGGCGACCGCGCCTACAAGCTGCTAGGGAATTTTCTCCGCCTCACCGGGTCGTCGCTAACCGAGTATCGGGGCGGCGGCGTCTATCCCAATCTCTTCTGCGCCCACCCGCCCTTCCAGATCGACGGCAACCTCGGCGTCACGAGCGGTATCCCCGAGATGCTGCTCCAGTCCCATCGAAGAAACGATCGCGCCTACACCATCATCGAACTGCTGCCCGCGCTGCCGGGCGTCTGGGCCGAAGGGAGTGTGTCCGGTCTTCGGGCGCGCGGTGCTTTCGAGGTGGATATCGTCTGGAACGAGGGACTCTTGAAACAGGTGGTGATCGAGTGCCTCGGGGGGAGGCCTTGCGAGGTTCAGTACGGTTCGAAGAGCGTGCCGCTCGCCTTGAGGCAGGGCGAGCGCAAAGAACTGACGATCCGCGATTTCGAGTAACCCCCCGACCGCTCACCGAAGGGTCGGTCCTACTCGCGGAGCGGCTGGGCGTCACTCGAGCATGTTGCCCTCCGGGCCGATCACGCATTCCGCCAGGTCCCTGATATCGCTCGTCGCGTCAGATGACACGTCGGTTCCGGTGAGAAATAGGAACTCCAGGTTCTCGAGCCCTCTCAGGAAGGCGAGCCCCTTCTCGGTGACACGGGTGTCCATCAATGCGAGGAATTCGAGCTGGCCGAGGCCGGCCAGGTTTTCGAGCGTCTCGTCGGTGATACCGGTTCCCGACAGGTCGAGAGCAGTGAGATCCTTCATCCCTGCGATCATCGCGGCCGACTCGTCGGTCAGTGGCGTGTCGCAGAGCGACAGAAACGTCAGGTCGGTCAGATTTTCGAGGCAGGCGATCCCTTCTTCGGTGACCTTCGTGCCTCCCAGATCGAGATTGATCAGGCTCGTCGTTCGGGCAATCCACTCCACGCTTTTGTCGGTGATTCCGGTCCGTCCCACGGAGAGGGCCTGAAGTTCCCGCCCGGCAAGAGATGCGAGACCTCGGTCGGTCACGGCCGTTCTCTTGAGAACGATGCTGGTCAAATTCGGACAACCGGCGAGATGACCGATCCCGGCGTCGGTGACGCGTGTGCGCTCTAGGTGCAGGCAGACGATGCTGCCGTGTCCCTTCAGCCTAGCGAGCCCATCATCGCCCACGGCGGTTCCGGTCAGGTCGAGAATGCGCAGCTCTTCCAGCGTGAAGAGGGTGTTCATCGCCTTGTCGGTGATCGCCGTTGCGCCGAGGTCGAGCGCTCTGATCGAGCTTCCCCGGAGTGATTCGATCCCTTGATCGTCCACCGCCGTTCCCCTCAGCCCGATGCACTGGAGCCGGTCCGATCCCTTGAGTGAAGCGAGACCTGTTCCTGTCACGGCCGTGTCTCTCAAGTCGAGCCAGGCGAGATTTTCCATCCGTCCCAGCGCGCCGAGCCCGGCGTCGGTCACCGCGGTCTGTGCCAGGTTGAGCTCCTCGATGCGGTCGAGGCCTTCGAGATGCCACAGTCCCTCGTCGGTGATACCGGTCCCGGTGAGGGACAGAATGCGCAGTCCAGTGAGTGTCGACAGGTGAGCGAGTCCCCTGTCGGTCAGATTGCGTTCGTTCACGATCAGGAGCTGCAATTCGGTCAAACCCGAGAGTTCTGCGAGGACGTCCTCATCGATCTCTTTGCGAAGACGCAGAAAGAGTCCCGGAATCGAGTTTTTCTCGATCTCGATTGCCAGATTTGCGAGTTCCTCCCGCGTGAGCGGCCGGTAGAAGTCGGGTTCCACTAACCAAAACTCGTAGTCCGAATGATCGATAAACTCCCACTCCCAGTCGGCATCGCGCACTTTGCCGAGCGCAGTCATCTCGAGCGGCATCAGGGGGTAACCGGCCTCGGTGGAATCGAGGTTGCGCGTCTTACATCCGAAGACGCAGAGCGGAATGAGAGGCTGTCTCGATGGCTTCGATCCTGGGTGTTCGGCAAGCCACGCCGCACGGCGCGCCTCGCGTTCGGGCACCGTGCCGATCTCGAACCGGTCGCGTTCCTCGGGAGTCAGGCCGCGCGCGGCGATGGAGGATCCGAAGGAGGCGGGATCGACAGGCCAGAGCCGGGCCGATCCATCATCGAGCGCCGCAAGCAGCCACTGGTCATCGGGGCTGAAGGCGATCGTGCGAATTTTTGCATCGGCCTGCAGAACGGCGAGTTCCGCTCCGACGGTAGCGTCGAAGAGGCGCACCCCGTTGTCGGCGCAGGACGTGGCGATCAGCGTCCCGTCGTGGCTGAACAGCGCGTCGGTCACGTAGAGCGGGTGTTCGAGCCTGATGAGTCTCTCTCCTGTTTCGACATCCCAGACCATGGCGCTCTTGTCCCTCGAGGCGGCGATGATCTTCCGACCGCCCGGAGCAAAGCGAAGAGAGACTGGCCAGTTGCACTGGATGGGCCGCAGTTTTTCCTCCTTCTTCATGTCCCAGACGCAGAACGAATGGGGCGCGCTGCCCGCTTTGCCGCGCACCAGTATTCGCCCGTCCGGACTGAAAGCGAGGAGGTCGGTCGCGCTCGGCATGGTGTAGGTTCGTTTCGTCTCGAAATAGTGAACGATCACCCCGCCTCCGGTGGCGATGGCCACACACGTGCCGTCGGGGCTGAAGCGGGGCACCTCGACCGGATTGTTCCGCGGGGTGGCGATCGTCTCGACCGGTTCCCCCGCGCCAGCATCCCAGACGGTGTAGGTGTGCTTCCTGTAATCGGCCGTGATCGTTCGCTGTCCGTCAGGGCTGAATTGGGCGAACTGGCCGGGCTGGAATCTCCAGATCTCCTCCCCTGTTTGCGCGTCCCAGACACGGGCTGTTTCGTAGAGCCCCTCGGTGATCACCCGCGTGCCGTCCGGGCTGAAGGAGGCGTTCATCACCTCTCTCTCGTGGCCGCGCAGTACGATCAGAGCACCGGGGTCCAAGATCGGCTGGATCACGGCGGTTCGGTCGTCGGACGCGGTCAGGATACTCTTGCCGTCAGGACTGAACCGCGCGCTCCGCACCGGCGCCGTGTGTGAGCGGAAGGTGAGCCTGTCGCGCCAGGTCTCGAGATTCCAGATGCGCGCCGTGCCATCGCCCGAGCAGGAAAGGATCCTCGACCCGTCCGGCGAATAGAGGGCGTTGTAGACGAATCCCCCGTGCCCGCGCAGGGTGCGAACGATCGCCCCCGTAGCCAGATCGAAAATGCGGATCACCTGGTCGTTCGATGTGACCACGACGTAGGCGCTGTCGGGCGAATAGGCAACGTTGTGAATCGAACCCGATCGGTTGTGAAACTCCGTGATGAGTGCGCCCCCTTCGAGGTCGAAGAGTGCCATGCGTCCTTCTTCGACGCTGCCCGGCCCGGACCAGATCGTCAGGAACCGGCTGTCAGGGCTGAACGCGCCTGCCTCGAGATTGAAGCTTTTCGAATAGTCGAAGGCACCCAGTTTGCGACCGTCGGCGGCGTCGAAAAGAAGCGCCTGCTCCCCCACCGTCCAGTTCTTGACCGCCAGAATCTTGCGTCCGTCAGGACTGAAACAGGCAAAGGAATAATCGGAAGCGTCCCGGAGCACCAGGAGTTCCTCGCCAGTGTCGGCATCGAAAACCTGCACCGGGATCGAACCGTGCATCTCGTAGGACCTCCACGGAATGGCGCTCACGATCTTCTTGCTGTCCGGGCTGAATTCAGCGCTCCACGTTCCCACATAGTCACCCTGCACCGGCGGAAGCCCCTCGATGGCGAAGAGTCTCTCCCCGCTGTCGGTGTCGAAGACCACGGCGTTGCGGCGCGCCGAGTGTGCGCCGATCTCACGGACGATTTCGGCGATCACCCTGCGGCCGTCGGGGCTGATGACCGCGCCGGTGAGGCTGAGGCAGGGCTCTCTGAAGGAGCTGATCCTTTCGAGCGAACGGCTGTCCCAGACCTGGATGAATCCGTCGTGGGAGGCGGTGACGATCCTCGAACCGTCAGCGCAAAAGAGCGCAGTCCAGAGTTCCTCGCGATGCCCATCGAGCGTCGCGACACGGCGGCCCGAACTGGCGTCCCAGAGTACTGCCTCGTTGGCCCACCAACGTGTCAGCACGCGTTCCCCGTTGGGGCTGTACACGGCTGTTTTCACCTCCGCGCCATGGTGCATGACGATCTCGGCCGTTCCCGAGGCGTCGATCGCCTCGATCAGGGCGTTGTTGGCCAGGAGACCAGGACTCCGCTTCGCGCCTTCGAGGGCGAGTAGGAGGGCGAGGGAGGGATTCGTCTCGAGCGCCGACGCCGACTGGGCGCTCAGACGAAGACCATCGGCGCGGCGCCGTGCTTTCCGCTCGTCGGCGAAAGCGCGTTCCCTGTCGGCGAGGGCGTCCTGCTTCTCGCCGAGCGCTTTCTGGGTCTCGGCGAATGCCTTCTGCTTCTCGTCGTAGGCGGCCTGCTTTTCTTCCAGGGCCGCCTCCTTGGCGTCGCGCTCGGAGCGGACCTTGTCGCCCTCGGCGAGCGCGTCGCGGCGTGCGGCCTCGGTCTTTTGCCACTGCCACGCGACGCCGGCGATCCCCAGGCTCATGACGAGGAAGACGAGCGCTGCGAGGGCTGCGATGGCCGGATTGCGTCGGCACCACCGCGTCGTGCGGCCGAAAGGGCCGATCCTGCGCGCCTGAATCGGTTCGGTGCGCAGCCAGCGGTTTAGATCGTCGCTCAGCGCGGACGCGCTCTGATAGCGGTCCTGCTTCCCCTTGGACATCGCCTTGAGCACGATAGTTTCGAGATCGAGCGGCACCGAAGGGTTGAGCTTTCGCGGCGGCAGGGGTTCTCGTTCAAGGATCTTGTGGACGACTTCCTGCGGGGTGCGACCATCGAAGGCGGGCCGGCGCGCCAGGAACTCGTAGAGCGTGGCGCCGAGGGAGTAGACATCGGTGCGCCCGTCGACAGGGCGGCGGGCGGCGCGTGCCTGCTCGGGACTCATGTAGCGCGGTGTGCCGAGCATTGCGCCGCTCCGTGTGAGGGAAGGATCCTCGGCGCGTCGGGCGAGGCCGAAGTCGGTGATCCAGACGACGCCATTGTTGTCGAGGATAAGGTTGGACGGTTTGATGTCGCGATGGATCACCCGGCGGGTGTGAGCGTACTCGAGGGCCGATGCCACCTGAACGCCGATTCCGGCCAGCCACTTGAAAAAGGCCGACGTGCCGAAGGGCGGGCAGGTAAAAGGCGCGTCGCCGACGGTGTCGCGATCGAGCTCAGCGAGGACCTGGTCGAGACCGCGCCCGGTGATGAGTTCCATGGCGTAGTAAGGCAGGCCGTCCACCTGGCCCACGTCGAAGACGGGGACGATGTTCGTGTGGTGCAGACTCGCCGCGGTACGCGCCTCGCGGAAGAAACGCTCGAGATGGCCCGCTTCCTGCGGACCGCGGATGGGCAGAACCTTGAGGGCGACGCGCTTGCCGAGGGGCATGTGGATCGCCTCGTACACGATACCCATTCCGCCGCGTCCTACCTCGCTCTCGATGCGGTAGGCGCCGAAACGCTGGCCCGGCTCCAATTCGGTGCCGGCCGAACCGTCGGCATCGTTCACACCTGGCGCGGACTCGGCTGCCGATCCTGCCATTCCCTCGAGAAAGAGGAGGGTGGGAAAGAGCTCGTTGATCCGTTCCGCAAGTTCGGGATGAGCGCTGGCGTACTCGGCGATATCGGGCTGCTCGCCCTTGCGCAGGCGGGCGGTGAATTCTTCCGCGAGCTGGCCCAGTTTGACGGTGGGGTCGTTCATTAACCTTCCTCCTTGTCCGGTTCTTCTTCGTCGGGGCGTTCGAGCTTTTCGGCGACGCGTTGCGCCGCTTCGGCGACGCGTTGCGCCGCGTCCGGCCCGATCGTGCCGCTGCCGGCGCTGATTCCGGTCTCACGGAGCGCTGTGCGCAGCGTGTCGAGAGCGCGCACATAACGTTTCGTGGCGGCCGCGTCGCTGATCTTGAGAAGGAGGGCGACCTCGCTGTTGGCGAGGTGTTCGAAATGACGCCAGACGAGGATCTCCCGATCATCGGCATCGAGCCGATCGAGCGCCCGGCCGAAAGCGGTCGCCAGTTCGTCGCGCCGCGCGGCGCGGCTCGGAGTCGCACCGCCGCCGATGAGGCTCTGGGCGATCGCCGCCGACCTGTCAACGGGCAGGTGGAGCTCCTCGCGTCGCGCCGCGCGTTTCTCCGCCCCGAGATGGTGGCGGCAGGCGGCGGCGAGTTTCTCGCGAGCGATCCACCTCAGCCAGAGGAAGAAGGGCATCTTTCTCTCTTTCAGGTAGTCGGCCAGCCGGCGGGTCGCTTCGATGCACGTCTCCTGGAGGATGTCCGAGGCGCCGACGCGCGCGCCGAGACGTCCACCGGTGCGCAGGTCGATGCAGTTACGGAGCTTTTCGAGGTGCAGATCGAGGAGTCTGTCGACAGCGTCGTTTTCACCCTTCTCGATCCTGTCGAGCAGTTCTCTCGTTTTTTGTGACTCGTCCATCATGAAGCCCTCCGGGACTCTCACTGCAACCGGGAAGCTGAGGAGACGGAATAAATCCGAACGGTGAACATTTTTCTCATTTCTCGGGCACTGGTGCGAGAAAAACAATCTCGCCCGCAACGCGCCTGGCGGGAACACTGAAGTGGATTTCCTTTCACGCGCCCAGGCCGAGCATCAATAAAATAAGCATTTACGTCAAAAAATCAATTTTGGTGACCCGCCCACATTTCGTAACGTGTGGGCGGCTGGTCCGTCCTGCACTGCGCAATTCACTCTCTTGATCTTGTGGAAAGCTCCTTCATGGACCTCGAGGCGATCCTGAAACAGTACTGGGGGTTTGACCGGTTTCTGCCCCTGCAACGTGAGGCGATGGACAAGGTGGTCGCCGGGTGGGATTCGGTTGTCGTGCTTCCCACGGGCGGTGGGAAGTCGCTCTGCTTTCAGGCGCCGGCTTTGTCGATGGATGGTCTCGCCGTGGTCGTCTCTCCCTTGATCTCCCTGATGAAGGACCAGGTCGACGCGCTGCGAAGCGCCGGAGTCGAAGCGGCTTTCATCAACAGCAGCCTGGCTCCGGACGAACGGCGCGCGGTGGAGGCCGGCGTGGCCGAGGGCCGGCTGAAGATCCTCTACGTGGCGCCCGAGCGGCTCGTGACCGACGGCTTTCTCGGCCTGCTCAAGAGCACGCCCATAGCCTTTTTCGCCGTCGACGAGGCCCACTGCATCAGCATGTGGGGCCACGATTTCCGGCCCGAGTACCGCGGCATGCGGATCCTCAGGGAGGCCTTCCCCGAGGCGGCCATCCACGCCTACACGGCCACGGCCACGGCCCAGGTGCGCGCCGACATCGTGAACGAGCTCGGCCTGCGCGACGTGGAGCCGCTCGTCGGATCCTTCGATCGGCCGAATCTCGTCTACAGGGTCAGGCGGCGCACCGATCGCCTTTCCCAGGTGCTCGAAATTCTCGAGAAACACTCATCCGAGTCGTGCATCGTCTACTGCATCCGGCGCGCCGACGTGGACAGCCTCGCCGCGGCGCTCGCCACCCGTTCCTTCCGCGCGCTCCCCTACCACGCCGGTATGTCGGATGAGGAACGGAAGAAGAATCAGGACGCCTTCACGCGTGAAAAGGCCGACATCATCGTCGCCACCGTCGCCTTCGGCATGGGCATCGACAAATCGAACGTGCGCTGCGTGATCCACACGGGCGCGCCCAAATCGCTCGAGCACTACCAGCAGGAGACGGGCCGCGCCGGCCGCGACGGGCTCGAGGCCGAGTGCGTGCTCCTCTACTCGGGCGGCGACTTTCACATCTGGCGCAACATCATCGACGAGATGGCGCCCGAGCCGCAGGCGATCGCCCTGCGGAAGCTCAACGATATGTACGCCTACTGCAGCGGGCTCGTCTGCCGCCACCGGGCGCTGGTCGAGTACTTCGGCCAGGATCTCGACGGGACGAACTGCGGCGCGTGCGACGTCTGCCTCGACGAGCTCCACCTCGTCGACGAGCCCCTGATCACGGCGCAAAAGATCCTCTCCTGCGTGGTGCGCCTGCGCGAAAGATTCGGAGCGGGCTACACCGCGTCGGTGCTCTGCGGTTCGACGGAGAAACGGATCAAGGAATGGAGACACGATCAACTGACCACGTGGGGACTCCTCTCCGACGAGAGTCAGCGCACGGTGCGCGACTGGATCGAACAGCTCGTCGATCAGGACTACCTGGAACGCAGGGGCGAGTACAACGTGCTCGGTCTATCGGCCAGCGGTTGGGAGGTGCTCCGCGGGGATGAGACACCACGCCTTCTCGCGCCGCCACCCAAGGCGTCCAAGGCATCCAGAGCGCCCAAGGTCGAACGGGAGTCGTGGGACGGCGTGGATCGTGAACTCTTCGAGGTATTGCGGCGGTTGCGCTTCGACAAGGCGCAGGAGCTGGGTGTGCCCGCCTATGTTGTCTTCGGAGATGCCGCGCTCCGCGACATGGCTCGCCGCCTGCCGTCCACAGTCGACGAGTTTCTCGAGGTTCACGGCGTGGGTGAAAAGAAGTGCGCTGTTTTCGGCAAGGAATTCATCGCCGCGATCGGCCTCTACCAGTCCACGACGAGAAGCGGACAGGCCGAGGGATAGGAGAGAAGTCTGTCTGACTTGGCCATACGAAAAGGAGGGTCTCAGGTCGGAGGTGGTGAGGCTTTTTACGGCCTCAAGCATTCTGTCCCGTCCTGAGTCGGAGTCGGGCAATTGGTCATTCGGACAGACTGAAGTCGGCCGCAAAAAGCCTCACCACCTCCGACCGAGCGAACCGCTTTTCCGAATTTCAAATCTGCCAGATTCCTTCGATTTCGCGAAAGTGCTACTTCCCCCCTGATCGGCCCTCTTTCATAACGATACAACCTTTTCACAGTGTACGCCTGGCAGACCAGCACCTGCTTGATGATTCCGAAAACCAGCTCGACTGTCTGCTTTCGCTTGGCGTACTTTTCTCGGGCCAACTTCAGCCCTTGCAGAGATGCCCTGTGGGTTGCCGACGCCTAGCGCAGAGGGCGTGTCTTCCTGTCCAGGATGAGCTGCGACATGGGATTCTTCCATACACGGCAGAGGGATTTGGCCGACCTTTTCCGATTTTTGCCGTCGAGAGCGGGATCTGTCGAGTAGGTGAGTCCCTTGCCCGCGCTGTCAGAATACACGTAGAGAGGCACGAGGTCCTTGGAATCGGATGGCCGAGGACTCGATGGCCGCAGCCAGTAAAACGTCGCCTCCTCGTCCCCGTTGGCGCAGATAGGAACGAGCCCCGCGTGATTGCGTCCGGGCGGGACGGCGAAGAAGGCGATCGCCTCGATCGTGTCCCATCGCCCCTCGGCATCGACCGTTTTTCGGCAGACGAGCCGCTCCTTTCCATCGGCGCCCCTGACCCGGTAAACGGGCGCTGGAAGAGTGAGTCGTGGATCGTCGAGACTCAAACCGTACATGATCTGGTTGTAGTCGTAGTAGGGCGTCTTGTCTTCGTCATCGGTCGAGAAGGTGGTCGCGTAAGTCCCCTCGAAGTATATACGCCGCCCCCCGTGGCTGTCGAGAAAGGGATGATGGGCGGGATTGTAGAACGAGTAGCGGTCGTGGGTGACGATCCGCCGCGCAAACACCCAGGGCCCCACGAGGGTGTCCGCCTCGGCGTACCAGGTCTCGCCCAGAACAGACGGCTCGCCGAAGAGCTCACAGGCGATCATGATCCATTGCTCGCGGTAATCGTTCCAGAAGACCGTTCCGGCCTGAATGTGTATTGTCTTTCCGCTCTCCAAATCGCGCAGGTGGAGCCACTGCTCGTCGGGCGCGAGGTGCCCGGCGTTGACGAGTTCTTCCTGCCGCCGCGTGTCGAGAGGGACGGCGTCGCGCTTCCAGCCGTAGACGAGGCGGCCCTCGGCGTCCCGCTCGAGGGCCGGATCACCGACGTCATGCCGACTGCCCTCGACAAAGGGGGTGAAGGTCTCGTAACAACCGGGATCGCACACACTGTCGAGATCGGCTCTCACCCGCACGTTGGGAAGCGCACTCGGGTGGGGATGGCCGAAGCAGAGGTACTCCTCCCCGTCGCACGTCGCACGTACAGGCTGCCCGCGTGGAAAGAGGGGCGCGTCAGGATCGAAGAGCGCGAGCTTCTCGAAGACCTCCTTCTCGTCGTCGAAGACCACGAGGCCTCGTTCGACCACCTCGGAGAGGCTCTTCATGCACGAGTACTGGGCCACGAGCCTCTCTCCACCTTCCAGAAAGCGAAGGGCCATGAGGCCCTCGATCCAGACCGGGCCCGGGCTCGGCACGGGACACATCTTCTTGCTGAAGCCGGCCTCGTCGACAAAGTAGTTCAGGTCGACGCCAACCTCGGGATCGAGTCCTCCCTCACCGGGCGGGGCTGACACCGCGCCCGACACGAAGAAGTTCCCGAGCGGATAGCGCAGGCGGTTCGTGTCCCCGTAGAACCAGTAGATCTTGCCGTTGTAGGGAAGAGCCATGACCGAGTCCTGGCCGGTCACGTTGCCGTTGAGACAGGGCTGCTCGACAGGCACGCTCTCCCCCACCAGGACGCTGTCGCGGTAAATGCCCGCACCCGTTATCCGGTAGAGGCGTTCGGCCACATTGATCCTGTCGATCTCGATGACCTCCTTGCGGCCGGGCGTTGTCTTCAGGCGGACTCCCCGATAGCCGAATCCGTCCTTCGGGAACTCATACCCGTGGCTCTTGACGTGAAAGAAGACCTCCATGTCCATCAGGCCCGGTTCGCGGAATGCCACGATTCCGTTGCTGTCGGTGTAGAAGCGGATGTTGTTGACCGTCTCGAGTTCCACGAGCGGCACGCCGCGACCGGTGGCCACGTCGACCACCTGGATCGTGAAATACTCCTCCCCCTTGGCAAGGGCCGCGGGCGCGAGGGCAAAGAAAAGCAGAGCCATGCATCGGAGATCGATCTTCTGACAAATCCTGAGTAACACTGCACAAGCCTCCATCAAAGGGGACGGTGAAACGTGCCGCATCCTGAAACCGGTCGAGAGCGTCATCGCCGCCCCTCGGGCACTTCACCCCGGTTGTGTCCGGGGACTTCACCCCGGTTGTGGGTATAGATCGGGTCGTCCTGATTCTGCAGGAAAAGCCGACACTCATCAGCGGGGACGGTACTCTGCCAGTAACCTGTGGCCCGCCCAGCCACTGTTCCGACGGCGAAGAGCAGCACGATGAGGGCCGCGTAAACAGGCCGCGCGAGGCGCGCCCGCTGCCGGGGGAGCGAGACGGAGAGCGTATCGGCCACCGGGCAGGAATCAACGCACTGCAGGCAGGCATGGCACTCGTCGGAAAGCACGGTCTTGTGCGCCTCCACGTCGATGCGCGCGGGGCAGGCCTTGGTGCAGAGGCCGCAGTTCGTGCACGAATCGTTGTTGCGGCGAATCTTCCACGGGCTGAGCCAGCTCAGCGCGCCGAGAAGCCCGCCATAGGGACAGAGGTAACGGCACCAGAAAAAGCGCACAACCACTGACAGAACGACCAGAACGACGAGCACATAGAAGGTAGTCGTCGACATCTTGGTGAAGAAGAAGAGCATCTTGATGTCGGCGATCCGGTTGTAGGGACTGTCGATGAATTTCTCCAGTTCATAGACGCCCATCTTGACCAGAACGGCGTGGAGAAAGAAGAGGGCGAGCAGGTACTTGACGCTCCGCAGAGGGTAGTCGACCCAGCGAGGCAGGTCGCGCCTCTTCTTGAAGAGAAGGACGTGGACCTTAGCAAGGTATTCGGACAGCAGGCCAAAGGGGCACACCCAGCTGCAGAATCCCTTCTTGAGAAAGAGTCCTGTCGCCGCGATGACCACGAAAAGGATCAGGCCGGCCGGATGAACGCGGCTGAACACACCGGTGAACAGCCAATACTTCAGGCTGATGAGCGAGCTGACCGGCAGAAAGGACTCGACGCCCGGGGGGCGGGCGGCGACGATGTCGCCTCCCTTTTCGAGTTGCTCCACGAAGAGGGTGAAGGAGTACCCGATCCAAAGGGTGAGGACGAGAAATCCGTACTGGATCAGCCGCCGGTAGGGCTGAATGCCCGAGCCACGAGGCTTCTTCGATGCAGTCTTTTGTGTGCTGTCGGTTTCCATGCGCTCCGTTTTCGCCTTCAGTCTCACTTTCTGTCCAGCTCGAAGAAATCGTCGACTTTGACCCGCTGGAACGCCATGTGGGCGCGGCTGCATTCGTAGAAAACACCGATCGTCTCTTCGTCCACCATGGTGAGGCTCGAATAGCCCGCGCTCTGTCCCCTATCGAGAAGGATCTGCCGCGCGGCGGGCCACGTCAGGCCGCCGTCGACGGAGAGCTTGATCGTCATCTGCCGTCTCGGCGCGCTGCTCACCGCCGGGTTGGCGAAGGCGAGCCACGGTTTGCGTCGTTCGGCGCCTGCCTTGATCCGCAGGAGGCCCGCATTACACATCGGCTCAGGTAGAACGCTGCGACTCGTGGGATGCACTTGCCACGTCTCTCCCATGTCGCCGGTCACGTAGACCGCGCGCGTTCGGCCCCGGTTGTCGCGCATATTGAGCATGAGCGTGCCCGGCTCGAGTTCGACGACGCGGCTTTCGGTGGTATTGGGCTTGGCGCCGGTGGCGATCCGCCACGTCTCGCCCCGATCGCGCGAGAAGATGATCGTCGAGTAGGGCATGCGCTTCGCCTCCGGTGTATCCTGATACTGGGCCGGAAAGACGAGCGTACCGTCCGCCATGGTGATGCCCTGCCCGGGGGAAGCAAGCACGAAGCACCAGGCCGGGTCCTTGACCTGCTCAGTGATGTTGATCGGATCGGACCAGGTGAGGCCATCGTCGTCGCTTTTCGTGAGAATGAACTGGCCTGTCTCTTCCGGACTCAGCCCCGGCCCCGATCCGCGCCACGACCGGTCGCCGTGACTCCAAGTGGCGCCGACCCAGATCGTGCCGGTCTTGTCGTCGTGAAGGATGCAGGGATCACCGACGCCGTCGAAGCGCCACGCTCGATCGTCGCCCATGTCGAGAATCGTCTTCATCGGCTCCCACGACCGGCCGCCGTCGGTGCTGCGGCTCAGGCCCACATCGATGTCGCCGGGCAGGTCGCCCCAGCCCTTGTGGCGGATGTCGTAGACGGCGATGAGGGCGCCCTTCTTGGTGGCGACGATGCCCGGGATCCGGAAGACCGCAACGCTGTCGTCGCCCGCGTTGCGCACCGCCACTCCGAAGCGCTGCCGGCCTCGAGGCTCGGTGACCTCAGGAGTGACTCTCTCGCCGCCCGCAAAGCCAATCCCTGCGCACCCCGCGTCGATCCAGCCGTCGATGTCGACAGCGTCGGTGAGTGCCACGGAGAGCCAGAAAAAGTTGGCGCCACGTTCGAGGACACACCGTCCTTCGAAGCGGACATTCGGCGCAGGTTTGCGCGGTTTGCCGAAGCTGTCCTCTTCGGTGAAGCACTCGTCGGCCTTTCCGCGGGGGAGCGTATCGCTCCTTGAGCTGAACACGCTCACCCTGGCCACGTCACGGAGCGCTTCGCCGCTTGCGAGTGTGAACTCGATCTTCTTCAAAACGATCGGTTCGAGGCTCCCCTCGGTGTCGATCCGGACGCGCGCGATCGGATTGAGCCTGTTGCCGACAAGAACGGGCAGGGTCGGCTGCTCGGTGGTGATCGACACGACACGCATCGGCCGAGGCGGCTCCAGTTCGAAGTCGTCGATGAGGATGCCGCCGCCTTCTGGCGCGGTGCAGCTGAGGCGGAGAGCGTCGAACTGATTTTCGAGGTGGAATTCAACAAAGGCGTTGTACCCGCCGATGGTGATCGCCGAGCCCGCGTCCTTGTAGACCTCGGTCCACGTGCCGCGCGTGCGGGCGAGGACGATGAACTCGAAGGGGCTGCGCCGCGTCCAGCGTTCGGCCCAAAAGGTCACCAGGCCGGAATTGCATTTCCTGTTGAGCTTCAGTTCGATCTGCTGATTCCGGCCGCCGAAGATCCGGAGCGCTTGCCGCCCGGTCCTGGCGCGGTGCGTGCTGATCTCGGCTTGAGCTTTCGATTGCCACGTGCCGAGCTCGCAGGCGAGGGTCTTCTTGATCGTACCGATCGCGTGGTTTTCGAAGGAGTCGGCCCGAGCCGGGGACGGATCGCTCTGCCCATCGCTTTGGGCACTATCATGATTCGAGGCGCCCCTCTCTCCAGCGTGGGCCATCAAGCTCGGCTCCCAGTCGTCGGTTCTGAAAGGCGCCACCGGCATGTCGTCGTCGATCCGGCAGAGCGCCGGATGTGGATCGGCCTCCCACGCGTAGCGCACCGCGGCAGGCTCGTCGATCGAGCCGCACCTGACGCGCACGCGATCGCCGGCAATTTCCACCGAAGTCGCGCGCGCGAAAGCCCGATTGTCGCCCGCGATCCAGAACGATGAGGCAGGATTGTCTCCTACGAGCCGGAGTCCGCTTCCGACGTGGGCGATGGTTACTTCGATAGTGAAGCCATCGAGAGACGCTTTTCCGTCCAGCAGGGGCGGCCGGCCGAGCAGGTCGCGCTGATAGACGGTTTCGAGGGCGAGCCGCGCGAGCCGTTCGCCCACGGGCTTCTTGCTGCGCGGGTGCACATCGGTGGGATGACCGAGATCGAGGGTCGTCACCATTGCGACGCCCCGCAGACCGAGGGCGGCGGCCTGGCTTTCACGAAACTGGGGCCACTCTTCCCGATCGAGGCCCGGAAGCTGGACCTGGAGGACGGGGAGATCGGGATTGCCGAACGCTTCGCGCAGCGAGGCGGCGAGCAAGGCGAAGAGCTGAGCGTGCTGCGTCGCATCGTGGGCGTTCGACTCGCCCTGGTACCAGAGAACGCCCGCCACGGGCAGGCCTCTGAGCGGTTCGATCGCGGCCGCGTGCATGAAACCTGGACGGAAGAAATGCTCCGGAGCAGGAGATTCACGTCCTGACTGCACCCAGGTCTGAAGATGCGTCTGCGGCCGCTCGTTGATGAATGGATGGGCAATCGGTGAGAATGGAAAGTCGCGTTCCAGAGAGGCGAGAGCGGGCTTTGCCAGAATGCGATCGCGCGGGATCCACGCCTCGGTCGGCGTCCCCCCCACGGCGACGTTGATCAATCCCACCGGTCTGTCGAGCTCGAAACCGAGATAGCGGCCGAAGAAAAATCCGACGGCTGAAAAATCCGCCAACCTGGCGCGCGCCGCGCGCTGCCATGGTGTGGCGTCGAAGAAGGATTCGAGCGCGATCGATGCGACCTGTTCGCGCGACCAGGGTTTGTTGCCTCCCGGATAGCGCGGCGCGCGATGAAGCAGGCGCAGAGCGGACGGGAACTCGGCTTCGTCGACCGCATCGGCTCCGTTCGTGGCCGACCGGAGGGGAAAGGCCATGTTCGACTGGCCGGCGCAGAGCCAGACCTCACCGACGAGAAGATCTTCGAGCGCGGCGCGCCCGCTGCGCGATCCTGTTGCGGTCATCGGCGCCGGAGCCGACCGAGTCCTCAGCGGTTTGAGCCGGATCGACCATCGCCCCTTGTCGTCGACCGTTGTATCAACTGTCTGGTCGGCGAACTCCACGGTCACTCTCTCGCCAGGAACACCACGCCCCCACAGGGGATGTTCGACACCAGCCTGAAGGACCATGTGGTCGCTGAAGGGACGATCGATTTCGACTGCCGTCACAGATGGGGCCAGTGCAAGCAGGATCAGAAAAGTGATCGCAAGCGCTCGGTTTCCGAGATCTGTCATCGCTCTGTCCCGTGAAAAAGTGCTCCACTTCGATTTCCGTTGCCATCGAAGGAATCCATTGTCCTTGAATAAGTCGTCCGCAGAATCTACTTTGCCAGAAGGAGAGGAAGTTTTCGAGTTCTCAGTCGAGGCAATCGGATTCGATGACCCACTTCACCTGGATCGACGGTAGCATCGTGGGCGTCTACCTGCTCGTTGTGATCACGGCGGGGCTGGCGGTGCGACGCTACGTGGGCAAGGTGGAGCACTTTCTTCTCGCCGGGCGGGACCTGAACCTCTACCTCGGGATCGCGTCGCTCGCCGCCACCGAGTTCGGCATCGTCACCTGCATGTACACGGCCCAGAACGGTTATGACAAGGGTTTTGCGGGAGCCACACCCGGTATTCTTCTGGCGCTCTCCATGTTCATCGTGGGAGCGACCGGTTTCTGCATCAAGCCGCTGCGCGAACGCGGATGCGTCACCATTCCCGAGCTCTTCGAGGAGAAGTTCGGCAAGACCGTGCGCTGGATGGCGGGCGTAGTGATCGTGCTCGGCGGGCTGCTCAACATGGGAGTCTTCCTGCGCACGGGGGGCGACTTCCTGGTGATCGTCTGCGGTATGAACGAGAACTACCTCGAGATCACCATGACCGTGCTCCTCGTCATCGTGGCGGTCTACACGATCCTCGGCGGCATGCTGTCCGTGCTCGTCACCGACTTTCTGCAGTTCGTGGTCATGGGCGCCGGACTTCTGGCGGTGACCTACCTGATCCTCTTCACCATCGGGTGGGAGGCGCTCGTCGTCGCTGTCGACGAGAAGGTGGGCGCGGGCGGTTTCAATCCCTTCGTCCATCCCGACATGGGCTGGGAATATGTGCTCTTCAACCTGCTCGCCAACATGGCCGTGGTGCTCACCTGGCAGACCATGGTGCAACGTGTGCTCGCCGCCAAGGACGCGCGCACCGGGCAGAGGATGTACACGCGGACCAGTTTCTTTTTTGTTTGCCGCTTTCTGATTCCGGGGCTCTGGGGCATTGCGGCGCTCGCTGTGCTGACGCCCGACGCGGTGGGAGAGAGCACCCTCTTTGCCATGCCCAACCTGCTCATCACCATCGTACCCGTCGGGCTGATGGGCATCCTCGTGGCATCGATGCTCGCCGCCGACATGTCGACCAACTCGTCCTATCTTCTGACCTGGGGAAGCGTGATCTACAACGACATCCTCGCCCCCTTCCGGAAGAAGAGATGGAGCGAACGCAAGGGGCTTCTCGTCAACCGCTTCATCGTGGCGCTCATCGGTCTGTTTCTGCTCGTCTACGGGCTCTGGTACGAGCTCAAGGGAGATCTCTGGAGCTACCTACTGGTGACCGGTTCGATCTACCTGTCGAGCATGTCGGTGCTGCTCGTGGCGTGCTGTTACTACCCGCGGGCCAACAACTGGGGCGCTCTGAGCGCGATCATTTTCGGCGCAGCGATTCCGGTGACCTTTCTCGTTCTCGAGCAGTTGCCGGCGACCGCGGAAGTAGCCCGATCGATCGGACCGAGTTATTTCGGGATCGCCACCTTCGTGCTCGTCGGCCTGTCGATGGTGATTGGCTCAGAAATGAAACACTGGTTCGGGGAGGCGAAATGATGTGGGACCACCCCTTCTGGCTGCTGCTCACCGTGGCGGTGATGGTCTGGTACTCGACGATCACCATCGTCGTGGCCGTGAAAGGCTATGGCGACATCCGCCGCATGCTGGCAAAATTATCTGGGCGGGTCACCAAAATTGATTTTCCGCCCTAAGTCCCTATTTTGCCCGCGGGCAAAATAAGGACTTAGGGCGGAAAATCAATTTTGGTGACCCGCCCACAGAATCCGCCCCCGGGTGCGAGCTTGGCAGTCAGGACATCCGCGCGGGTGACGTTCTGCGTGCGCACGGAGTAAGCCTCGCGGTTGGTTTGCCAGTGCGCGTCGGGCGCGTCCTCGAATATCGTGGCTTCGAAGGAACCCTCCCCCAGGAAGTCGAGCGAGATATCGAGCGCGCGTGCATTCTCATCTGTCGCGGCGGCCACGAGCCAGGTGTCGCCCGTCTTGCGGGCCATGACGATGAAGTCGCCGATCTCGCCCGAAAGTGTCCGGCTCTCGGCCCACGGTTGTTTCTGAGCCGCGATGAAGCCAAATAGCGCGCCATGCTTGCGATACAATTCGGCCGAGTCGGGCAGGACCGTGAGACCGCTGAAGACGATCAAGGTCCGCGCCGCCTCGGCCACGATCGTGGAGTCGAGCTGCTCAAAGATCTTCGGGCGCTCCTCGAGCGAATGGGTCATGTCGAAGAGCCCGTTGCACATGTCGATCGGTCCAGCCAGCATGTTGACGTAGACCTGCAGGCAGAAGGTCTCGGGCGTGAAGACGCGCTTGGCGTCGGATTGTGAATGACAGTACTCGCGCGTGATGCAGTTGGGCCAGGTGCGCACATCGCCGCTCGGCGGCACGGGACCGTCATGAAAATTGCAGGTCAACTCGTGCTTTGCGCAGAGCTCGATGATGCGGCGGGTCTTGTTGACCTTGTCCTGCCCTTTGCCCTTCATGAAACCATACTTGATTCCGGCGGCGCCCCACTCGCGATAAGTCCGCAGCACGCTGTCGAGGTCGAAATTCCTGGTGGCCGCGTCGTTGACGTAGAGCAGTATGCCGACGTTGCGCTTCTTTCCGTACTCGATGATCTCGCGCACGTCCCTGGCCTTGTCACCTTTCACGGGATCGGAAGACTTGTCGAACTCGGGTCCGTACCAGTCAGCATCGAGGAGCAGGAAGCGCACGCCCTTCTCAGCCCCCAGATCGACGAATCGTTTCCACGACGGCAGATCGAGGCCATAGGTAAAATCATCCGCCCTGTGTCCCCAGGCGCGCCAGTCCCAGAAGGAAACGCCCGTCTTGATCCAGGAAGGATCGTCGATCTTGCAGGGCGGATTGAGATTCTCGAGAAGGTCGGAATCGACGAGCGCCCCGGGTGCCGGCCCGACCATGATCACGCGCCAGGGTGTGGCGAAAGGCGTCTCGACCTCGCTGGCCGCGACGCGGGCGCAGAAGATCCGCTCTCCGGCCGAACTTTCCACACCGAGCCACGCGAAGTCGTCGAGCGCCGCTTCGAGCACAGCCATGGTGCAGAGGTCGTCGACCTTGATCGTCATCGGACAGGCGCGGCCGCCCTCCGCCGCCTCGAGTCTCTCGGGGCCGAGCGGACGGTTTTCGCCGTTGTAGAACCAGGCATCGCCCTCCACGCCGAACGCAAAGGTGCTGAGATCGCGCTCAACTCGAACGCTCTGCGCCTCGCCTTCGGGCTGCAACAGATAACGGAAAGCGAGTCCGTCGTTGTAGGCCCTGAACACGATGTCCATCCGCGTCAGCGGTGGTGAGCTGTCTTCGAGTGACAGGACGAGTTCACTGCACTCGTCAACGACCGCCGCCCGCTTGCCCCAGACAGGCTGCCAGGTGTGGCGATACTCCTGCGTTGTGCATCCTCTCTCACGCCAGCCGCCGCCCGCATCGCGCTTCACGGACAATCCAAGCGACGACCACTTGATCAGCGCTGTTCCATTCCATGTGAGCGTGTAACCGGGGACTCCCTCGACAACATCTATTGTCGCGACCAATCGGCCATCTGGTGACTCGATCGTCTTCGCCGCATCATCCTGCCTCTCGGCGCCGATCAACGTGCTGCATACCATCATGACTCCTGCAATAGTGGACAGGATTGCTCGCATGGCGGATTGTCCTTTGAATGATGTTCTGAACTGTTATTACGCTCGAAGCGACGAGCCGCAATCAGATTGTACCACCGACAGGTCACGGTACAGGGTAGAAGCACACTGAAAAATTTGTGAGCCTCCCGTACAAGACAGAATTTGGTATCCTGAGAGTTCAACCCGAGATGAAATACCCCTTCGAGATCAACCCATCCTAATATGCGGAGGAAAGGCGATGAAAAATCAAGGGTACAATTTCAACCAGCCGATGCGAGGTCTGTTCTGGACCGTGGCCATCTTCTGTTTTGCCCTCATGGTAGGACAGTCCGCCGATGCCCAGGACGAGCTCGAGCGCGAACTCCAGGCCCAGGCGTTGGAGAAAAAAGTGCAGCGCCTGCTAGAGAGGGCCGAAGAGCTACACCACGCGGACCAACGCGAAGAGGCGGAGGAACTCCGGCACAAGGCCGAGGATCTGCGCGCCAAGATCGAAGACGCCCGCGACCGGCAGGAGCGAGAGCAGGACAAGGGTCGCAGCGAACTGGAGGAGGTCCTCCACGGACTCGAGTACGGCATGGTGGCGCTAAAGAAGCTCGGCCGCCACGAGGAGCTGCGGATGCTCGAACGGGTGGCCTACGACGTCCGCGAGGAGATCGCCGGCCGCCGGAAGGAGGAGCGGGGCCGCAGCGAGAAAGAGATCGGCCTCCACCAGATCGAGGTCATGCGGCTCGCCATGAAGGCTCTGCTCGAGGCGGAACGGAAAGACGCTGCCGAGATCGTCGAACAAGCCATCCACGCCCGCGAGCTGGCAATGGAGGGCAGGCGCGACGAGAAAGCCATGGAGATCCGCAAGAACGCGCCCGACCTTGGCATTCAAGTCGAGATCCTCATGCACGCCGCCGACCTCTGGGACGAGTTCGGTCACGAGCGCAAGGCGGCCACCATCAGGGAGCTGGCCGGCCAGTTTCGAGAAAAGCTCGAGCGCCAGAAAGAGGGCGGCGCCCGGAGAGACGAGAAGTGCGAGCACGCCATGCACCAGATCGAGATCATGAAGTCGGCGCTCCATGCCCTCAAGGAGGGGGGCAAGGAAGACGCGGCTGACATTCTCAAGCGGGTGATTCAGGCGCGGATCGTCAACCTCGAAGGAATGAGGGGCAAGGAAGCCGAGATCGTCCGGGAGCGCAACCCACCACTCGAACAACAAGTCGAGATCCTCGGCCTGGCGTCGAGGCTTTGCCGCGAATGGGGAAACGAGGAAAAAGCGAGAGCCATCGGCGGTCTTGCCGAGCGAATGTGGGCACAGAGAAGACAGAGAGCCGCCAACCAGCAAAACGTCGATATGCGCCGCTTCAGGGAACTGGAGGAGAAGATGGAACACATGGCGCGGCAGATCGAGGAGCTGAAACGAGCGCTCCGCGATCGATAAATCTGGGCGGGTCACCAAAATTGCATTTCGGCTCTAAGTCCTTATTTTGCCCGCGAGCAAAATAAGGACTTAGGGCCGAAATGCAATTTTGGTGACCCGCCCAGATCTTAAAAGTGGAAGACCTCTTCCATGTCAGCCCACCATTCTCCTTCGGCGCAACTCTCGAGCGGCTTCTGGCAGGGTTTGCACACATCCCACCACTCCTGGGTCGTGCGGTCGGCGGCCATGAGGGCCATGTCCGCGTCGAAATCATCGCCAACATATTCGAGGTAGGCGAAGAGATAGTGGCGCCCGTCGTCGAGCTTTTGCAGGTAGATCGAGTAGTTGCGGATATTGCACTCCTTGATCGTCTTCAAAACACCGGGCCAGACCGCCGCGTGGAGTTTCTTGTACTCCTCGATCTTCTCTTCTCTCAACCCGATGACCCAGCCGTAACGCTTCATGGCAGGCTCCTTCCTCAGATCTCCTCGTCATACTCTTCCAGGTTCAAGGGATAGGTTCCGTACTCGCGGACGAGGTTGATGATGAAATCATAGACCTTCCCCGGGACGTTGGACGGCACCGAGTGGTCCGACTGGAAAATGTATCCCCCGCCTTTTGCGGCGTTGAGTTTCCTGAGCACCTCGCCGCGGATCTCGCCCTCGTCGCCCCGCGCCCACACCTGGATGTCGCTGTTCCCGCAGAAGGCAATGTCATGGCCGTACTGCCTCCGCAACTCCACGGCGTCCATGCCGGCCTTGGTCTCGAGCGGATTGTAGGCGTCGATCCCCATCTCGATGAAATCGGCGAAAACCTCCTTCACCTTGCCGCAGCCGTGATAGATCACGGGCAGGCCCTTCTCGTGGCAGAGATCGGCCATCGCCTTGACCCAGGGTTTGAAGTACTCGCGCCAGTAGACGGGCGAAAAAAACAATCCCCGGCCGTAAGCCATGTCGCCCCAGATCACGAAACCGTCGAGTAATCCATCGGCGGCCTGAAGCGCCGCCCGGGTGCATTCGAGATAGAACTCGCCGATCCGGTTGATCGCCCTTCCCATGCGGTCGGGGTGGAGCCCCATCCAGAGAAGAGTGTTCTCCTGGCCGACGAGCCGTGTCAGGCACTCCGAGCACTCGATCATGCTCCCGTACACGGGAAAGTCGGGGCGAAAGCTCCTGACCGTGTCGACCCAGGATGGCGTGTTGCGCGCGAATCCGTCGCCCACCCCGGCAATCTGGTTGTCGCCGGCTTCGAGGTAGCGGCGCGGGTCAGCCGGGTCGTCGAACTCGAAGGCTTCCAGCTTCTCGATCGTATCCGTGTCCCATGCCATCTGCTCGGGCATGGGCGCATCGAACTTCTTGCGGAGCGTGGTCTCGAAACCGGTCTTGATCACCACCTCGACACTGTTCTCCGAAATAGTCTCGAAAGCCTTGATGTGGGGATCCATGTTGGGAACGGTCACGATCCAGTCGAGGTCGTAGTGATGATAGGGACTCGCATCGGGCGGAAGGCCCAACTCTTTTCGCCAGCGCTCGACGAAACCGCCCCAGTAAAAATCGCTGACCGGCACGCGGTCCGGTTCCTGGTGGCTCAGCGCCTTTGCCATGCGCTCCAACTTGGCGAGCGTCGATTTCGAACGCTCAGATCCAGTCGGTGAACTGTGCGTCACCTTCTCTCTCCTCACCACTCTTCTCACCATTGCGCGGGCATGTAGTTCTCCACGTCGTCGCTGGTGATGACGTGCTTCGGCAGATAGTTGACAGGCTCGATCGTCTCGCCGCTGAACCACCTCACCGCCGTGTAGAGCGCCAGGGCGCCGTCGCCCTCGGCCGACTGGTAGCTGATGGCGAGGGCATCGCCGTCCCTGACCGAATCCATACCGGTCTTGCAGTTCCCCGCGGCGACGATTACAACGTCCTTTCGGCCCGCGTTCCGCAGAGCCTCGAGCGCGCCCGTCATGGAGAATCCGTCGCCGGCCAGGATCAGCCCATCGAACCGGTCGCCGAACTTGGTCAGCCAGGCCGAGACGAGCTGCATCGTCCCCTCCGCTTCGAGGTTGGCCGTGTCCATTGCCAGGAGCTCCATGTCGGGCGCGTACTCACAGAGCTCGGTGATCGGCGCAAAGGTGCGCGCGAAGAAGGGCGAACCGCCCGGCATGTGGCGTACGATGGCGTAGCCCCCCTTCTTGCCGAGGGCGTCGGCGAAACGCCGCGCCAGCAGCCGGAATTGCCCCCAATCGTCGGGGCCGGTCCAGGCGAGGCAGTAGCCCATGGCGTCGTCGCAGGGAATCGTGTTGGACGTGATGCACGGAATACGCTCCATGTTGATCCGGCGCAGAAGGGGGGTGCACGCCGTGGCGTCGACAGGAGCGAAGATGATCATGTCGGGCCGCTCGTTGATCGCCTGGTCGGCCTGCTGAGCCTGCAGGTCCATGTTCCAGTTGCCGTTGAAAACCTTGGTTTCCATGCCGAAGAACTCGGCCACTGTCTCGAATCCCCTCACGTAGGAGGTCCAGTATGGGTGGTCGCCCGCCTTGAGCAGCACCACCCTCTTTCCCGAGGGCCCGTCCCTGGGCGATTGGGGCATGGGGGCCTTTGTCACCGTCCACCCTGCATACTCGATATCCCACCAGTGCCCCCTGTCCGTTTCGGGAAGGGCTTTCGGATCGGCCGGACGGGGCGGGATCTCCTTCGTCTCGACCTCTGACAGGATGTAGGGCTGGCCGTCGGTGCCGCGGAACGCGAAGATGTCCTTTCCGCCCGGTCGGGCCGCGGGATCGCCGCCGCCCTGAAAAGCGATCCGCTCCTCGTGCATGAAGTACATGGCGAAGATGGCCACGATGCCAACGACCGCCGCCAGGGTCACGCACACGATCGCAAATCGGTCCTTGCTGCTCATGGAGTCCTCCTCCTCTTGCCCGTCCTCGTCCTCTTCATCCACGCGGTCGAGCTCCGCCATCAGCTCGGGCCGGCGGCCCTTGACTAGATTGTGCCTGTAATTGACGAAGGCCTCGTAGACCACCACGAGCGCCAGGATGAGACCGTTGACGAATATCTGCACCTCGAAGCCGAGGCCGAAGCACCCGATGCCGTTGAACAGGATGGTCAGCAGAAGCACGGCAAAGAAACTTTTTGCCACGCTCCCTTTTCCGCCGCTCATCAGGGTACCGCCGATGATGACAGAAGCGAGCACGGTCATCAAGGTGCGGATCCCCAGCACCGCGGCCGACGTCATGGCGCTGAGGCTCGCGGCAAAGAGAACGCCGCCCGTGCCGGCCATGACGCCGCTGAAGACGAACCCCGCCAGAAGATAGCGGTCCCGGTCGAGGCCGGCGAGCCAGGCGGTCTCGGGATTGCCGCCCACCATGAAGAATCCCCGGCCGTAAGTCGTGTTCTTCAGAACAAAGGAGGAGGCGAGCACCAAGACCACGGTGATCCCGAAGATCGGCGGCACGAAGGGCACGATCGGCGTGGCCAGCCAGTCGGCGAGACCGAACTCGTCGATCGCTTTCGAGCCGCCGCCGCTGTAGAGGTGCATGATGCCCGTCACGCTGATCATGGTGCCGAGGGTCACGATGAAGGAGTTGATCCTCGCTTTCACCACGAGCAGTCCGTTGACCAGGCCGACGGCACCCCCGGCGAGGATCGACAGGCTGATGCTGCCCGCCCATCCCACATGGGGCTGAAGCCCGATGGAGAGCATCCCGCAGAGCAGGACCACGGCGCCGATCGACAGGTCGAGCTGTCCGAGGATGAAGACGACCGTGAATCCGATGGCGACCACCGCATTGAGGCTCGCGCCGCGCAAGATGGTGGTCACATTGTGCACGGACAGAAAGTTGGGCGCGAAAAGGGAGAGGAAGCCAAAGAGCGCAAGCAGCAAGATCAGCGCCCGGTGCTCGTTCAGGGTCCGGGTGAGAGGTTTTCTCGTGAACGTTCGGCTGCTAGACAAAGTCCTTTCCCTGCCTCCTCAAATGATACTGTTGAATCCACACGACGAGGATGAAGATGATTCCCGTGACGATGTTCTGCTGAAAAGTGTTGATCCCTAAAAAGGTCATGATGTTGGACAGGAGCCCGATGACGAGGACGCCTCCGAGCACGCCGAGCATGTGGCCCCGGCCGCCGCTCAGCATCATGCCGCCGATCACCACGGCGGTGACGCACCTGAAGTCGTATCCCTTGCCGAGGTAGAAGACGCCGAGCTTGTTCATCGACGTGAGAAATATCCCCGCCACCGACGCCGCGACAGAGGCGGCGAGAAAATCGACGAACACGACTCTGGGCACGTTGATTCCCGATGTTTTTGCCGCGGCCGGTGACGATCCCACGAGGCGGGTCTCCACTCCGAAGCGGGTCCGGGTCAAGACGATGTGCCCGGCGGCGAACATGACGAGCATGACGATCACGATCAAAGGAACGGGACCGATGGTGATCCGGAAGAGATCGATGAACGCGGCGCCGGCTGTTCCGGGCGTCGTGTCGGGATAGATCTGGTTGTTGCTCCACGTGAACCGCATGAAGCCTTCCATGAAGAAGGCCACGGCCAGGGTCCAGAGGATCGGATTGGCGCGAAAGAGCCCGACCACCAGTCCGTTCATGGCGCCGATGGCCATTCCGGCCGCGATCCCGAGAACGACGGCCGGCACGACGCCGAGCGGCAGGGCGGCCACGGCGACGATTCCCGAGAAGGCCATGATGGCGGGGATGGAGAGGTCGGCCATGTGGCCCGAGAAGGTGACGAACGCCATGCCCGTTGCGGCGATCCCCAGGAGGGCGACGGCGTTCAAGATGCCCATCTGGTTCTTGATCGTGAAGAACTCGTCGGAGACGAGACAGCCGAGAACGACGAGCGCGCCGGCGATCAGGTAGATGCCGAGCCTGTCGAAGATTATTGCCAGACCCTTTCGGCTAGTCGCGCTTATTTTCGAGCTCCCTTTTTCCGTTTGCGGCGAGAAGCACCGACTCCTCGGTCAGCGCATCTCGGCTCATCTCGCCGATGATGCGCCCGCCGCGCATCACCACCACGCGATCGGACAGCCCCACCAGTTCGGGCAGGTCGGAACTGATCAGGATGATGCTCTTCGCCCGATCGGCGAGGGTCATCACCGCTTCGTGGATCTTTTTCTTGGCCTTCACGTCGACGCCGCGCGTCGGCTCATCGAGTATGAGCACCCTCGGCTCGGCGGCGAGCCACTTTCCGAGGAGCACCTTCTGCTGGTTGCCGCCCGACAGGTTGCCCACGTCGACCGAGGTCGATGCCGCGACGATCTCGAGCTGCTCGATCATGGTGTCGGCGGCTGATCGGCTCTTCCTGTCGGAGTAGAAACCGGCTGTCGTGTTCTTCGCGATGAGCGCTGACAGGAGGTTCCGGCGTAGCGACAACCGCAGGAAGAGACCGTCCCTTTTCCGATCCTCCGAAAGGTAAAAGAGCCCCCGCGCCACGGCCTTCTGATAGGACCCTCGCCGCAGTGGGCGGCCCTCCAGTTCCACCATGCCCGCGTCGACGGGGTCGAGGCCGCACAGGGAACGAGCGACCTCTGTCCGTCCCGCACCGGTGAGCCCCGCGATGCCGAGAATCTCCCCCTCGTTGACGTGAAGGGAGACATCGTGAAAGAAACCTCTTCGCGTCAGGTTGCGCACTTCGAGGACGGTCCGGCCTACCTTCGCCTTCCGCCTCGCGTAGAACTCGTCGATCTTCTGGCCCACCATCATCTGCACCAGTTCGGAAGGAGTGATCGCGTCGATCTCCCGCGTGGCGATCTTTCTGCCGTCGCGCAGCACCGTCACCCGATCGGCAATGGCGAAGACCTCGGAGAGATGATGGGAGATGTAGATAATGGTCAGGCCGGCGCTCTTCAACTGCCTGATGATCGCGAAGAGGCGCTCAGTCTCCTCGCGCGACAGCGCCGAAGTCGGCTCGTCCATCACGAGGATGGTCGGATCATTGCCGAGCACCTTGGCCACCTCGACGAGCTGGGCCTCGTGCTGGCTGATCGCTTCGACCGGTGTCATCGGGTCGAGATCGAGACCCACCCGTTCGAGGCATCGAGCCGCTTCGTCCACCATGGCGCGCCTGTCGACCATGAATCCGAATCGAGCCGGAAGGCGTCCCACGAGAAGGTTCTCGGCAATGCTGATCGGCTGGGCGAGGCTGAGTTCCTGGTAGATCATGCCGATGCCGTGCGCCTTGGCGAGGGCGGGCGAATGGAGCGCCACCTCGTCTCCGTTGATCCCGATCCGGCCGGTGTAGTCGCGGAACGAGCCGGCCAGCATTTTCATGAGCGTCGACTTCCCGGCGCCGTTCTCGCCCATGAGCGCGTGGACCTCGCCGACGCGCGCCTCGAAATCGACAGCGTCCACGGCCAGCGTGCCGGGATAGGCTTTGGACACGCCCTCCATGCGCAGGGCGACGGCGCTGTTTATCATGGGCCATTTCCTTCGAGGCTGCTACCGCACTTCAAGCTGCCCGCTGTCCGGTCTGGCGGGGATCGGCTGATTCTAACAGATCGGCCTGACCCTCTGAAGGCGGATATTGCCGGAGCCGGCTCTCGGCGACTCACTCGGTGCGGTTCTACGTAAAACCGCGCACGTCGGTCGCAGTCATTCCCGCCCGCCGGGCGGCTTCGAGACCCATGTCGCCGTCCTCGAAGACGTGGCAGAGCTCAGGCGCCACCTTGATCCGGCGCGCAGCCTCGAGGAAGAGATCGGGCGCCGGCTTGGGCGGGATGGGATCGTCGGCGGTCAGCACGACGGAAAAGAACCCCACGATGCCCAGACCTTCCAGGGTGAGCGTGACCGTCTCGCGCCTCCCTCCCGATACGACCGCCATGGGCAGCTCATCGCGAAACCGATTCACCACCTCCACCACCGGCTCGACCGGCTCGATGAGGTGAACGCTCTTCTTGAAATGAGCGTGCTTCCGGTCGACCACCGCGCGGGGATCGAGATTCCGCTGATAGCGCTGGTTGTAGAGCGCGACGATTTCCTCTTCGTGCATCCCTCGCAGGGGATCGAGGAAATCGGGCCGGTAGGGTTCGCCGGAGTCGACGAAGGCCTTTTCCCACGCCTCCATGTGGAGCGGCATGGAATCGGCGAGGGTTCCGTCGCAGTCAAAGATCAATCCTCGAACGTGGGGGCCGATCTGGATCACTGTTCTCCTCCTTCGAGCGGCCTGTTCATCAGCCGAGCCAGAAACTGAAGTAAATGTAAAGGCCGGCCACCACGGCCAGCACCGCGATGCTGGCGATCACATCCCACTTGTTCCAGCTCGCTCGATTCTCAGCCTTTTGCTCGACCGTTGCGGTGGCGTAGGTGAGGCCCGAGATTTTCTTGTCATCGGGCGGCGGCGTCATGAGGGAGACAGAAACAACGATCGCCACACTGATGCCGAGGAGCCAGCCCGAGGCGAAAAGGAAATTGTAGTCACCGATGGCGACCAACCATTCAGGGCCGGTGATGGTGCCGCCCCCCACCAGTGCCTGGATCGTCAGCTTTCCCATTCCGAGGACGAATCCTGCGACCAGACCGCAGGCCGCTCCCGCGGAATTGATCCGCTTGAAAAAGAGGCCGAGCAAAAAGACCGCGGTGATCGGCGGTGCAAGGTAACTCTGCACACTCTGCAGATACTTGTAGAGCCCGCCCTTCGAGATCATGGGCATGACGGGTATCCAGACGATGCCGAGGGCGACCACCACGCCGGTCGCGATGCGGCCCACATTGACGAGCCGCCGCTCCGACGCGCCGGGATTGATCTTCTCGTAGACATCCTTGGTGAAGAGCGACGCGCAAGAATTGAAGAGCGACGAGAGCGAACTCATGAGCGCCGCCATGAGCCCGCCCACCACCAGGCCGCGCAGACCGACGGGCAGAAGCGTCGACACCATGACGGGAAAGACCTGATCGCCGGCCAGGACCGTCTCGCCGTCGACGACCTTGGTTGGAATGGCGAGGAGGCCCTTCTGGTGCAACGCGTAGCCGATCAATCCCGGGAGCAGAAAGATCAGCACGGGCGACACCTTGAGAGCCGCGCCCCAGAGAGCGCCGCGGCGGGCGTCCTTGAGACTCCGCGCAGCCAGAGTGCGCTGCACGATGTACTGGTCGGTGCACCAGTACCAGATCCCCACGATCGGCGACGCGATCAGGATGCCCAGCCAGGGAAAGTCGGGATCGCTGTTGGGCCGCCAGAGGGCGAATCCGTCGGCGTTCCGGCTGCAGATTTCGACGAGTTCGTTCCAGCCGCCGAGCTTGTTCAGGCCGAACCAGGTGATGAAGATGGAGCCGAAGATCAGGATGAAAGCCTGGGCCGTGTCCGTGTAAACCACGGCGCGCAGACCGCCGAACACCGTGTAAATCCCGGTGAGGATCACCGTGGCCAGTGCGCCGACCCAGAAGGCGTTCTCCGGGGACCCGAAGGTATCGGGCAGGAGAGCGCCGAACACCATGCCGCCCGCGTAGACGGTGACCGACACCTTGGTGAAAACATAGGCCACCAGCGAAACGAGCGAAAGAATCCACCGTGCCTTCGAACTGAAGCGCCGCTCGAGGAACTCGGGCATGGTGAAGACGCCCGACCGGTAGTAGAAGGGCACGAACACCCAGGCGAGCATGATCAGCACCCAGGCGTGAAGCTCCCAGTGGGCCATCCCCATACCGCTCGTCGCGCCGTTGCCCGACAGCCCCACGATATGCTCCGAGCCGATGTTGGACGCGAAAACCGACGCCCCCACCACGAACCAGGCGATGTTCCGGCTGGCGAGAAAATAGTCGGCCGACGTATCCTGCTTGCGCGACGACCACCAGACGAGAACGACGATGCCGCTGAAATAGACGGCGATCACGAGCCAGTCGAGTGTGGCCAGACCTGTCTCCATGCCAGTTGCCTTTCGTCAGCGGCAAAACCGCTGATATGCGTCACGAGGGCTGAATCGAAGGGCCCGCGCCCTGGAAAAGATGAGCGATGACCGCCGCCGCCGCCCCCTGCTTCTTGCTCCCCCGGGAGCGTACGATGGAACAGGCCGCCAGCGACGGTTTGAGAGCGTGATCGCCCACCGCGGTAACGAGCTCGTCGAAGAGTCCTTCCCGGGCGTCGAAGAGCCGGCCGTAAACGAACACGCCGGCCGGGTTGAAGAGATTGACCACCACACCCAGACCCCGGGCGAGAAATCCGATCATTCGGATCAGTTCGCGCCGGCAGCGGATCTTTCCCGACCGCACCAGTTCGATCGCCTCGTCGACGTTCATCGACGCCCCGTCGACCCTCATCGACGCCCCGTCGACCCTCATCGACGCCCCGTCGACCCTCATCGACGCCCC
>CAYXGI010000045.1:37863-48388 GCA_964464495.1 uncultured Phycisphaerales bacterium
GTCGACGTTCTTCGACGCCTCGTCGACACTCATAGACCGGCCCGCTTTCTTCTCCACCATGCGGGCGAAGACGCGGTCGGTGGCGACCGTCTCGAGGCAGCCCCGGTTGCCGCACCCGCAGCGTATCCCCCGGGGATCGACAGTGATATGGCCGAGCTCGCCGCCGAAGCCGTCGCGACCGCCGACGAAGCGACCACCGCTCACCACCCCCATGCCGAGGCCGGCGCTGATATCGATCATGGCGAAGTCGTCGAGGCCGCGCGCCGCACCGAAGAGCTGTTCGGCGAGACAGAGCGCCCGCTCTTCCTGCACGATGATCGCGTCGAAATCGAGGCGCTCGGCGAGGTCCGCGGCGAGGCGCGCATTGTCGAGAAAGCGCAAGTTGGGAGAGAGCATGATCCGCCCCTCGCGCGCATCCAGTAGCCCCGGCACGCTCACGCCCATGCCGAGGCAGGGAGCGGGATATTTTCGCGCGAGGCTCTCGACCTCATCAGTCACTCGGGACAGTAATTTGCCGTACGTGCGCGGCGTGCGAAATACGCGCACCGCCCCATCATCGATGCGTCCGTCGAGGCCGCAAGCGAAGATCCTGATTTCATCGATATCGATCACCACACCCACGACGTGGGCCGTGGTGCAGGCGAGACCGAAGACCTTGCTCGGTCGGCCGGCGGTGAGCAGCGACTCGGGCGCTTCCTCGACCAGACCTTTTTTCATGAGATGGTCGATGAGCTTCGACATGGTCGGGGCGCTGATGCCGGTGTGATCCCTGAGCGCGGTGCGCGTGCAGGGGCCGAGCTCGAGAAGAGCGTCGAGCACGTGGCGGGCGTTGACCCGACGGAGCAGAGCGGGCTCGACGCGGTCGGTCGCAGGATGAGAGGACTGGGCGGGACGGTTTCTCATCGGCTCATTTCTGCCCGTAGTAGGCGTCGGCTCCGTGCTTGCGATTGAAATGCTTGTCCATCAGATAGCCGGGCAGCGAGTCCTGGTCGGGCCGAAGAACAAGTGTCTCGAAGGCCAGACGCGCCACCTCCTCGAGCACGCGCGCATGTTCGAGAGCCTTGCCCACACTCTCCCCCCAGACGAAAGGACCGTGGCCCGCCACGAGCACCCCGGGGAATGCGGATGGATCGAGCGACTCCTTCTCGAAAAGCTCGACAATGACCCGGCCCGTGTGCGCCTCGTAATCATCGTCGACCTCGTCACGAGTCAGCATCCGCGTGAGCCGCACAGGTCCGTGAAAGTAGTCGGCGTGGGTTGTGCCCAGGCACTCGATCGGCCGGCACGCCTGGGCAAAGGCAGTGGCGTACCTCGAGTGAGTATGCACCACACCGCCGATTGTGCCGAAAGCTCGCACAAGAGCACAATGAGCGGCTGTATCCGATGAAGGCTTGAGTTGCCCATCCACGATGTCGCCCGAAGCGATATCGACAACGACCATATCGCCGGGCTTCATGTCATTGTAGTCGATCCCGCTCGGCTTGATTGCAAGCACGCCGGCGTCGCGGTCGACACCGCTCGCATTGCCGAAGGTGAGCGCCGCAAGGCCGGTCGAGAAGATTTCCTTGTTCGCCGTGCAGACAGCTTTCCTCAGGGTCTCGTGTTTCATGACGCGCCTCCCGCCTTGCGTTCTCCCGCCCCGCGAGCGCGCACCTCGTCGCGCACGGTGAGGAGCTCCTTCATCACGGTAAATTGATTCTCAGCGTGGTCCTTGGTTCCGAAAACGTCGTGGACTTGCCGGTAGAGCTTGTAGAGCCGGTCGTAGACAGCCACGCTCGATCGATCGGGCTGGAAGGTCTGTTCGAGCACGCCCGTCATGGCCGCCGTCGCCGCCGAAAAGTCATCGTGTCCGCCCGCGGTGCGGCCCGCGACCACGGCGCCCGCCATCGCCGCGCCGAGGGCACAGGTCTGGGTGCTGCGCGAGATCTCCAAGGGCCGGTTCATCACGTCGGCGTAGATCTGCATGACCATGGGGTTCTTGGCCGAGATGCCGCCGCAGTTGACGATACGGTCGATCTTGACGCCGTACTCCTCGAAGCGTTCCACGATGACGCGGGCGCCGAAGGCAGTGGCTTCCACCAGAGCCCGGTAAATTTCGGCCGGCGTTGTGTGCAAGGTCATGCCGGCCAGGAGTCCGGTGAGGCGCTGATCGACGAGCACCGTGCGGTTGCCGTTGTGCCAGTCGAGGCAGAGGAGTCCACTCTCGCCGGGACGCAACGCCTCGGCGCCCCTTGTGAGCGACTCGTGCGATCCTGATTCGGGCCCGCCCGGCGCAACACGGTTGACGAACCAGTTGAAGATGTCGCCCACCGCCGACTGGCCCGCCTCGAGACCATGGAATCCGGGAAGGATCGATTCGGGCACGATGCCGCAAAGACCGGGGATGTCGGGGAGGTCCGCGTCCATTGGTTTCACCGCCATGTCACAGGTCGACGTGCCGATGATCTTCACGAGCACGCCGTCGCCGATACCCGATCCCACGGCGCCCAGGTGTGCGTCAAAAGCTCCAGCGGCCACTGGAATACCCGCGCGCAGGCCGAGCGTCGTCGACCAGTCCTCGGTGAGCGTCCCCACGGCCTCGGCCACATGGTACGATCGGTCAGGCAAGGTGCGCCGCACCCGGTCGAGCCCCCCGTCGATACCGCCGAGAAATCCGGGATCGGGATAGCCGCCCCACGAGGCGTGAAACATCGCCTTGTGCCCGGCGGCGCAGATGCCGCGTTTGAGAATGTCGGGATGGGTCGTGTCGGTGAGCACGGCCGGAATCCAGTCGGCGATCTCCACCCAGGTATGGGCCGCGTCGAACAGGTCGGGCGCAACGCGGCAGCAGTGAAGTATCTTGGACCAGAACCACTCCGCCGAATAGGTCCCCCCGCACTTGGCCAGGTACTCGGGCCGGTCGGTGGCGGCGCAGGAGGTGATCTCCTCGGCCTCGGCATGACCGGTGTGGTCCTTCCAGAGCCACGCCATGGCGTTGGGATTCGCGGCGAACTCTTCCTTGAGGGCGAGGGGTTGGCCATCGGCGTCCACGGGCAACGGCGTGGAGCCGGTCGTGTCCACGCCGATGCCGATGATCCGATCGGGTGCAAACCCCTCGTGGCAGGCAGCCTCGGCGAGCGCCCCCTTCACCGAGACATCGAGCCCTTTGAGGTAGTCGCGGGGATGCTGGCGGGCGAGGTTCGGATCCCGCTCGTCGATGACCACACCCTCCTCGCCTGTCTCGTAGTCGAAGACGCTGGTCGCCACCTCCTCGCCGGTGGCCACATCGACGATGAGGGTCCGCACGGAGTTGGTGCCGTAGTCGAGGCCGATGGAAAATTTCTTCATGTCCGCATCCCCAAAAGACTCGATCTCGAATCGGTCACAGGCAAAACCGCGACCTGAAAATCCCGTTGCAATACTTTTTTAACATTGTTAATTTAAGGCGCTCGGAATGCAATTCAAACCTTTTTTTACGGGTTGTTTGGCGGCGCACGCATACAGGTGGAGGTTATCCCCATGTCGAAAACCACGCTCGGACTCATCGTGGGAAACCGCGGCTTCTTTCCCGACGCCCTCTGCCGCGAAGGCCGGGACCGCATGCTCAAGGTTCTCAAGAAGGCGGGATTCAATGTAGTGGCCTTGTCCACGAAGGACACCAAGCACGGCACCGTGGAAACACGCGTCGACGCACGCAAGTGCGCCGATCTCTTCAAACGCAGGGCGGACCGCATCGATGGCGTGGTGATCACCCTGCCCAACTTCGGCGACGAGCGGGGCGTGGCCGATTCGCTCAAGATGGCCGGATTGAAGGTGCCCGTCCTCGTCCACGCCTTTCCCGACGATGTCGGACGGATGACGAGCAAGCATCGGGGCGACGCCTTCTGCGGCAAGATGTCGGTCTGCAACAACCTCTCCCAGTACGGCATCGCCTACTCGCTCACCAGGCTCCACACGGTGGCGCCCGAGTCGGAGTCATTCCGGAATGACCTCGAACAGTTCGGCGCCTGCTGCCGTGTGGTGGGCGGGCTCGAGGGCGCCCGGGTGGGCGCGATCGGCGCGCGGCCGGCGGCGTTCAACACGGTGCGCTACAGCGAGAAAATCCTCGAGGCGACGGGCATCTCGGTCGAGACGATCGACCTCTATGATGTTTTCGGCCGCGTGGAGCGCCTCAAGAACGGCGCCCAGGCAGTCAAGGCCAAGCTGAAGGCGATCAAGGATTACACGAAGACTGCCGGCGTTCCGGCGGCGTCGCTTCTGAAGATGGCCAAGTTCGGCGTTATCGTCGACGATTGGGTCGCCGACCAGGATCTGTCCGCCACGGCGGTGCAGTGCTGGACGGCCATGGAGGAGTACTTCGGCGTGGTCCCCTGCACGATCATGAGCATGCTGTCCGACGCGCTCAATCCGAGCGCCTGCGAGGTCGACGTGACCGGCGCCGTCGGCATGCTCGCCCTGCGCCTCGCGAGCGGCACGCCGTCGGCGCTTCTCGACTGGAACAACAACTACGGCGACGACCCCGACGCGTGCGTGCTCTTTCACTGCTCGAACCTGCCCAAGTCGGTCTTCGCCGAGATGAAGATGGACTACCAGGAGATCATCGCCACCGCCGTGGGCAAGGCGAACTCCTACGGGACCTGCGTGGGGACGATCGCGAAGGGTCCCTTCACTTACTTGCGCGTTTCGACCAACGATGACTTCGGCTGCATGCGCGCCTACGTGGGCGAAGGTGAGATCACCGACGATCCGATCGACACATTCGGCGGGTACGGCGTGGCGCGCATCGCCGACCTTCAGGGACTGCTCCGGTTCATCTGCGAGAACGGCTTCGAGCACCACGTGGCCCTCAATCTCTCCACCGTGGCCGAGGGTGTGTACGAGGCGCTCGCCAAGTATCTGTCGTGGGACATCTACTTTCACGAGGGTTGAGAAATCATGAAATCCTTCGACTCGATAATTGTGGTCCTTCTCGTCCTTCTTTCCGGAGCTTCCTTTCTCGAGGCCAGTGAGCGTGCGATCAGCGACTACCCCTATCGCCCCGTGCCCTTCACAGACGTGAAGCTCAACGACATCTTCTGGGCGCCCCGCATCAAAACGAACCGTGAGGTGACGATTCCCTACGCCTTCGAACAGTGTGAGAAGACGGGCCGGATCGACAACTTCGCCATCGCGGGCGGGCTCATGGAGGGCGAGCACAAGGGGAGCTTTCCCTTCGACGACACCGATCCCTACAAGATCATCGAGGGCGCCTCCTACGCGCTCGCCGTGGCGCCCGATCCCGAACTCGACGCCTACCTCGATGCGCTCATCGCAAAGATCGCCGCCGCCCAGGAGGAGGACGGGTACATCTACACATGCCGCACGAACGAGTGCGAGCATCTGTTGCGTTGGATGGGCAGGGCGCGGTGGGAGAAACTCCAAGGGAGCCACGAACTCTACAATGCCGGCCACCTCTACGAGGCCGCGGCCGCCCACTTCCAGGCAACGGGCAAGCGCACCTTGCTCGACGTGGCGCTGAAGAACGCGGCCCTTCTCTGCCGCACCTTCCGTCCCGAGGGAATCCGCATGCCGCCCGGGCACCAGATCATCGAGATGGGACTGGCCCGGCTCTACCGGATCACGGGCGACGCGCGCCTTCTCGAACTGGCGCGCTATCTGCTCGACGAGCGCGGGAAGCCCCACGGCCGCACGCTCTGGGGACCCTACAACCAGGACCACGCCCCGGTGACCGAGCAAGCCGAGGCCGTGGGCCACGCCGTGCGCGCCACCTACATGTATGCCGGAATGACGGATGTGGCCGCGCTCTCGGACGACGCCGCCATGATCGAGGCGATCGACAGGCTCTGGCGCAACGTGGTCGAGCGCAAGCTCTATGTCACCGGCGGTGTGGGCGCACGCGGAAACGGCGAGGCCTTCGGCGACGACTACGAACTACCCAACATGAGCGCTTACTGCGAAACGTGCGCCGCCATCGGCAATGTCTACTGGAACCACCGCCTCTTCCTGCTTCACGGCAGGGCCGATTACATCGACGTGCTCGAACGCACCCTGTACAACGCTTTTCTCTCGGGTATCGCGCTCGACGGCAAGCACTTCTTCTATCCCAATCCGCTCGAGTCGATGGGACATCACGAGCGGAGCGCCTGGTTCGGCTGCGCCTGCTGCCCCGGAAACGTGACGCGGTTCATCGCCTCCGTGCCGGGCTATGTCTACGCCCACCGTGACGGCGACATCTACGTGAACCTCTTTGCCGGCGGCCACGCCGAGGTCAAGACCGCGAAGGGTACGGTCGGCATCGAGCAGAAGACCCTCTACCCCTATGACGGCCGTGTGACAATCACCGTGTCGCCCCAAAAAGCCGGTGAGGAATTCACCGTCCTCCTTCGCGTGCCCGGATGGGCGCGCAACGAGCCCGTGCCGAGCGACCTTTACCGCTTCATGCACCAGAGGCCCGATGCGGTAAAGATCAATGTGAACGGTGCCCTGGTACCGCTCGATCTCGACCGAGGCTACGCGCGCATCGACCGGACCTGGGGAAAACAGGACGTGATCGAGCTCGATCTGCCCATGCCGGTGCGGCGCGTGCTGGCCCATGCGTCGGTCGAGGCCGATCGGCACAAGGTCGCGTTACAGCGCGGTCCGCTCGTCTTCTGCGCAGAGTGGCCCGACAATGACGGGCACGTGGCAAATCTCGTGCTGCCCGACAGTTCCAGGATCGAGGCCGGATTCGACAAGGATCTGCTCGGGGGCGTGCCAGTTCTGAGGGGTTTTGCCTTGAGCGCCCACGAGGGCGCTGAAGGTGACGAGCCGGTCTTCAAGAAGGCGACGCTCACCGCCATCCCCTACAACGTCTGGGCTCACCGGGGACCGGGAGAGATGACGGTCTGGATCTCCGATGATCCGAAAACTGTCAGGCCGCTCGGCCGCCCCACCCTCGCGTCGACGAGCACGCTCACCGTCTCGGGGGGGACCAATCCCACCGCGGTCAACGACCGTCTCGAGCCGGACGCTTCAGGCGATCACAAGGTGCCCTTTTTCCACTGGTGGCCGCGGAAGGGCACGGTCGAGTGGGCGCAGTACGAGTTCGACGGCCCCCACGAGGTCTCCCAGGTCGAGGTCTACTGGTTCGACGACACGGGCCGGGGCGAATGCCGCGTTCCGGCGTCGTGGCGCGTCGTCTACCGGGACGGCGACGAGTGGCGGCCCGTTTTCACGACTGGTGAATACGGAGCGGAACTGGACCGCTTCAACGAGGTCGTCTTCGAAACAGTTCGGACCGATGCGATCCGCATCGAGGTCACCTTGCAGGAAGGCTTCTCCACCGGCATTCACGAGTGGAAGGTAAAATGAGACGATTGCGGCGACCGTCCCGGGCGTCGCGGGAATGATCGCACGATCATTATTCGAGGGAGAACGCCATGGGTAAACCGTTGATCCTGTCGGCCTTGCTCTTTCTCACGGTCCTGACCCTCGGAGGGGCTGCGCGAGCCTTCGAGGCCAACACCATAACCAACCCGTCCTTCGAGAAGGTCGAGGGTGAGAAACCTGCTGAATGGGACATTCACCGCTGGGGCGGAAAGGGCGCGATGAACCTCGCGTCGCCTGGCCGCACCGGATCCCGATGCGTGACGATCTCCTCGGAGACGGGCGCCGATCTCTCCTACGGACAGCGCGTGGCGGTGCGCGCTTATTCGAAGTACCGCCTCTCGGGGTGGATCCGCACCGAGGGACTCGCGGCCACCACCGGCAAGGGCGCACTCTTCAACCTGCACACCATGAGCGGCTGCCAGACACCGGCCGTCACCGGAACGACCGACTGGACGCGCGTCGAGATGGTCTTCGACACCGACGAAAACGACATGGTGCACGTGAACTGCCTTTACGGCGGGTGGGGATTCGCCACGGGCCAAGCCTGGTACGACGATGTCCGCCTCGAACTGCTGGAGACGCGTGAAATGAAGCCGAAGATCACCATCAGCGCGGCCGCCAACTCCGTCGGCGCCGAGGGCGCCCCCATCTCGAAGTACATCTACGGCCAGTTCATCGAACACCTCGGCCGCTGTATCTACGGCGGGATCTGGGCCGAGATGCTCGAGGACCGCAAGTTCTTCCATCCCGTGGGACATGATGAATCGCCCTGGAAAGCTGTCGGACCGGAGGGTGCGGTCACGATGATGGAGCACGACCCCTTCGTCGGCGCGCACACTCCCCAAATCACGCTTCGTGACGAAGCGCAGCGCGCGGGCTTCGTTCAGGCCGGACTCGGCCTGGTCGAGGGCAAAACCTACGAGGGCCGGATCGTGATCGCGCGCACGAGGGGTGACTGTCTCGTGCACGTGGCGTTCATCTGGGGACAGTCCGACGCCGACAGGGTAGTCGTCACCGGTCAAGGTCGGATCGGCGAATATCACAGGTTCCCTCTCCGCTTCAAGGCTGGCGCATCGACTGACGATGGTCGCCTCGAGATCACGATGTCGGGCACCGGTACGGTCCGCGTGGGCGCAGTGTCACTCATGCCGGCCGACAACGTGAACGGCATGCGGTCCGACACGCTCGCCCTGCTCCGCGAGCTCGACTCGCCCGTCTACCGCTGGCCGGGCGGAAACTTCGTGAGCGGTTATGACTGGAAGGACGGCATCGGCGATCCCGACCGCCGTCCGCCGCGCAAGAATCCGGCCTGGACCGGCGTGGAGCACAACGATTTCGGCATTCATGAGTTCATGGATTTCTGCGCGCTCATCAATACCGAGCCCTACGTCACGGTGAACACGGGCGAGGGCACGGTGGAGATGGCCGCCAACGAGGTCGAGTACTGCAACGGCTCGATCGAGACGCCCATGGGCCGATTGCGCGCGCACAACGGCCGGACCGCGCCCTGGAATGTCAAATGGTGGGCGGTGGGAAACGAGATGTACGGCGGCTGGCAGCTCGGCCACATGCCGCTCGCCGAGTACGTGAAGAAGCACAATACCGTTGTCGACGCCATGAGGGCGAAAGACTCTTCCATCCAGTGCGTGGCCGTGGGCAACCTTGGCAAGTGGACCGAGACGACGATGGCCGAGTGCAGCGCCCACATGGAGCTGATCAGCGAGCACTTTTACGTTCAGGAGCACTCGGGCGTGATGGCCCATTCGGCCCTTGCGCCACGCGCGGTGAAACGCATCTGCGATGCCCATCGCAACTACCGCAAGACCATTCCGGCGCTCGACGGCAAGGATATCCGGATCGCCCTCGACGAGTGGAACCACTGGTACGGCCCCCACCTCTACGGCGAGCTCGGCACGCGCTACTTCTGGAAGGACGGGCTCGGCGTTGCGCGCGCGCTGCACGAGTACTTTCGCAACAGCGACATCGTCTTCATGGCCAACTACGCCCAGACGGTCAACGTGATCGGCTGCATCAAGACGACCAAGACGGCGGCGGCCTTCGCCACGACGGGCCAGGTGCTCAAGCTGTACAGAAAGGTTTTTGGTGAGATCCCGATCGCGATCACGGGCGCGCCCGAGCCGCTCGACGTTGCGGCCGCGTGGACGGCCGATCGGACTGCGCTGACCCTGGCAGTGATCAATCCCACGCGCGAGGCGCTCGACCTGCCGATCACCTGGGAGGGTCCGGCTCTCTCCGGCAAGGGGCAGGCCTATCGCATCCGCCACGACGATCCCATGGCGTTCAACGAACCGGGCAAGCCCGATAACCTGTTTATCGAGGAGTTTCCCTTCGATGATCTGAGAGAGACCGTTACGGTCCCATCACTGAGCGTGACGATCTACAAGATCGACAGCGGCGACTCATGATGTTCTCCGGCTCAACGGGATCGGGTTAACGGCAGGCCCTTCACATCTCTACCCGGCCCGGTCGATCGCTCAAGGTTCGATAACCACACCACATGGCTCGCTGACCAGCGGTCCGTTTTCTCCTTCGACGATGACCACGAAGTCCAGCGGTCCTGCATAGGAGAGCGGGCCAAGTTTGTCGAGGAGCAGCAATGCGTAAGCGAATCCCTGGTCGGTCAGGTTGCCGGCGAAATCGACGAAGGGAGACTTGTTGGGGGACCGCAGGGCCCATAAGGTCACGCTGTCAACGTTCAACGGAATGTGAACGCCTTGGTACTCGAATCCGGGAGAGGTCCCCGAGATTCCGGGCAGGATTTGATAGGGGCGATTCGCTTGTGAAGAAGCGGAAGCCCGAGGCATGCCAGGAAGGCCCGGATGACCGGGGCCTCCTGGCATGCCTCGGGCTTCCGCTCGATCCGCCGGAATTGAAGCCGGCCCTCTGGCCGCCCTGAACGGTGGGGTTGGCCACCCGAATCCTCAGCAGACTTTTTAAGGTGCCTTGCCTCCGGGAAACCGGTCCGTCCTCTCGATGAATTCGGCCGATTTGCCGTGGCCCGTGTGTCGTCGGGTTACCTCGAATTCCTCTGTGGATCCGACTGAAACTTCCATATTGATGTTATTGTATGTTTAGTGATGTAGTGAAATCCGGTTTGTTTCCCTGTAACACTTTAGCGAAATGAAGCGGAATGAGTGTGGACTGACGCCGCGGCGGG
>CAYXGI010000046.1:0-48220 GCA_964464495.1 uncultured Phycisphaerales bacterium
GTCAAGAGCGGCCCGGCCGGTCGCCTGCGTAGCTTGCACCGGCTGCTCGACGACTATCCGAATTGCCGGCACGGACTGGTCCTGTCGCCGGCCGAATATAGCGAACTTGCCGATCAGAAGCTTGTCTTCGCTCCCCTGTACTTCGCGTATTCATCGGCGCGATCCGGGGCTTGACGACTTAAGAAACGCCCCTTTTCTATATTAGAATTTATCAATTTCACGCATTAAAATCTGCCAATCATGGATTATGGGGAAAACAAGACCTCCGACCTCCTCCAGCGCTGGAAGGACGGCGACAATGGGGCTCTCGGCGCCCTGCTCGATCGCCATCTGCCCTGGGTGCGGCGGCTCGTCCACAAACGGCTCGGCGCCGGGCGGTCTCGCGCGAGAAGCCCCTGCCGTCAGACACGGTTCTCAGCCTCGATCCGCCCCGCGACCAGCGGGTGACCACCCCGAGCAGTGCGGCAGCGGCCAACGAGGAGGAAGCGTGGATCCGGCTCGGCGTGGAGTTTCTCGAACCGGCCGACAAAGAAGTGAAGACGGGAATTTACAGAAAGGATGGTACACTCACAGGGCCTGGAAGAGCTGTAAATTCAAAGTCCAGTAGGAACCTTGCCAGGAAGGTATAGAAACGTACACATTTTACGAGTCAGATTATTCTCCGTATCCGAACCTCGACATCGACTTTACCCGACACTTTGCCTGATATGTGCACCCGCGTGTGCTCAGTAGCATCGGGCGTCACCACCTGGCTGCGGCTGATGTTGTAGGCGCCGGTCCGACCAAGAGCACGGATCGCGTTCGGTGCTTCGAGACCTTCTATAAGCAACATGCAGGAGACGTTTTCGAGAAGGCCATCGCTTCCTGTCTGCCGGATCTCGAGTTCGTACTGGCCCACCTCGGTGATGAACGCCGAAAGATCGATCACCTCGGACCACTCTCCCTGAAGCGCCCCGCTCTTCCAGAAGATCACCCGCTGCCAGCCCGCTTCGTTGTCGGCGTTTTTGACAGAAGCAAGAACGCCAAGATCAGGAAACCGCCCCGGTTCGAGAAGCACCCGAAAAGCAGCCATTCGTTTGATCACAGGTTCACCGCGGCAGTCGATCACCCTCAGTCGTAACTTGGTCACGGTCACGTCAGGAAAGTAATCGATTTTCTTGTAACCCATGGTGCTCCCACGATAGAGCTCTATCCATTTCCCCTTGACAATCCCTTCCAGAAAGTACTCGCGCACCGTATGGCCGGCGCGAATATCCTCCATGGTGACCACATGATTGATCACGGTAGGCTCCTCGAAATCGAGCACCACCTCCTCACCGCGCCCCTTCGTTTCGGCAAGGCTCTTCCCGAACCGCCGCTCGATCTCCTCGCCAAACTCCAGATACCGCCCCACGTGGGGCGCCGGAATAACCCCCGTCGTGTCCGGCGTTGAATTGAGCAGCAACACGCAGCCGCGTCCCACCGATTCGTAATAGATGCGCATCAAATCGTCGACGCTCTTCATCATGTGATCGGTATTCTCCCCCCAGAACCACTTGTGATCGAGCAGGGTCGTGTCCATCTCGAAGGGCAGCCACACATCCCCCTCGGGATCGCTATGCGCGGCAGTTGAAACGCCAGTGAGGGCGTCCTTCTCCTTCAACGTTTGCCACGTGGGGTAGGGCGCCACACCCCGCTCGTTGCCCGGCCAGCGGATCGTGGCGTGCGGCCCCTGAAAAACCATCGCTTTGGGCGCGTGTTTCTTCAAAATATCACCCACCTCGATCACGCAGCTTCCGTCGAACCAGACCTCGCTGATCGGCCCGTAGCGCGAAAGCACCTCGGTCATCTGCTGGCGAAAAACCTTGTTGTATCCCTCCTGCTTGGCCGAATCGCGCGTCCGACCTCCGCTCCCCATCGGGGCGCCCCACGTGTCGTCGCCGGGGTAGACATAGATGGCGAGCTTCAGGTCGTGCTTGCGGCAAGACGCGGACAGGTCGGCGAGCACATCGCCCTTGCCGCCGCGCCAGGTCGTGTTCTTGATGCCATAGTCAGTGGTATCGGTCCGCCACCAGCAGAACCCTCCCGTGTGTTTGGCCACGAAAAGGATCTGCCGCGCGCCAAAGGACTGGGCCACGCGGCACCACTGGTCGGTGTCGAGCTTCTCGGGATTGATCTCCGAAAGCGGGGTGGAATGGTTGTCATACTCCCGGTTCTGCCAGGTGCAGGGGTCGAGACAGACGAACATCTCCATCTCCAACGCGTGCCACGCGATCTGCTCGGGAGTCGGTTTTCCGGCGCTCTCCTTTGCGCGAAAGGCGATCGCGCCCTTCTGAATCGTGAGAAACGCTGACTCCATGTTTGCGATATCGTCGAGCGGATTCCGATCCACGATGAGAAGATTCGCCTCCTTTCCCGGCGCGACCGACCCGAGACGCTCCTCCACCCCGAGCCACCTTGCCGGGTTGAGCGTGGCTCCCTTGATGATCTCCGCCTCGGCAATGCCGCACTTCGCCAAGAGCCTCATCTCGCGAAAAGTCCCCTCGCGCCTGAACCCGTCCTGGCCCACGAGGAGCTTAACCCCATGCCCGGCCAGTTCCCTGGTGCAGAGTTCGCTCACCGCTTCCATGGTGGTGATCACCTGCTTCATCATGTCCTGCGCCATGGCGGGCTGGTCGCGCCACGGTTCCTCCTCTTTCATCTGGGCAAAGACCTGGAGCGTGGGACAGAAGTAGACGTCGTGGTCCACCATGGTGGCAGCGAGCTCCTTCAGTCGGTCGATCGAGATCGACGCGGCACCTTGCTGGCAGACCTTGGACATGAACGCCATCCGCTTCATCGGCGCCACGCCCTCCGCCATCAGCGTATCGTGCTCCTCCTGGAGCGCATCGACGAGCGCCACCGGCCAGGGCGCCTTGCCATGCTCGATGCTCGTCACTCCAAGCGCGATCGCCCCGTCCATCGGAATGCTGTGAAAGAGCGGTCCGCCCGGGTCATGAACGACCCGGAGCCCATGCGTCTTCGCCACCGCAACGAGGTGGGCGTAGACCTCGGGCTTGTGCTTGCCGAAGGTCTTGATCATGCGCGCCCCCTTGCGCGCCAGCTCGGCCACGATCCGGTCCGCGTCCTCGATAGTATCGACGGCGACGGTGAAACCGGGAAGCGCCTCGTTCTGGTTCTCCCAGGTCAAGGGGCTCGCCTCGAGCATCGGTCCCGTGAAAAAGATCTCCGGCCCCCGGAGCGCACCGTGCGCGATTTTTTCACTCATACTGCTGAGAACATCAACCGGACCGCCCACGTCGCGCACCGCCATGATGCCCGCATCGATCAAACCGCCGAGAACGGCGGCTCTCTCCTCGTCGCTCCGCGCGGCCAGGTGGGCCACATGGGTGTGGCAGTCGAAAAGGCCGGGAAGCGCAAACCGTCCCCCGCAGTCGATGATCTCCGTCGCTCCGGGCGTGCTGTCGAGCGGCCCCATCGCCCTGATCCGGCCAACCTCGATGAAAATGTCCTGGAGTTCGGTCATCGTCCCCGTGTGCACGTCAAAGACACGGAGATTCCGGAGAAGGAGCCCTCCGCCGTCCGCGTCCTCGCCGCCGAAGACCAGTCTACTGAGACACACGATCAGCAGGAGCCAGAGAGAGCTTTTCATGACTTGTCCTTTGTTTTCAGAGTGCCGAAAGATCCTCGGTGCCGCCGATCATTCTGGAGAGTGAGCCCGCGCAAAGCAAGGACGCACTGAGCGCAGGCGACAGCGGCCCATTCACAGCCCCGGCCGACTTCGCTATGATAAACACCATCGCCGCCGCCCGGATCTTGCGCCGGAAAGGGATCGACCATGAAAATTCCGACTCTCGAAACAGCGCGCCTCCGCTTGCGCGGCTTCAGCCCCTCCGATCGCGAACCGCTCTGGGCGATCGTTCGCGACCGCGACGTGATCCGCTACTTCCCGACCACCGAACCCTGGCCCGAGCAGAAGGTGCGCGGCTCGCTCGACAAGCACTGGGCGCACTGGAGAACGCGCGGCTTCGGATGGTGGGCGGTGGAGACGATTGCGGCGCGCGAGCTTCTCGGCTGGTGCGGCTTGGGATTTCTCGACGACACGGCCGAGGTGGAGATCAAGTACCTCATCAAGAAGTCCCACTGGGGCAAGGGGCTCGCCACCGAGGCGGCCAGACCGTGCATCGCCCACGCCTTTAGGGAGCTCGCACTCGATCGAGTCATCGGCCTCGTCCATCCCGATAACAAGCCTTCGGCCCATGTCCTCGAGAAGCTTGGTCTCGTCTTTGCCAACGAGGCGCGCTACTTCGGCATCGGCGTTCTGCGGTACACCATCGACAGGGAGAGGTACGAGGAGTTTTCGCTGGAAGGGATGAAAAAGGAGCTTTGACCTACAACCGGACCAGCTCGTACTCGCTCTCTCCCAGGCCGATCGTCTCGCCATGGCGGAGCTGGGCTCTCGGGTCGATCTCAGGGTAGGACATGTCGGACAGACTTCGGCCCGCGGCCTCTTCGATCAGGTCTAGGCTCGCCGCATCGATCGCCACGGGATCATCGCCCGCAATGATGCCGATGTCGGCCATGCACGGCGTCTGCTCCTTGTTGAAGCAGTCGCAATCCTTGGTGATCGCCATGAGGTAATTCAGGTAGACGACCTTGCCCTTCTTCTTGATCACGGCGCCGAGGGCGTGCTCGGCCATGAGTTCCTGCAGTTCGTAATCGCTCCTGTTCCAGTCGAACTTGATCGCGTCGAAGCGGCAGGCGGTGACGCACTCGCCGCACCCGATGCAGACCTCGTTGTCGATCGACGCGGTCTCACCGTCCTGGCCGATCGCGTTCGTGGGGCAGTGGTCGGCGCACTCCCAGCAGCCGGTGCACGCCTTGGTGACGATCGAGGGTTTCGATACCGAATGCTGGCGGAGCTTGCCCTTGCGGCTGGCGAACCCCATGCCGATGTTCTTGATCGCGCCTCCCAACCCGGCGCCGATGTGGCCGGTCACGTGGGTGAGGATGACGATCGCGTTGGAGTCGAGAGCGAGGTTGGCGATCGCCACGCTCTGAAAGATCTTGCCAGGGATCTCCACCTCGGTCTCGGCATTGCCCACGAGTCCGTCGGCGATCACCACGGGCGCGCCCACTTTGCCGAGGGTGAATCCCTGCTCCTGGGCGAGGGTCAGATGGCTCACCGCATTGTTGCGCGGGCTCTTGTAGAGTACGCACGTGTCGGTGAGAAAGGGCTTGCCGCCCCTCTTCTTGATCACCTCGACCACGGGTTTGACCAGGGCGGGGGCGATGTGGGTCGTGTTCTTCCTCTCGCCGAAGTGCATCTTGATCGCGGTGAGATCGTTCTTGCCTATGCACTTGGCCAGCCCCGATTCACGAAAAAGCTTGGCTACCTTCGCGGCCACAGCCTTGGTCGGTTCTTCCGGGTCGACTGCGACAAAGTAGACTTGAGGTGCGGTCATTTGTTTCTTTCTGGCATTTCGGTCAGCGATATAGATAAGTAAACAGGATCCTTCTTTTACTACGTGCGGTGTTTTTTTTCAAAGGTCTCGACGACCGATCGTCTGATGCCGTGCTGAACCGATACCCCTTTTGCCTGACTTATCGAAAAATATTATCCTTTCGTGCAACTCGAAGAACCGGCAATCACGGCCGATCGGATATAATGCGGTTAACGAAAGGAGGCAGCCATGATCCGCACGAAGATGACCTTGACCCTCGGTCTCGTTCTTCTTTTCACCGTTCTGCTCGGGTCAGAAATACAGAGCAGTCCCCAGGACAGCGGACCCGACCGCGGCAGCGCCAACCTGCTCTGGGACCACCGGTACAACGGCCCCGGCTCCATGGGGAACTGCGACATCGGCAAGGGGATCTGCATCGGATCGGACGGCAACATCTACTGCACCGGCCAGGCGTCGGTCGATACCAGCTCCGGCAGCGACCTCGTGATCCTCAGCCTGAATCCGGACGGGACCGAACGCTGGTCCCATCTCTACGACGCCGCAAACGGTTTCGACATGGCCTACGCCATCGCCGCCGACCAGATGGGTAATATCTACGCCGCCGGGGAGAGCGACCGTCCCTCAACCAATGCCGACTTCACCGTGGTGAGCGTCGATTCAGCCGGCAACGAACGGTGGGTCTACCAGTACGACGGGGGCGCGCACGGCATGGACTCGGCCTTCGACATCACGGTCGGCACTGACGGCAACATCTACGCCGGGGGCATCTGCACCGTGGACGAGACTCACTCCTATGACATGTGCCTCGTGAGCCTCGCGCCCGACGGCACGGAACGCTGGGTGCGTCATTACAACGGCCCCGCCAACCACGGCGACGTGGTGTGGAGCGTCGCCGCCGGACGGGACGGCAACATCTACGTGGGCGGCAGCGCGTGCATGCATTTCTGGGACGACTTCATCGTGGCCAGCTTCGCGCCCGACGGTCTGTTGCGCTGGACGTACGTCTACAATGGAACGGCCGACAACGAGGACTCGGTCAATCAGGTCATCGAGGGCGGCGACGGCAACTTCTACGCCGTGGGAAAAACCTCGGAGACGGGAAGGAGCCGCGAACTCGCGGTGATCAGCCTGACTCCCTCCGGCCAGCAACGATGGGTCTACCTGTACAACGGCGCGGCAGGCGTGCACGACGTGGGACTGTGCATCACCCACGCGCCGGACGGCAACCTCTATGCGGGCGGCAAGACCGTCGAAGTCGGCGGCGATGCCTTCTCGATCATCAGCCTGACAACGGCCGGCGATGAGCGCTGGACGCGGTTACCCATGTGGGACGGATACAACGGCATCTATTCCATCGTGGCGGACAGCGAATCCAATATCTATGCTTGCGGCTGGATGGGAGAAAAACTGAACATTCACCCCTGGTACCGTTACACCATCGGCGTCGCCAGCGTCACGTCCGAAGGAAACGAGAGGTGGCGGCTGGTCTACGGCGATCCCGACACGGTCACGGGAATTTCCGACGAGCTGGTCTGGGACGCGGACCGCGAGGTGGCTTACTCCGTTGGAATGAAGAAGCTCGACGACATATGATTCGGAATTCGTGGTCCTCTGCGTCGATGCCGATCCCCGTCTTGACATCGCCGTGACTCTGACACCGGACAATCCGCCAATCGTGATTCCCGCGTCGGGAGGGACGTTCTGGTACAACCTGGCCCTCGCCAACAACGAGCCGGACGCGGCCGCCTTTGACGCCTGGATCGACACGACTCTTCCGAGCGGCACTCTTTACCCTCTGCTCGGGCCCTACGTGCTGACCATGACCGCCGGCGAGGTGAAGGACTGGAACCTGACCCAGTACGTTCCCCCTTACGCACCGGTCGGCGTCTACTCTCTCAACGCCTCCGTGGGCGTGCACCCCGACAAGGTCTGGAGCAGTGACAGCTTTTCCTTCGAGAAGCTTCCCTGATCCGACAGCGTCCGGGGATCACTTACCCCGCTTGCCCCACTTGCCCTCGAGCGCGCCGGCGCGCGCCTTGAGGACCTTCTGAACCGTCTTCTGCTTGAAGTCGGCGAAGAGGCCGTACCACTTCTCGAGGAAGATCGTGTTGTTCTTACGGTCGGGCCGGTTGTAGCTGTCCTTGCCGCCCACGTCGATCAGGAAACCGAAGCTCTGGATGTCGTGGTACTCGTACGATCCGGACGAACCCTGCGTGGCGCCGCCGCCCGCCTGGTAGGTGTCGTTGCCGCCGCCGTCGAAGAGAAGGGCGAAGGCGGTCTGGGCCACACCCGCCTGGGCGAGCCCGTCAGCCTTGTACGAGTCGTTCCCCTCGAAGTCGAGAAACATCCCCGCCGTCACATCCCACGTGCCCGCCTGGTTGGCCGCCACCGACGAGATGTACTCGTCGTCGCCCGCGTCGTTGATCACGATTCCCATCGCCTGGTGGGCGCCCGTGCCCTGGGTGTAGCGGCTTCCCCTGATCCAGTCGTCGCCCGCCCGGTCGGCGAGGATCCCGTACCCGAAGAAGTAACCGCATCCCTGGCTGAAGTTGCCCGCGTCGTAGCGGTCGTCACCGTCGGCATCGACGAGCAGGCCGATGCCTCCACCGTACACGGGCGCCGACATGTTATTGTGACGCCGGAGCCCGGTGCCGTGCCCCTGGGACGACGCGTGGAACACGCCCTTCTGGCCGTAGGTGCAGGGGTAGTGGCCGGTGGCCGTGTAAGTGTCGTCGCCCGAGGTGTCCACGAGCGCGTCCAGCGAGCCGGTCAATCCAAACCCCTGGGCGTGGAGCCACGAGACATACTCGTCGTTGCCGTTGCGGTCGACGAGCAGACCGAGCCCGAAGAAGGCGCTGCCCTGGGCGTTCTCCTCGCTCGTGTACCGGTCCTTGCCGCGTTCGTCCCAGAGAAGCCCGATCCCGCCGCCGCCGAAACCCTGCACCATGCGCGTGCCCTCGTAGACGTCGTCGCCGGCGAGATCGACGAGAAGCGACACACCGAGGCGTGCTGAAGCCAGACTTTCGCGTTCGGCGCAGAGGTACTTGTCCTTGCCCACGAGGTCGACCACCATGGAGAGACCGCGGTCCTTGTCGAGGGTGGCTGCAGCAACTTCATAGGTGTCGTTCCCGCCGAGATCGAGGACAAAGGCGGCGCGGCCCTTGTAGCGGGTCACCCTCTTGCCGCCGATCACGATCGGCCCGTGGCGCGTCTCGCGATAAGCGATGATGTCGCCCGAAAATCCCGCCTTTTCGGCCGCCGCGGGAATCTTTTCCTTGTAGCGCGAGAGGTCCTTGCGCACCTGCTTGACATAGTCGGGATGGGCGAGGCTGGAGAGAACCATGGCCGCCTGCGTCATCTTTTCGTAGTCGACGGCCATGAGCGCCTTGAGACCCTTCTTGAGGGTGTGCATCTGCTGCTTGTCGGTATCGACCTCGAGGTAGATGTGATGGATGAACTTGTCGATCACGATGGGGATCACGTCGTATGCGAGTTCCAGGTCGGTTTCGGAGAGGCCATCGAGAGCGCTTGCCCTGAGCTCTGCGGCGCGGTCGAGAACCATTTCGATGTGGACGAGGTGATCCTGCTCCAGATCGCTCGGCTCGAAGAGGGGAATATCCGGTTGCCCGGCTTCGGCGTCGATCAAGTCCGCGGCCGACTTCAGAAAGCCGGGCAAGTCCTTCAGGCCTTCCTTGACGCACGCCTCGAGGCGATTGCGCAGCTCGAGGGTGACCGGCTCCAGAAGAAAGGGGTCCTCCAGGATCCGCGAGACCCGTTCCAGACGGCCCGCCGGCCGGTAGGCTCTGTTCTCGCGCCGGAATTCGGCCACCATCGCCTCGTACTCGCCAACGAGCTCGTTCTCCTCGAGGAGGCGCATGGCGAGGGTACGGATCGGCGTTTCGATGACCGGTTCGTCCTCGGCGCACAGACCGAAGCCCAAGCTCGCGAGGATTACGATGAGGAGGTACAGGTTGACTCGAATCATGGCTTCTTCATCCCGATCGTGGACTGTGAGAATGTTTCATGATCAGCGTACTCTTGTACTCTCTGCGGGTGTTTTTTTCAAAGGCCTGCCCATCTCCGAGCGTCGGGTTCTGCTATGATCGGATTTCGTGGCACCGTGGAAGTACCGCAAGAAGGAGACTCGATATGCTCCATCTGAAAAGCAGATCTTCGATCTCGGCCGCCGTTCTCCTGGCCCTGCTCGTCGGAGCTTTGGGAGCCAATCCCAGCGCGGCCCAGGATTCCGCCGCCGCTCACCCACGGCTCAAACTCGAAGAGCACACCGATCCAACGACGGGCACCACGATCCTCCACGGCACCTTCGGGGTTTTCGAGAACCGCGCCAGGGGTGAGGGCCGCACGATCGAGCTGCACGTCATGGTGCTCAAGGCGACCGGCCACGACCCGGAACACGATCCGATCTTCTGGCTCCATGGCGGACCGGGCGCGGCAGCGACGAACAATGCGAGCGGCTTCGCGCGCTCGTGGATGCGGGAGAAGAGAGACATCGTTCTCGTCGACCAGCGCGGCACGGGCCGGTCCAACCCGCTGCAGGTGGGGCTTCCGGGAAGCGACGACAATCTCCAGGGCTATCTCGATCCGGTCTTCCAGCCCGAGCCCTTTCGCGCTGCCCTGAAAGAACTGTCTCAGATTGCCGACCTCACCCAGTACACAACCCTCGTCGCCATGGACGATCTCGACGAGGTGCGGGCCGCTCTCGGTTACGACACGATCAATCTCACCGGCGGTTCCTACGGCACGCGTGCTGCACTCGTCTACATGCGTCGCCATCCCGAAACGGTGCGCACCGTGATCCTCAATGGTGTGGCGCCGATCGCGTTCAAGAATCCGCTCTTTCACGCCGCCGCGGCCCAAGAGGGGCTCGAAAGGGTCTTCGAGGAGATCGCCGAAAACTCCGCCTATCGCAGAGCGTTCCCCGACCTCGAGCGGAAATTCAAGGCGACCCTTGCGCGCCTCGAGAAGGAGCCGGTCGATGTGGAGATCACCCACCCCGTCACCAAGCAGAGGGTCCCGGTCCGCCTCACGCGCGCCGCCTTTGCCGAGGCGCTGCGCATCATGCTCTACTACGTCGGCACCAACCGCCAGGTGCCCTATCTGCTGCTGCGCGCGGCCGACGGGGATTTCGAACCCTTTGCCCAGTTGGGAATGGAGAGTAACCGGCGGATCCGCGGCATCATCAACTTCGGCATGCTCATGTGCGTCACGGGGAGCGAGGACATTCCGCGCATCGATCCGCGATCGATCCCTCGCCTGACGGGGCGCACCTTTCTGGGCGACGACCGCGTGCGCCAGCAGAGCGCAATCGCCGCATTCTGGCCCCGCGGCGACGTGCCGCCCGCCTATGGCGAGCCGGTGCGGTCGAAGGCGCCGGTCCTCGTTCTCTCGGGCACGCACGATCCGGTCACACCGCCGCGCTTCGGCGCCGAGGCGGCGAAGCATCTCGATAACAGCCTTCATCTCGTGGTTCCGGGCGCTCACGGCGTGGGCGGTCCGGTGATCGACCGCATCATGGGCGACTTCCTGGAGAAGGCGTCGGTCAAGGGGCTCGACACGTCGGGGCTCGACACGATCCGACTGCCGCCGCTCAAGATGCCTGAGCGCAAGGCGGAGGGGAAATAACTGCCGCCGGCAGGAGCCGTCTCGCAGCGATCGGCGCTATTTGTCTTTCGCAATCCGATACAGCATCCCCGCCGGGATCGTCTGCTTGTCCACGCCGGATCCTGAAAGGGAAACATCGAGCAGTTCCCCGCCGGTAAGCTCGAACACGCTCACCGTGATCGCGTGGAAACCGGCCTTCAGCGCAACCTCACCCGATTTTTCGAGCGCGCTGTGGGGGCCGTCATTATCCACCACGACCCGGCCGTCGACGAGCAACCGGCTGCCATCGTCCGAGTCCGTGTAGAAGGTGTACAGACCGTCGCGCGGCACCTTGACGTACCCCTCGTACCGAAACGCCCAGCGTTCGTCCCGCCGTTCGAGTTCGATGGTGAAGGTGTCGCACGTCCCGGTGCGCACGGGCTCGAGTCCGCCGAAGTCGGGAAGCGCGCGCCATTCGCCCTCGTAGTACGCGTAATCGAGACCGGTCGCAACAGCATCGACACTCAGCGCGGGTCGGGGAACGAGCCTGGTGAAATCCATCTCCTCGATGCTGCTCAACCGCTTGCCGTCGCGAAAGACCGCAGCCTTGAGCGTGCATGAATCGCTCAGCACGATCGGACCGCCGTAGAGCGTTGACGTTACTGTCGGGTCCTGCCCGTCGAGAGTGTAGCGCATCGCGGAGTCGGGTAGATCGGTGACGAGCTCGACCGTGCGTTCGCCGATGAACCTCGCTGACCGCGTCTCGATCAGGGGCGGGCCGATCACCACGGGCCGCCCGCGAATGGTGAGCGCCACGACAGAATCGTGTCGATCGGGCGCCGCGCCGGGCAGGTCGATGACGACGTCATTGCCCACGCGGGTCACCTTCAGCGCCTCGGCCGTCGGCTCGGCGAGCAGATGGGCGCGCACCGTTTCATTGTCGAGCCCCGGAATGACAAGGCGGCCGTCAGCGGGCCAGTCGAAGACGTGCAGATAGAGGATCGTCTTGGCCTCTTCGGCGGCCTTGACCGTGCACCGCCCCCAGGGCAGCGACTCGAAAGGGCTCGCCGTGGTGCCGTAGATCGACGCGCCATTGGCCTTCATCCACTGACCCATTGCGGCGAGCCTCTCCATGCTCGGCTGGGGAAAGAGCCCCTCGGCCGTGGGGCCCACGTTGAGCAGGAAGTTGCCGCCCTTGGAGGCGATGTCGGCCAGCTTCCGGATGAGGTCGGTCGTCGACTTCCAGTTGTGGTCGTTCTTGTTGTAGCCCCAATGATTGTTCATGGTCATGCACGTTTCCCAGTCGACGTCCGGGAGCCCGGTGGCGGGGATCTGCTGCTCGGGCGTGCCGAAATCGCCGCAGTACTTGCCCTCCTGCGTCAGGCCCTCCATGCCGCCGCGCCCCTTGTCGACGCGGTTGTTGACGATGATGTTCGGCTGGAGGCCGCGCACGTAGTCGTAGAGATCCTTGCCGTAGTCGTGGTTCCACGTGCCCTCCCACTCACCGTCGAACCAGAGCACGCCGATCTCGCCATAATTGCCGACCAGTTCGGCGAGCTGCTTTTTCATGTGCGCCACGTAGCGGTCGAGGTCGGCGCCTTCGGCCGATCGCTTCTCCCAGGGGCGGCGCGGCAGGTAGTCGTGATGGTGCCAGTCCATGATCGAGTGATACCAGCACATCTTGAGGCCGTGCCGCTCGCAGGCGGCGGCGAGCTCCTTCATGATATCGCGCTTGAAGGGCGTGGACATGACATCGTAATCGGTGTGGGTCGAATCGTAGAGGCAGAAGCCGTCGTGGTGCTTGCTGGTGATCACGATGTATTTCATTCCGGCATCCTTGGCCATGCGCGCCCAGGCGTCGGCGTCGAATTTGACCGGGTTGAACCGGGCCAGGAACTTCTCGTACACGTCGACCGGGATCTGGGCGGTGTGCATGATCCACTCGGCGTGGTTGGTGCTTTCTTTCCACTCGCCGGCCGGGATCGCGTAGAGCCCCCAGTGAATGAAGAGGCCGAACCGCGCGTCGCGCCACCACTCCATGCGCTGGTCCGGAGCCGCGGCAGGAGCAGACGCGTCGCCTGACGAACTCGCGCACGACCACCCCAACAGAAAAAGAACGGCAAGGAACAGATTCGAAAAAGCCTGACATCGCGTTGATACGTGCTTCATGATCGCGTCTCCCGAAAAGGTTTTCCGAATCGTACACGAGTGGAGCGGGATCGCAAGTCTCTTTATTTGTGCTGGTTATGCGACCGCCCAGGGACGGAGTCAGCCCCACGTGGGGTCGCCCGGTTTCGGACTCAAGCCGGGTGTCTGTCCTCTTCGATATAAAGGTGTCTTCGAATAGTGAAAAGGAAAAGGGGCATGCCGCAAAAAGGGTTTTTCCATATCCATCTTCTCGTCGCCCTCTTGTGCGTCATTGGTGTCGTTCTTTTCGTCGTCATTTTTCTGTGCTCGCCGCAAGCGGTCACGGAGGAGACGATTCTCTCCTCGGGCCGGCAGGCCCTCACCGAGAGCCGCGTGGCGGGCGTCGACTGTTTCGTCATCGACGATCCTCATGTGGCCGCAACCGTCGACACGCAGCCCCTTCCGAAAAAACGTACCGACGAAGACCCTTCCGAGGACCGCGCCGGCCGGCGCATCCGCGCGCGCATCGTCGACACCCACACGGGTCAACCGATCGCGGCGTTCAAGGTCTGGGTCAGCAAGGACGGCCGGAAGCTCGCCGATGGGGGGTGGACGTCCCAGCCGGGCGAGTTCGTTCGCAATGAGTGCGGTATCCTCGAACTCGAGGGCATCGACAAAGGCACCTGGACTCTTTTCATCCGCTGCGCCGGATACAAAAACCTTCTCGTCGCCGATATCACGGTCCCCCAGGAGCAAGAGCTCCTCACCCTCGGGCTGTCGCGCGGCACGCATATTTGTGGCACCGTGATCGACAGCCACGGCAAGCCTGTCCAGAAGGCGCGGGTGATCGTCCAGTCCCTCTCTCGCGATCGGACCAGCCCTGATTCCGATCTGATCTTCAAGAAGACCACCGGCCGCGACGGCTTTTATCTCGTGGGCGGTCTCACCGCCGGCGCCTACGATGTCTTCCTCGAATCGACGGAGAATCCCGCTGACTGCCGCCGCGGCCTCTTTGTCGCCGAGGACAGGGGGCTGACCATCGACCTGACCTTGCCCGTCCGCAACCGGATCGAGTTCCAGATCCGCTCCGCCTCGGGCGCGCCGCTGAAAAGAGCCTCGGTCCGCCTCTACGCCAAGGACCATCGCTTCAACGCCGCCACTGACGCCGAGGGCCGTGCGGTGATGGAGCGCATTCCGGACGGCGCCTACACCCTCTCCGTTGTCAAGGGAGGCTTCTACCCTCTCAAGGAAGAGTTTCTCCTCCAGACTTTCGAAGGCACCCACGCGGTGGACAGGAAGCTCAAACCCGCGCCCCGAAACGATCGCTGATCTATTTATTCTTTTTTTGTTATTATACCAGACAAATGTCTGGTATAATGCGCGACCCCCAGCAGAAAGGAGCTCGGAATGGGACGCACCCCGCCCGGCCAGACACGCGAGAAGATCTTCCGGTTCATGGAGAAGCGCCTCCTCTCGGGCCGGCCTCCCACGGTGCGCGAGGTGCAGGAGGCGTTCGGTTTCAAAGCGGTCCAGACCGTGGCCGAGCATCTCAAGGCTCTCGTGGCCGAAGGACGGCTCCTCCACGAAAAAGCCAAGGCGCGCGGCTTCCGTTTGCCCGACCGTTTTTCCCTTTCCGGCCCGCCGATCCTCGTTCCTGTTCTGGGCCGCGTGCAGGCCGGTGCCCTCGACCTGGCTGTGGAGGAGCTCGAGGGCTACATTCCCATCCAGTCGCGCCATGTGTCTCAGAATGCGGCCGACGAGCTCTTCGGCCTGCGCGTGCGCGGGGAGAGCATGCAGGGCGCGGGCATCCTGCCCGGCGACATCGTGGTCGCGCGCCGTCAGCCGAGCGCCGACCCGGGCGACATCGTTGTGGCACTCGTGGGCGACGAGGCCACGGTCAAGCGCTTCAAGCTCCGGCGCGGCCGTGTCGAGCTTCATCCCGAGAATGCCGCCTTCAGGCCGATCGTGCCCGATCCGCACGACCTGTCGATCCTGGGCAAGGTCATCGAGGTCCGGCGATTTCTGGAGGGCCTTTTCTCATGAGCCTCATGGGAAGCTCTGTCTCTGCAGAAGCGCTGGCTGCCAAGGGTGTGAGCCGTGGCTTTTCCGAGAGTGGTTTTCGAGCCGCCGATGGAGTTATGGCGTGGCGGCTCGACATCTTCTACGGCCGCCTTGCCGAGCTGTCGGGCGGCCCGGCGAGCGCTGCGCTCACCCTCGCCTTCGGCCTCGTGCTCCAGGCCCAGGAGAACGCCGAGCCCGTGGCATGGATCCTCGACCAGGCGAGCGCCTTTTATCCGCCCGACGTGGCTGCTGCCGGGGTCGACCTCGACACTCTCGCCATCGTGCGCTTGCCTGACAGACTGCTCGCGCCGCGCGCCGCCGACCAGCTCATCCGTTCGGGCGCTTTCGGTCTTGTCGTGCTCGACCTGGGCGCGCGCGTGCACGTTCCCATGGCGGTGCAGACGCGCCTCGTCGGGCTCGCCCGCAAGCACCGCACTGCCATCGTCTGCCTCACAGAGAAAACGAGCGACGAGCCGTCCCTCGGATCGCTCGTCTCCTTCCGCGCTCAAGCGGTGCACGAGCGTCGCACTGGAGCAGTGCGCGAGGCACCACAGGTCGGCGCATACGGCCTGAACGTGCGCGTGCTCAAGGACAAGCAGTGCGGCGTGGGGTGGCGCCACCAGGAGGTGTGCGGTGGAGTGGATGGCCTGTATTGATCTCCCTGCCTTCTGCCTCCAGTTGCTTCTTCGTCAGGAGCGGTCGTGGCGGCAGCTTCCGGCCGCGGTCGTGGAGAGCGACAAGCCGCTGGCGCTCCTCCTTCACGTGAACGAACACGCACGCCGCAAGGGGATCCTTCCCGGAATGCGCTACTCGGCCGCGCTCAGTCTCTCGGGCGTTCTGCGCGCCGCGCCCGTTTCGGCCGAGCAGACGGAGCGCGGCCTGGAGGAGGTGGTGCGGCTTCTGGGACGCTTCACACCCGAGGTGGAGCCGTCGCGCGACGATCCCGGTCTTTTCTGGGTCAATGCCACCGGCCTCGAGGGGCTCTTCGATTCGCTCGACAAGTGGGCGCGTCTCATTCAGGACGCCCTGCGGCAGAGCGGTCTCGATGCGTCGGTGGTGGTGGGGTTCAGCCGTTTTTTGACCAGCGCCGTGGCCAAGGCGCGGCGCGGCGTCACGATCCTGGCCGACCGCGCGCTCGAGGAAGCCGCCGCGCGGCGCGTTCCGCTCGACCGCCTCAGCCTTCACCCGCCGACGCGCGAGATCTTGAAGAAGCTCGGCGTGCACACTCTCGGAGCCTTTGCCGACCTGCCGCCCGAGGGGATCGCCAAGCGCTTCGGCAAGGAGGTCAAGCGCCTCCATCGCCTCGCGCGGGGCGAGATGCACGAGAGCTTTCAGCCGATCGAGCTCAAGGAGCCGCCGCGCAAGCAACTGATCCTCGACTACGCCGAGAAGGACATCGCCCGCCTCATCTTCCTCATCGCGCGCAACCTCGACCCGCTGCTCCAGGAGCTCGCCGGCCGGGGCCAGGCGCTGAGCGAGGTCGAGCTCGAGTTCCGTCTCGACCGAAAGGGAACGCTCACCGAGCGCGTCCGCCCGGCGGCGCCCACTCTCGATGCGCCGCAGCTCGTCGATCTCATCTATCTCAGGCTTCAGTCCGCGCTGCTCGAGGACCGGGTCGTGGAGCTGACTCTCACCGCCCGTGGTGTGAAGGCGACGCGCGCGCAGCTCGAGCTCTTCGCAGAGCGTGCGCGCCGCGATCTCGCGGCTGCTGATCGCGCCCTGGCGCGCGTGCGGGCCGAGTTCGGCGACAAGGTTGTGGTGCGCGCCCGGCTGTGCGAGGGGCACCTTCCCGAGGCGCGCTTCGTCTTCGAATCCTTCGGCGATTTCGGATCCTCCGACCCGATGCGAAAGCCAGTGCCGCGTAACGGGTCGGCGTACGGCCTCGTGCGGCGGATCCTTCACAAGCCAAAACCCCTTCCGGCCGGGCCGCGCCACACGCCGAGCGGGTGGATGCTGCGCAGCCTCGGCCGCGGGCCGATCGTACGCGTGCTCGGTCCCTACATCGTGTCGGGCGGCTGGTGGCAGCGTACCGTTCACCGCGAGTACCACTTTGCCGAGACCAAGGAAGGGGAGCTCCTCTGGGTTTATTACGACCGAGGCCGCAGGCGGTGGTTCATGCAAGGGCGCGTGGAGTAGGCCGATGGCGTACGTGCCCCTCTGGTGCAAGAGCAACTTCTCCTTTCTCGAGGGGGCGTCCCATGCCGAGGAACTGGTCGAGGCGTGCGTCGATCTCGGGATCGAGGCGCTGGCGCTCACCGATCGCGATGGTGTCTACGGCGTAGTCGAGGCGCATCTCAAGGCGCGCGAGACCGGCATCCGGCTCATCATCGGCGCCGAGATGACCGTCGACGACGGCTCGGCCATCACCCTTCTCGCCAAGAATCGCGACGGCTACCGCAACCTTTGCGCGTTGATCACGCGCGGGAGGCGGCGCTCGCCCAAGGGGGAGAGCGCGGTCGGCTGGAAAGAGGTGTGCGCCCACGCCGGCGGGCAGATCGCGCTCTGGGGCGGGGACCGGAGCTTGCTCGTGGGTCGGGCCGAACCGGTCTTCGTGGCTCACGATCTCAAAGAAGCTTTCGGCGACTGTCTCTATGCGCTCGCCGCCCGCCACTGGCGTGCCGAAGAGGTGGAGGCCGAGGCGCGGCTGCGGCGGCGCGCCGAGCAGTACGGTCTTCGCGTCGCGGCCGGCCACGAGGTGCTCTACCACCAGCGGAGCCGGCGCGATCTTCAGGACGTCATGACCTGCATCCGCCATGGCGTGACGATCGCCGGTGCCGGGCGGCTCACGAAACCCAACGCCGAGCACACATTGAAGACACCGATCGCCTTCGGGCGTCTCTTCGCGAGCGACCCTGCCGCCGTGGAGCGGACGCGCGAGGTGACGGCACGATGCGGCTTCTCCCTCGACGAGATCCGCTACCGCTACCCGCTCGAGAAGCTGCCTGACGGAACGACCGCGTCCGCGTGGCTGCGGCGGATCACCTTCGACGGCGCGCGCGGGCGCTTTGGCGGCACAGTGCCGGAGGCCATGAAAAAGCAGATCACCAAGGAGCTCGCCCTCATCGAGGAGCTCGATTATGGCGGGTACTTCCTGACCATGTGGGAGATCGTGCGCTTCTGTCGCGCCGAGGGGATTCTCTGCCAGGGGCGCGGGTCGGCGGCCAACTCGGCGGTCTGTTACTGCCTTGGCATCACCGCGGTCGATCCGGTGAAGATGGGGCTTCTCTTCGAGCGCTTCCTGTCGCGCGAGCGGGCCGAGCCGCCCGACATCGACCTCGACATCGAGCACGACCGCCGCGAGGAAGTGATCCAGCACGTCTATGCCAAGTACGGCCGCACCCACGCCGCCATGGTGGCCAACGTGGTTCGCTTTCGGACGCGTTCCGCCCTGCGCGAGGTGGGCAAGGCGCTCGGCGTGGCTGAAACCTCGCTCGACCGGCTCGCCAAGCTCACTTCCCACTACGGCGCCATCGTCCCGGAGAAGCTCGCCGCCGCCGGCCTCGATCCCGCGCTCCGGCCCCACCAGCACCTGATCCGACTCGCCAACGAGATCCTCGATTTTCCGCGGCACCTGTCGATTCATCCGGGCGGGTTTCTTCTCGGCCACGAACCGGTGAGCCATCTCGTTCCGATCGAGAACGCCTCCATGGAGAAGCGTACCGTGATCCAGTGGGACAAGGACAGCATCGAGGCGCTCGGTCTCTTCAAGGTCGACCTTCTCGGGCTGGGCGCGCTCAATCAGCTGCACATCGCCTTTGATCTCGTGCGCGAGCACTACGGCGAGGAGCTATCCATGGCGGCCATCCCGGGCAACGATGAGGCGACCTACGACATGATCTGCAGCGCCGACACGGTGGGGGTCTTCCAGATCGAGAGCCGCGCCCAGATGGCGATGCTCCCGCGGCTCCGGCCGCGCAAGTATTACGACCTCGTGATCGAGGTGTCGATCGTGCGGCCCGGCCCGATCACGGGCGGTATGGTGCACCCCTACCTGCGGCGGCGGGGCGGGCTCGAACCGGTGGTCTATCCCCACGAGAGCCTCGAACCGGTTCTGAAGAAGACGCTCGGCGTGCCGCTCTTCCAGGAGCAGGTGATCCGCCTCGCCATGGTGGCCGCCGATTACACGCCGGGCGAGGCCGACCAGCTCCGGCGCGACATGGCCGCGTGGCGTCGCACGGGGCGTATCGACCGACACCGCGAGCGGCTCGTGAGCCGCATGGAGGCGAAGGGGATCGAGACCGCTTTTGCCGAGCGCGTCTTCGAGCAGATCCGGGGTTTCGGCGAGTACGGCTTTCCCGAGAGCCACGCGGCGAGCTTCGCGCTCATCGCCTATGCCACGGCGTGGATGAAGCGCCACTATCCCGAGGTCTTCGCCTGCAGCCTTCTCAACGCGATGCCGATGGGGTTCTACGCGCCGGGCGTGATCATCGACGACGCCAAGCGGCACGGCGTGGAGGTGCGGCCCGTGTGCGCGCTGCGGAGCGTGTGGGACTGCACCCTCGAGCCCTTGCTGCGGCCGGCGGGCGGTGGGCGGCTCTTTGCCATGCGCGTGGGGTTTCGTTACGTGAAGGGGATGCGGGTTGCCGACTGGGAGCGCCTCGCGCGTGCTCGCGGCGAGCGGCCCTTCGTCACGCCCGAGGATTTTGCCGATCGCTCGGAGATGGAGGATAGCGCGCTCGTGCGTCTGGCCGAAGCCGGAGCTTTTGCAGGTCTCTCGCACGGCCGGCGGCAGGCGATCTGGGCGGTGAAGGGTCTGGCCCGCACCGAGAAATCCGCCCTCGGGTTGACCGGGTCGGAGCGGACTCCCGATCTCGATAAGCTCGACCTGGCCGAACGCGTGGCGTGGGATTACCGCACCATGGGGCTGAGCGCGCGCGCCCATCCGCTCGCGCCGCTGCGTCGCGCGCTCGAGAAGCGCGGCCTTCCCGATGCGCGCTGCGTGAACAGCATGAAGAACGGTCGGCGCGTCCGCTACGCGGGCCTGGTCATCTGCCGGCAGCGGCCCGGCACGGCGTCGGGCATCGTGTTCATGACGCTCGAGGATGAGTCGGGTTTCGTTAACGTGGTGGTTTTCAGCAAGGTGTTCGAGCGGAATGCGATCTTCATCAAGACGACCGGGTTTCTTGGGGTGACCGGGAAGATCCAGTCGGAGGAGGGGGTGGTTCATGTCATTGCCGAGGGGTTCTTTGCGCCGCATTTTGGGCGGGCCGAAGCGGCGGAGGGGGTGCCGGAGGTGGAGAGTTATGACTTTCATTGAGGGGCATCCTGGCCGCATCGTTTTGGTTTGTCACTCCTTATTTTTCCCGTAATGATACTTGAATGTTAGGCATTTGTTAGGCATACTGTTTTTATAGTCATAGATCTCCAGGGAAGCCCTTCTCAGGGAGCGGCGATAAGCGATTATCGATTCATCAGGGGAGGATCGCCATGCGACTCATCAAGGGGCTTGCCGAAAAGGTACTCATCGCACGGATTCGGAAATTCGACCGCCTGTCGGCGCTCGGCGAGCGGGCGTTCGGTTTCTACCTGCTCGACTTCGAGGTGAGAGGTCTCTGCCGCAAGCACGGCTTTGCGAGCACGATTCAGTTCGCCTGCGTGAGGTTGCAGATGGTGCGCAAGCGTGTGTGCGAGCTGCTGCGCATGGCGCGCACACTCGAAGAATTGCCGCTCATCGATGCCGCGTTCTCAAAGGGTGAAATTTCGTGGAGCGCGGTGCGTGAGCTGACCCGAGTGGCTATGCGCGAGACCGAGGCCGAGTGGCTCGAACTGGCCGCGAAGAGTACGCTCCGTCAGATCGAGCGTGCTGTGAGCGGCACGGTCCGCGGCGAGCGGCCGCCCAAGGATCCCTACACCCTGTCGCGCACGCGGCTCAAGGTGGTGGCTGAGCTTTCCGTGGAGGATCATGCCCTGTGGCAGGCCGCATTCGAGAGGATCGCCGCGCAAAGTGGGCCTGACCTCGATGCATCCACGGCGCTCACCGTTCTGGCGCGGTCTTTTCTCGAGCAACCGATCACCGAGAGCGAGGCCGATGCACGCCAGGCGTTCCAGGTGGTCTATCATCGGTGCACCGAGTGCGACCGGGCGTGGATGATGACCGGGGACGGGCCGCAGGGAGTGGAGGCGGCGAAGGTTGATGAGCGTGCGCGCAGCGCCGAGGTGATTCGGCTGGAGGAGCGTAGGCGTCCGGTTGCGGCGGGGTTCTCACGCGCAGTTGGATCGGCCCCACGTGGGGCCGGCCTGGGCGCCGAGCCAGTGCCGGGCGCTGTGGATGAACCGTCGGCATTTGTCTTCGTTTCCACTCCTGGATCACCACCAGTACCGAGGAACGAGCGGCATAAACCCAATACAATTGCGATCCGCCGGCACGTATTGAATCGAGATGGTAATTGCTGTGCTGTTCCGGGCTGCACCAACAGGGGACACCTCGCCAGCCATCACATCATCTGGCGCGAACAGGGCGGCGCGACCACCGTGAAAAACGAAGTGAGTCTGTGCCGCACGTGCCACAGCCTGATTCACGAGGGATTTCTTTATGTGGCCGGGCAGGCGCCGAACAGTCTGGTCTGGCTCGGTCCTGACAAGACGCCGATCGATTCGTTAGTGTTGCAAAACGCCTCGGCTGCGCCCGAGTATGTGAAAGAGATTGACTTGTCGGCCCGCGAGGCAGCCCCACGTGGGATTGGGGGTACGATCATATACTCTGTCGATGAGGTGCCTGACGAAGTGAGCGCGGATTGGTGGCGCGAGCATGCGCACAACTTCGTGTTCAAGGGAAACAGGATACTGCTCAAATGAGATGGGCGAACGAATCTTTGACAGGACTGCGCGCTGTGAGTGTGCAGACATTTTTGACTGTCCCCACCACCGACTTCGATCCACTGCCGCGCCGAATGGGAGGGGTCGTAGGGGGCCTCACTCACTGGTAGAACGCCGACCTCATGAGCAAGCTGGCCAGGGACCATCTCTTTTTCACCAAAGATTGAAATAATAATTTATTTATGGGAGACTGTTTTCCTCAGGTTCGGCAATAGACTTGTAGCAGGACATTAAGCGTCTCCCTTTTGGGCGTTTCGAGGCGCGATTCCCAACACGAGGCAAATATTGTGAACGTGGAATCCAACGGAAAATCTCCGCATAGGGACAGCTCTTCCGAGGAAATCGATCTCCTCGCACAGGGGAGCACCTCGTCGCGCCCGGCTGACACTCCCCGCGAGCTGGGCGACTTCAGGATCATCGAAAAGATTGCGTCCGGCGGAATGGCCACGGTCTACGAGGCGGAGCAGATTTCGCTCAAGCGGCGCGTGGCGCTCAAGATCCTCCCCTCTCACCTCAGCGATTCGGCCAATGCGGTGCGCCGCTTTCAGCGCGAGGCCGAAGCCGGCAGAGCCATCCCGCGATCGTATCGATCTACGCAGTGGGCGAGCACGACGGAACCCACTACATCGCCGAGGAGCTCGTGGAAAAGGGCCTCACCCTCGCTGACAGCCTGAAGGCGATGGAGGAGGAGAAGGATCTTCCCGTCGGGTACTTTCGCAAGGCGGCCGATCTTGTCGCGTCGGTGGCCGAGGCGCTCGAACACGCCCACGCCTCGGGTGTGATCCACCGCGATATCAAGCCGACCAACATCCTCGTCACATCCGAAGGCCGGCCCAAGGTGACCGATTTCGGGCTGGCCAAGGTGCAGGATGCCCTGAGCCTGTCGCGCACGGGCGAGTTCATGGGAACTCCCTTCTATATGTCGCCCGAGCAGGCTCTGAGCCGCCGGATCGGGATCGACAGGCGGACCGATATCTACTCCCTGGGCGTGACACTCTATGAAACGATCACACTGACGCGCCCCTTCGAGGGCAAGACGTCCCATGAGATTCTCAAGAAGATCATCTTCCACGAGCCGAGCGATCCCTGCAAGGTGAGCCCCCGCCTTCCGCGCGACCTGGCGATCATCTGCCTGAAGGCGATGGAGAAGAAACCGTCAAAGCGCTATCAGACCATGCAGGAATTCGCCGACGACTTGCACCGTTTTCTCAACGGCGAGGTGATTTTCGCCAAACCGGCCGGGCTCGCAACGCGAATCGCCAAGCGTATCCGGCGCTACCCCAAGACATCGCTCACGGCGGCCGTGATCGGGATTGCGCTGATCGCGATGGGCATCAACGGGCTCTGGTTTCTTTCGGAGCTCGCGACGGAGAGAAAAAAGACCGCCGCAGTGAACGAGTTCATGGCATCGATATTTCTTTCGCCCGATCCCGATATCGACGGCAGGGACGTGAAAGTCGTTGATTTCCTCGCCAGGGCTGCGGCCGATGCCGAGGAGAAATTCAGGGATCAGCCTGCCATCCGGGCACTGCTTTTTCTGTCGATCGCGGACACCTACTTTGCTCTCGGCGTGTGGGATTCGGCGGAGAGATACTTTGGCGAGACCGTGAAGATCCAGCGCGAGCTCGGGGGTGCCGACCACCCGGATACACTCAAGCCGCTCTGCAAGCAGGCCAACGCGCTCAACAAGCTGGGTGATTTTTCCAAGGCGCGCGAACTCTACAGCACGGTGCTCTCAACGTGGATCAACGATCCGGGCCCCGAGGCGAGGGACACGCTCGACGCGATGGACGGCAAAGCCTTCGCGCTCTGGAGAACGGGCGCACACGATGAGGCTGAGGTGATGTTTCGGCAAGTTTTCTCGACGCGGCGCCGCATCCTGCCTGCCGGCCATGAGCACACGCTGCGGAGCATGAACGGCCTCGGCTGCTTCCTCTCGGAGGTGTGCAAGGAATTCGGCGAGGCGGAGGCACTACTGCAAGCCGCTTTCGACGGCCGGCGCGACTTTCTCGGAGCGGAGCACACCAACACGATCGAGTCGAAGATCAACCTCGCCAAGCTCTACAAGAACAAGGGGAGTTTCAAAAATTCCGAAGAGCTCTACCGCGAGGCGCTCGCCGTCCAGTCGCGAATCCTCTCTGCCACGCATACCGATCTGCTCACGACCAAGAACAACCTCGCAGTCCTGGCCAAGCTCAATAAGAATCTCGACGAGGCACTGCGTCTCTACCAGGAAGTCCTGGAGGGTCTGCAAGCGTCGGTCGGCGAGAACCACCCCGATACTCTTCAAACGAAGAGCAATTTCGCCGTGGCCTTGTGGAACAAAGGGCGCACCGACGATGCAGAGCGGATCTTTGGCGAGATTCTGGATAGCATGGAGCAGAATCCTGACAGGCAATATGTGAACAAGCACTTCTGGTTTTCCAACCTTGCCAAGCTCTACATCAGACTGGGTAAGTATGCCGATGCCGAAACCGTCTCCATCCGGGCGCTCGAGCAACGATCCCGACTTTTCCGTGCGGAGAACGTTTATGTTCTTCGATCGGTGAAGCAGCTCTCGACGATCATGCTGCGGATGAAAAAGAACTCCGAGTCAGAGGAACTACTGCGCGACTACTATCCCATTCTCACACGCTCCTTTTCCGGGGAAGATGTGGATCGCATCGATTTCCACGAGTGTTACGGTGAGTGCCTGGCTGCTCTTGGCCGGTTTGCCGAAGCGGCTGACCAGGTCCTTCTCTGCTACGAGGGCGCGGCTCTTGCGCCGAAACGCGCGCAGGAAAAATACAGAGATCTCCTTATCATGCTTTACACGCGAGCTGATCAATCGGAAGAGGCTGAAAAATATAAAGGTATCGTCAATAAGAAAGGAAGTGACTCATGACAGCCGATGGAAAAAGTACTGAAGATCCCAAAATGCAAGAAGGTTGCCACTTTGACATCCTCGTCTTCGACGTTGACGACGCGCAGGAATTCCTGGAGAGGGCGTCGCAGTGGAGGTTCGTGCCGTCGATGAACACGATCTACATCTCCTTCACCACGGGGAACAACCAGGAAGGCGGCATCTGGGTTCATCCCGGGCTTGCGCCGCGGATAGTCAATTTCTACAAGGTGCAGTCCGTGGCCGCCTACGTGAGCCAGACCATGGGTATCATCCTGCTCGAGCAGGGGCCGCAGCACCCGAGGGATAACAAGCCCTATGCCATTTTCGCCGCGCCCGGCGGCGTGGTCTACGGCGTGCACGAGGAATAAAGACTCGGTCTCTTCCTATCGGCCGACAGTGACTTCCATACGAATAGGCCGCTACAGCTCACCATTGGGCGATCATTGGGATCGTCACCGATCGATATCGATAAAGAAGTTAGGAGCACGACTTCACTTTCCAAACCTTCGTCGTCCCCTGCGCGAATGCTTCCCGATGGGATTTTCGATTTCTCATTGTGAGACGGCATAAATTCATTATAATATATAAATTAGATATAAGCCCGATACCGTTTGTGAGCACTGATCCAGTCATCCCAAATTCGAGGAGTCGTTATGTCCAGCAAAAAGCCCCGTGCGCCATTCGGCCGATTGGCGGTTGTCTGTTCTCTCCTGTTCGTTGCCGCGGCGGCGACCCTGTTTTTGACAACAGAGGTCTTCGAGCGGCCCACTGACAAGGCGCAGAGCTCAGCGAGCTTTGTGCTCTCCGACTACCAGACCATCGAAATGCGCGCCAACACCTTCACCGGAAATGTTCAGAACAGGTGCGCGATCAGCGTTGACGGCGATGGCAACCTCCTCGAAGCGTGGGCGAGTCGCCGCCAGGAGAACGGGACTTACGGTGTTTTCGCACAGCGTTTCGATCCTCTCGGCAGACCGCTCGGCACCGAGATTCACGTCAACCAGTTCGTGGCCGGCTACCAGAGCGAGCCGGCTGTCGCTTTTGACCGATCGGGCACCGCGTGGATCGCGTGGCAGTCGCTCGGCCAGGACGGAAGCCGTTCGGGCGTCTTCATGAGGCGTTTCGGAATGAAGGACGGCGCGTTCCGGGCGCTCGGCGACGAGACGCTGGTCAACACGACGATCGTGGGCGAGCAGATCACCCCCAGCATCGCGGCGAACGAGAACGGGCAGACCCTCGTCGCCTGGTCGTCGATGGACGACAGCGGCGAACTGCGCACCGCGGCCCGCCTTTTCAACAGCGACGGTTCGGCGGCCACTGGCGAACTTGCACTCAGCGCGTCGCACGTGAGAGGTCAGGACCGTCTCCCCGCCACGGTGAGCGTTTCCGGCGGAAAATTTCTCGTGGCCTGGGCCCACACCTCGGCCGACGGAAAGCCCGAATCGATCATGGCGCGGTTCGTTGATTCGAACGGCGCCGAGGGCGACGCCTTCGTGGTGAGCGAATCTTCCGACAGCCGCGAACAGATCGAGCCGTCGATCGCCGCCAACAGCGACGGACAGATGGTTCTTACCTGGCTGCGCTCCCACACGCAGCGCGGATACGACGTGGTGGCACGCCGCCTCAACAGTGACGGCACCTCCGATGGCGACGTCATTGTCGTGAGCGACCGCAACGACGGCTGGAAGAGCGGCGCCGCGGTGGCCATGGCGAGTGACGGACGCTTCGTGGTCTCCTACAACCTTCTCGGCGAGAAGGAAGAGGACGCCCACAAGAAGCGGCCCAAGACGGCGGCCTCGATCTTTGCCCGCGTCTTCGATGGCAACGGCAAAAGCCTTGGCGACGAGTTCAAGGTCAGCCAGCACCCCAAGGGCCCGCAGACCCTGCCCGTCGCGTCGAACTCGACGCGCAGCGTGTGGGGCGACCAGGACCAGATCGCTTTCGCGTGGAACGGCCGCGCCGAGGGCGATGGATCGGCTGCCGGCTTCACGCTTTTCGCCCCGAATTCACTCGACGTGGCCGCGCCGCCTCAGGTCGAACCGGTTGCGGCAGCGGCCGATGTGGGCAGCGCTGACGTGAGAGTGCCGCCTGACTTCAATCCCGACTGGGTGCCCCAGGATCCGATCGTCGATCTGACCGCAGTGGGACCTGATTTTGGCTTCATGGCCTTCCAGACCACCGCATGGCAGCCGCCTGATAACGACTGCGCTTCGGGCCCCAACCACATCGTTTCCGTGGTCAACATGGACATCAGGGTCCACACCAAGGCGGGTCAGCTCCTCTCGAGCGAGCTCTTTGAGGATTTCTTCTCCGCCCAGAGCGGCGGGACTTTTCTCTTTGACCCGGTGGCGGCCTATGACCATCATGCCGACCGTTTCGTTATTGCCACCGCCGACCATCAGGGATCATCCCAGGACGGGCTCAACGTGGCCGTGTCCAAGACCAACGATCCCACTGACGGCTGGCACAAGTATTACTTCAACACCGACTCGATCGGCGACTACATCGACTTCGAGAACCTCGGTATCGGCACCGATGCCTACTACATCACCGCCGACTACTTCGGCAGCTATCGCAACGTGATCCACATCTTCGATAAGACCCCCATGCTCGGCGGCCTCCCGGTGACGATCAAGCACATCACCACCACGTCAGGCAGCTTGCTCTCCCTCGGTTCGGTCAAGACCTACGACGCGAATCCGCCGGCGCAGTACTTCGCCTCGTCGTGGACCTCTTCGTCGTCGCTTCGCATCTATGCCGTGCGGAACGCCACCGGGTCGCCCACGATCGATTCGACCAATGTTTCCGTGTCTTACTTTACCAACCCGCCCGACGCCACGCAGATGGGCTCATCGAACCGGATCGCCACCATCGACGACCGGATCAAGAACGGCGTCTACCGCAACGGTTCACTCTGGCTGACCCATTCGATCGGCGAAAACAGCACAGCGCGCGTGCGGTGGTACGAGATCCAGATGAACAACTGGCCGGTGAGCGGCTCGCCCACTCTGGCGCAGGAGGGAACTCTCAATTACGGTTCGGGCGAACACAACTGGTTCCCTGATATCACGGTCAGCGACGACGACGACGCGGTCATCACCTGCTGCCGCTCCTCGTCGAGCGACTACCCCTACATTGCCAGGGCGGGACGCAAATCGTACGACGATCCCGAAACCTTTCGCCTCTCGGTCCGCCTCAAGGAGAGTGACGGCCCGACGTCGAGCAGCCGCTGGGGAGACTACAGCGGCAACGACGAGGACCCTGTCGATCCCGGCGTGGTCTGGAGCCACACCATCTACAACTCGACCGGTTCCGACTGGCGTGGGTGGGTCGGCCGGACCGACACGGACATGCTCATGGTGCACGATGATCCTGGAATCATCTATCGCGGCGCGAGCGTGACGCTCAACGCCCATGGCGCCCATCCGGGCGGCTACGTCTTCTTCACGTACAGCCGCGCCGGAGCGGGAAGCACTTACATCCCCGGTCTCGACGCAACGCTCGACCTGGCATCGCCGGTGAGCGCGGGCGTCAAGATCGCCGACAGTAACGGAGACGTGACACTCACTAAGTGGGTCCCTTCTGGCGCCGCCGTCGGCTTGATCTATCTTCAGGCGATCGAGAGGAATGATACGTCGAACGTGATTATAACTTCGATCAACTAGAGTACTTAAAAAACGAGGTTCCCAGGGTAATTCCATTGGTTTTGCCCTGGGAACTTTCTTTTTTTGGAGTTTTCACAAAAATCAGCTTGTTGTGACTTGTCCGAATTGTTCTTATTCCACCATGAGAGAAATAATAGATGGTGCAGACAGCCGCAGTCCGGCAGCCGAAGCCGTGTCCGGCCTCGTCGAGCTGGGCCTCTCGGCGAATGAAGCCAATGCCTACGTTTTCCTTCTCCAGAACTCACCCGCAACGGGATACAAGGTTGCCAAGGGCACGAGCCGGTCATTTTCGAATACCTACCAGATTCTCGAGGCCCTCCGGAAGCTAGGGGCGGTTCTCGTCGAGGAGGGGGGGCGACGCCTCTACAGAGCCCTGCCGATCGACGAATTCCTGGCCGCTCTGAAGCAGCGCCTCGAATCCCGCGGCCGGCAAGCGGCCCGCGTCGTGAGAAAGCTCTCGCTGAGCAAGGCCGACCAGCGCCTCTGGGAAATCAGCAATGTGGGCCAGGTTTATGAGACCTACCGCCGTCTGCTCGCCGAGAGCCAGGAGCGGGTCCTGTCCGAGCTCTTCCCCGAACCGCTCGAAATGCTCAGAGATGCTCTCGAAGCTGCCGCCGCGCGCGGGGTCATCGTGGTGGTGCGCATCTATCAACCCGCTCGACTCGACGGAGTACGCACCGTTCTGAGCCCCTACGGCAATCGGAATCTTCGGGCCTGGCAATCGCAGTGGATGTCGCTCTACGCTGACGGGCTCCAGTACCTGCAAGCAAACCTGATGAACGGCGGTCGCGGTGTGCACCACGCCGTCTGGAGCCGGAACTCCTACGTTTCGAGAACCCTATACAGTTACCTGAACTCTGATCTCCACCACTACTCCTTCCGGCAGGCGCTCGACGAAGTCGACTCTGTCGACGCGATGCGCACCGCCTACAGGGAGCTGCAGCAGGTTTTTCCGCCGGGTGGCGACATCGGATTCAAGCGACTCTTCGATCATACCTACCGCCAGGCACCCGAGGAGAGAGACGATCATGACGACGACCACCGCGATGATTAGGGCTGCCCAGGTCTGCCTCTTCCTGGAGAATCGTTCCTGCTGACGGGCGAATTCTCGCCCGGAATCCCGATCTCAGGGAACCGCTGCAGAAGCGATTCAGAGGCTACCTCAAGGCCCAGTCCGACCTGCTCAAGGTCGCCCCGTCGCGCCGCACGCAATCCTACGAGGGACGCGTGCTCGGCGACTTCGTTCTGATCCGCGAGATCGGCAGCGGCGGCATGGGCATCGTGTTCGAGGCGGAACAGATTCCGCTCCATCGGAAAGTGGCCCTCAAACTTCTGCCCGCCTACCGTTCCCTCGATCCGAGGCAGGTGGAACGATTCCGCCGCGAGGCATCGGCCACGGCCGGGCTCAACCACCCCGGGATCGTGCCGGTCCATTCCGTGGGCGAGGCGGAGGGCACACACTACATCGCCATGGACCTCGTCGCCGGCGAAGGACTCAACGCGCTTCTCAAGCGGCTCGCCGGCCGGAATGCGGGCGACATCCTGGGGAGACGGGTGGCCTCGCTCTTCATCGATTCGGGGATTTTCTCGGTGCGCGCCTCGGCGATCGTCGACGAGAGCCGACTCGACTCGGGAGGCTCCTCTTCGGAGCGCGGTTCGTCGTCGACGAGCGACTCATCTTTCCCCGATGAGGCGTTGTCTCCGGCCTATGCCGTGTGGGCCGCAACGCTCGCCATGGAAGCGGCCCGCGCGCTCCACCACGCGCACGTGAACGGCATCATTCACAGGGACGTGAAGCCGGGCAACATCCTGGTCCGCAAGGGCGGTCGGCCCGTTCTCGTCGATTTCGGCCTCGCTCACCAGGAAGGCGCGGCTTCGATGACCGCCACGGGCGAGTTCCTCGGGTCGTTTCACTACGTTTCTCCCGAGCAGGCCTCTTCGGGCTCGTCTCCGCTCGACCACCGGACCGACATCTACTCCCTCGGGGTCACGCTCTACGAGATGCTCTCTCTTCGCGTTCCATTCCACAAGGGAACGCACCACACCGTGATCGACCAGATCCTCACCGTCGAACCACCGTCGCTGACGAAGACCAATCCCGCGGTACCCCGGGATCTGGCCACCATCGTTGCGAAGGCGATGGAGAAGGACCGCAATCATCGCTACGAGACGGCCGAAGAGATGGCCGACGATCTCTCCGCCTTTCTCCACAACCGTCCGATCCGCGCCAGGCCGGCCGGCGCGGTCACGCGGATCATGAAGTTCACCCAGCGCAACCGCACGCTCATGGGTAGCATCGCTTCGGTGCTCGTCATCGCCGTTGTCATCAGCATCGGCGCACTCTTCTGGTGGCTCGGCCAGGAGAAGCGCTTCAGCCGCCGGCAGATGGACCTGAGGGCGAAGGAGTCGGCTCTGCTCGAGGAACGAACCGACGATCTCTTGCGCAAGCTGCGACCGATCATCGAAGGAGGCACCCCCGAGCTCGCCTACCTCGATCTGATGAAGGCGATCCGCGGGATGCGTGGAAACGAAGAGGTTCAGAGGAAAATCATCGGATACGCCGACACGTTGCAGCAAAAGGGACTGGTCTTTTCGGCCGGCCGGCCTCTAAAGGAGCTGCTCGCTGCCGAGCCCCCCGCTGATGTTGCTGCCCGTGCTCACAATGTTCTCGGCTTGTGCAGCTTTTATTACCTCCACATCGACGAGGCAGGTAAGCACTTGGAAAGGGCCGCGGCGCTGGCCGCCGCACGCACGGCGACTGCTCATGAGACCAGGATCAACATGGAGCTTCTGCACCTCTGTGCCCCGGCCCGTTTCGGTTTGAAGGAGTTGAAGACAGCCGCAGGCGGCTCGATGAGGATCACTCCCGGATACGCCGTCTGTCTTGACATCAACGACGACGGGATCGACGAGATCGTCGTGAGTTGCCACGGTGAGGGCCGGCCGTTGCTCAGCGTCATCGGCTGGAACGAAGAGGGAAACCTGAAATCGCGGCAAATACTGTTCGACTGGTCGTGCGGTGTCGAACTGAGCCAGATCTGTTGGTTCCGCCGGCAGTGCGAAGGTCCGGGATCTCCCGAATATTACGCCATCGCCTCGAGGCAAGGACGAAAAGAGGGGCTCATCTCGCAATGGCGCCGAAGTGGGGAGTCTCAAGCGCTCACCCTCTGCTGGAGCCATGCCTTCGATTCCTGTCCCACTGACCTGGCCAGCGGCGACATCGACGGCGACGGCTCCGAAGAGCTCCTCGTGGTCACCAGCGGCCACCATCGCTTCGGACTCTTCCACGGCTGCCTCGAGGAGGGGCGCTTCATCGAGACTGGCGAGCTCAGCGCCGGTGTTCTCAACGGGATGGCTCTTCTGCCCGCTTCAGGCTCGGCGCCGCCCTCCCTCATCGCTGCCAGGGGGTTCACCCCGCGGCGCGCCGATCTCGACGCCAAGATCGATCCGCGATTCGACCGGTCGGGCTTTTACCGGATCGCACACGAAGAGTCCGGGTGGGAGATCGACTCTCTCTGGAGTCCTCCGCGGGAGGCGGGTTTCTGGTTCGCTCCCAGGGACCCGGTGGTGGGACGCATCGGTCGATCGGCGAATCAAAGAGATTCGGCGGATCATTTTGTTATCGCTTTTCTCAACTGGCGCAAGGAACTCGAGGGAACCGACTGCGTGGAGAACGCCGGAGGAGTTCTTCTCCAGCCCGATCGGTCGAGTTTTGACGGGTGGCGGGGAACGGTCTTCACCGGACAGTTTCTCATGGCCACGGGGCAGCTCGACGATGATGCTTCTTCTGAGATCATCCTCTACAACGCATCGGGCTTGCACATTCTGGGCGTTCACCGTCCTTCGCACGATCCCGCACCTCACGTGATCGGCCCGGATGAGCCCTCTGGGAATTTTTCCAATTTCATGGCGATGGATCAGGCCGGGATCAAGCTGATCGACCTGGCTGCCGCCGTGGTGGATGGAGCGCCCGTTGCCGAGCCGGCCACAATCGCCGTCCAGGCTCTGGCAGATCAGGCGCAGTTCGTTCTCGCCCACCGTGTGCTCGACAGTTGGCAGTGGGGCGACGCGGCGCGTTCCGACGATTTCGGCGTCGTGCGTGCTGATCTCGACCTGGCGCGTGGAGACTACGCGCGCGCGGTCGATGGATACGACGCTCTGCACCGCGCAGGAGCATCGGCCGTGGGCGGATTGAAAATGGGCGACCTTTCCCTCGACGACCGCAGGCGCCTGGCCGGGAGACTCCTGACCGGCGGCACGCGACTGCTCGACGAGGGATTCGAGGCCGAAGGGGGGGGGAGCCTACTTCCTCGGCCCGGGCGCGGGCACGCTGACAGTGCAGAGCGACGAGACAGGCCAATACGGCGGACGCTACGAGCGCGGCAAATTTGCCGCCCTCCGGAGTGCACACGCCGGACACGATCCGGGATCGCTCATGGTCACCTCACTCAACATGAATCCCACATCCCTATGGGACGGAAAGAAACCCTTCCGGCTCAGTTTCAAGGTTTTCGTGTCCCGTCTTCTCTACGCGGCCACCTTCATGGCAAGATTCGTGCCTGCCGATAAAGTGATGGATTCCGACCCGACCAGGAAAGACGAGTTCCTGCACTGTGCCCTCGGCCACGGGCGGAACAGCATGTCCCAGGAGGGCGATCGCTACACGGCGAACTTCAATTTTCCCTGGCGCTCGGTGACCCGGACGGGAAAGTTCGCGGCCGAGTTCGTGCCCGATCACTGGCTCGAAGTCGAGGTCGAGTACATTCCCACCCTTGGTATCGCCCACCTCGTCATCCGTCATGTCGATCGGAATCGCGACGATCCGCCCCTGGCGCGGAGCGATGTGACCGGTATCAATCCGCCGAGGAGCGGACACTTTGCGCTTCAGCTCTCGCTCGTCGGCGAAGCCGTCCGGACAGACGACGAGCAGACCGGGCTCGAAGTCTTCGTCGACGAGGTCCGGTTCGAGGTGTTCGACTGATCGGAAAGGGAGACTAGTCGCCGGACTTCGCCTGCCACCGGGAAAAACGCTCTGTCGCTGCCCGCGCCAGTCGCGCCATGAGGCGCGTCGTGGCCTGGTAGCCGTCGGGTCAACATGCCTGGTCGTCGCCGCAGTCGCACACAGGTTCGGTGCCCCGGAGTTTCCCGGTGATGATCGCCGCCGCGCAACCGACTCCGGCGCGCACGGTGACAGCGCCCGCCTCGCAGTTCGTTGCGCAGGCGCCGCACTCGATGCACGCGTCGCGCTGAGCGATGCGCACCCTGCCGCTATCCATGGCCAGAACCGCGCGGGGGCAGACCTGGGTGCAGAGCGTGCACCCGTTGCACAATGCCTCATTCACCGAGACAGTGGCCACTCCGGGAAGGTAGAGAAGCATCGAACAGAATCCTCCAAGGGAACTGCAGCATCTATATGTAGAGTGACACGATCCAGAGAATCAGACCCGCCGCGGCCGATCCGATCTGGAGCGGGATCGCAACGCGCATTTCGCGCAAAACACCTGACAGCGACGTGAAGGTGGTCGAGCCGGTGAAATTCATCGCCAGAAAGCTCGTCACCGCCGGGACGATCAGCAGCCACGATGTGATCGTGGCCCAGTTTGGGGCGCTCTCTCCAGGGAGATGGAGCAGCCAGAGGGCGACGAAAACATAGAACAGTCCAATCCAGACGCCCTTGGCTGAAAAGGACCGCCCCGGAATCCATGGGACGAGCAACGGAACCGTCACGGCTCCGAAGATCCAGGCGCACAGCAGGATCGCGCCGTTGGCGAGTCCCGGAGAAAGAAGCCTGGAGAAGCTGAATCCGCCCTCGCCCAGACCGGAAAGCACGGTCAAGAGAGCCGCGGCCAGCAGGCCCTTTTTCACGGCAGGGATCAGCTCGACCGGTATGAGCACGCAGCGGTCGCGCAATCGGAATTGGACCCGGCGCATGGCGGGTGTGGCTTTCATGCCCGCGTCGAGAAAGGCGGAGAGGTCTGCAGCCTTGACCGGGCCGTAAACCACGCGAAAGCCGCTCTCCGATTTCACCCTGTGGGCGCTCACACCAGGAGCGCCGAGCTGGGGAACGATCAGTTTGCGATGGGCCACCACCCGGTCGAGTCCCACTGCGCTGACGCGACGGATGAGCTCTTCCGTTCCAAAGGTGCCCTTGCCGGCCGCGCACCAGACATTCACGCCCCGCGTGTCGAGCACCACGATCCAGGCGTCCCGCTGGGCGAGCTGTGCCCGGAGGAGGTCGAAGCTCATCTTGTAGTTCGCCGAAACCAGGACGGGTGACTCAGGCGCTGGTGATCCCACGGCGTAGAGCCCGGGTTCGACCCGGAACCGGCCGCGGCCGAGACCCCAGCGGACTTTCCATGCTCCAACGCGGTCGGCCGAGGAGAGGATCGTCTTGATCCGCGGAATCGGACCGACAGCAGAATCGACAGCGCCATCGATCCAATCTCTGTCCATTCGCGGAGGCTGCGAGGGTGGCGCGGCCGGTAGCGTGGAGCAGCAGCAAGAAGGGATTTCGGTTGTCATCGAATCGCCCCGAATGCTTCGCGCAACATCTTCAGGCTTTTCGGGATCGCCGTCCGGTAGTCCTCGTGCCCCTCGAATTCGAGGGAGATGTAGCCGCGATAGTTCACCTTCCGCAAGATCGCCGCGATGCGCGCGTAGTCGAGTTCGAGGGTGTAGTACGTCCCGCCGCCGTAGTAGGTCTTGGCTTGGACGAACGCCGTGTAGGGCGCGATCATCTCGAGTTTGTCGTAGGGATCTTCGAGAAAATTACCCGTGTCGAGAAGAATCTGCAGCCAGGGCGAATCGACAGCCTTGACGATGCGCAGAAGCCCTTCGGGCGTGCGCCCCAGTCCCCAGTGATTCTCGAGGGCGAGCACGACGCCGCACTTCTCCGCCGTGGGCAGGCACTTCTCGATCGCTTCGATCACCCAGGGATAGCCATCGTCCTCGGTGTATCCGGGCAGGGGCGGCTCGATGCCGCGGTCTTTCATGAGCTGGTTGAAGCTCCTGGTCGTGCGCCAGCGGCCGGTGTTGAGCCGCATGCACGGAATGCCGAGGGTGTACGCCATCTCGATCATCCTGATCGTGTGATCGATGTTGGCCTGCCGTTTTTCCTTGTCCGGCGTTAAGAATCCCTGATGGATCGACAGACCGCAGAGCGCGATGCCGTTGATCAGGGCGTGGCGTCGCAGTTCGCGCAGGTACTGCTCGTCCTCGCGGTGCATCTGCATGTGGAGCACGTCGATGCCGGCGAACCCCATGTCGGCGGCCAGATCGATGCATTTTTCCATGGGAAGCTTGAGACCGTCCTTGAATCGCCAGAACGAATAGGTCGCCACGGCGATAGGATTGGAGCGAGTCGGCGTGTTCTCCGAGTCCGCCTGAGCCAGCACCGTCTGGGGCAGGGCGATCCCCGCTGCAGCGCCCGCTGCCAGGAATTGTCTTCTGTTCATCTGTTTTTTTCCAAGAGTTTGACTGACTGAATCGGTGATTGTACCGGCAGAGGTGTGGCGTGAAAAGCGGCTTTCGGTCGGGCCGGTCGAGATCAGCCTGACTTCTCCCGGAGATGGCGCTGCGCGGCTTCCCAGCCGATGAGGGCTCTCTTCTTGGCGTCGCCCCATCGGTATTTACCAAACGCACCTGTTCGCTGGATTACCCTGTGGCAGGGAATGAGGAAGGAGATCGGATTCTGGCCGATCGCGGTCCCTGCGGCGCGCACCGCTCTCGGCCGGCCGGCGAGAGAAGCTACGTCGCTGTAAGAGACGAGCATGCCGGGCGGGATCGTGAGCAGCGCCTCCCAGACGCGGATCTGGAAATTGGTCCCCGCGACGAAGAGACTGAGACCAGCGCGGTCGTTGGCGGGCGCCGGTTGAAAAATACGCTTCGCCACGGAACGCGTGGCGTGTGGTTTCTCCTCGAGTGTGGCGCATAGCCACCGATCGGCGAGATCGTCCACCAACGTTTTGCGGCTGTTCGCGGCGACGAAGCTGAGGGCGCACACGCCCCGGCCGGTCGTCGTGATCAGGCATTCGCCGAAAGGGCTGTCGTGAAAACCGTAGCGGATCGTCAGTCCCGCGCCGCGGGTCTTGACCTCGCCGGGCGACATGGCGTGCACATTGACCGTGAGGTCGTGAAGCCGGCCCGGCCCCGACATACCCACATCGTAAGCCGTGTCGAGAACGCTGCGCGATTCCTCGAGAAGCCGTCGCGCGTACTCGGCAGTGAGGAACTGCACGAACCGCTTCGGGCTGATTCCGGCCCAACGCCGGAAGAGGCGCTGGAAGTGATACTCGCTCAGGTTCACGCTCGCCGCGATCTCCTTGAGCGAGGGCTGGCGCTTGAAATTGGCCTCGATGAAATGAATGGCTTTTTCGATCCGCAGGGCGTCAGTCGCTGTCATGGCCGGCCTCCGTTGCTCGCACGATTGTTTCTCCCAATTTGGGATAACACGCGCACGGCGGCAACCCGATTCTTGCGGTGAGTTCTAACGCGGCGTATTCGCGTTTTTAACGCGGCGCCCCGGCGTTGTTGTGCGTCCCGCCGGCCGATGTCGTGATCGATCCCTGCCACAGGGGAGGCAACACCCCGAAGCGGACCATCGATGAACCGCCGGGCAGGCCGTCGCCGCTCGGCAGAGCGTCGGGATCAAACGACAGGGTCAGCTCCCCGTCGAGCGCCAGGCCCATGCTCGTGTCCGTTACTCCATCCGACACGGTCAGCGTGTACCAGTCGGGCGAAAGAGGCCGGTCGGGCGTCAAGGTCGCCGTCTGGGTGACGCTGTCGTAGGCAAGAGCGAAGGTGCGCGCCCCGGAGAAAAAGCCGGTCAGCGTGAAATCGGACGCATCGACGGTCACGTCCTTGTGAAATACGACCTCCACCGTGTCGGGATTCGATCCGAACGCCACCCGTTCGCCCGGCGCGGGCGCGGTCGACACGATCTTGGGCGGCCCGCCCACGAAGCTCGTCGTGGAGAGCGAGGTGTGCAGGATCCACTCGTCGCTATCGAAGTCGATGCTCGACACCGTGCTGTCCACCGGGATCAGCAGGTGCTCGGCGGGCGCGTCGTTCCAGACCACATGGGGCGTGTCCGATCCTCCCGACCAGGTGGTGATGTCGATCGGCATGGTGAAGGTCGGATAGGACGACGACTGCGTCTGTGTCACATAGAGCTCCACGTAGTCCTGTCCGTTCACGTCATGCTGCGTCCACGCGTACCGGTACGCGGGAGCGCCGATATCGTAGACCCACTCGTCGAAAAACCAGGAGAGATCGCTTCCGTAAACGCTCTCGGCGATCGTCTGGAAATCGGCGGTGATGGCGCTCGTGTACTCGAACGCGGCGCGGTACGCGGCGAGGGTGTCGAAGAAATCGGTGTCGCCCAGCACGTGGCGCAGTTGGTGGAGCACCCAGGCGCCCTTGCGGTAGGTGTAGTTGGAGGAGAAGATGCGCCACAGGTCGGAGATGTCGTAACAGTAGACACTGCCGTTCACATCGGTGGGGCGTCGCACGCCCATCCAGTAGTGGAGCTCCGCCGGATCGCTCGTTCCAGACTCGAACTCGAACCAGAGCGCCTCCGAGTAGGTGGCGAATCCCTCGTTGAGCCAGATGTCGTGCCACGTGCCGCAGGTGATCATGTCGCCCCACCACTGGTGGCTCAGCTCGTGGGCGGTGATATACTCCCAGAAACCTCCTTGCGTGGTGAGGGTCTGGTGCTCCATGCCGCCGCCCCAGGAAAACTCGGCCATGCCGTACTTCTCGTCGATGAAGGGATAGAGACCGTAGAGGTCGCCGTAGACGCCGAGGATGTCGATCATCTTCCACCAGGCGTTTCGGTTCGACGGCGTATCGTCGGAGGGGAAGATGTACATCACCACCGGCATCGATCCGCCGGTGTGGTAGTAGGTGTCCTCGTAATAGTTATAGTCCGTGGCGGCGAAAAAGTAGAGATAGTCGACGGTGGGGTAGTTGGTTTTCCAGTGAAAGACGAGCTTGTTTCCCGGAACGGGATTGACGCTCTGCAACACGCCGTTGGACGCGACGCTGAGCGTATCGGGCACGGTGAACCGCAAGTCGGCCACTGTCTTGTCGTCGAGGGTCTCCTTCACCGGCCACCAGGTGTAGGCGTACCAGGGCGCGCTCAGGGTGAAGACGAGCGGACTGCCGCCCTGCGAGGTGAAATTGATCGACCCGAATCCCTGCCCCGTCGGCTCCCCGTTGTAGGCCACGCTGAGCGCGAACTGCTCGCCCGTGTTGTAAGTCTTGTCGAGTGTCGCCTCCACCGTGGTGGAGTCGATGCGGTTCCAGGCGACCGGCACGCTGTTCACGCTGACCGACGTGATCGTGAAAGTGTTCGACAGGCGGAACCGGAAATCACCGAGACCGTTCACCAGGCTCTCCACGGTCATCGTGTTGAAACCGCCGATCCACTTGGTGGCCGGATCGATCTCGATGTCGAGGTTGTAGTGGATCACGTCGGTGTCCTCGAGAGTGTCTGAGCCTGCGTTACGCGAGAGCACGCTCACCGGCGGGAGATGGCCGAGTTCCTTCTCGAGGCGCGCGATCCAGTCGGCCTTGCAGCAGCAGTCCGGGCCGTGCGCGTCCTGGGCGAAGGCGAGGCTTCCCGAAAGACAGACGAGGGCGAGAAGAATGATGCGGATCATGACGATCTCCCGTTAAAAGAGGGCTGATTCAAGGTTCTGATAGCGGTGCCGGCTTTAGGAATCAATTGATTTGAAATATTATATACTTTGCCGACTTCGATCGCAATGCAGATCAAATTTGACCAATTCAGACGATATTTGTATACTTTCACCGTCCCCTCGAATCGAATGGTTCTTGGGGCGATGTTTTTATTCCATGCAGCCTGAAGGAGAAACCATGAGACTCTTGATTGTTGGAACGATTCTGTCTGTTCTGTCCGCTCTCGTCCTGATCGCGCCCCACGCCTACTCCAATTGCGGTGGCGGCGGAGGTGGCGAAAGCTGCGACCTGACACTCGTTGTCGAGCCGAACGATCCAGTTGGCGGGGGAGATGTTGTTTCGGTCACCCTTTCCGATGGCCACGAGGGCCATCAGGCTTTTCTCGCCGTGGGATGGCAGCTCGGCACTTACAAGATCTACGGCTGGACTCTCGATCTCATCCCCGTGGCCCATTGGAGACTGGGCGCGTTCCCTGCTTCTTGCGAGTTAGCGGTCAGCTTCACTCTCCCGTCCCAGATCCCGCCCTCCTGGTCGGGAAGGACGTTGCACATCCAGGGAACGAGTGTGGGTCAAGGCTGCTGCGGCTGGAAGTGGAACGTGTCGAATCTCGACTCGATCGAGTTCAAGTAAGCCTCTGCGTATCATCGAAGAAACTCACCAAATGATCGTGGACAACGCGAAAGCCGTTGTCCACGATCATTCTTTAGGTTGCTGTCAACCCTTTCTGCAAAGAGCTATTTGCTCCTTTCGTCCGCACATTAACGCGATTTTCTCGCGACTCTAACACGATCCTAGCATCCAAGCGCTACCATCCCACGACCTGAGAACAACCCAGGAAAAATACGTCGAGGACTGAGTCGGCATTCACGAAAGGAGGTCCCGATGTACAAAAGTCTTAGAACGATTTCGGTGGTGGCTGTTCTGGTCTGCGCCTTGGTTCTCACCATGACGGCCCACGCCCAGGTCAAGGTCGACAAGAAGCTCGGTGACTATCAATCCGCCGAGTGTAGCAGGATCTTTCTAGAACTTGAACTTGAGATCGACCTGATACCGGTCGTAATCCATCGCCCTGTCGCCGCTGGCGATGCCGGTCTCGTTGAGGAAGTAGCTGAGCGCGAGCTTCCAGTCGTCGCCGAGGCCGAAGCCGACATTGAACTCGTGGCCCTTGGCATTGGTTCCGCCGCCGCCGAAGTCAGAGTCGGTGAAGGCGCCCACCACGGCGTCCTGCTCGATGTGCTTGTACTGGTAGCGGAAGTCCCACGTTCCGAACTCCTTGACCTTGCCGACCTTTAATCCGGCCAGCCAGCCCTTGTCCTCGTCGTCGGCCTTCCGGTTGTTGACCCAGTTGGCAAAGACGTGAACGGGCAAGCTTTCGACCTCGGTGGCATACTCGGCAAAGAGTTCGAGTTCGTTGTAGTCATCGTTGTAGAGCATGAGGCCGGCGCGCTTCGTCGCCGAGTTGCCGGCGGCATCGGTGTCGTCGAAGAGCGACGGACGGCCCTCGAGCTGCCCGAAGTCGTAGTACCCGGCGCCGGCCGTGACACTGCCGTAGTCATTGAGGCCGACCACCACGCCGAGCTGGCCGCCCACGAGCCGCGAGTCGGCCGCGGTGCTGCGCTCCTCGAGGTAGAAGAGACCGGCATGGCCGAACCAGTTGACGCAGTCGTCGCAGTTGCCCGAAAAGTTCACCACCATGCCCTCGGGACGGATGTCGGGGTCCCAGAGCAGCTCGCTCTTGGACATCACGGCGAAGGGGGTCTTCATCTTGCCGCCCACCACGTTCAGCTCGAGGCAGTCGTTGTTGATCGGGTGGTAGTCGAAGTAGGCGAGATCGATCCCGGCGCGCTTGGTGTCCCAGCCATTGTCGAAGCTCTGGTTCGACGAAACGGGATCTTCCGATCCGGACGCGAACTGGAGGCCGAGATCGACGAGGTCATTGACCTCGGCGCCGACGAAGAAACGGAAACGAAAGCGGTGGCGGTTGCGGTTGGACGTGTCCTCCATGTCGATGTGCTCGAAGCGGTAGCGGAAATCGCCCTTGAGAGTGATCTTCTGGAGCCAGGAGGGCGTCATCTGCTCGAGCTGTTCCACGCGATCGTTGAGGTCGACGAGAGAGAGTTGATCTTCGGAGTCAGCCGCCCAGAGCGGCGAGATGAGACAGAGGGTGAGCGCAAGAACTGAGCATCCTTTGAACATTACAATTTCTCCTTCAAAACCAATGACATCTCGAAGGGAACTAAAATTTCGGTGTACCGTACTCTTCAATTGTCAGGATCTATTATTTAAGAGACCGTTAGATTTCAAAAAAGGGTTCTCAGACCCCTCTGAGCTCGATGGTGAAAACGCTGTCCTCTCCGGTTTTGCTTTTTACCGAGATGCGGCCGCCGGGCGAGGATGCTCTTCTCGAGTTTTTGAATGTCCGTTTCCAGGTGGAGCGACATGGGATCGATCCTTGATTGAGAATTCAGTGCGACAGGCAACCCGTTTTTTGATCTGTTGATAGCGTCAGCCAGGGGCCGCGGTCAAAAGGATTTTCACATTTGCGAGTTCATACACGCGAATAGGTTAGCCCTCGATTATTAAGATTTGGTGAGAACCGTGTTAATGCTCGGTGTAATTTCCGCTGAGGCGGGCCGAGCGGGACTTTTCCAGGGCAGAATCGATCGATGACTCGGAAACCCATCGAACAGTTGATTCAGGGATTGAAGTCCGATCGTTGAGAGTTAAAGTGTAGGGAATCGAATGGCGGCGCGATCCCGCCCCATGCAGGATCGGTTCAACCGAAGAGGGCAAAAGGAGAGACCAATGAAAAAAGGAGACACCATGTTTCCAAGAGCCAGGATCCCGTACGGCACCTGGGGAAGCAGTTATTTCCCCGCCTGGCAGATGTCGCCTCTCGCCGAGGTCAACATCGGCCAGTTCGCCGGGGAAGCGGCCAACAGGATTCTCGGCAAGAGAAAGGTTCCAACGAGAGAGCTCGACTATCTCGTGATCGGCTCGACCGTTCCCTGGCACTGGAAGTTCTGGACGGCGCCACTCGTGTCGAGCTGCATGGGGCAGCGGCTCGCCGGTTTCCACGTGGAGCAGGCCTGCGCCACCGGGCTGCAGGCCACGGTCCTGGCCGCGGCCGAGGTGGAGAGCGGCGCCAACGATGTGGTGGGCGTGCTCACCTTCGATCGGACGAGCGATTCGCCGGTCGGGGTCTTTCCGGAGCGGCGCTCCTACGAGCGCACCCAGGCTCTCTCCGATGTGTGGGACAACTTCGGCTTCGATCCTGCCACGGGCGGCGCCATGATCGCCACCGCCGGGGTGGCGGCGCGCAAGTACAAGATCGACAGGCGCGAGGTGGATGAGCTCACCGCGCTGCGCTACGAGCAGTACTTCCAGGCCAAGGAGTCGGGATTTCTCAACCGCGTCCTCTTTCCGCTCGACGTGCTCAATGTGCAGGGGTGGCCTCTGGGCCGCGTCGACGACGACCTCGGTGTGCGCAAGGTGAGCCTTGACGCGCTACGCGCCATGCGAGAGCTCGACACGTGCATCACGAGCGGAACCCAGACCCACGCGTCGGACGGCATGGCCACACTGCTCGTGACCACAAAGGAGCGGGCGCGCGCACTCAGCCCGCGGCCAGAGATCGACATTGCCTTCGTCGCCAAGACCGAGATCAGAACTCAAGCGGCCCTCATGCCCGAGGCGCCTGCGCTCGCCGTTCAGAAGCTGCTCGACCGCACGGGGCTTTCCATGAACGACATGGCGGTTGTCAAGAACCACAATCCCTTCGCCGTCAACGACGCCATCTTCGCCCACACTCTCGATTATGACTGGGCCAAGATGAACACCACCGGCTGCCCGCTCGTCTGGGGCCACCCCCAGGGGCCGACCTTGACGCGCGTGCTGATCGAGGCGCTCGAGGAAGCGGTCGATCTCGGCGGCGGCTATGTCATGATCTTCGGCTGCGCGGCGGGCGATGTGGGCATCGCGGCGATCTTGAAAGTCACGGAAGGAGGGAGCGAGTCATGACAACGTCCATGAGACCATCAACGCTCGAGACGCTGAATCTGGGAACGACCCTCGATATTTTCAAGAACGGCCGCATGCCGGTCGATGCCGGGGAGCTGGTCGACAAGGTCTTTGGCCCGGCGCCGCGCCGCGGAGCGCTCGTCATCTCGGGCGCCAACGGCATCGTGGGCGCGGGCAAGGCGATGCAGCTCGGCTCGCGTCTCGCGCCCTATGGCGTGCCGATCGTGGCTCTCGACTTTCCCGGCGTACCCGACGGGATAGGCAAGCAGTACCCGGGGCTCGTGCGCGCTTTCGGCGCCGACGGGGCGAGCCAGATCATGGAGAACGTGGTCAGCCTCTCCTACGGGGGTGCGCGCCTGCCCGAGCGGCTCAAGGATTTCGAACCGCGCTTTCTGCTCGAGGCGATTCCCGAGATTCTCGACATCAAGAAGGCCCACTACGAGATCTTTCGCGCCTCCTTTCCCGAGATCGAGATCAAGTCGGTCACGTCCGGTTTTCCCGCATCCCAGCTCGGCGTGGGCATTGCCCACCCGGCGTTTCCCCACGAGATCAACAAGATCTGGGAGATCGTGGAGGAGGAGACGTCGCCCACAACGCAGCTCTTCTGGGCGCTCGGCATGATCCCCATGCCGGTGAGCGATAACTGGTCCTTCGTGCTCGACGTGCTCTTCTGCGGTCTGACCATGGCGGGTGCGCGCTACCACGGCGAGTCGAACATGCCCTACTGGAAGATCGACAAGTACGTGCGGCGGCTGCTCGGGCCTAACCCGTTCCGCGCTCACGATGCGATCGGCGCCACAGGCGCCAACTTTCTCACATGGTCGTGCCTCCACCACCTGAGCAAGCACTACGGCGACCTCTTCGCGCCGCCGCCCGAGCTCGACGAACGCAGGACGAGCGGCGAGAACTGGTATCCGCAGAATCATTTCCGGCCCCTCGTCAACTGGACCCTCGACGAGCTCGACGAAGAGGAGTTCAACACGTGGATCATGGGACCGATGATCCAGATGGTGAGCCTTCTCATTCACGAGGAGCGGTCGCACTTTACGCACATCAATTCGATCGGCGAGCTCTGCGCCCAGTTCCAGAAAGGCATGCTGGCCACGATCCGCGGCCTTGGATCGGACGCGGCGTTGCGTACGGTCAAGGCCTATCACGAACGGCATCCCGAGGCGGCGAAGGGCTGCTGGTATCCGGCCGCCTTCGAGAGCATGGACACGCCCGCCTGGCAGCAGCTCTACGTCAACGCCGAGCATGACGGCGCGGTGGGGGCGATCACCATCGCCCGCGAGAGCTACAACTCAGACGTCAACGACGAGCTCAACCGCGCCATCGGCTGGCTCAAGGCGGAGGGAATCAGGCAGGTGATTGTCACCGGCGACTTCCATCTCTCCACCCAGCTCGTCGGTGCGGACACGACCGAGTTCTTCCCTGCCCTCGAGGACGAGGAAAAGGGAGCGGCCATTGCCGAGTCGTGGTCGCAGACCGCGCGGCGCTTTTATGAGGAGTTCGACGTGTCCGTCGGATTCGTGAATGGGAAACGCTGTCTGGGCGGCATGCTCGAGCTTCTCACCCACTGCCACTACCTGGTTGCGGTCGAGGGTACCGATCTCGGCATGCCCGAGGTCACCCTGCCCGTGGTGCCTGGTATGGAAGGCTGCCACTGGCCGTTCCGCAAGACAGAGCCCGAGAACTGGCCCAAGCTCTTGGGGCTTCTTCTCGACGGAAAATCGGTGAAGGCCGAGAGCACGATCGGCTGGCTGGCTGACTATGCAGGCCCGCTCGACGAGGCGCTCAAGACTGTCTGGGCGATCGCGTCCAAGGGCGACCACGGCATTCCGCTGCGCCGACTGAACGAGGGCGCACTGGCCGACATGCCTCACGATGTGAGCGGTCTTGTCGACAAGGCCGATCCCAGGAAGGAAGCGGCGCGCATGGCGATCTTCCAGAACGTCCAGGCGAGCTGCGCCGCACTTCTTTCCGAAGCGATTACCGTTCAGGCACGCCACTCGGGCGGTTTCATGACCACCAAGCTCTGCCGCAAAGGCGCCATCGGCGCCGCGTGCACGAAAACCACGGTGATGTAGAAAACCGCGGGCGGGTCACCAAAATTGCATTTCGGCTCTAAGTCATTATTTTGCTTGTGGCAAAATAATGACTTAGAGCCGAAATGCAATTTTGGTGACCCGCCCACATTATTCAGCGCCCACATTATTCAGCAGTGAGAAGCATCAGGTTGGTGAGCTTGGTGTACTTCCAACTCCATGCGCCGACGAGCGCTTGAAAGGGATACTGTTCGCCAGGAAGCCAGCCAGCAGGAACCGTGGTGCTAAAGACGCGCACTCCCGTCTGGGGAACCGGCCCGAGCGCCCACGAGTTGAAAAGAGGCAGCGTGAGCCACAAGTCGCCGTGCTGCGTGGCGAGGGGCGGGTCGGCGATGGCTCCACCCAGGCCGAGCAGAGTCGGCATCCCCGGACAGCCCACGATCTTCACGTCGATGGGGGAGCCGGCCGCCACAGGGCCGATGGCGTAGAGGTGGAAGTAGAACTCGTCGGCGCCCATGTCGACCGAGTCGCCCGCAACGCGCGGATCGCCTTCGAAATCGGCAGTGCCTATTGCCGCGTCAGCGGCACCGATTGCCGCAGAGCTGTCGCCGCTGTCGCGGCAGGGCGAGTCATGGGTGAGATGATAGTCGCTGTCCGCTTCGTCGACGAAGAGCGGGTCAGCGTCGATGTTGCCTCCCACCTCCTCGTGATCCTCGATGTTGTTGTACCGTGTGTAGTAGGCCTTGTTGCTCCAAAGCTGGGTGTGGAGGTAGACGAATTCGGGATCGTTGTCGCGGATGATGTTGTTCACGAGTTGCGGCTTCGCGAGGAAGCTCAGAACCGCGCACGAGTCGATGTATGGATCATCGCTGTTGTGAATCGTGTTGTTCACGATCGTGTTGTTCGTGAGAACCGGGTAGGAGTAGGCGCAGTAGACAGCGCTCCCATTGTCGAGGGAGTGGTTGTCGACGATGAGGTTATCGGCGATGCGCGGACACGCGTTGTGATAGAAAAAGAGCGCCCCGCCATAGTGGACCACGTTGACCTTGTCGGCGTTCCACACGGTGTCCTCCGTGATCGAGCCGGAAACGGTGATCTCATCGCGACGGTCCGACCTGAGGTCGGGGCGTGGGAGAGGCACTCTGGAATCGATAGATCCCGTCGACGCGCCGCACCCCAACGCGCGAAAGGTCTGGCAGCCGTATCCCCAGGCCGGCGACCCTGAGACGAGGCTGTAGTCGCCGTTCGCAGGATCGGCCAATAGGGGATCGATTCCGATGACATTGTTGTACGGGGGATCGGGGGCTCCTTGCCACGCTTCGGGCTCGCCTCAACCATATTCGCAGAGAAGGACGAAGTGCCTGAGAGGGTCGCCGTTCGCCACAGGATCGGAGTGAAAGGACCAGTTGTCGACCGCCGCGGGGAAACCGTAGCCAGAGGCGCTGAAGGCGAGGCCCGATCCGGTCGCCAGCCAGTCGTTGGAATAACCCGTCCAGCACATGAAGTCGGGCCCTGTCTCCACCGTGTCGACGAAGATGTTTCTCTCCACCACGATGTTGTCGCCGCATCCGAAGATGCGGATCGAGTAGTCGTGGGGCTTGTAGAAGGTGATGTACCGCGCCGAGCCGGTCGGCTTGATTTCGATGGGGCCGTCTTCCATGCCGCGGTAGCGGATGTTGCCGTTGATGATGACGCAGTTGTCGATATCGAGCCTATTGGTGCAGTAGGAGATGCAGATCTCGCCTCCCCGCAGGTCGAGAACAGCCCCGTTTCCCACGATGCGGACGTCGATCTCCTCGTCTCCCTCGAACTGAGCAGTGATCCGGTTGAAGGTTTTGCCGATGTAGAGTCCGCCCGTGTAGATCACGCCTGTTTGCAATTCGATCAGCTTGTCGTAGCCGCTGCCCGGGAGGGCCGCATCGTACATCTCCTTCAGCGTGGCGCAGAACGCCGCGGGGGAGCAGGCGAGTAGAATCCCCGCGAGCAAAGCGAACCTCTTCATCCTGCGCTCCTCTCGTGAAAATCGTGGGAGTGGATTGTATCAAAATAGATGTGGGCGGGTCACCAGGGTTTGGTGACCCGCCCACATCTGTTTATATAAAAAATACTTGACTTAAATACCACCAAAGGGGTTTAATCGGACACATAGAGGTACACTGTTTCACTCGAGCAGAGGGCATAGCTTAATTTTTTTCCATATCTTGAGGAGGACAGCCATGAAGAAAGCACTCGTCCTTTTTGTTTCTCTTTTCTGTTTGTGTACCGTGGGTTTCGCCCAGGTCGCCGATGACGGATTGCCTGTAAAGCCAGCCGATGTGAGCGCTGTGACGACCAACACGCGCGCCCAGGGGTCGATCACCACCATTTTTGCCCAGAACAACGGTTATGCGGGCAACACCTTCGACATCATGCCCAACATGGACATGTACTGCGAGGGTCTTGACGTCAACGTGGGTTGGATGGGTTCCGGCGGCGAAACCACTGTGGTCGATGTTTACTACAAATCCGGAAGCTGCGTCGGCTACGAGAACGATGCTTCCGCGTGGACCTTCCTCGGTACGAACACGGCGACTTCAGCCGGCACGGACCTGCCGACCTGGATCGATCTGACTGGCAACGGCGTTCAGTTCCTCGGCGGCGGTACCTATGGTATCTATGTGGACGTGGCCAACTATTCCACGTCGCGCATGAACTACACCAATGGCCAGCACACTTACTCGAACGCGGACATCACCCTGACCACGAACACGGGGCAGGTTTCTCCCGCGTTCAGCGGTTCCTTCTTTCCGCGTGAATGGAACGGTACCTTCTACTACAACACCTCTGGTGCCGCCAATCCCACGATCGATGTGATGT
>CAYXGI010000047.1:0-46452 GCA_964464495.1 uncultured Phycisphaerales bacterium
GGCAGAGCCTTTTAAATTCTCACCGCCAGAGGCGGTGGATTAACTATGATTTAATGTTGACGAGAACCACGATTTGGGTTCTGTTTGATTTTGATTTCTGTGCAGAAACGCCGTATATAAAGTCGATCATGCTATTAGACTGATGAGCTCCGGCCGACAGAATCTGATCACCCATCACCGGCTGGGCAAGAATACAACACGAATACCGATCCCCCTAGCTTTTCGATCGGCGGATAACCGCTTAAAAGAAGGACATTTAGACCTCATGAAAGAGACACCGAACTCTACTCCGCTCGTCCTCGCCTCTCTCGTTCTGTTTCTCATCAGCCTCGTGGGCGCCCAATCGGCTCTCGCCCAGGACGACACGCGCCTGGCCATAATCGACGACACTTTCGTCAGAATGGAGAGTGCCGATTTCGACGAGATCTGGATTTTGTGCACAGAGGTTGCCGCTCTCGTCGACGATGACGCGGCCGCCAGGGAGAAGGTCATCAGGAAGCTCGCCTCCAAGAATCCTCTCGTCCGGCTCGGCGCTGCGCGCATTCTGCTCGATGCCGGGGACAGCCGTGAGGCGACCCCTGTTCTGCTAGACCTCGTTCTGGGCAACCTGGGGATGGAATTCAGGGTGAGCGCCATCGAAATGATCGAGATCATCGACGACTTCATCGAGGACGAGTTCCTCTCCGATGTCGAAGACTCTCTCAACCGGATCTTGGAAGACGAGAACGATCCCTTTATCCGCATCCACGCCGCGCGCGCGCTCTCCAACGTTTCCAGCCGCTACGCAAAGAAAGCACGGGGCGAACTCAAGGCGGCGATCGAGTCGGACAACCTCGAGATCAAGATCTCCGGGGCACTCGCCCTCGCCGACATCGATGAGATGGAGCTCGCCAAGAGAGTACTCCGCGCAATCAAGAACGACCCCACCGTCGAGGGCCGCCTGGCCAGGACATTCCTCGATAACTGGAAACTGCAGCGGTACTACATCAATCTGGTCCGGGACAAATCGATGAGCTTCGAAGGCGGACACCGACTCAGCTCATCAGTCTACGGACTCGAGCTGATCTCGGAGATCATAGACAGGATCCGCGAGGACCACATCCTGGGCGACAAGTTTGAGACCAAGGAAGGACTGGAGAAACTTCTCACCGCCGCGGCCAAGGGTATGCTCAACTCGGTCGACCCCCACTCGACTTACTTCAGCCAGGAAGAACACGAGCGGTGGAGGAGGGATCTGCTCCGCTCCTATGCCGGTATCGGCGCCTACGTCGACACGATCGACGGCGTCTTTTCCATCACCCGCCCCATCTACTCCGGCCCGGCTTACAAGGCCGGACTCCGCTCGGGCGACCAGATCTGGAAGGTCGACGGGTGGGAAACGTTCAAGCAAGACAACGATGAGATCATCCGCCGCCTCAAGGGAGATCCGAACACGGACGTGACGATCACCGTCTACCGTCCGGGCTGGAAGAAGGAACGCCAGTACACGATCATGCGCGACAAGATCGCGATTCCCACCCTGGCGTCGGAGATCTTCCCCGGCGACATCGCCTATCTCGAACTCAAGCAGTTCTCCGATGATGCGTGGCGCGCCATGTCGGTGGAACTGAAAAGGCTCAAGAAGCTCGGCGTCAAGGGACTCATCCTCGACGTGCGCAACAACACGGGCGGATATCTGAGCGAAGCTGTTCTGATCGCCTCCTACTTTCTCGATCCGGGAAAACTCGTGGTCTACACCAAGGGGCGGAACGAGCATCCCCGCAATTACCCTTCACAGGACATGCCGGTCAAGTGGGACGCGCCCATGGTGGTGCTCACCAACCGCAACAGCGCGAGCGCTTCCGAGATTCTCGCCGGCGCGCTCAAATACTACAAGCGCGCCCTCATCGTGGGCGACAAGACGTACGGCAAGGGATCGGTGCAGGTCCCCAAGCATCTCGATTGCCGCAGCCCCGAGCAACTCACCGTCGACAGGGACAACGACGGCATCTACGACCCCGGCGACGAGTACAAGGACCTCAACAGCAACGGCAAGTACGACGTGGGCCCCATGGTCAAGATCACCACATCGATGTATTTCCTTCCCTCCGACGAGAGCATCCACACCTTGAGAGATCTCGACGGTTCGATCATCCACGAGGGCGGGATCGAGCCCGATCTCGCCTGCGCCTACGAGGGAATAAAGGAGTGGAAGGAAGAAGAACTCACCGAACTCATCGAGAAGGAAGTCTTCAAAAATTACGTGGACAAGTATTTTCCGGACAACAAGGAACTCTTCATCGCGCTTGCCGAGGGAGATGGTTTCGATTTTTCCCGTTATCCCGACTTCGAGGAGACCTACAAGAACCTCGGCACCCACCTCGACAGAGAAGATATCAGGAAATGGATCAGGGCGGAGATCAGGCGCAAGGTGGCTGACGAACGTGGAAAGGCCTACCCCGGATTCCAGTTCTACGGCGACTATCAGGAAGACAATCAGCTCCAGACCGGGATTGCCAAGTTGCTGGAAGAGATCGGAGTCGCCATCAAGGACATCGCAGAGTACCGCGGTTTCGCCGATAAGTCCTTCAAAGCAGAGGAGAAGGATGATAGTCTCTCGGATTCGGGACAGAAAGATCTGAATCCGGGAGAATCGGATGAGATTCAACGCTGATTTCCACGTCCACTCCAAGTACTCGCGCGCCACGAGCAAAGCGTGCGATCTCGAGCACCTCTCCCTCTGGGCACAGCGCAAGGGACTGACCGTTGTCGGCACGGGCGACTTCACCCACCCCGCATGGCTCGCCGAACTTCATGAAAAGCTCGAGCCCGCCGAGGAGGGGCTCTACTCCCTCAAGGCCGAATACGCGAAGACCCCGGACGGGGAATTCCTTCCGCTCCGACCCGAGCCCGTGCGATTCTGTCTCACCGTCGAGATCAGCAGCATCTACAAGAAGGCCGGCAAGGTGCACAAGGTGCACAACGTCCTCTTCGCGCCCGATCTGGAAAGGGCCTCGAAGATCGCCGACCGCCTCGGCGCGATCGGCAACGTGCGCTCCGACGGCCGGCCGATCCTCGGGCTCGACAGCCGTGATCTCCTGGAGATCACTCTCGACTGTTCGCCCCACGCGTGGCTGCTGCCCGCCCACATCTGGACCCCCCATTTTTCCATGCTCGGCGCCCGTTCCGGTTTCGATTCCGTTGCAGACTGCTTCGAAGATCTCGCGGGCGAGATCTTCGCGGTCGAAACAGGCCTCTCGTCAGATCCGCCCATGAACTGGCGCCTCAGCCAACTCGACGGCTTGACCCTCGTGTCCAATTCCGATGCCCATTCGCCGTCGAAGCTCGCGCGCGAGGCCAACATGTTCGACTGCGACCTCTCCTACAGCGCGATCCGGCGCGCGCTCGAACGCCCCGCCGAAGGCGGCTTCCGCGGCACGATCGAGTTTTTCCCCGAGGAGGGAAAGTACCACTGGGACGGACACCGCAAATGCACGCAGAGAATGAGTCCGGCCGAAACGATCGCCGCCGACGGACTCTGTCCCCACTGCGGCCGCAAGGTCACGCTGGGGGTGCTTCATCGAGTGGAGGAGCTCGCCGACCGTCCCGTGGAAATCGCGCAGCCCGCCGACCGCGCCGACTACGTGAACCTGATTCCCCTCCAGGAAGTCATCGCCGAGATCTTTCACGTCGGCCCCGGCACCAAGACGGTCATGAAGGAATACAGCAGACTGATCCGCGGCGTGGGATCTGAAATCGAAATCCTCAAGGATCTTCCGCTCGAGGAACTAGAGGGCCTCTCCCACCCCTTGCTGCCCGAGGCGATCGGCAAGATGCGTTGCGGCGACATAGAGGTTCTGGCCGGTTACGATGGAGAATTCGGAACGGTGTCGATCTTCGGCTGCGAGGAACGCAAGGAACTCGATGCCGCGATTCAAAAGACCCTATTCTGACAGGATCACAGCATCGAGCGGAAGGCGACCATGCCCGAATCATCACTCGCCCTCAACGACTCCCAGAAAGACGCCGTCCACTTCGCCGGGCGACGCCTTCTGGTCGTTGCCGGACCGGGAACGGGCAAGACGCGCACGCTGACGAGCCGTATCGCGTTCCTGATAGAGAACAGAGGAGTCGATCCGGAATCGATTCTGGCGCTGACTTTTACCAACCGGGCAGCGGACGAGATGGGCGCCCGCCTGACCGAGACTCTCGGGCCGACGAGGGCGAATCCGATCTTCATCGGCACCTTTCACGCGCTCGGCTTCGAGATCGTGCGCAAAGAATGGCCCTCACTGGGATTCAGGCAGCCCCCGGTCATTTACGACGAGGATGACAAGCGAGATCTGGTTTCCCACCTGCTCGCCGAGACCGGACGTGGAACGCTCCGCTCCACGATCGAGACCGCTCTCGCATCGATCGCGGATCGGAGTGCCGATCGATCCATCGCCCCGCTCTACAGGGAAGCCAAAATATCAGAGAGTGCTCTCGATTTCGACGACCTCATCACACTGCCTGTCGAGCTCCTCGGACACGATCCGGAACGGCTCGCCTCGTACAAGGCGCGCTGGCGCCACATCTTCGTCGACGAGTATCAGGACGTCAACGCCGACCAGGTCGCGCTGATCAAACTGCTCGAGGGTCAGGCGGAAAGTTTCATGGCGATCGGCGATCCTGATCAGGCGATCTATTCCTTCCGCGGATCGGACGTGAAACATTTCGCGCGTTTTGCCGAGGACTTTCCCGAAAGCCGGGTGCTCCATCTTCGCGACAACTACCGGTCGACGGTCACCATTATCGAGGCCTCGGACCAGATCATCCGCCGCAACCAGCGGTTGGCCGCCTGCGCCCCGCGATCGCGCCCTCACAACATCAAGGGATTGCGCCTGCAGATCGACAGCTTGCCGAGCGACAGGGCCGAATCGGGTTTCGTCATGCGCACGATCGAAAACCTCGTCGGCGGTGTGGGCCGTTTCGGTCTCGACGATGTCAGGTGTGAAGAGGAGTGTGACGACGAGTATGGTTTTTCCGACATCGCGGTGCTCTATCGGCTCAACGCCCAGGCGTCCCCGCTCTGCGCCGCCCTCGACGAGGCCGGCATCCCCTACCAGCGCGTGGGTACGGGCAGAAAGCGCACCGATCGCCTGGAACGGGCGATTCTGGCCCTGGCCCGGCTCGCCGGCCTAGCCGGCCCTGTCGAGGAGGCGGGCGCTTCGTGCCGAACGCTCGGGTCTCTCAAGATCGATATGGGAGAGATCGTTTCCAGCTTCCGCTCCCGCATCGCCGAGGAAAAACCGCGCCAGGTCCCACGCTCCGCCCACTTGGTGCACGCCGCGGGCGAGGTTCTGGCCGCATCCCTCCCTTCAAAGGCAGACGAACTCCGGTCCCTGTCACGCCGCCTGGTGGAGAGGGCTGCTCTGAGTGACGCCTCGCGCCTCGATTTCGTCCCTGCCGCCGCCCTCGTGAACAGCGAGGATCCCTGGGTGGCTCGCAGCGAAAAAATCACCCTTTCCACGATCCATGCCGCAAAGGGACTCGAGTTTCCAGTGGTTTTCATCACCGGTCTCGAAGAAGGGCTCATTCCATTCATCGGCGACGACGAACCCGACAGGGCCGCCGCCCTCGAAGAAGAGCGCCGGCTGCTCTACGTGGGAATGACGCGTGCCAAGAACCGGCTGCACCTCACGTCGGCGCGCCGCCGGTTTCTATTCGGCCGGACTCTCGAAGGGGGTCCCTCTCCATTTGTGCGTGAAATCTCGGACGATCTGGTCAGATTCGTTCGTGCCGGGCCGGGGCGGAAAAAGAAGAATTCATCTGGAAGCGGAGACTCCCAGATGGGATTGTTTTCCTGATCGTCGCGTAGAAGGCAGGTTTATTCGCCGATGACGGGATCGAGTTTGACATCCCTGTCGATCAAATACTGCATCGCCTTTTCCACTTCGCTCTCTTCTCCCTCGAGCTCGAGATAGACAAGACCGATATCATCGGATATGGACGCGCCACGGATATTGGGAATCACATCGAAGTTCTTTCCAAGATTGTAGAGAATCGGCTCTCTGATCAGTTCCTTGGGAAAGGTGCAGTAAATTCTCTTCTTTGATAACGTCATCGGGTGGAACCTCCGTCCATTGCTTGCCACGAACCGCTCAGAATCACGCCATTGTAGGCAATCGCCTTTCTCTGTCCAGCGAAAAGCCCCCCTCGCTCAGCGCGTGAAAAACAGCTCCCGGGGAAAGTAGTCGAGTTCGTCGAACCAGTGCAGGATATCCCACTCCACGACTTCGCCGCGAACGATGACCCGCCGCCTGAGCTGGTTGAAGTTACCCTGGCCGCCCTGCGCGGGCGGTGCGGTCGCTTCTCCCTCGCCTGGACCGGGAATCTCACCCGACGGCGGATCGGACGGTTCATCGCCAGACTCGTCGCCCCCCTCCTCCTGGCCGTCGCCGGCATCGTCGTCCGTCTCGGTGCCGCCGTCGACCGACACCCTGCGGAGAATCGTGTCCAGATCCATGCCGTACCGGACCTCCTCCATGAAACAATCGCGGAAACGGTAAACCCACCGTCCCGACAAACTCGCGAGGCGCTCCTCGTAAATATCCTGAAGAAGCGTCCGGTCGACCTTCTTGACAAGGACCTTGTGAACGAGGCCGGCCAGCTCACGCACGGCGGCGGCCTGGGCATTCTGTTCGAGATGTTCCACCTCCTCGGTATCCTGCGCTATACCGACGAGACCGGCCGCAATGAGCAGATCGAGAACGACACGCTCGGACTTCTCTCCGGCGAGCTGTTTCTTGACAAGCCGGATCGCGCCACGATCCTCCAGACCGGCCAGTGCGAGGGCGGCCGCCGATCGAACAGAGTCCGAGGCAACGGAGAGCGACTCCCGCGCCGGCTGGCGAAAAGAATCACCCAGCCCCGCGTCGGCAGCGGCCAGCAGGGCGTGGACGATCCGGGGATCGTCGTGGGCGGCATTCCGGAAGGCCTTGAGAAGCGTACCGGACGCATCGTGCGCGCCCGAGGCGGCCAGGGAATAGAGAGCGTTCAGCGCCGCGGGGATATCGAGTCCACTCGCCGTCTTGGTCAGCCACGATTCCACCTTGGCGCCCTTGTACCGGCCGAGGCAGACAGCGAGCGCCCCGGCGCACTCCTCGTCGCGTACCGCGTGCTTGAGCAGAGGGTCTTTCAGAACCGGATCGGCCCTGAAGGCGCAGCCGACCACGACCGCACTGCGACGACGGGAGTCCATCTCATCGAGCAGCCGTGGAGCGTGTGCGCTGAACGCGTCGCCGCCGGCGAGCGCCGCGGCAAGGAGCAGGGTCACGGCGACCCGCTCCTCCCGATCATGCCGGCCCGACGAGAGGATCGCCTTGAACGATTCCTCGTCGCCCATGCGACCCAGGGCGAGAGCCGCCGAACGGCGGATCATCCGGTCTTCTCCCTTCCGGAGAAGTTTTCTGAGGGCGGCCGCTTCCCGGTCCGCCCCCACCTTGCCCAGTCCGAGTATGGCCAGGGTCTTTTCATCGCGGCCCTTTTTGCTCCCCTTGACAATTCCCGAGAGGTACTGGGCCAAGCCCGTGGGCGCGATCTCACTGAGAGTCATGATCGCGCACCGGACGGGGATCGGATTCGAGCCGCGCTCCACCTCCTTGCGCAGAAAGGGCACGGCCAGGCTGTCGAGCCGAATGAGGTCAAGGATATGGCCGAACCGGCGGAGGTGGTCCGACGCGCGCAAGGACTTCACTTTTTCTTCGATGAACTTTCTCTCGCCCGGCTTGAGATCGCGGCCCGACATCCTGACGAGGTCATCGGAAAAAGCCGGCCCGGCAACGATCAGGAAAGCAAAAAAGAAGGAAGAGTGGAGCAGGAACCGTTTTCCAAAAGCTCTTTTCATGGTCGCCTCCCGTGATTGGGCCGACATCGACCCCGCAGATAGTGTCTCCGCGACGAGCGCGGCCGCCGCGAGGAGCGCTGTCGCCGATAAGTATATAGTGCCTCTTCGAGTGAATAACCGCCAAAAAAAACCAAATCACGGTCACGGCGGGGCCGACTCCCACGGCGTGGCGCTGAAGGGAAGCAGAGGGTGGAGATCGGTTTCGCCAAAAAGAACCATGGCGAGCCGGTCGAGTCCGAGCGCAACGCCTCCTGAAGGCGGCATTCCCAGCTCGAGCGCGTCGAGAAACGCCCGGTCTCGGGGGACAGGTCGCTTTCCACAGGCCTTCTTTTCGCGCGCCTCCTCTGCAAATCGCCTCGCCTGTTCCCGCGGATCGTTGAGTTCGGTGAATCCGTTGGCCAGCTCGACGCCGTTCAGATAGAGCTCGAACCGTTCGCACAGGGTGGGGTCGTCTTCCTTGATCTTGGAAAGCGACGCTTGAGACGCGGGGTAATCGATGAGAAAGACGGCGCCGAGCTTGGCCAGTTCAGGCTCGATGGCGCTGACGAGAACCTTGAAGAACCGCGTGTCGGGCGAATCTTCGGCGGACAGGCCACAACGGCCCGATCGCACCGCGTCGGCGGCAAAGTCGCCTGCATTTCGGCGGAGATAGGGCGTGAGGTCGATCCCGGCCAGGTCGCCAAAGGCCTCCGCCATGGTGAGGCGTTGAAAGGGAGGTTTGAAGCGGTCTGTCACGCCACTCTCCACCGCGCTTGCCGCAAAAGCAACGAGGCTCTCCACGTCGGCCATGATCTCCACGTACGACGCGTAGGCCCTGTACCATTCGAGCATGGTGAACTCGTACCAGTGGAAGCCGCCTCCTTCCTCCGGCCCGTTGCGAAAGACGCGGGCGAGCTCGAAGATTTTCTCGCGCCCCGCGGCGAGCAGACGTTTGTGGCAGTACTCGGGCGATGTGATCAGGAAGGCGTCTTTTTCGCCTTCCCTGGTCTGGATCCGCGTTCTGAAAGGATCGAGATGGGGCTCCTGCCCGCCCGAGGGACGGAGGCAGGGAGTTTCGACTTCGAGAAAGCCGCGGCTTTCAAAGAACTCCCTCACCGCGCGCCGTAAGGAGACACCCCTTTCAAAGGGTTCAGCTCCCAGCCGCCAGAGAGCCGCATTTGCAGAGCCTACCGTTGGAACCGGACTGCCCGGCGCGAGGCGGATTGCCTCGCGCACCAGGAAAACACCGTTGGCGAACACTCCGCGAAGATCGACGATGTCGCCGGCCGCCACCGTGCCGCAATCGGGGTTCAGCGAGACAGTCACCGCACCTGTTCGATCACGCAGCAGAAGTCGATCTCGCTCAGAGGGCAGCAGACGTCCGGCGATCCACGTCTCCTCGCCGGGAGAAAGATCATCCACCATGGTCTGGCGTCTCGATCGGGAGGGAAAAGCGGGATTCTGTTTCTCGCGTGCGTTCATTCGAGTCATGTTAGGCGATGGAGTTCCTCGTTTCACAAACAAATTCACTTCTCGGACCGGTCGAGTTAGATTTACGGGAATGAAAGTTCTTCTCGTCAATCCGCCGATCCGGGATTTCTATGACACGCCCCAGCGGCGGCTCCCTCTCGGTCTCGCTTATCTGGCCGCCTCGCTCGGACAACGGGCGCACACGGTGCACCTCATCGATGCGCGTCGTTCCAGCGAAAAGACCCGCTGCGCGCCGCCCGCGCAGATCGCAGGGAGCGAACTCGACTCCTACGCGCTCGATACTTCGCCCTTTGCGTTTTTCGGCCGCTGGCGCCACTTCGGGCTCGGCTTCTCCGAAATCGAGGCGCTCGCCCGCGACGCCGCGCCCGACGTGGTCGGCATCTCGTCCCTCTTCTCGCCTTACGCCGCAGAGGCGGAGCAGACAGCGGCGGCGGTGAGACGCGCTCTCCCCGGCGTTCCCGTCGTGATGGGCGGCGGCCACCCGTCCGCCTTTCCCAGCCAGGTCGTGGCTCATCGCGCGGTCGATTTCGCCATCGTGGGCGAAGGGGAAAGGGCTTTTGCCGATCTCGTCGACGCCCTCGCCAGTAAACGCGCCTTCGAAGATCTCCCCGGCCTGGCCTTCCCGAAAGAGGGACGTGTCCATGTCAATCCCCCCATTTTCGAGGAAAAAATCGACGAGATCGCCCTGCCGGCGAGGGACCTCTTCGACGAGGGCATCCGCGAACGGGGAAGGAGTGTGTCGACACAGATCGTCTCATCGCGCGGCTGCCCCATGAAATGCACCTTCTGCTCGGCCCACCTCACCGCGGGGCGGATCTTCCGACCGCGCGATCCTGAACTGGTCGTGGCGGAAATGAAGCTCTGCGCCGATCGATACGGGGTCACACATTTTGACTTCGAGGACGACAATCTCACCCTCGACCGGCAGCGGGCGTTGACGCTCGCCCGGTCAATCACCCGCACATTCGGCGCGCGCACCTTGTCACTCGAAGCGTTCAACGGATTCGCCACGCGTGGTCTTGACGAAGAGCTTCTCCAAGCGCTTCATGAGGCCGGCATCGGCACTCTCCATCTCGCCCCCCTATCGAGCGACGCGCTTTCGATCGCGACCATGAATCGCGAGAGCGGCATGGAGGACTTCGTGCGCGTTGCGCGAAGCGCCGTGCAGACCGGTTTGTCGGTCACGGCTTATCTCATGGTCGGCTACCCGGGGCAGACCGTACGCGAGATAATGACCACTCTCAACCTGCTCCTCTCCGAGCAGGTGCGCGTCACGCCGTCGATCTTCTATCCGGCGGCAGGATCGGCGGTTCAAAAGGAACTGATGCCCCACCTCGATTCGGCCGACTCCGCCGAATGGGCCCTCACGCGGTCGTCGTGCTTTCCGACCGTTCCCGGCGGTCTGTCGCGCTCCATGCTGCGCACTCTCTACTGGATGATCCGTCTCGGTGAATTCGGGGCGGACCTGGCGCGTGGCAAGGGGATCGAGGAGATCGAACGCCTCTGCGCACAGACGGCCGCACGCCGCGCACCCGACGCGCCCCATCCGCCAGGCCAACCTTGGAGTGTGAAGAGTCCTGAACGTCTCGACCGGACTGCGCGCGGCCTGGAAGCGCTCGGCGCCTACATGCGCACGGCGCACCCTCACGGAATCCGTCTCATCCAGCGGGGCCGGAACGGGCGCCCGTGGAAGTACAGCATCTATCCACTGCCCGGGCTGATCGAGGACAGATCGTTCTACCGCCGCTGGGGCGTCCCGGGATTTTGACAGAAAAAAATTCTTCCTTGGCGCCCTTCGCGTCTTGGCGAGAGGTCCTTCTTTCCAGTCGCTATGGATAAATCTTGTAGAGCATCCGCGGAAACGGAATGCACTCGCGCACGTGGTGCGTGCCGCAGATCCACGCAACGGTCCGCTCGAGGCCGAGACCGAAGCCGCCGTGGGGCACCGATCCGAAGCGCCTCAGGTCGAGATACCACCTGAAAGCCTCCTCCGGGAGATCGTGTTTTTTCAGCTGAGTCTGAAGGTATTCGAGGTCGGAGCTCCTCTGCCCGCCGCCGATGATCTCGCCGTATCCTTCCGGCGCGATCATGTCGACACCGAGCGCGAGCTTGTCGTCCTCGGGATCGCGCTTCATGTAGAAGGCCTTTATGCTCGCCGGAAAGCGGTGAATGAGGAGCGGTTTCTCGTACTCCGCGCCAAGGGCGGTCTCCTCGGGTGCGCCGAAATCGTCGCCCCATTCGATCGAGTGACCCTTCTCCTTGAGTCGTTCCACTGCGTCGGTATAGGAGAGACGGGCGAAGGGCGGGGTGATTTTTTCGAGAAGGGACCGGTCTCGCTCGAGCACCTCGAGCTCGCGGCCGCGGTCCTTGAGGACCTGCTCCACGATGTAGCTGACGAACTGCTCGGCGAGTTCCATGACTCCGTCGAACTCGAGATAGGCCACCTCGGGCTCGACCATCCAGAACTCGGTCAGGTGGCGGCGTGTCTTCGACTTTTCCGCACGGAAAGTGGGCCCGAAACAGTAGATCTTGCCGAAGGCCATGGCGGCCGCCTCTCCGTAGAGCTGGCCCGACTGCGTGAGATAGGCGTCGTCGCCGAAATAGTCGACGTTGAAGAGCGTCGTCGTTCCCTCGCACGCGGCAGGCGTGAAGATCGGCGTATCCATGCAGACGTATCCCCGGTCGTCTAAAAAATCGCGGATCGCCTTGATGATGCGCGCCCTGATGCGGAGCACGGCGTGCTGCTTGCTGGAGCGGAGCCAGAGGTGGCGGTTCTCCATGAGAAAGGCGGTGGAATGCTCCTTGGGTGTGATCGGATAGGGTTCGGCCTGCGCGACGATCTCGATCGCGCTCACTCCGACCTCGACGCCGCCCACGGCACGCTTGTCCTCCTTGACCTCGCCGGTCACGATGATCGATGATTCCTGGGGCAGCGTGTCGCACTCCTTGAAGAGCGTCTCGTCGAAATCTCCCTTGAACATCACGGCCTGAACAACCCCCGTCCCGTCGCGGACCTGGAGAAAGTGGAGCTTGCCCGACGATCTCTTGTTGTAGAGCCACCCCTTGATCGTGACGGTCTCGCTGACATGGTCGGCCAGGTTTTCGATGTAGACCTGATCCATTTCTGGAACTCCTCCTTCGAAGGGCCTCTCAGCCCGGCAAGCAAAACTTTGAGTCTGATTTAGGGTCGCCTCTTTAAGGAAAGGCCTCGTAGATCGGCATGAGGTGCTCCGCCGCGACCTGACCGTCCTTGACATCGACATACCCTTTGAAAGGAACGGTCCCCTTCAAGACCTCCACGGTGAGCCTGTGAGTTCCGGTCTCCTTCCCGCTAGTCTCGTCGACGATGGTGACGGCCTGATACCCGCGCGTGACGAGGTGGTCCTCGATCCTCTCCCTGAGGCCCGCAAGAAGGCGTTCGCCGCCCGGCGCGGAGAGGTTTTCCAGAGCGGCCACGAAGCGATCCTCAAACTGGGCGAGCCGATTCTCGATATTGGCGCTCAGTTGGCAGAGTTCCTCGAGGCGCGCCTCCACTCCCTGCAGATCGATCTCCACATGGGGCGGCGGCAGGGGAGGCTCGTCGCTGACGGATGCGTCGATCTTCTCACCGATGGCTTCCATGGCGCCGACGAGATCCTTGTTCTCCAGAGCGTTGTTCAAGGCGCTCTCGAGCCTCTTGAAGTGGCCCCTCTGGAGAAGGACGAAAATCGCGAGGGCGATGAGAAAAATGGCGACCACGAAGTAGTCGGTGATCATTGCGGCAGTGAATACTGCCATCGCGGTGGCAGCCATCGATCTATCTCCACGAAGAATTTGAACGGTGCGGTCCAGGCGCTTCCGGCGCCGTGCACGGTGCCGGACCGTGACGGACGCCCATTATTGAAGCCTCGTAAATCAATTCAAGCAAAAAGGCGCTCTTCGAATCATCTCATTTTGACGTTTAAATTCCGGCCTCACTCTTTTCTAATGAAGACTGTTTACACCCGACGTACAGGCAGGTCGCACGCAGAGACAATGAAAACATTCAAATACGCCATCCTGCTTCTATTCGTCATCTCCCTTTTCTTTCTGCCCGAACCGGACGAGGATTATCTCTTTCTCCAGAGCGTCAACAGCATGACGCGCTCCTGGCTCGATCGCATCGAAAGGTCGCGCGGTGAGAGATTGGGCGACGAAGAGGGCCGCGTCGAAGCGGTCTGGCTCACCGACCTGGAGACCGGCGGAACGAGCGAGGCCCTGACCAAAGATATAGTGGAACGCGAGATACGCCAGGCGCTTCTCGTCACGGCTCTCTCCGACGGCCGGGCGATCACCTTCGTCGAGAGGAGCGGCCAGGCCTGGTCGCTCCACGAGGGACAGATCATTCCGATCGAGACGGCTCCGGCCGACAGTCCGAATTCGATCCGTCTCGCCTGCCGCGCCGCGCAGACCCAAGAGGGCGGAGAGCTGATCTGCACCGTAGTGGGCGCACATCGCTCCGAACCGATCGAACTCAAGGTCGCGTTCTTCCGCTGGTGGTCGATCCTTCCCCCCTTCGTGGCGATCTTGATCGCTCTGCTTTTTCAGAAGACGATCGTGGCCCTCTTTTGCGGCGTCTGGCTCGGCGCCACCCTTCTTTCCGGGATGAATCCCCTTACCGGCCTCTGGCTCTTCGTTCACCACTACTTTTACGAGAAGGCTCTTCTCGACCAGTTTCGCCTCGAGATCATCGGGTTCGTCATATTTCTCTGCGCCATGGTGGGCGTTCTCAGCAGGGGGGGCGGGATCCGCGGATTCGTCAACATGCTCGTGCGCATCGCGCGCTCTGTCCGCTCGACTCAATTCGCCACCTATCTCATGGGCCTCGCCATCTTCTTCGACGACTATTCGAACTGCATCCTCGTGGGATCGGTGATGCGCCCCCTCTCGGACAAGATGCGCATTTCGCGCGAGAAGCTCGCCTACATCGTCGACTCCACGGCCGCTCCGATCGCGGGTCTCGCCATGCTGTCCACGTGGATCGCCTACGAGGTCTCGACCTTCTCGGCCCAGCTTCCCGAGGCGGGCATCAGCGAGAGCGGTTACGAGATCTTCATCAAGACGATCCCCTTCAGGTTTTACTGCATCTTCACTCTCTTCTTCGTTCTCATGGTGATTCTCACCATGCGCGATTTCGGCCCCATGCTGCGCGCCGAGCGCCGCGCGCGCGCCACGGGCAAGGTGGTGCGCCCCGGAAGCCGCCCCATGGTGTCGGCGGCGATGACGCGGATCGAGGCCAAGGCCGGGGTGCCCGAGCGGTGGTACAACGCGGTCCTCCCCATCGCCACGGTGATCCTCGTCACCATGGAAGAATACTGGCGCATCGGTGGCGGGTGGACGCGTCCCCTGAGCGATCTCTTCTCCCTCGACGCCCTGCGCGAGGTTCTGGGCACGGCGTCCGATGTCAGCGCGGCGCGGCCGATCCTGTTCGGCGCCGTGGCCGGCTTCGTTCTCGCCGTCCTGCTTCTTCTCGTGCAGCGAATCCTGCCGCTCCTCGAATGTCTCAAGGCCGCCGCATCGAGCACGCGGGCGCTCTTCTTTGCCGTGATCATTCTCTTTCTGGCCTGGTGTATCGGAGGGGTGTGCGCCGATATCGGCACGGCCCATTACTTGATCGCCCTCTTCAAGGGAGTCATCCCGCCTCTGCTCTTTCCGCTCGTTCTCTTCTTGACGGCGTCGCTCGTCTCCTTCGCCACCGGCTCGTCATGGTCGACGATGGCGATCCTTCTGCCCAACACGGTGCTCTTCGCCGTCAAGATGGCCGAACTCAGCGATCTCGAAACACTCCCCATGCTGGTCATCTCGATCGGCGCCGTCCTCGAGGGATCGATTTTCGGCGACCACTGTTCGCCGATCTCGGACACGACGATCCTCTCCTCGGTGAGCGCGGCGTCGGACCACCTCGACCACGTGAAGACCCAGATCCCCTACGCACTCTGCACCATGTTTGTCGCCACCGTGATAGGCTACATCCCTGCCGCGGCCGGAATCCACCCTCTCATCAGCATCGGTGTGGGTCTGGCCGTTCTCCTTGCCGGTCTCCTGATCATCGGACGCCGTGCCGACAGCGCCCGATCGGGAACAGCTTCCGGCGACAGGGTTGAAACCGGGCCGCGATTGAGTTAAAGAAGTGAGTTCGCTCTGACAGAATCGCTTTCTTAGGCGCAGAACTTCTTAGGAGAAGACAATGTCCAGGTACGTACTTCGTTTCTTCATCTTCAGCTTGTTTGTTTGCTCGATCTTCGGACTCACCCCCGCCTGCACAGAATGGAAAACTGCCCCCGAAGAGGAGACCAAACCGGTCGAGCAGCCCGCTCCGGTCGAGAGCAAGCCGGCCGAGCTCGATCTGGAGAATCTTCCCGACTCTCCGCGGGTGGTCATAAAGACCACCGAGGGCGACATCACTCTCGAGCTCGACAACCTCAAGGCGCCGATCTCGACGAAAAACTTTCTGCAGTACGTCAAGGACGGCCACTACGACGGCACGATCTTCCACCGCGTCATGCCCGGCTTCATGATCCAGGGAGGCGGATACACCAAGGAGCTCTACGAGAACGCCCGAACGCGGCCAAAAACAACGCGCGACCCGATCAAGAACGAAGCAAGCAATGGTCTGAGCAACATGAGGGGCACCGTCGCCATGGCGCGGCTTCCCCAGCCCCACACCGCCACGACCCAGTTCTTCATCAATGTGGTCGACAACAGTCGCAGTCTCGACTACCCCCGGAATAATGGCGGATACGCCGTGTTCGGCAAGGTGGTGGCTGGCATGGAAGTGGTTGAAGCGATACGGAACGGACCGACCAAGGCCCTGGGCAACCACGCCAACCTGCCCGAGAAAGCGGTTGAGATCCTCACCGTGGAACCGCTCCTCGACTGAGACGAGCAGTCGATCGCGCGGCTACTCTCCCGCGTACCGGTTGTAGAGATCGACCAAGCCCTCTTTCTTCTTCTTGAACTCCATTTTGCAGTGAGGGCACCGTCCATCCTCGTCCGAACCCGGATAGCCGAGAAGGGCCGCTTCCCGCTCGAAAGCTCTTTCGAGATAACGCACCACCATCTCGTTGTCGAAGTAGTCGGGATAGCAGTAGAGCAGACCGAGTCCGATATTGGCATCGACGAGATGCTCGCCCAGGTTGGCCGAGTCGGAGAAATACCGGAACGCCTTCTGCCAGTCATCGCCGATCCGCGTCTCGTCGTAGAGAGAAAGAAAAGCGTGGCCCGCGTGGTAGGAGAGCTCGGGGAGGAGGTCAAGGTCCTCGAGGTCGTCGAGAACTTCGACGAAAACGTCAGCCCCGTCGCGGAACTTCTTCTTCTCGTGAAGCCCCCGCCCTAACAGAATGCGTGCGGCCAGATCGGTCGCGTCGATGTCGCGCGCGGTGAGCGCAAGGCGTATCGCCTCGTCGGGATCGTTATCGAGAACGATGAACCCCTGGTTCACCATCTCGTCGACCCTGTCGGTCTTGGCACGCTCTTCGGCGATGTAGGAAAAAACAAAAACGGCCGCCACCGCCAGAACGATGATCACGGCGCCAAGGATTGCAATGTTCCGGACCCGCATGGCCCCCCCATAACTTTTCAACCGCTCTCAGCTCGAACAGACACAGACCGTACCGTAACGGAATGACACAGTTTATCGTCGCGCCTCTGCTTTTTTGACAGGTTTTTTCTGCCGGGGCCCGTCAAAAAAATCCCGGAAAAAGAGAACGCACTCGTTTATGATCCCTGCATCGTCCGGGCGGTGCGCACAGACTATACGAGCCGCCGACCGACTTTCAGACACCATCACGGAGTGAGGCGCATGGGGAACAATGATTCGGACAGGTCGCGATGCGAGAATTGCTTGAGCTACACCGAATCGGGATCGCGGTTCTGTTCCCAGTGCGGCGCTCCCATCGCGTCCGGCGAGACCGGCCGCGGATCGGACCGCGCGGAAGGCTCTGTTTCACCCCGATCGGTGCTTGCGCGCGGTGTGATCCTCATCCTCCTCGTGGCAGCCGGAACCTATGGCGGAATCCTTCTCTATCGTTTCGTCGATCCTCAGTTCCTGTCACACGATGCGGCCGAGGAGTCTCCACAAACCGAAAAGCCATCGGAGCCGGAGCCCGAGATCGAATCGCACCCGGCCGACAATGGTGACGCCCTATCCGAGGCCGATGAGACTTCCACGGACCGCACGGTGTCTCTCACTCCCGACGCGCTTCTCGATGCTGTCGGGCCGAGCGTCAGTGTTTTCGTCGGTATGGACCAGAAAGGCGTCGAGTTCTCCCGTTCGGCAGCCGCCGCGATCGAACAGGGAATCGCCCTGCCCGCAGCGGCTCTCAAGGGATCCTATCTCGGCTGGATCGCCTCGTACTCGGGAAGCGGCCGCGAAGCGGAGAAGGTGGCCTACTTCGACGAGATGCTCGGCGGCGCGCTCCTCGATAAGGATAAAGATCGAGTCGGACTGCGCCCGCGCGATCCGGCCGAATTGACCGCGGGAGCGAGACTCTTTCAGGTCCGGCCGGGCGACAGGGGACAGAAAGCGGCCATATTACCCGGGCGCTACGCCGGACGGTCCTACGCACCGGACACCGGCGCCATACGCCATCTCTTCACGGGAGCACCGCCAGCGAGCCTCGGCGCGGTCATCGTCGACGAGCAAGGTAGTTTTCTCGGGCTCGCCGCCGCCGGACAGACCGACGATCCCTTCTCTTTCATCCCGTCGATCTTCTTCGAACCTGGTGCCAGGCGCGGCTCGATGACTCTCGCCGATCTCAACGCGATCTACTTCGAGGGAAGTTTCGATGCGCTCGTGCGCGCGGCGCGGTCCCGCCTGAAACTCGGAAGCCTGGCCGAGGCACTCGACCTCTTCGATCAGGCGCGCGCCCGGAATCCCTATCAGGGACGCGAGCTCGATCAGGAAGTCCTCAACGTCACACTCAACCTCGCCGACAAGCTCACCAAAGGGGGCGCCACGCGCCAGGCGCTCGATCTCTGCACCCGCAAGGCGATGGAATTCACTTTCTCGGCCGAACTGATGCTCCTCGCCTTTCGCGCCGCCGCCCAGGCGCAGGAGTATGGCGTCGCGTCGGGCTGGATTCTGAAAATCGAGCCCCTCAACCCTGAACTCTACGAGAAACTCCAGGGCGAACATGTGGCGCTCTACCTGGCGTGGAGCGGTTCGCTCGTTCATCGCGCGCTGCGCCGCGACGCCGTGGGAGTGATTCGCGAAGGTCTCGGCCTCCGGCCGTGGAACGCGTCGCTCCACGAGACCCTGGGAAATCTGCTCAAGTCGCTGCGCGATTACCGTGCCGCCGCGGCCGCGTTTCAGGAGGCGTCACGTCTCGATCGGGAACGTGCCGCCCACCTCGCCCCGACGATCGAACTCTGCCTCGAACTGCAGGGCCAACCGGGGAGTGTGGCCATCAACTTCGACCCCGACGATCATATTTTCTGCCGCGGTCTGATCGACGGGAGAGTGTGGGTCGAGTTCATCGTGGACACGGGCGCCAGTGTCACGTCGATCCCCAGGCTGGCGGCCGAGCAGCTCGGCATCAACGTGAAGCGCATCCGCCGCAGAACGAGCATCTCCACCGCGAGCGGCCAGATCGAGGTGCCCTACATCTCGGTGCAAACGCTCGACGTGGGCGGACTGGTCGTGAAACAGCCACACATTCTCATTCACGACCTGCCCGAGTCGATCGCCGGGTATGGCCTTCTCGGACTCAACTTTCTCGACAAGTTTGTATACAAGATCGACCACCAGTCGGGCCGCATGACGATCAGGCCGCACTGACAAAGAAGCAAGGGACTCCATGAGTCGAAAAAAAACGCCCAGGCTTTTTCTCCTCGACGGAACCGCTCTCGCCTACCGGTCCCACTTCGCCTTCGTCAAACGCCCTCTGCTCAACTCGCGTGGGCGCAACGTGGGCGCCATCTTCGCCTACACGGGGACTCTCATGCGCATCTTGCGTGACGAGAATCCCGACCTGATCGCCGTCGCCTTCGACCGGCCCGAGCCGACCTTCCGCCACGAAAAGTACGCCGACTACAAGGCGACGCGCGACAAGACGCCCGATGAACTGATCGAGCAGATACCCGATTTGAAGGCGATCACCGAGGCGCTCGGCGTCCGGCTAGTGGAGAAGGCCGGCTGGGAGGCCGACGACCTGATCGGTACGCTCGCCGCCCGGGGCGCCGAGGGCGGGTACGAGGTCTACATCGTGGCGGGCGACAAGGACTTCATGCAGCTCGTCTCCGACAAGATCAAGATCTTCAATATCGCCCGCTCCGACAGCGACGTCACGATTCAGGGCGTCGACGCGGTGCGTGACAAGTTCGGCGTACCGCCCGTCGGGGTTGTCGAAGTGCTCGGCCTCATGGGCGACTCATCGGACAATGTGCCCGGTGTACCCGGGGTGGGCGTGAAGACCGCCATCAAGCTGATCAACGAGCATGGCAGCATGGACGGCGTCTACCGGAACCTCGACCAGATCACGAGCGCCGCCTTGCGGAAGAAACTCGAAGACAATCGCGACCTCGCCTTTCTATCAAGAGAGCTCGTCATCATCGATTGCGATGCGCCGATCGAGACCGATCTGAAAAAGCTCGATCCCGCGGCACAGGACACGGCCTATCTCCAGGAAAAGTTTATCGAGTTCGAGTTCAACACCTACATCTCCTACCTCGACGCCACGGGCGCTCGCGACGACGGCCCGCACAGGTACACCCTCGTCGACGACGCTCCCGCGTGCGATGACCTTCTCGACCGGCTCGGCAAGGCGAGCGCATTCGCCTTCGACACGGAGACGACTTCGCTCAATCCACGCCACGCCGAAATCGTGGGGCTCTCCGTCGCCATCGACGAGAGGGAGGCGTTCTACGTTCCCGCCAGCCTGCCTGGCCGGCTCTTCGCGAGCGGGAGCTCGATCCTCGACCGGTTTCTCGAGGGCTTCGCCCTTCTGCTCGCCGATCCTGACAAGGAGGTCATCGGGCAGAATCTCAAGTACGACCTCGCTGTTCTGCGGCGCGCCGAGATCGAGACTATCAACGCCCGCCTCTTCGACACGATGGTGGCCCACTACCTCTGCCACCCCGGCGGGATACAGCACGGCCTCGATTTCCTCAGCCTCAAGTATCTGGGCGTGAAAAAGATCCCCACCACCGATTTGATCGGCAAGGGCAAGAAACAGATCAGCATGGCCGACGTGCCCGTGGACAAGGTCTGCGAGTATGCTTGCGAGGATGTGGACATGACGCTCCGCCTGCGCAACATCTTCGCGCGCGAGCTTGACGAGATGGAGCTGACCCGACTCTTCCACGATCTCGAGATGCCCCTCCTCCTCGTCCTCGAGGAGATGGAACACAAGGGACTCCGCGTCGACAGGAAAGTTCTCGACAGCCTTCAAGGGGAGTACGCAGAGCGGCTGACCGAGCTGACCGGTGAGATCTACGAGCTGGCGGGAGAAGAGTTCAACATCAACTCGACGCAGCAGCTCGGTAAGATCCTCTTCGAAAAGCTCGAGGTCCACAAGGAAGTCGGTCTCAAGCGCGTGCGCAAGACCAAGACGGGCTACTCGACGAACGCCGCAGTGCTCGAGTCGATCTCGGCACATCCGCTCGGACACCTTCTGCTCGAGTACCGCCGCCTGCAGAAGCTCAACTCGACCTACGTGGAAGCCCTGCCGCGGCTGATCGAGAAGGAAACAGGCTGCATCCACACCTCATTCAACCAGGCCGTGGCCGCGACGGGGCGCCTCTCGTCTTCCGATCCGAACTTGCAGAACATTCCGATCCGCACTCCCGAGGGGGGACGGATCCGCGAGGCGTTCGTGCCGCGCGACAGGGGGTGGCGGATCCTCTCCGCCGACTATTCCCAGGTCGAACTGCGGATCCTGGCCCACATCTCGGGCGACGCACGGCTTCAGGAGGCTTTTCGAGAGGGCAAGGACATCCACTCCGGGACGGCGTCGCTCATCTTCGGCGTCCCAGCCGACGCGGTCACGCCCGAGCTGCGCGCCCAGGCGAAGACGATCAACTTCGGCATCATCTACGGCATGGGCCCCCAGCGTCTCGCTCGCGAGACGGGAATCTCGTTCGCCGAGGCCAAGGACTTCATCGAGGCCTACTTCGAGTCCTTTCCAGGGGTGAAGGACTACATCGACGGCACCCTCGAGCAGGCTCGGGAGACGGGGTATGTCACCACCCTTCTCGGCCGCAAGCGTGCGATCGACGACATGGACGCCGTGAATCAGATGGTGCGCGCCAACTTGGAGAACGTGGCGGTGAACACGCCTATCCAGGGGACCGCCGCTGACCTGATCAAAAAGGCAATGCTCACCATTCCCAAGGCCCTGACCGATCGCGGCCTGCGCGCCCTGATGGTGCTCCAGGTTCATGACGAACTCGTCTTCGACGTACCCGAGGCCGAACTCGACGCCGTGGGAGAGCTCGTGAAAGCGGAGATGGAATCGGCCATGGATCTCGACGTGCCGCTCGTCGTCGATATCGGTTCGGGGAACAACTGGCGCGAGGCGCACTAGAAGGCGAAACCGACACTCAGATGCAGCGCCCAGAGGTCCTCGTTGCTGCGGCGATCCGGATTCCATCCCCAGTCGAGTCGCACCGGGCCGATCGGCAGATCGTAGCGAAGCCCCACACCGAGCGCGTAGCGGTATTCGTCAAAGCCTGCATCGTGCCGCCGGAGCCGCACGTTGCCTCCATCGGCGAAGACCGTCGCGCCCAGCCTCTCGTAAAGAGGGGTGCGCAACTCGATGTTGGCCGTGCTGAAAAACTCGCCGCCCGCCGGATCGCCCTGCAGTCGCGGCCCGAGTTCGTGCTCGCGGAAAGAACGGACACTGTCGGCGCCGCCGTTGAAGAAACGATGCTGCAACGGAACGACGTCGGTCTCGGCGCGCCTGACGATCACACCGGCACGCGCTCCAAGGGCGAGCACCCACCTTCCACTCCTGTCGAGAGAAAAGAGCCACGTAGTGCGGCCCGTGATGCGGTTGAATTCGAGCGTTCCTCCCAGTGAGTCATCGGCGACCTCGAACTTGATCTCGGTGAGCGATCCCTCGGTGGGACTGATACGGCTGTCGCGCCGGTCGAGCGCCCAGCGGGTGAACACGCTGCCGAGCGACACCCTGTCGGCGAGTTCGGCAACGTCGAATCCAGGTTCGACATTGTCGGCGTCACTCTTCTCGTATGAGTAACCGACCGTCGAATCGAGACCGCCTTTCCAATCCTTGCTCACCGAGGCGACCACACCGTAGTCGCTGAGAAGAAAGGTCGGAAACTCGCGCTGCTCGGTGTGGACCTCGACCGTTCCCGCCAGGGGAAGACCGAGAAAGAGCGGATCGGTCAGGCTGCTCTCCAAGCGGGCGCCCTTGAAGGAACCTTTGACGCCCGACGTCCACTTGAGTCCCCTGCCGAGAAGATTGCGGTCGGTGTAAACGATCGAACCGCGCAACAGTTCGTACGACCCATAGCCGGCGAGAAAGGCCACGTCGCGCGGATCGCGTTCGGTCAGCACAAAGGTTATGTCGACAGTCCGGCCGTCCCTCGGTATCGTCTCGACGCTCACCCTGTTGAAGAGGGCGGTGGCGTAGAGCCGGCTCACCGTCTCTTCGAGGCGATCGCCGTTGAACAGGACCCCTTCTTCCACGGTAACCAGCGAACGGAGGAAGCTCTCCTCTGTTCGCTCGTTTCCCTCGAAAACGATCGTTCCCACCTTGCGCTTCTCGCCCGCTCGAACGGTGAAACGAATTGCCACGTCTCCCGTAGCGCGATCATCGTGAACCTCGGCGTTGACCTGCGGATCGACAAAACCTCTCTTTCGGAAAAAGGCATAGATCTTCTTCTCGGCCCGCGAAACCCATACGGTCGTGAACGGACTCCCCCGGGGGCGTCCGAGAGCTTCGACGAGCGCTGCTTCCCGAAAGTCCACGTTGACGTCGAAAGAGAGGGCGCGGATCGTGAACCGTGGACCGGGCCGGATCACGACGTCCAGATCGGCGATCGTTCCCTCCTCGCGGAATGTCACCTGCGGTTCGTCGACGTCGGCCGCGAGATAGCCCTCCGACCTGTACCATGCGCGGATGAGGCGGGCCGCGTCCTCGACGCGGCTCTGCACGAAGATCGTCTTGCCTCCCACCCAGGAGGTTTCCGGGCCGGTGAAGAAGGGTGTCAACGTTCCCCGCGGCACGGCGCCCCTCCCCTTGAGCCCGATCTTTCCCAGCACGGCGCGCGGCCCCTCGGTGATACTGAAGGCCACATGGGCCGGAGGACCGGCTTCGAAGCCGTATTCGACACGCGCCCGGTGATAGCCCTGATCCCTGCAGTACTCTTCCATGGTGAAGGCCGCATCGTCGGCCTGATATTCACGCCGATCGCGATCGAGCACGATCAGGGCATCGGCCGCCGACCGCTCGAGTTCCCTCCGCGACAGTGCCTCGTTGCCCTCGAACGATAGTGAGAGTTCGTCGATCGCATCAGAGGTCCGCTCGCCATCGGTCGGCGCCGTGGTCGAACAGGCGCACACGCCGAGGGCGGCTACCAGAACCGCAATGGCCATTTTCCTGCTGCGCGCCATCATCGGAAACGTATCCTGTAAACGAGGCCGAGGTTCATATCGGCATAGATATCGCGTTCCACCTGAAGCGACCAGGGGCCCTGGATCCTGTACTCGACGACCACGTTGTCGGTTCCGTCGCTGCCGACCTCGGTCCCGATAGACAGTTCGACGCGATCGATGATCGTCTCGCCCGACTCGGTCGTCTCGCTTCCGAAATACTTCTGGAAGAGCTCCATGCCGAGGTAGGCGCCGACCTGCTTGAGCGCTTCGCTCTCCACGCCTTTCTCACGGAGACTGTCGGGCAGCATGCCGGTTGTGACGAGGACGAGAACATCCTCCTCGGACAGCGGCGGAATCGTGTTGAAGGTCATCTCCGGATCGTTCAAGGGTCCCCAGGCGGTGAATGAGATGTCGTAACTCTGGCGCCGTCCCTGGGCGAAGAGTTCGATGTGAGGCATGTAGGGATCCCGCTCGGTAAAGCTCAGACGCCCTGCGTCGACCTGAAAGCGCGAGTTGGGAAACTTGAGGAGCATCTCGTTAAACGTGGCTGTTCCCTGGAAGAAGGGATCCTTCCCCGTTCCCTTGAGAGACATGTCTATAAGGAGTTCGCCGCTGAGCAGGTTGTTGTCGACGACAACAGCCTTTTCTGTTCTGGTCACAAGACTCACGTCGAGGACGACATCAGCCAGATAGGGATCGGTGAACGAGAAGGGTTGAAATCGATCATCCACGCTGGGAGGTCCCTTGCCCGGTATGAGAGGGATGTGCCTCACGAATCGAGTTTCCGAAAGAGCCACCCCGCCCGACAGCCGGAGGTTGCCGATCGGCCCGTCGAGGACGAGATCGAGATCGCCCCTCACCCTGAGCCCCTTGCCGCGAGAGAGGAGCACATGGTCCCCCTCGAGACGCACCTCGACTGATTCGGGTTTGAAATCGTCGAACGCGATCAGCCCCTCGGCGTGCAGGGGGCCAGCCCCCATTTCGGCGTCGATCGAGTCGATGTGGATCCCCGTGCGGTCCGCGCGCAAAGATATTTCGATCTCCTCGAGAGACGGAATCCGGCTTTCGAACCGCACGACGCCTTTGGTGAGCGACAGCGACGCAGTGCACTCGGGGGCGGAGAGGGAGCCTGACAGATCAGCGTCGATCGACAGGAGCCCGCCGAGCCGCCGCACACCGGGAACGAGCTTGTCAAAATGCGCCAGATCGATGGTGCTGCTCTCGATCTTGCCGCTGAGCGGACCGTCACGCGACAGAAATTCGCCGTCCGTGACGCGGTGCCAGCCGATCCCCAGGGGGATCACACCGTGGGCACGCAGAAACGCACCCTCCATGGTTTGGGCGTTGAGATCGCTGATGGCGAGACTCTCCGCCTCGAAGAAAAGTCGTGCCTGCAGATCGACCGGAATCGGGGTCTCCCCATAGGCCAGTGGCAAGACGCCTTGCTCCACGGTGAGAGCGACGGAGAGACGCGGATCGGAGAGGGTTCCGCCCCCCTCGATCTCCAATGAGGCAGTCCCGGCCACTCCGGCGCCGAGGAGGCTGCCGAGTTCGGTAAGATCGACCCGATCGAGCCGCATTCTCATGTTGAAAGCACTCCTGGCGCCGGGCCAGGAGAGGGAGTCTGTCGCGGGATCCTTGAGATCGACGGACAGTTCGCCCGTGGTCAAGGGCGTCTCATCGCGAGACAGGGTCAGTTCGGAGACGCTCAAGGTCCCTTCATAGAGGCGGCATTTGACGAAGAGATCGTGGCCATCGAAATGCGTGTACGTCAGATCGCGGGCGGTCGCGGTCAGTTCGCCTCGCGGAGAATCGATCGGACCGGAACAATCGAATTGTCCCGAGACGATTCCGTCCAGTTCGGTCGCCACTCCGAGCGCTCCGAGATCGAGCTGGGTAAAAAAGCCTTGGATTTCTCCGCGAAAAGGCTCGGGAGCGATGACGGCGCACGTCCAGCCTGAAAGGTCGACGCCGAGCGGCATGCGGCCCGAGGCGGTCACCAGACCGGTGGGGCTGGAGAAGTCGAGCGTTCTGAGATGCAGCTCACCATCCGCGTGATCGAGGTCTACCGCCAGATCCCAGGCTCCCCACTCTGATCGATCGGGTAGATATTCGACGAGCGCCGCCGGCGTCTGCATCACTCTGACACGCGCCGTGAGGTCTGTCCTGAGTGCGGCGAGGCCGCCGTGGAATTGCAGCGATCCATCGGCCGTCCCCTCCGCGTCTTCAGCCAGCGGACCGAATCGTTTGAAAGACGCGAGATTCAGGTTGCGCCATTCGACCAGACCGGCAATCTCCATGGGCTCTGCAAAGAGGCCCCTCTCATCGAATTCCCACCGCAGCTGCGCCTTGACGGTTCCCCCGTCCGGCAGAACTCCATGGAGATGTTGGACCTCGACCCTCTGCGGCGTCAGCGTCGCGTGAAAAGTGATGTCCTCCACATCGATCTGATCGTTCCCAAGGCGATCGAAGCTGAGGACCATCTCACCAGAGAGGGCGTCAGTGGTTCCCGAAAGGTCGAGCGTGGCTTCGAGCCCCTCCCAGTCAACGCGACTTTCGTAGCCGGCCGCGGGGAGGAGCAGGTTGATGAGCGATGAGTCGGCGCCGGTCAGGACGGCCTTAATGCGCGCCGACCGGTCGCGCTTGATTTCGGCATCAACGAGGATCGATCCCGTTCCGGCCGTGAACCGCGTGGGCGCGATCTCCACCCTTCCCTCGTCGATATCGACGATCAGCGGATCTGTCAGCGCGATCTCCCGCCCGTCGAGATCGCCTTCGAGTTCAGCCACCTCGATATGAAGCCGGCCATCGCGCCGGCCGAACTGGGCGTGTTCGAGACGTATCAGTGCCGACGGGCTCTTGAAGCGCCCATGGGTGAGATGAAGAATACCTTCCGTGAGACGGCCCGCGCCGCCGATATGCGCGTCGGTCGGCAAGAGCGAATCTTCAGCACCGATGAGATCGAAGAGTCGTGCCCACTCTCGAACCGATCCGAGTTGAAAGGTAAAGTCTGCCGATGCGCCGTCCAGACGAGGGACCCAATCCTTCATTGGCAGCGATCCGTCGGCGACGACCAGGTCGACCTCGGTCCCGCCGATCGTGCACCGTTCGAGCGCCACACCTCCATCGCTGAGTCGCGCAGAGAGTTCGAGGTCGAGGGGCTCCATGTCGAGCCATCCTCCCTGTGCCAGGCGACAAGCGACCTCCATTTTCAGTGCTTTAGGATCGATGAGGGGGCCGGTCACGCTGATCGCGCTGTCGAGCCGCCCCCAGAGCGGCAGATGGCGTCCCACGAAAGGCGCCACCTCGGCCGCGATACGGGAGAGGTCGAGATCGGTCGTACGGATCGTGGCTTCGACAGGGATGTCTTGTTCGAGGCGCGCCTTCGCGTCGAGGTGAGCACTGCCGGCGGAGTTAATGATGTCGACGGCGAGGCTGGCGCGCGACAACTCCCCGGAGTCGATTGCGAGGGTCGCCTCGATTCGGCCGGCGTTTGCACACGCCTCGGAAAGGCTGATGCGGAGCGCGCCCTTTTCAAAGGCGACAATGATTTCAACATCGCTCCAGAGGTCGTCCCGATCGCGGGACGTGACCAGAATGCGGTCAGCGCAGAGTGAACCCTTTTGTTTTCCAGACCGCTCGGGTGAAGCGAGCGACAGGGATCCGCCTGTCGCGCTGAGTGTCCGACCTCCCTGAGAGATCACGATCCGGCTCAAACCGACGTCGATCGTCGGCAGGCGATCGGGCAACGCGAAACGATCTGGTCCCCCCTTGGCAGAGTCGTCTGGAATTCCGGGACGGTCGAGATCGACCGTGAGAGACGCGTCGCCGGCACTGATGGAGAGGGCGCCCAGATCGCCGGCGACCAGTTTCCAGAGATTGTAGTCGATTCGAATCTCATCGATCGACAGGGACCGCAGTTGAGCACGGTCGTCGCCGGCTTCGGCGCGCAGCGACGGGCAGCGGAATCCGGCGAGGAGGGAGCCTTCGAAATCGTCGAGACTGACGGCAGCGCCGAGCGCCGTGCTTATCGCCGCCGCGGCTCTCTGCTTGATCAGGCCGCCCAACAGGGGCCATCGCAAGAGATAGAGTCCTGAGAGCAGCACGAGAAGGAGCAGCAATATGGTGCGCAGCTTGAAGCGCTTGACCACGATCACCCGCCTCCGTCTATTCCTTTACAAAGACGTCCGCCAGCCTGCCCGCTTTGTCGACAAAGACAGGTCTGCCCCGCGACAGGGTGGCTGCCACACGTCCCTGCAATTCGGTTCCCACATAGGGTGACACGTTGGCCCGCGACAGGAAATCTTCTTCCTGCACGGTCCAGCACTTTTCGAGATCGATGAGCGCAATATCGGCGGGCCAACCCCTCTTGATGGCGCCTTTGTCGACAAGTCGATGGATGCGCGCGGGATTGGCCGCACAGAGAGCGACCACGTCGTCGAGCGAAATCTCCCCGCGCGCGACGAGTGTGGTCATGAGTGGCAGGAGGAGATCGACGGAGGAGATCCCAGCCGGCGACTTGCCGAAGGGGAGCTTCTTTTCCTCTGGCTTGTGAGGCGCGTGATCAGTCGACACGATCTCGATGATGCCCTCCCTGAGAGCGTCGAAGAGTCTCTTTCGGTCGTGCTCGGCCTTGATCGACGGAAAAACCTTGAGCCGGCTGCCGTACCGGGCCGTGTCCGCGTCGGTGAAAAAGAGATAGTGCGGGCAGGTGCTGGCGGTCACATCAATCCCCTCGCCGCGGGCGTCGGCGATCAGATCGACAGCGCCCGCCGTGGTCACGTGGAAGATGTGAAGCCGCGTGCCGCAATCACGCGCCACGCTGATGGCGCACTCCACGGCATGAATCTCCGCCGCAGGCGAACGGATCGAACTGAAATCAGCGGGATCGTTGGGGTCGAGTCCCTCGGCCTGCCGGCCGATCAGCCGGCCATCTTCGGCATGGACGATCAACAAGCTGCCGAGACGGGCGCAGTGTGAGAAAAAGGGCCGCATCGCCTCCTCGTTGTCGTAACCCTCGTCAGCGTGAGAGGGGGCCATGAAAAGCTTGAATCCAGCTGTCTGAGCCGCCATCTCGTCCATATGAGGGAGCGTCTCCTTCACCGCACTGGCGTAGAAGACAACGTCGACACAGGATTTCCGGGAGACGATCTCACGCTTGGCGCGGACCAGTTCGGGAGTCGTCAGCAGAGGAAGGCTGTTCTGCACCTCGAGCACCATGCCGACCCCACCATGAGCGGCCGCGGCCGATCCCGATGCGAAATCCTCCTTCTCCTCGGCGCCCGGTTCCCGGAAGTGGACGTGGTTATCGACGAGGGACGGAAGGGCCGTGAGTCCGCTGCAGTCGATCTCGACGCCCCTGACGCCGCTGAAGGCTCCAGTCTCCTCGATATGTCCGCCGGAGATGTGAATCTTGTCCCCGTCGATCTCCGCGCAGGCAGGGAACTTCAGATTGGTAAGCGTGAATTCTTTCATGAGAGATTTTTCAGTATACCTTCACGACGGTCAGTGTGAGGTCGTCACCGCTTCCGCCGCGGGCGATGAATTCCTTGACCGACGCGAAAACCCTGTCGATGAGCTGCGATGCGGGGACGTCGGTCCCCTCCGCCAGAATCTCCTTGAACCTTTCCTTGCCGAACATTTCTCCTTCTTTCTGCGCCTCCTCGATCCCGTCGGTGAACAGGGCGAGCAGGTCACCCTCCTCGAGGACGATGCTTTCAGGAGATCCGTAGTGGGCATCGGCCATGACACCGAGAGCCATTCCGGTTCGCTTCAACTCATGGCATTCGGTCGATCCATTGCGGAGCAGGATCGGCGGGCAGTGCCCGGCGTTGCCGTAGGTGAGCAGTCTGGTTTCGAAGTCGATGATACCCAGAAAATAGGAGACGAAGATCCCCTCGTCCGTGTCGCGCTCGAGCTGATTGTTCAGGAACCCGAGGGCTTCATCGATCGGTATCCGACCGGCCATCAACGCGCGCGTCAGCGAGCGCACGCTCGACATGAGAATGGCCGGCCCCACGCCATGGCCGCTCACATCGCCAACCACGATTCCGAGTTTTCCCGAATCGAGGGGAATGAAATCGTAGTAGTCGCCGGCAGTCATCTCGAGAGGCTCCAGCCTGCCGGCAATATCGAAGCCGCTGAGACCGACCGGGTTGGGGGGAAGAAGATCGACCTGAATGCGGCGGGCAATTTCGAGTGATTCCTTGAGCCGTTCCGACCGGACGTATTCGGCCACGAGACGTGCATTCTCGATGATGATCGCCATGGCATTGGCCAGAGCGTCGAAAAACTTCAAATCCGATTTGGCGAATTCACGCGACGCCGCCCGGGTGTCCACGTAGATGACGCCAATCGTCTGTTCCTTGACAGAAAGCGTCACGCACATGACCGCGCGCAACTTAAGATCTACAACAGACTTGGAGAAGTCAACAGGCTCGGATGCGCCGACCTTGAGCAGAACCGGCTCGCCGCTGGCGAACACGTCGTTGATCACCTTGGTCGAAAACTGAATCGGCCCCTCGAGATCGCGTCCCTCGGCATCGCGAGCCACCTTGATCGCGGGCGCCGCTCCGGGTTCTTTCAGAAACAGAATGCCTCGCTCGGCGCCGACCAAACGGATACACCTGTCCACGATCGACATGAGGAGACGATCGGGATCAGTGCTGGAGATCACTTCGGCCATCGTGTCGAGAAGAAGCTTGATCTTTGTCGAGTCGACCCGATCGTCACCGGTGAGAAAGACCGAAGTCTCCCCCCCCATCGGCTTGACGGGTTTGTCGCGACGATCATCGTCACGGTCTTTCTTGCCGCTTCCGAAAAAAAACTTCTTCATCACTCGATTCCAATCTGTCCCTCTATGTGCCCGGCATCGGAAAGACGCCGGAAAACGAGGGATCATGATAACGGATCGGTCCCGATCCTGTCGCCGCAAAATAAAGCATCCTCCAGACCGGCATCAGGTCGCGGCTGATGCTGCTGTGACCCGATGGGCGCCCCCTTCTTTAAGCGCCCGTGCGCACTGATCGATGGTGGTTGCCGTGGAAATCACGTCATCGACGAGCAGGACGTGGAAAACCGTTTTTCGACCATTCCCGTTCCGGTGATCGGCCAGGCGGCGCAGGGCGGACCGAGGTCGAAAGGCACCGTTGAGATTGAGGCGACGGTCGCGGCCGCGGCTCGCTCCCTGGGAGGGTGTGTACCGAACGCGCCGCACCAGATCCGGGCGGAAGGGGATCTTCATCTGCTTCGCCACGATTCCAGCGAGCAGATCGGCCTGGTTGTAGCCGCGACGCAGCCGTTTCACCGGGTGAAGGGGGACGGCGGTCACCACTGATGGGCGATCGCCGCGGAGCGCGCGCACCGCACCGGCATGGGCCAGAGCGCCGAGCGGCACGGCCGCTCGGCGTGCGTTGGAAAATTTGAGAAGCCGGACCAGAGAGCGGACCGCACCCGTGTAGGCCGCGCCGGATGCGCACCGTTCAAAACCGAGGACGCGGCCCTGGCATCGGGTGCACGATGGCGAAAGGGACAGCCGCTGTCCGGTTCGAATCGATCGCTCTGAAAAGCCGCCTCGCGAAGAATGAAAATCTCCGCACCGCGCGCAACTGTCTTGACCGACGAACCGCACCGTCGATGCGCACGGAGCGCACAGCGAGCCGGCGGGAAAGGCCGTTCCCGCAATGGGCGGACTTCCACAGAGAAAACACTCTCGTGGAAAAAGAAGATCTTTCACTCCCGCCAGTAGCCACCGAGCTTCCATGAAAGGGGGGACGGATTCGAACCGACCAGGTTTCGGGCGGAACTTCCGATGAGGCGGAATTTTCCGGTGATCAGCCGATTCTCGGCGGGGTGGCAGGATGGACCTGGTCCTTGAGCGGCGGTTTCTGGGGGCGCAGGCTCTCGGAGCGGTCCATGATTGCCTCGGAGTCGACCGGAATGTGGAGTTCCTCCTTGATCTTGAGAACATACTCCTCGATCGAATCGTCCTTGTTGCGCGGAATTTTGAGCAGAGACCCGATCTGCTTGGCCACCTCGATATTCTTCACGAGTTCCCAGTCGTGCTCGCGAAAGAAGCTGATCATCAGGTGCTTGAAGGTGAATCGCGTCCACGCCAACTGCACGATCTTGAGGATCACAGTCAGAGTCACCGCTGACAGGACGAGGATCAAAAAGACGAGAAGAAGGTTGGTGCCCACGGTTCCGGCCATCGAATCGTTGATGTCCTTGGCCTTGTTCTGCGACAGCGACGCCCAGATCTGAATGGCGTAGCCCACGATGAGAAAGATGAATCCGATGTAGACCTGTGTCTTGTTGAGCACATAGTCGCGGATCTTGTTGAGGGGATAGGCCTTCTCAACGCCAAAGAACTCGTGCAAAACCCTTTTCGGCCTCTTGAAGGTAATCCCGTTCGCGAGAAAGACGATTCCCACGATATTCAGGGTCAAGCCGATAACGGTCGATGTGCATTCCCGCCAGTCGAGGGATTCGAACATTTATCCTCTTACCTCAGAGAATCGCGCTGGTGGCCGAGGGCGAAGTCGATGACACTCTCGATCAACTCTTTCAAAGGCGGAATGATACCACCCCAGCCCTTCTTGACAACCACAAATGTGTATGATAATTCTTATTTATTGACATCAAACGAGTTAACGTTACGCGAAGGAGCCAACCTTGATCGACCGGGAAGAGATCGTCACTATCGCCAACCTCGCCGCTCTCGGACTCAGCGAGGAGGAGATCGGTCTCTACACATCCAGATTGAGTCGGATCCTCGAGTTCTTCGAAAAGCTCAGCACCCTCGACGACAAGGGTGACAGGCGCGACGCCGATCATGGGGTTCATCCTCTCCGTATCGAAGGGCCTTTCCGGCGCGATCGTGTCGAATCCTCCCTGTCGCCTGACGCACTGTTAGGCAACACCGAATTTGCCACCAACGGCTTCTTTGTCGTCAGGAAGGTGATCGAATGAACGGTCCCGTATCGGCCGCTCAGATCGCCAGCGAGTGCCGTCGAGGGGCTTTGAGTCCTGTGAGCGCTGTCCGAGACGCTCTGCGCAGACTCGACCGGGTCGAGGGCAGGATCGACGCCCTGGTGCACCGCTATTCGGAGCAGGCTCTCGAAAGGGCCGCTCTGCTCGCGAAGAACGGCCCCCCCGCCGCGGGGCGAGGCCGTCTCTTCGGTGTGCCCATCGCCGTGAAGGACAACATCTGCGTCAAGGACGTTCCCACGACGTGCGGTTCGCGCATGCTCAACGGCTATCGTCCTCCTTACCATGCCACCGTGGTCGAACGGATCCTGTCCGAGGGAGGCATCATTGTCGGCATGGCCAACATGGATGAGTTCGCCATGGGATCGACCACTGAAACATCGGCCTGGAAGACGACGCGGAACCCGTGGAGCCCTTCTCTGAGTCCGGGAGGATCTTCGGGAGGATCAGCCGCACTGGTGGGCAGCGGCGCCTTACCACTCGCGCTCGGTTCGGACACTGGCGGGTCGATCAGGCAACCCGCCGCGCTGTGCGGTACCGTCGGTTTCAAACCGACCTACGGGACGGTTTCGCGCTACGGCCTGGTCGCCTTCGGTTCTTCCTTCGATCAGATCGGTCCGCTGTCGGCCACGGTGCGCGATGGGGCGCTCCTTTTCGAGGCGATCGGAGGCTTCGATCGCCGCGATTCCACGTCGATCCCTGATTTCGCCCCCGACGCGGTCGCAGGGATCGAGGATGGAATCGACAAGATCCGGATCGGCGTGCCCGGAGAACTGATGGGAGATGGGATCGACGGGGCGATCATCGACGCCGTCCGTTCTTCTCTCGGGAGAATCGAGGAACTAGGGGCGTCGATCGTCTCGATCGATCTGCCCCACGCGGAGTACGCCATCCCGGCGTACTACGTGGCGGCCATGTCGGAAGCATCGTCCAATCTGGCCCGTTTCGACGGCGTGCGCTACGGCTTGCGCGAGGAGGGAGGGGACATGGCCGGCACCTACGAGGCGACGCGCAACCGAGGATTCGGCCGCGAGGTCAAGATGCGCATCATGCTCGGCACCTTCGCGCTCAGCGCCGGTTACTACGATGCCTGGTACGCCAAGGCGCTCCGAGCCAGGCGCCTCGTGGCCGCCGACTTCGAGAAGGCTTTCGAAAAAGTCGACCTCATCGTCGCGCCCACGTCGCCCGTCCTGTCGATCGGGATCGGCGAGAAGATCGACGATCCGCTCGCCATGTACATGTGCGACAGTCTGACCACACCGGCCTCTCTGGCCGGATTACCCGCCCTGTCCGTCCCCTGCGCACTGTCGTCTTCGAATGGATCTTCGAAAGAATCACTGCCGATCGGCCTTCAGATCATGGGACCGCCTCTCGAGGACGCGCTCGTTCTCCGCGCGGGGCGCGCCGTCGAGCTGAGTCGCCTCGATGAGATCGTTTCGCCCCTTGCGAGAGACATGGAGAAAATCTGACGCGATGGAGTACGAAAGCGTAATCGGTCTCGAAGTGCACGTGCAGATGAAGACATCTTCCAAGCTCTTCTGCCCGTGCCGCGCGGCGTTCGGCCGGGAACCGAACTCGCTCGTCTGTCCCGTGTGCTCGGGGCAGCCGGGCGCTCTTCCCGTTCTCAACGAGGAGGCATTCCGTCTCGGCATCCTGGCCGCGCTCGCATTGAATTGCACCGTTGCGGATCAGAGCCGGTTCGATCGCAAGAACTACTTCTATCCAGATCTACCCAAGGGCTATCAGATCTCGCAGTTCGCCCTTCCACTCGCCACGGATGGTTCGATCGAATTCGAAAGGGCCGATGGCCGCCTCAGGCGCGTCGGTATACGCAGCGTCCATATCGAGGAGGACGCGGGGAAAGCGATCCACAAGAAGGATACCGATGAGAGTCTTGTCGATCTGAATCGTGCCGGCATTCCGCTTCTCGAAATCGTGAGCGAGCCCTGGGCGGGGACGCCGGCTGAGGCGCGCGCGTGCCTCGGAAGCCTCAAGCAACTGATGCGCTACACCGGGATCTCCGACTGCGACATGGAGAAGGGATCGCTCCGGTGCGATGCCAATATCTCTCTCCGGCCGCACTGGCAGGCCGAACTCGGCACGCGGACGGAGGTGAAGAACCTCAACTCTTTCCGCAACGTGGAAAAGGCACTCCTTTACGAAGAGACTCGCCAGAGGCGGATTCTGGCCACCGGAGGCCAGATCGAGCAGGAGACTCGCCTCTGGCGCGACGCCGACGAGGTCACTTTAGTGATGCGTACCAAGGAAGAGGCACGCAACTATCGCTATTTGCCCGAACCAGACCTTCCACTTTTCACCGTGGACGAGCGTTTCCTGACCGATTGCGCGGCGCGGCTCCCGGAAAGACCCCGGGCCAGGCGGCAACGGCTGATCGGCGAGTACGGATTGTCGGACTACGACGCGAGCGTGCTCACTGCCGAGCGAGACATTGCCGACTATTTCGAGGAGTGCGTCGCATCCGGCGCCGATCCCGTGGCAATGGCCAAATGGATCGAGGGCCCTCTTCTCGAGGAACTCAACCGGCGCGGCAGTACGATCGGCGGAGTGACTCTTCCCCCATCGAGACTGACCGACCTCGTTGCCTTGGTCGCGTCGGGCGAGCTGTCACGCCTCTCGGCGACCAGACTGCTCCCGCGTCTCATCGACAGCGGAAAGGAGCCGGCCGATCTGGTCTCCGAGATGGGCCTGCGGCAAATCTCCAACGAGGGATCGATCGAAGAGATGGTCCGGCGCGCGGTGGCCGATTATTCCGCCATGGCCGAACAGTACCGTCAGGGCAAGGATTCGGTGCTCAATGCTCTCGTTGGACGGGTCATGAAGGCATCGATGGGGAAAGCCAATCCGCAAAAAGTACGCGAGATCCTTCACAAGATCTTGCGGCCCTGATCCATCGTGAAGAAGAAAATCACTCCCACTCGATTGTTGAGGGCGGCTTGCTGGAAATGTCGTAGACCACGCGGTTGATGCCGGCGACCTCATTGATGATGCGGTTCGAAATCTTGGCGAGGAGGTCGTAGGGCAGTCGGGCCCAGTCGGCGGTCATGAAATCCTCGGTCGTCACGGCCCTGATCGCCACTACGCGGCCGTAGGTTCTGTTGTCGCCCATGACGCCCACCGAGTAGACCGGCAAGAGGACGGCAAAAACCTGCGACGTGCGGTCGTAAAAACCAGCGTTTCGCAGTTCGTCGAGCAGAATGGCATCGGCCTCGCGAAGAGTTTCGAGATCCTCACGCGTCACGCGCCCGGGGATGCGCACGGCGAGTCCAGGGCCGGGGAACGGATGGCGGCCCACGATCGAGCCCGGGAGTCCGAGAAGCGTCCCGATCTGACGCACCTCATCCTTGAAGAGATTCCTGAGCGGTTCGATGAGTTCAAAGCCGAGCTCCTCGGGAAGACCGCCGACGTTGTGATGCGTTTTGATCGTCGCCGTCGGTCCGCCATGGGCGGCCACCGATTCGATCACATCGGGATAGAGAGTGCCCTGGGCCAGATAGCGCACACCCTTGAGCTTGGCGGCTTCCTGCTCGAAAATCTTGATAAACGTGTGGCCGATGCGCCGCCTCTTGAGTTCGGGATCATCGACGCCGTCGATCGCCGCCAGGAATTCGTCGGAGGCGTCGACGAGGTGAAAGCGTATCTTGAAGTGATCGCGGAAGGTGGACACCACCTGCTTCGCCTCGTCCTTTCGGAGGAAACAGTTGTCCACGAAGATGCACTCCAGATCGTCGCCGATCGCCTCGTGCAGAAGAAGAGCGGCCACCGACGAGTCGACACCGCCCGAGAGACCGAGCACGACCTTTTCGCCACCCACCTGCTTCCGGATCGCGTTGACCGTCGTGTCGATGAAGGAGGACATTTTCCAGTCGCCGCGCGCGTCGCAGATTCCGAAGAGAAAATTACGCAGGATCTGCAAACCGTGATCGGTGTGGGTTACCTCGGGGTGAAACTGAAGGCCGACGAATCTGCCCCCCTCGCCGATCAGGGCGGCGTGTGGACAGTTCGCCGACGAGGCGAGGACCTCATAGCCATCGGGGAGGGTTGCGGCCTGGTCCCCGTGGCTCATCCAAACGACCGACTCCTCGGGGAGGCCGTTGAAGACGGTCGTGTCGCTCTTGAATCTGGTCGTCGTACGGCCGTATTCGCCGCCCTGTGAGCCGCGCACCACATTGCCGCCGCGGAGACGCACGGCCTGCTGCATGCCGTAGCAGATACCCAGAATCGGAATCCCCATGTCGAGGTATCGCGCATCGAGCTGCGGAGCGCCATCGTCGTAGACCGAATTCGGGCCTCCGGAGAGGATCAGGGCGATCGGACGTTCCCCCTCGACCGTGGACAGATCGACGGTGCAGGGATAAATCACGCTGTACACGTTGATCTCGCGCACCCGCCGAGCGATCAACTGAGTGTACTGTGACCCGAAATCGAGGATGACAACGGTCTGGGGTTTCAAGATGATCTCCTCTGCTTTGTCAGACATCGCCGAAATAATTCGGAGCTTCCTTCGTGATCTTGATATCGTGCGGGTGATTCTCACGCAGTGTTGCGGCGGAGACCCTCACGAAGCGCCCTTTGTCGAAGAGTTCTTCCAGAGATTCGGCGGACACATAGCCCATCCCGGAACGGACTCCGCCCACGAGCTGGTAGAGAAATCCCGAGAGCGGTCCTTTGTGGGGAACGAGTCCTTCCACACCCTCGGGGACGAATTTGTCTCCCTTGACGAGATCGCTCTGGCGATAGCGGTCGCTCGATCCCTTCATCATGGCGCCGAGGGAACCCATGCCGCGGATCGTCTTGAATGTCCGTCCTTGGAATAGAACCGTCTCGCCCGGTGATTCGTCCATCCCGGCAAAGAGGCTGCCGATCATGACGCAGCTCGCGCCGGCCACGATCGCCTTGACCACATCGCCCGAATGGCGGATGCCGCCGTCGGCGATCACCGGCACGCCGGCCGACCTGGCCACGGAGACACAATCGGCCACGGCCGTGATCTGCGGGACACCGATCCCGGTGACGACGCGCGTGGTGCAGATCGAGCCCGGTCCGATTCCGACCTTGACGCCGTCGGCGCCCGCATCGATCAGATCCTTGGCTGCTTCGGCAGTGGCGATGTTGCCGGCCACCACATCGATGTCGAAGGCATTCTTGATTTCGCTGACCGATTCGATCACGTTTCGCGAGTGGCCGTGGGCCGTGTCCACCACGAGAACATCGCAACCGGCCCTGATCAAACCTTCGCAGCGATCCAGGTCGTGGACGCCCACCGCGGCCGCCACGCGAAGACGTCCGCGCGAGTCGCGGCAGGCGTGAGGAAATTCCTTCAATCCCTTGATGTCGCGCATGGTGATCAGACCGAGGAGTTCGCGTTTGTCGTTGGTGAGGATGAGTTTTTCAACCTTGTGGCGGTGGAGAATGCACTCCGCCTCTTCGAGAGTCGTTTCGAAGGGCGCTGTCACCAGATCCTTGGTCATGACCTGCTCGACGTGGGTCTCCTCTTCCCACTGAAATCGCAGGTCGCGGTTGGTGAGGATGCCCACTACCTTTTTCCCTTCGACAACGGGGATACCCGAGATGTTGTGCTCGGCCATGGTTTCCCGCGCGCGGCCGATCGTGGCTTCCGGCGGAAGGGTGACCGGATCGAGGATGACTCCGTTGGCCGAGCGCTTGACAATGTCCACCTCGCGCACATGATCTTCGATGGGCATGTTCTTGTGAATCACACCGATCCCGCCCTCGCGCGCAATGGCGATCGCCATGAGCGATCCGGTCACCGTATCCATTGCCGCGCTGGAGAAAGGGATGTTCAGCTCCACTCTCCTGGAAAAGAGGGTCTTCGTCTCGACCGTCGAGGGAACAACATCCGACCTGTTGGGTAGGATGAGAACATCGTCAAAGGTCACGGCTTCGCGGATGTCCCGGGTGAACATCGGAATACTCCTTCCCTGGGACCTCGGAGAGGTTCCACTGTCTCGATTCGATCTGATTACGGCTCGACTGGATCGGGACCGAAGCCCCGTGGTGCGCTGAAAGGGAAATAGACAAGGAATCGCAGGCAGAAACAGAAGCGGTCCGCCAATGAACGTGCCGCCTTGAAAGGGTGGCCAGATGCCCGTCGCGGGCTGTCTCTCGAAGTAGATTCTTCGCCATTTTGAAGATATATCAGCATCGACTGCCTGATTTCCAGTCAAAAATCGCTGATTGGGTCGGAAGAGGAGGATTGAGTAAAAAAAATCGGGATCCCGTTGGGCAAGCCCTCCGGAATCCCGAACACAAGAAGGAGGAGAATCAATTATCCTTTTCGACTGTGCAAGGGGACATCTTTAGGACAAAGGGCCATCAGAGAACGAAAAAAGCACGTTGCCCGATGAACATCTCTTCAACCGACTACAGAAAGACGAGTTAAATACATCGAGATAGGCGGGCTAAAAAAAAAAGCCTGCATGGTCCATCGCACCATCCAAACGGCGCCGGAGCGAATCTGGCCTGGGTGAGGCGCAAAGCGCCGACCTCCTTGAAGGTCAAAGCGCCGACCTCCTTGAAGGTCAAATCCGGGTGGACCAAAAATAAGACCAGCGCGGCACGTCAAACTGATCGAACCACGCTGGATAAAATCTGGTCGGGGTGAGAGGATTTGAACCTCCGACCTCTACGTCCCGAACGTAGCGCTCTACCAAGCTAAGCTACACCCCGTCATATTCGGTTTCTCATGAAAAGCGAAAGGCACTTTGTTTTCAAGGAGATAACCGAGGGGAGTCGTCATTTTTATGGAGTTCCTTGATTTTAGGTCTTTGTTAGGGTACGATGAGGTTCTCACAAATGATCGAGGACGGAGCCATGAAAGAGAGAACCATTTTGCATCTCGACGTCGACGCTTTCTTTGCGTCCGTGGAGCAGCTGCTCGATCCCGCTCTCCTCGGACAAGCAGTCATCGTGGGCGGCTTTTCCAACGAAAGCGGGGTCGTGGCGTCTTGCTCCTATGAGGCGCGCGCCATGGGCGTGCACTCAGGCATGGCATTGGCAACGGCCGGCCGATGCTGCCCAGAGGCGGTTTTCGTGAAAGGCGACTTCCACCATTACGAACGTGCCCAGAAACAGATCAGGGAGATTCTCGTGGCCTATTCGCCTTCAGTGGAATTCTCCTCGATCGACGACGCCTACCTCGACCTCACGGGCCTCGATGACCTCAACGGTCCTCCACTCGAGGTCGCCGCGCGCATTCGGCAGGCTGTTTTAGAGAGAACCGGATTGAGCGTCTCCATCGGTCTGGGCAACTCCAAGATCGTTGCGCGCATCGCGTCGGGCTGCGCCAAGCCCGCCGGCATCCTGCTCGTCCTGGCTGGTTATGAGAGAAGATTTCTGCGCGAGATGGACATTGAACAACTTCCCGGTGTGGGACCGCTCACGGGGAGGATCCTTGACGATCTCAATGTACGCACCATCGGACAACTCGCCCGCATGAAGACATCGATCGTGGAAGCCCTGTTCGGGCGGAGAGGTCGACAGATTTCCCGCCTCGCCAATGCCATCGATGTGAGGGAGGTGGCCGAACGCACGGTTCCCCGATCGATATCGCGCGAAACTACCTTTCCGGCGACCGCGACGAGCAGACGGACCGTGGAGAGCATGCTCCACTACCTCGCAGAGCGAGCCGTTTCCGATCTCCGTGAAAGAGAACTCCTCGCGGTAGGGGTGGAGGTCAAGATTATCGATGCGCATTTCGAGCGCGCGGCGCGTCGCCGGACCTTCAAGCAAGGAGGCACTGACCGATTACGCTTTATCTACGCCGAGGCGCTCGATATTCTTCGCAGTCTTCTTCCAAGGCGTGTCACTATCAGGCTGGTTGGGGTGGTTCTCCTGTCTCCCAGGAGGCGATCGAATCGCGTTCAGCAGCGTCTCCCCTTGGGCGCAAGGCGAGGCGCATTCTCAGATGACGCTCTCAATGACGGAATCGACCGAATTAGAAAAAAATTCGGATTCGGTGCACTGACGGCTGGACGATCGATTGAATTGCTCGGGAAGGTCCGACGCAATGAACGAGGTTTCATTTTGCGCACGCCGTCGCTCACCCGATAGACGACTTCCGATGCGACCGGCCGGTCAACGGCCGAGCAACCTCTTCTCGCTGATCCTGACGAGAACGAAGGTGGTCCCCTTGATGCAGTTGTGATACCAGGCGCCGTCGCAAACATGCTCGTCGACGATTTCGAAACCCTCGACTTCCACTTCGCTTTCGGCGATCGTGCCGTGAGCACTCCCGGCGGTTCCCGATTCGGTCGAAATCATTTTGGAACGGCTTCTCAAGTAAACCTGCTTCTGCCTCCCCAGATCCTGGAGAGCGGATGTCAACGCGATTTCTCTTGCCGTGGTTTCGATCCAGGTGGGATCGCATTTTCCAGCGCCGTAGCGGTACCCGTCCTCAACAGGTCTTTGCAGGAACCAGCCAGGCGGGCAAGACACACAGCCGGTAAGCAGGATCAGAAAGCAAACGAGAATGATTGGCTTCCACATGGGTCTGATCTCCTCAACAATGAATGAGGGCGATTGGTTAAAGGAACAGGTGGAGCGACCTGTCTGGCCGCTCCACCTGTTTGAGGGTGGTACAGTTCAAGTCTTCAGACTATTCAATCTTGAAGACGGGATGGCTCTTCGCTTCCTCGGCGGCGATGAACTCATCGAGCTTGCTGAGGCCTTCTTCCTTCTGTTCCTTGGTGTAGGCGGCGAAGGCTTCGCGATAGGCCATGTTGCCCTGCTTCTTCATCTGCTGGAAAAAGCCGCTGTTGAGGTCGCAGCGCATGAGGATGAAGTACTGGTTCCGCTCAGGATCCTCGTACGCAGCGATCTGGCGGGAGCCCGTGAGCGTTGCGTTCGAGACCTGGCGGGACACGTCTTCCTTGTTCACCACTGACGAGGCAGTGTCCTCGTCACCGAAGTCGAGAGCTTCGCGCTCGTAGCTGGTGAACATGTTCTGAACGGTCACCTGAAGAATACGCGCCATCTCGTCACGAGCACTGGCGCGGGCGGACTTCATGGTAAAGTCGAAGTTGGGGCTGACTCGGTAGCTGCCCACGGCGAAAAGAGCGGTCTGACCATCCTCGGCCTTGTAAACGCCACCGGCTGAAGTCACCCACGCGGGCCCTGGGATATTTGTCGGTCCATCCGTTGGCCCCGGGGTCGACGCGCAACCGCAGAAAAGAGCGATGATAGAGACAACAACGATTGACGCAAAAGGTTTCATGAGAGACTCCTTAAGAACGGGGTCACGCCCCTGTCAAAAAAAACACGCCGGGAAGACCACGCTTCCTAGACGCTCTCCGTTCAGTTGGAAAGAATTCCGCTCAGACCAACTCAAATTGTAAGGCCCCTGTGACATCGTGGAAACAGAAATCTTACTCCGAGGTAACGTTTTCAGAAAGTTTTCCCGCCTTTGGGAGGGTTGAGGACATTCATCCGTTTGAGATAAGTCCTGATCTCCCGCAATGTACGCATGTTGAGAGCTCGACCGGCGATCCGTTCACAATCGGCAATGGTAGTACTCCGGATCGCCTTCTTCACTCCACTAATATAGAATGGTGTCATCGACAGCCGACGCAAGCCCATTCCGAGTAAAAGTTGGGTGTAATTGAAGTTTCCCGCCATTTCGCCGCAGATGCTGACTCGCGTCCCGCTCTCGACTCCTGCTCGGATTACACGATGGATGATCTTCAAAATTGCCGGATTCAAGGGCTGGTACATCTCGGCGACTTTTGCGTTGTTTCGATCGACGGCGAGCATGTACTGGATCAGGTCATTGGAGCCGATGGAGATGAAATCTGTCTCGTGAACGATGTTGTCGATGTCCACGGCCGCGGCCGGGACCTCGACCATCACCCCGAGACGGACCGATTCGCCGAAGGGAACTTTCTGCTTCCGCAGATCGTTCTTGATATCCGTCAGGTACTGGTTGGCGGTGCGCACTTCTTCGAGGTCGGTCACCATGGGGAGCATGATATTGACCTGGCCGTGCGCGGCGGCTTTGAGAAGAGCCCTGATCTGAGAGATGAAAACATCGGGCCACTCGAAAGAAATCCTGACGCCACGCCAACCGAGAGCGGGATTCGCTTCTTCGGGTGTTCGAAAATAGGAGAGTTTCTTGTCCCCGCCGATGTCGATCGTGCGAAAGGTCACCTCTTTGTCAGGTCCAATTCTCTGAAGGATCGAGCGGTAGATCTCGTACTGCTCTTTCTCGGAAGGGAACGTGTTTCGGTCCATGAACATGAATTCCGTTCGGTAAAGACCGATTCCCTTCACGTCTTTGAAATCCTCATCGCTCAGGGCGTCGAAATTCTCGATGTTTGCCAGCAGTTCCACCTCTGTACCGTCGAGAGTGACCGCCTCGCCCTCCTCCTTGACGTAGATCGTATCCTTGAACTCGAGAAACTCCCGCCGTCTCTCTTCGAAACGTTTCCGGTCCGCGCTGTTGGGATAAAGGAGAAGCGCCCCCATGCGGCCGTCGAGGATCATCTCCCCCACTGTGCGTGGAAAAGTGGAGATATCGACGCCGGTCACGGCAGGGATTCCGAAAGAGCGGGACAGGATGGCCGCGTGCGACGCCTTGCCCCCGACCTCGGTCACGATCCCCAGCAGTTTGGTTTTGTCGAGATGAACCGTATCCGAGGGGAGAAGTTCGTGGGTGATGAGAATGAAATGCTCCTCGCGCTTGAGCACGTGGTCCTTCTCGTGGGCCATGAGATTACGAATGACCCTGTTTCCCACGTCGCGGATGTCGGCGCTGGTGTCCTTGGTCCCCGAGTTCTGTATCTCGGCGATCTGGGCCGAGTACCAGGTGATCACCTCCCGTAGCGCCGCCTCGACATTGATCTTCTCCTCGCGAACCTTCTCTTCCACCAGCTCGATGAAATGGGAGTCCTCCAGGATGTGGATATGCACCTTGAAGATCATGGCGTCTTTCGCGCCGATCTTCGACTCCATCTCGGCGATCATGGTTTCGACCTGGCGCTTCGCCACGCTCACAGCCGCGTGAAAGCGGGCCAGTTCCGATTCGATCTGGCTCTTGTCAATATAGTAGACGGGAATCTTGATCGCCGCGGAATCGGAGACAAACGCTGGGCCGATTGCGATTCCGGGGGAGATGGGCGTCCCGCGATAGGTTTTCCTGTTCATCGAAAAAATCTCGTTTCTTTTGAATCCGGAAGGTGCCGGAAAGGAGCAAGGAAATAGAATCGGACTTTGGAAATCAACAGAAAAGGACGGAGGTGCAAACTGCTTCGAGTGCCCGACATGCCGAACAGGGATCAAGCCGATCGCACGGCGAAGCCCTCTGCGAAAACTTGGTGATGGGCTCCAAAAAAGCCAGGATCCCGGGAAGCCGTTTGTTTTAGCTACCTCCCGGGATCCGGGCGACCGTGTTTTCTTTCAGGGCGGTGCGCCTCGCCAGCGCGTTGCTCTGTTCTGTGTCAGATGGTACTTATATCGTTCGAGCGGTCGCGATGTTTGAGATTTCCCAAGTTAACTTCTCCGACCGTGGTATGGCGTTGGCAGTGTTCTCGCTTAAGGCCATTTGATTAAACGGCCTAGGTCTCTATTCCGTTTTTTTCCTTGATTGTCCCCAAGGTTTGTATTTTGATATCGCGCCTCGACAAAGAATCTGAAATCGCGCCCGTAGCTCAATTGGATAGAGCGTTGGACTACGGATCCAAAGGTTAGGGGTTCGACTCCTCTCGGGCGTGCCATTTAAATAGCAAGGGCTTACGATGATTCGTAGGTCCTTTTTTTTTGCTTCCAGGCAGCAATACCCCACCCAGTCCCTATTCCAAGATCCTATTCCTACTCGACCGTGAGGCTCATCGGATTCGTGAGCAGGGTATACGCCCCTCCCCAGGGGCCAACAAGAGCTTGGAGATGGTGCACCGACCCGGAGCCCCATCCGAAAGGAACGGTTGTCGAAAGGACCTTGATACCGTCACCGGGTACCGGTCCGATGGCCCCCTGCCACAGCGGCGGCCAGTTCAACCAAAAGTCGCCATGCTGAGTCGAATAGGGCGGGTCCGCGATTCCCGAACCGAGAAAGAGAACAACGGTTGCCGTCGGATATCCGACGACCTTCAAGTCGACAGGAGATCCGGGAATGACATCGCCAATGTGGTAGAGGTGGGAGTAGAACTCGTCCGCCCCCATGTCCACCCTTCCAAGCGCGATGCGGGAGTCGCCCTCGAAGTCGTGGGGTACGGTGACGGCCGTGTTGTCACCGGCGTTCCGGCAGGGTGAGTTCCAGGTGAGGTGGAAGTCATTCGAAGCGGGATCGACAAAGAGAGGATCAGCATCGATGTTGCCCGTCCCAGGCCAGCCGCCCTGAACGTCGTTGAAACTGAATCCCCGACCGATAGTGGGCGCGCTGGAATAGAGAATCTGATCAGGAGTGTTTGCCCACAGGATGCTGTTGTAGACACCGAAAAACCAATCGCCGTAAAGCCCTCCTCCTTCCTTCAGAGCCAAGTTCCCGTAAATCGTGTTGTTCCAGAGAAAGAGTGTACTCTCGAAGGTGGCGATCCCACTCCCACGATCGGCAACGTTACCGCTGATGATATTGTTTACGAAGTCTTCGCTCCCCCAAACAGAAAACACGCCCCCACCAACTCCATCGGGACCAATGGGCTCGGCAGTGTTGTCCCGAATGATGTTTCCTTGGATCAGACCGCTGCATCCCCAACCATGGATGCCTCCCCCTTCGCGAAAAGCATAGTTACATTCGATGATGTTTCCAAAAATTTCCGTCCCCTTACTGGAATACTGAAGTCCGATACCGCCCCCCCAGTTGGCTGAATTTCCCGTGATGATGTTACCCTGGATCAGTGGATGGCCAATCTCGGAGCGGATTCCGCCTCCAGTATCATTCTGGCTATTCGTTATGTAATTATTCCTGATCGTCGGGTGAGAGTCCTCCACAAGCACGCCGCTCGCCGATCCATTGGTGATAGTAAAACCTTCGATGATCGAGTCCCTCTCTTCGCCACTCTTGAATTCAACGACAGTTCCCCAGGGATAGGCATCGATCGTCGTGACAAGAGGCCCCATCTCGCTTGTGACGCGGATGGCTTTCCCCTGAAAATTGACGTTTCATTCGTTATAGGTCCCCGGCCGAACGATGACGGTGTCGCCGTTGGCTGACGCGTCGATCGCTTCCTGAATGGTGGCGTAGTGATCGGGAACGTAGATGGTGGCGGAGAGACTCAAGAACTGAAACAACAAAAAAGCGGTTAAAAGGTAGCCGATTTTCATGTCGAAGCTCCTATGGCCAGAGACCGCTAACATATCCTGATACTTCCCATGCGACCGCCTTTGAACATATCGAATAAAACCAAATAGATCCACTAAAAACTGACTGTTCAGCTTCTGCCTGCGGTTTTTAAATATTTCAATAAAGTGCCCGGATGGCGCGAGGTGAGAGCTTCAAACCCTGTTTTCTATCAATGGGGCTTTTTATGCCTCTCCTGTCCTTTGTGTTGGTCAATTTGACAGCGTCTTTACAACAGGGGCC
>CAYXGI010000048.1:0-45458 GCA_964464495.1 uncultured Phycisphaerales bacterium
TCAGCTTCCCAAGCTGAATGTCGCCGGTTCGAGCCCGGTTGCCCGCTCCAAAAACTCCCTACCGGCAGCCTAGTGGCTGCCGGTTCTTTTTTCTTTCCCTGGCGTCGCGTCATTTTGTTAAGCCCCTAAAAAGCTTCATGACCGACTATTTTTTTACCTTTTCCAGAAAATGTGATATAATCAATATATATAATGCTGATCCAGAATCGGAGCGCTCCGTTTTGGTCTGGCGTTTCGGTTTTTCATTCTCCTAACACCTTTCACCGTAAAGGAGTAGGCTCATGGCCAGAGTCGTTGCTTGTTGGTTTGCCCTGGTGTTGTTCGCTGGAATCGCCTCGGGCGCTGTCTGGTACGTGCCTGATGATTTCGCCACCATTCAGGAAGCCATTGATTCTGCCTCGGTCGTCAGCGGCGATACGGTTGCGGTCCGGGCGGGGACTTACACGGAGAACATCGACTTCGACGGAAAAGCCATCACCCTGATCGGTGAGGAGGGCGCTGAGGCGACGACCATCGACGGAGCCCAGAACGGAAGCGTCGTGATGTGCAACTCGGGCGAGGATTCGGGAACGGTCATCGAGGGGTTCACCATCACCAACGGCAACGGCACCTACGACTACCTCTTCTACGCCATCGCCGGCGGCGGAGTCTACTGCAAGGATTCATCGCCCAAGATCAAGGACTGCCTCATCATCGACAACGAGGCTGATTTCGGGGGAGGAATCTATGGCGGATCGCCCACGGTGTCGGGCTGCGTGGTCAACAACAACGAGGCGACCTGGGGCGGCGGACTCTTTTGCTTCGAGGGCAAGCCGGTCATCTCCGAGAACTCATTCAACGGAAATGTGGCCTACTACGGCGGAGGCGCTTACTGCTTCTTCAAGCTCGACGAGTTCGGCGTTTTGACGACCAACACTTTCACCGCCAACAGCGCCTTCTATGGCGGAGGGCTCTACTGCTTCGGCTCCACGTCGCTCATCTTCAACAACACGATATCCCAGAACACGGCCAACACGCGAGGCGGCGGAATTTTCTTCCTCTCGGGCATGGCGTCTCTGACGAACAACAACATCGTCGGCAACACGGCGGGCGTGGCCGGCGGCGGGATCTCTTGCAGACAGGGAACGACCGCCACGGCTGTCAACACGATCATCTATTCCAACACGGCGCCCTACGGCCCGCAGATCTCTCTCGAGGCCAACTCCATGCCGGCGCTGCTGTCGATCAGTTACTCCGACGTGAGCGGCGGCCAGGCCAACGTCCATGTCGACGCCAACTGCATCCTCGAATGGGGTGCGGGAATGATCGACGACAACCCGCTCTTTGCCGATGCGGCCAGCGGTGATTTTCACCTCACCTATCCGTCGCCCTGCCGCGACGCGGGATTCTACACCGGAAATATCCCCTCGACCGATCCTGACGGCGATCCGCGCAATTCGCTCGTGACCACCGACATCGGTGTGGACGAGTATTACTTTCACCTCTTCATCGACGGCGATTTCGTTCCGGGCGGAAGCGTGACCTTCACGATCGTGGGCGCTCCCACGCAGGAAGTGATCCTGGCCCTCGGCGGCGGCGTGCGCAACAAGGCGCTGAACACGGCCTACGGGGATCTCTGGCTCGATTCGCCCATCACTCAGTTTCCTCTGGGTACGATCGGCTCGACGGGAATCTATTCCTTCTCCACCAATCTGCCCGGGAGCTGGATCCCGGGAGAGGAACACCCCTTCCAGGCGCTCGCCGGCGCAATCGGCGAGTCGGGCACGACCCTGACCAACCTCGAGATAATCGTGGTCGAATAGGCGCGCGCCGCGGACCAATCACTGATCAACGCGAAACGACCTTCAAAACGAAGGGAGCGGAGAGGTTGTTCTCCTCGTTGAATTCTGCGAGTTGTCCGCCCGCGATCACGGCGGGTCGTCCGCCGACGGCCACGGGCGGATCGACCGCCACGGTGAGCGTGTGATCTCCCACCGCCCCATCGTGGGGAACCTTCCAGTAAAGAACGGCGCTGCTCGTTGCTTCGAGAGCTTTCTCGAGCGGCACGCGGCGCCTGTCAACCACGGTGCCGTCGACCACGAGATCGACGTTGACCTTCAGATCGAGAAAAAACCGAGGCAGATCGGGATGAACCGGGATGCGGCGCGACGCCAATCCAACGGTCACCGCAACAGTGTCGCCGCCCGAAGCCGGATTCGGATCACACCCCTCGATCGTCACCGCCCCCACGTCGGAGCAGCCCCGATTTTGCGGCTCGATGGGAGACTCCCTCTCGAAGCGCGGCGCCGTCGAATCGAAAACCCGCAAAGCGGGCCTGGCTGTCTCGTCGACGAGACGCACCGCCTCGACATACCACGCGATCGACCACTGGCTGTTCTCCACGTCGACACTCGCCTCGTACTCGAGATCGTTCAGCCTGCGCATGGGGACCGACCGCCACGGATGCCAGGGGCGGCCCGGCGTCTCGACGCCGTTCTGCTCCCAGTCGTTCCAGCAGCGGTTGTGCTCGGACAGGGAATAGTAGAGGCGCGCTTCATCGTCGGCGTGAGGGACGCCCACGGCCACTTCGGCCCTGACCTCGAGCGTCGTACCCTCCAGCGATGATTCGGCGGAGACGATCTTGATCCAGCGCGTCTTGTCCGGTTCGACGAGCTGATGGACAGCCTCGAGCCAGTTGAAGTCGGGCCGCGTGTAGAAGCGGGGAGGAGAATCGCCATGGTCCGGTTTCTCCCTCGCATAGCGCCACCGCGACGGATCGAGATCATCGAGAAAGGCACTCTCCGCTCCCAGGGGGAACTGCCTGTCATGTTCCGCGTAAACGTCGAGCCGGTCGCCTTTCCAACGCCGGCTCTTGTAGCGTGCGACCTGGCCGTAGAAGGCGATCAAGTCGATGTGGCCGAGCGCGTCGATCTGGTTGTGGGCGCCGAAAACCTCTTGGGCGACCCGCCCCGGCTCGCCGTCGGCCGCCGCCATCGACCATTCGGTCAGGGCGAGCCGCGACCAGACCGTGTTGGCGAGCTTCTCGCGGTCGCCGCGTTGCGCGGCGTCATCGATCCAGGGATAGTGATTGCGCGTGCGCGGAAAGCCCCAGTCCTCGATGTACTTCCGTATGCCCCCCTCGCTCAGGAAATGATTCCGGCCCGGAATGAGAACCTTGACCCGGTCGTCGCCCACAAATCCGACGCGAAGGCACGCGGCGCCCTGCTTCGAGCTCCCCCGGCAAAGGACCCCCCCGCCGATCCGCTCGCCGGGTGCTGCGCGCGGCTCGATCCGGTCGAGCGCGAGACCGGTCAGCGTGATCGCCTGCAGGTTCTGGCGCACGAGCACATAGAGGTAGAACATCTTGAGCACGTCTGGATCGTCGCTGTTCGCCAGGGCGGTGGCCAGACCCGAGGAGCCCATGATGTCGTCCTGGGCCGTGTAACCGAGCTGCTCCCAGTTGTTCTGGTCCTCGCCGTGGAGCAGAACCGGAATCCCGTGGAGCTGCACCGCCCGCAGGGCGCGGCCCTTCTCATCGTTGCGCAGGTGAATGCCTCCCTCTTTCGATCGTGGAAACTCGTGCACGCTGTAGAGGGCCGCGTGGCCATAACCCCGGAGAGATGGGTTGGGATAATCATCGGGCAGAAAAAGAAAGGCGCGGTGCTTGAGGCCGACCGTGGCGTAGGCGCCGTCGGGAGGGGGCCGGCCTCCCTTGGGGAGCATGGTGTAGGTGTCGCTCTCCGCGCCCCAGGAGAATTCGATCTGCCTGTAGCTGAAATCGAGCCGCTCGCTGTACCGCTGGTGATCGAAAGTGAAGAGCCCGTCGCCATCGAGGTCGACGTTCTCCACCCCGAGCTCTTCCCAGGTCATGGCCCGGATCAACTCGAGATCCCACGGCGCGTCATCGTCGTCGAAAAGGTTGCGGATGGAGAGCCCGGCCACCGAGTCGGGCGTCGGCCGTGCGCTCGGCGCCGGACGCTCACTCGGTTTGGTTTGCAAGGAGAGAATCACCACCACGGCCACGACAACGAGGCCGCCGGCAGCCAGAAAAAACCATGGTGATTTGAGCATCGGACGCCTGAAGGATTTGAAGGATTCCGTCAATGGCGGGAGAAATTGTAAAAGGTTCGGAGAAAAATTCCCAGTACCGTGTTTGTGTGTATCGATCTTCGGTGAAGATTATTCTTCGGAGTCGAGGCCGCCATCCCGTACGAAAGCGGGCCGAGTGGAGTCAGCCCGTGGCCATCATAGACTCTCCTCCGAACCTTTTTTATGTCGTCACTTTTATTGGCAACCCGAACGCGCCATGGCGAGATCGTATCCGAGACCTCGCTTTTTTGCAAGAGCCGAAGTCGGTCATATCGAGGTTCGAATCGCCTCGCGAGAGGTTTACTGTGTCAATTTTGCACATTCATGAAATATTCTTAAGTCCAACAAGACAAAGGCCGAGTCAATCAATGTCGGTGTCGAACGACCAAAAGCGCCGAACTAAGTTTATGTATTTTAGAGAGTAACAACAGCCGTGGGTGAGCGGCTCTCCGCACGACTTTTGATCGTACGCTCTAACCGGAGTTTGGCACCAAACTTGCAAAACCAGATTCCATCACACGCGAGCGTCCCCCGAGTCGCGATTCTTTTTAACGCCTAACGGAGAACTGATCATGGTCAATGTCAACATTCGGTTAATCACAAAGTCCGTAGGAGTCACGGCAGTTCTTCTTGCCGTGGCTCTTTTCGTTTCCAGCGCGGTCCTCATAGCGGGTGAGGACAAGGCGGAAGAAAAGGTCGTTCAACTCGCCAAGATCAGCATCTCGGGCGCGCTCGGCGACAATCTCCCCGCCGACAATCCCTTCGGTCCCCAGTCCGTCCACTTCAGAGGACTGCTCCAGACGATCAAGGACGCTGCCGAGGACGACGAGATCGCGGGCCTCTTCCTCAGCGTCAACTCCCCCGCCATCGGCTTCGCCAAGGTGCGCGAGGTGCGCGACGCGCTCACCGAGTTCAAGGACTCGGGCAAGAAGATCTTCGCCTACACCGAGGGAGCGGGGCTCAAGGACATGACGATCCTTTCGATGTGCGACTTCCTCGCCCTACCCGAATCGGGCGGAGTGATCATGCCCGGCTTCAATATCGAGGTCATGTACTATCGCGACTTCTTCGAGAAGATCGGCTTCCGCATGCTGGTCGAGCACATCGGCGATTTCAAATCGGCTTATGAAAACATGCACCTCGACGGCATGTCGTCCGCCAACCGCAAGGTGCTCAACATCCTCCTCGACGAGTTCTACAACACGGCGATCGAAATGATCGCCGAGGGACGGGGCATTTCTGAGGAAAACGTGGCGCTCGGTGTGGACAGGGCCGTTCTCACTCCGCGAGAAGCCCACGGACTCGGACTCTTCGATGAGGTCATGTATCGCGACGAGTTCGACGCCCACCTCAAGAAGGAATTCAAGGCCGACAAGATCAAGATTCTGGGCAAGTATGGACAGGACAGCCTCGACCTCGACACGACCAATCCACTGGCGCTCTTCTCGCAGATCATGAAAGCCCTGCAGGGGAGCAAGAAGCCCAAGAGCAAGAATCCCAAGATCGCCGTCATCTACGGCACCGGCCCGATCTCGTCGGGCAAGAACTCCGTCGATTTCATGTCGGGCGGCGCCACCATGGGTTCGGTCACGATGGTCAAGGCAATCAACGAGGCGGCCAAGGACGACACGGTCAAGGCGATCGTTCTCCGCGTCGACAGCCCCGGCGGTTCGGGACTCGCCTCCGACATGATCTGGCGCGCCGAGTGCGAGGCCAAGAAGAAGAAGCCCTTCATCGTCTCGATGGGCGACGTGGCCGGCTCGGGCGGTTACTACATCGCCATGGCGGCTGACGTGATCATCGCCGAACCGGGCACGATCACCGGTTCGATCGGCGTGGTCTCGGCCATCCCCAATGTGCACGGCTGTCTCGAAAAGCTCGGCATCAAGGTCGAACGCCTCACGCGCGGCCGCAACGCGTCGCTCAACTCGCTCATGGCGCCGCCCAGTGAGGTCAATCTATCCATCCTGACCGACTACATGGAATCGTTCTACTGGGACTTCGTCGACAAGGTCGCCGCCGGCCGCACCGCGGCAGGCACGGCGATGACGCGCGAGCAGGTCCACAAGATCGCCCAGGGCCGTGTGTGGACCGGCCGCCAGGCTCTCGAGAACGGGCTCATCGACGCCACCGGCAGCCTGGCCGACGCCATCGAAGTGGCGCGCGTCAAGGCAGGGCTCACCGATGCCGACAAGTGGGAGATCGTCGAGTCGCCCGAGCCGCCCGATTTCTTCGCGGCCCTCACCGGCGGCGACGACAGCGAGGCGCGCGCCATGCTCAGCCACATCCTGGGGCAGGAGACAACCACCATGGTTCTCTTTGAGGCCTTTCCCGAGTTGCGCCAGGTGCTGGCCAACTTCTTCTCCTTCGTGCGCGTCGCCAAGGACGAAACCTACATGTACATGATGCCCATGGAATTCATGGTCAACTGACAGGCAGGACCTCCTGCTACGCATAGGGCGGCTGGATACCCCGAAAACTCATCCAGCCGCCCTATTTTTTTTCCTTCTCCCTGAGAATCTTTTCGAGCAGGAGTTTACTCCTCTTGTGCACGTAGTGGTTCCCGGGAACGTCGTCAACGATCTTGCGCAACACGGGCTCGATCTCGTAGAGGCGGCCACGATCGATATAGTGCTCGATCAGCCGGCTGAGCAGGATCCACGCGCGGCTGTAGCCTCCCAGAACGCGCACATCAACTTGGATCGCCTTGAAGTAATACTTTTTCGCCTCGTCCTTCTTTCCCTGCCGGCCGAGCACGGCGGATAGAAACAGGCAGGCCATGAATGACTTGGGATGGCGCTCGCCCAGCGAACGGCAGTATCCCTTGAGCACTCGGCGAAAAAGCTCCTCCCCTTCCTTGTAGCGCTGGTGGTCGATATGGTTGAAGGCGAGGTATTGAAGAGCTTCGAGCGAATCAGGGTGCTCGGCGCCGAAAAGCGAGCAGTGTCTCTCGTATGACTCGGTAAAGAGATCGGCTCCCGCGAAATCCTTGCCGCGCACTGCGTGGATGACGGTGAGGACACGCAACGACGTCAACGTGTCGAGATGAGTCTCCCCGAGAGCGATGCACCGTCCGTCGTACACCTGCCAGGCGAGTGTTTCGGCCTGCTCGAACTTCTCGACCGCCAGATAGGCTTCGATGAGATCGGCCATGGTTTCGAGAGTGGCCAGGTCCTCGGGTCCGAGCAGGCTGGTGCGCGCGTCGATGACCTTTTCGAAAAGCCGCTCCGCCGCGCGGTGGCGCCCCTCGCGGGTATAGAGGTCGGCCAGCTTGTGATCGATCCCGATCGTATCGAGATGGTCGTCGCCATTGAGGCGGCACGTTTCGACACGCGCCTCCTTGAGGATTTTTTCCGCCTCGGCGTACTGTCCGAGCCCGGTGTAGACCTGCCCGATCGCCTCCTTGAAGCGGGCCTTGATCTCGGGACGCTCCCCGAGATAGGCGTCCACATTGGCCGCACCCTGCTGGAGGACTTCGAAAGCGGGTATGGTCCGGCCCGTCACATCGTCGGGGACGGGAAGCTCGAAGAGTCCGACCACGTAGTCGCACACGAGGCGCGACGTCTCCTCCTCGCGGACGGCTCTCTCCCGTTCCGCCTCGCACGTCTCCATCGCCACGGAAATCTCGTCCCGCGCTTTTTTCTGCTGGAAGCCGAAGATGAGCGGGCCGACGACCACGACGAGACAGACGAGAAAAATCAGCGCCGAGTAGGCCGGATTCCGGCGGACCAGCCTGAAGGAGCGGGTCAGCACCCCGATCGGCCGCGCCTGGACGGGTTCGAAGTTGAGAAACCGCTCGATATCGTCGGCGAACTCCCGGGCGTTCTGGTAGCGCCGCTCGGGATTCTTCTCCATGGCGGCGAGGCAGACCGTTTCCAGATCGCGGGGGATCATCGAGTTGAGAGACCGGAGCGGTTGCGGCTCCTTGGATACGATCTTTCCGAAAATCTCCTGCGATGTCTTGCCGTCGAAAGGGCGCTTCAAGGTGAGGAGCTCGTAGAAAGTCACCCCGAGGGAGTAGACATCGGCTCGGTGATCGACCTTTTTTCCTCTGGGCAGCGCTTGCTCGGGGGAGATGTAGTGAGGCGTTCCGGCAAAATCGCCCGTCACGGTCAGAGAGGGCAATCCCTCCTCGCGCGCCAGGCCGAAATCGGTGAGCACGGCGCTTCCGTCGGCGCGGATCAGGATGTTGGACGGTTTCACGTCGCGATGAATCACGCCCGCCTGGTGGGCGTAATCGAGGGCGTCGGCCACCTGGTGAACGAGGCGGCAGATCGACTCGATATAGGTGCGCTTTTCGAAGAGACCCGACTTCTTCTCCATGGGCGCTTGGCTCTCGTCCGCACCGCGGCTCTCCGACGGAACCGTCCCGCGAAGAACGGTGCTGCTCACCGACGCCATGAGCCGTTCACCCGACAGGGGAAAGTCTTCATCCTGCTGGAGGTCGTCGATGATCCGGTCGAGCGGTGTGCCGTCGACGAGCTCCATGGCGAAGAAGTGGGTCTCCTCTTCCTCGCCCACGGAGTAGATTTCCACGATGCCCGGGTGGCGGAGCCGCGACGCGGTCGACGCCTCGCGCTTGAATCGTTCCACCGACTCGGCGCGCAGCGTGAGGTGAGCGGGAAGGACCTTGAGAGCCACGCTGCGGTTCAGCGAGATCTGTTCGGCCTCGAAGACGACGCCCATGCCGCCGCGGCCGATCTCCCTGATCACCCTGAAGTCGCCCAGTTCCCGTCCGAGCCATGGTTCGGGCTCGTCGCGCGGCGTTGGCCGCTGGGCGGAGTCGGTCGCCGACCCCGCCTCGAGCCCCTCGGCCACGAAGAGGAATTCCTCCAGCCTCGGGCGCAACGCGGGGCCGCACGCGGCGTGTTCTTCGCAGAACGCGTCGAGATCGGGTCGCTCGCCATCGGCCCACGCCTCGCAGAAGGCATCGTACGCCTCCTCGATGCGATCGGTGTGCGGTGTCGGGTCATCGTGACTGTTCACACGTCGGACTCCCTGCCGCCGGCGCCGAGGGCTTTGTCGATCTGACCGCTCCGCAAGTACTTGACCGTCTTGGTGAGAAGGCCGAGCGAGCGCAGGTAGCGCCGCCGGGCGGAAAATTCGGACATGTCGAGCTGCTTGCCGATTTCGATGTAGGTCAGTCCGTCCCAGTCGCGGAGGATGAGCACCCTCCGGTCGGCGGGATCGAGAAGTTCGAGGCCGAGGCGCACCCACGCCTCCTGCTCGCTCTTGTGCACGATCTCGCTCGGCGTCTTGGCCGCCCCCGCGGAGGGCGCGAGGTTCAAGGCCGTGTCGGGCGGCAGCGGGCGCTCCTTGGCCACGACGCGGCGAAGCGCGGTGAACCAGTCGTACTTGTCGCGGATCACATTTTCGACGATCCGTGCCAGAAGGGCGCGGAGCTGCCGGTCACTGGAAATCGTGAAACGGGGGCCGTGCCGCAAGAACTGAACGAGTGCATCCTGGACAATGTCGCCTGTTTCAATTTTTGTGCGGAGCAAGGGGCTGAGCTTCCTGTGAGCGAAGCGCTCGATCCAGTCGAGATGGCGTTCGAGAAGCTTCTGCATCGCGTTGCGGTCGCCCTTGCAGCCTTCTCTGAAATAGGTCGAGATGGGATCGTTGTTCTCGGTCATGGCGGTGAACTCGTTGTTGGTTCCTGTCGATTCATCCGGTTCCCTGCCGGGACTTTCCACCGCGACGGGGGCTTCTCGTGCCCCCTTGTGTCAGCACGGCGTGTTCCCGAGATCGACTTCACCATAATCGGTGAGCGTTCCGGGTGCAAGACTTGCTTGAATCAGTCTGGCAGTCACTTCCGTCTCTGTTTCCTCTTCCATTTCCAGGGCGGCTCGAAGTCGGGCCTCGGGCTCTCGTCCACAGCCCGCAAGATCAGTTCAGCCAGTTCCGGATAGCCGTTGTCGCCATAATAGGTGACCGTCTCGTAGGCGAGGCCGGCGCGGATCAGCTTGACTGCAAGAAGTTCGCCGTCGACGAAGAGGTGGACGAGGGTCCGGCCGTAGCGGTCGTCGCCGCAGGGCAGGTACTCGATCCGGCGCGCGGTGCTGATGATCGCCGCTGTCGCGTCCTTGGCTTTCCGACCGCCGGGCTGGTCTTCGAAGAAACCGTGCTCCTCGTGCTTGATCTCGGGTGTGTCGATCCCCACGATACGAAAAATCTCGTCGCCGTAATGGACCGTGTCCCCGTCGTCGACGTGGATCAGACCGATGTCAAACTCGATGGGCGGACGGCGGCACGACGGCAGAGCGAGGACGATCACGCAGAGAGCGATGATCACGCCCGATCGTCGCTGATTCATCCTTCTCCCTTCTGCCGTGGAATCACTTCGGTAAGATGTAAAACAGGGTGCAGTGCTTGTCGCTGTAACGCATCTCGAAGCGCGGATCGTGCTGCAAGAGAGGGATGAGATACCTGTTTCGTGCATTCTCCAGATACGCCCAGCGGGCACCGAAATCGATGATATCGGTACCGAGTGTCTCGCTTTCGAGCGTCTCGATTTTCCTCAGCTTCCAGAAGAGATCCTTGTCGTAGAAATAGAGGAAGCAGGGATCGGATCCCACCATGTAGAGGTTCTTCACGTTGAAGTGAAAAAGGGATGCAAAGTCCATCCACGAGGGATGGAACACGAGTTCTCCCTCACCCGCATTCCGGCGCAGGTAGTCGATGCCTCTCTCGTAGACATCGCATGTCTTTAGGCGGGAGTTCTTCTCGTAGAGCTGAATCGTGTTGGCCACCGCGAAGTAGGCCGTATAGCAGAGGACCAGAATCAGCACGGCGCCGCCCACGAGCCTTTTGCGCTGCAAGAGGGCGCGCAGGGCGGGAAGCGGATCGAGGCGGGTGTAAAGAGACGCGCAGAGCATGATGGCAGGGATGATCCAGAACTCGTAAAGGTAGCGTTCCGACAGAAAGCCGAGAAGCAGATAAAAGAGGAAGTTGAGCGCCAGACTCAGCGTCCTCTTGTCGAACACGTCGATCTTGCGCATCCCCCAGACCGCTAGAATGCCGAGCAGCGGGAGAAGAAAGCGAAAGCTCAGCAGGAGGTCGCGCGTGGTCACGGGCAGAAACTCCATGCCCATCATGCTGATCGGCACGCTCTCGCCGGAGCTCAAAGAGGTGAGCGGCACCTCGATCGCCTGGAGATACCAGAGGTAGAAGTTGTTCGGAAAGAAGGGATTGATCACGAAGCCGGCGAGCAGCCCCGCCGCGGGGTAGATTATGATCCGCCAGTTCGACTTCTCCCCCGCGAGCCGCGCGGCAAGAAAATGAAGCCCGCCCATGATCACCACGAGCGGCGCGCTCGTGTGGGCGAGGGCAAAGAGATAGCTGAGCACGAAGAGAGTCTTGTAGCGCTGTTCGAGAATGAAGTGCAGACAGAGCAGAGCGAACACCATGGACAGAACCTGGGGCCGAACGCGCACGATCCGGCCGAAGATCGGATCGCAGGTGAGGGCCAGAATCACGATCCACAGAGCCGGATTGCGAAAACCCTGCTTGAAGAGGACCCAGGCGAAAAGAGCGAAGAAAGCGGAACCGATCATCCAGATGACGAGCTTGCCTCCCTCGACCATCCGATCCTCGTCGGTGCAGAACGGCGCGAGCAGCACGTGAAAGAGAAAGTCCTTGTCCTGGAATTTGTCCTTCCACACGCTGAACTGGGTCCACGGAAAGGCGCGCATCGGCCCCTCCTCGACGAGGAGATTGGCCATGCGCGTGTGCAGGTAGCTGTCGCCATCGGCCATGCCCGAGAAGCTGTTCTGGATGACATAACCGAGGACCACGAGATAGACCACCGCCACCAGTGCGATGGCAACGCTGATTCGACCGCCCCCCTCGGGTTCGGCTGAAGCGGCCTGCTGTCGGTCGGTTTCGGTCATGGTTCGGTCTTTCACGCCACCGTCGCCGGCGGCCCGGAGACGACTCCTCCCGGCGGCCCGACTGGCGCGTCCTTCCTGAGAATCACGTAGCGGAAAACATAAACGCACAGGGGCACGCCGAGAAGCAGACCCCAGACGCCGAAGAAGTGCTCGCCCACCACGAGGATGATCAACACCAGCAAGGGGTGAAGCTTGAGCATGTCGCCCATCACCTTGGGATTGAGAACGGTGGTCTCGATAAAATGAATGACGACGATGGCGGCGACCATCTTGAGAGCGAGCGCGAATCCCCCGTCGGGCTGATTCAGCGCGATCAGCGCGATCGGAACGCTCGACATGATCACCCCCGCCACGGGGATGAAGCTGCAGATGAACACGATGGTGCAAAGAAACGCCCTGTTCTCCACGTCGAAGATCGTGAGCGCCGCCAGGGTGAGCATGGTGTTCATCACGGCGATGATCGCCTGCGCCTGGAACGCCCGGCCCATGAGCGATCCGAAACTCCTCAGCCCCGGAACGATCTCGCGATAGAAGTCGCTCACGCGGCTGTTCTCGAGGCGCTTCACCGTGCGCGTCAGCTTGGGAATATCCCAGACGATGATGAAGCTGAAGAAGACGGAGAGGACGAGGGCGAACCCGAAGGTGAAGAGATAGCCGATCGCCCCGACGAGAAGGGACGCCACGTCAGGCAAGAGGTCGCTGAGCGAGGTGTCGCTGAAATTGGAGATGAACGCGTACTGCTTGAACTCCTCGCCGAACTCCCTCTCCTTCTTCCTGCGGAAACGATCGGCGAGCTTCTCCTCGCCCAGGTCGACGCCGCCCAGTTTCTGTTCGTACTCCTCCTGGCTGCCCGTCTTTTCGAGCTCCACCAGCTTGTCGTAGTCGAAATCCTTCTTGGTCATGGGCAACGCATCGTAGAAGTCCTTGAACTGCGCCTCCCATCCGGCGGGATCGTCCTTCGCGATCCGATCCAACGCCGCCTCTCCCTCGCGGACCTTCTCCCTCTGGCGAAAGAGCTCCTTGTACCGCAGCATGTCCTCCGGCGACCTTTCCACCTCGTCGCTCAGGCCGCTTATCACGAGATTCTTGAGGTAGGTGGGCCAGTCGTCCACGGAGGCTTTGAGTTTTTGGAAACCAGTGCCGCCGTGCTCGTACATGAGATCGAGCATTTTGTCCTGTTCGAGCTCTTCCCTGCGGGGCAGGTAGATGTCCTTCTCGACCATCGCGCTGATCTCACTCTCGAACGCCTGCTGGTATTCGCGCGTCCCCTCGCGCTCCCAGATGATCTCCTCGCCGATCGTGTCGACCTGCCGCGCGCGGAATTCTCTCCTGATCTGGGCGGCCTCGTCCTGGAAGATCTGCCACCCGCTCTCGTCGATCTCGGCGAGCCGCAGCGTCTTGAACTCCTCGAACTCTTCCTTGTACTCGTCAGTGGGCTGAAAGAACAGAAACCGCGCCGCGCCGAGCGCCTTGTAGATGACGCCCTCCACGTTGCCTTCCCTGTGCAGGTCCATGCCGGCCACCTTGGCGTAGACCGAGCGGGCCTGCTGGAGGATGTTGGGCACGATGAACCGCCCGCAGGAATAAACGAGGAAGATGAACACCACGAAAGTGAACACGACAGTCGCCTTGCGTACGCCGCGCCTGTCGCCGATCAGATCGGTGATCGCCGCCACCACGTTGCGCGCCATGTAGCTGATGATGAAGGTGAGAAAGATAATGGCGAAAAAGCTCGAAAGCACGTAGACGAGGCCGAGGAAGAAAGCCCAGATGAGGATCTTGACCCAGCGCAGCTTGCGGAAGAAGGCGGCATCCTCATCGGACATGGCAGAGACGTCGGCCACGGCGGCGGCGCCTGTGCCGCCCGCGACGATGGCATCGCCCGCTTCGGGCGGCACGGCGTCGTCCGTCCCCCCTTCGCGCGAAACACCTCCCGCGGGTTCCGACGCACTCTTGTCCCGGGGCGGGTCGTTTTTTTCCGTCTTCTTGTTTTTCGAGGATTTCTTCGCCATCGCTGGTCCCTCTCGGATGAGAACCGATCGGTCGAACCGTCACACGCCACGATCTTAGACATCGCCCGCCGGGCGGTCAAGAACCCGCGAACATCGTGCGCCATCGATCGGCAGCGTCGTCGAGCCCAGTCAGCGCGTCTTGAATGTACCGCCCGTGGCCAGCGCCAGGCGTTTGAGAAAGGTACGGTCCGCCTTTCCGATGGCGATCGTGTGAATCGTCGCCTGCAGGACGCGGTTCCGCTTGAGAACGGCTTCGAGAATTGCGTCGGTGTCGGTGATCCGCCCCACCGTGGGCTCCCCGTCCGAAAGAAGAACGATGGCGTCCGCTTCCTCGTCGGACATGGCTGTCATCAAGGCGCCGTAGAGATTCGTATCTCCCGACGCACTCAGATAGCGCACGTAGGTCAGGGCTTCGGCCTTGTAGCTTCCGCCTCCTTTTTCCATCGGCATGAGCGTCTTTCGCCAGCGGCGCACCGTGGTTTCGAAAAAGACGAGATTGACGAAGTGCTGGGGGCTGAGGCTGCTGATCGTCCGCGAAAGCTCGGCGATGAGGAGCGTGATCGGCCTCTCCTCGTCGCGGAGGAACCGCGGCCCAGCCATGCTCCCGGACACATCGATTGCAAAGACGATGTTGTGGCTGTCGATGGTAACGCCATAGAAGCTGTACCGGCTGTCGGGCTCGGACTCGATTTTCCAGGGCGCGTCCGGCCCCTCTGGATCGGGGAAGGGTTCGAAACCGTCGGCCGCCTTGTGCCACCAGTCGGCCCACTGCGCCTTGTCGATTCCGAAGTCCCGGCCGGTGAGCGCTCGGAGCGACCGCTGGATCTCCCACGCGGCGCGGCCCGACTCCTTGCCGAGGCGCGCCACGAGAAGATCCACGCTCCGGCCATCCCTGATCGATCGGAGGGCGCGCACCGCGGCCACGCGCACGACGAGCCGCTTTGCGGACAGGCACTTTTCGAACACGCCGAGGGCGGCCGGATCTCCAAACGCGGCGAACACCTGGACAGCCTTGATCCGAAGGTCGCCGCTCTTGGACGAAGTGGCCAGATCGGAGAGTTTTTTCTTTACCGAATCGTCTCCGAGACGGTAGCGCTCGATCGCGTCGAGGACCTGGTAGCGCGCCTCGCCATCGCCCACGGCCATGAGCCGCTCGATCTTTCCGGTATTCTTCTCCAGCCGGCCGCGCGCCACGGCGGCCACGATACGGCTCGCGGGCGTCGCTTTTCGCTCGGCTCGTTTGATCAGACGGATCGCGTCCGACACACCCTGGTTGGCAAGCACGAGGGCGCCGACCTGGAAGAGCCGTGAATTCCTGTCGTCATGCCAGTCCTCGGGAAGAGCCGCGCGCACGGCTTCGACCGGCATGGCGCTCAGCGTCTCCACGATCTCGAAGAGCCTCCGGGACGGGTGCCAGTCAGCGCTCATCAAGATGGCGCGTGCCCCATCGGCATCGCCCAGGGCGGCAAGCGCCCGGAGCGCTCCCGAGCGAACCCGGGGATCGACTTCGGTCCTGAGAAAAACCTCGATGCGCAAGGCGAGAGCCACGCTTTCGGACAGCATCCTCTCCACGGCAACGAGACGCGCCCTGGGAAAGTCACTGCCCAGGAGCCTGTCGAGAAACGCCGTCGACCGGCTCCGGCTCATGGTGAGAAGCAGATCGAGCATCCGCTGGGCGTGGGAACGGTTGGCGGCCTCGGCCCACTTGGCATCGAGAAAGGCGAAAGACCGATCGCTGTCGAGGGCCGCGAGCGCCGCAAAGATCTTCAGCCGGAAGACGGTGAGGGTCTCGTCCTCGTAGAGCGACTGGAGATAGCCGAATCGATCGAAATCGCCGAGCCGCGGAATCACGGCGACATAATCGCCGAAGCGCGACGTTTTACGCCCGTCGAGGTACTCGATCACCGTCTCTTCCGTCCTGCCGTGAGCCCAGAGATAAAAGGCGTGGCCCCTCAAGGCGCTGGACGCGTGCTTTTCCATGACCCGCGTGATGAAGCGGACCGCCTCGTCCGAACCAGTGGCATGGAGCGCGTCGAGAAGCGCGATCCCCTCGGCGGCGGACGTGTCGGGCAGCGCCCGGAATCGGACGATCAGGTCCGCCACGGCGTCGGAATCATCCTGGGCAGCCGCGCCGGGCGCGCCCGCGATCGAAATCAAGACGAGGAGAAAAATCGGAGTGATTTTCATGAGGTTCATTCTAACCGGGAGCTTCGATCGTTTTCCACTCCCCGAATGGGGCGCGTCGCTCGGACCGGAGGTCCGCTCGGACCAAAGGTCGCTCGGACCAAAGGTCCGCGCTCACACATCGAAGATCACCTCGGCCTCCCAGCCGCCGGGAGTCTGCCTGATATCGAGATCGTGAAAGGTGACCCCTTTGATGTCGGCGTCGATCTCGTGCCTGCGCGGATCGCGCCTCTCGCCGCGGAGCAGGGCTGACAGGCCCGTCGCCGAGAGCGTCTTGACCTCGAAGGATGCAAAAAGCATCTGCTCCGTCTGGAAGAGATAGTTCAGCTCGGAGAGCCAGTGCACGAAAAGATCCTCCACATCGGCGGCATCGAGCTCGATGGTACGCTCCAACGCGGGCTCGATCTTCTCGATGTCGGTGATCGTGTCGAAGAGGCCGTGGGCGGCATTCTCAAAGAGCGCGGCCCGCGACGGGCCGAACACGCGGATGCCGACATCGGCGGGATGGTCGACAGGTTCGTACCTAAGATCTTTTTGCGTCATCGATCCTGTCTACCGGATCAATCCTTGAATGCGGCAGGCACCTCGGGCCAGAACTCGGTCGCGTTGACATGCTCCTCGACGTATTTAACCGTGTCCGTCGCTTCGAGCTTGTCGAAGAGGAAGCCGAACTTCTCCTCGAGCACGTCCATGATCGGCGCCTTCACGTCATCGGGGAGGCTCCACCACTCCTTCTTGAAGGGGCCAAATCCCTTTTTGCGTGTCTTGTAGATGAACTGCTCGTCCGTCTGGCCGTCCTTCTTCTCGCCGGCGCACGACTCGCGGAGGTGGGCGTAGATCTTCTCCCGCAGATCGGCGGGACATTTCGGGTGGTCGAAGATGATGTTCTGGAATCCGGTGGCAAGATGAATCTCGAGGGTGCCCACGGCGGGAAACCTGTCGAAGAGCTCGTCGGGCAGAGTCGATGCACCGTGCTGCACCGCGCCGCCCATGGAGTACTTCTTGCGCGACACCTCCGAGAGGTCCTGGAGCGTGTCGAAGTCGACCTTGACGTCGGCAACGGTCCCGTCGGGCAGGGGAACGCCACCGTGGCTCGTGCCGGTCTGCACCGATATCTTGCTGATCCCCGTCGTGCCCGGGGAAAGGGTTTTCAGGTAGCCGTCCATGAAGGCTTCGAGCTCGGGAACGGTTGAGTTTTTCAGCCCCACCTCGCCGATCTCGCCCCCCACCGAAACGGTCACGCCTGCCGGTTCGCGGGCGCGGATATACTCGGTCAGCTCGGCGCAGACCTCGTAATTGTCCTTCTGCTGCTCGTCGAGCGATTCGGGCTCGAGGGTGACGAGGGTCGAGGTATCGACATCGATCTGGTAGAAGGCCGCATCGAGCGCCTCGGAAATGAGATCCTTGACAGCGCCCAGCTCCTTGTCCCGATCCTCGCGGAAATTAGCCGCCTTGACCTGGAAGTGATCGCCCTGAATGAAAACGGGCGCGTCCCAGCCTTCCTTGATCGCCGCGGCCATGATCGATGCCGCGAACTCCGCGGGACGCTGCTCGGTGTACCCGACCTCGGACCGGGCGATCTCGAAGACCACGGCGCCCGTCTTGCCCTTGGCCGCCGCGCGGTACACGGTGCGCGCCACATCATAAGTGAGGCCGCGGATGTTGATGGCCGGCACGGTGAAGGTGCCTGTCTTGCCCTGTCCGTACGCTATATAGAGATCGTGGATCGACGCGGGTGCGTTGCGCGTGGCCATGGCCGCTCCCCGGATCAGCCAGCGCGCCGCATCGCGCAGGCTCGCGTCCTCACCAAAGACGGCGGTCCAGACCAGATCGTCGATCACCTCGCCGCGGAGTTTGTCCGCGTTGTTGATCGTCACTCTGCCATCGCTGGTGATGGTCCCAACTTCATTCCACGCGCCGCGAAGGCTATTCAGACTCGTGTAAGCCGCCATGGTCGAACTCCTTCGATTTATCAAAGTGATTAAATAACAGAGTCCTTTGCCATTCCCCGCAAGCCCTAGACTCGAAACCAACTCTTACAGATTAGCTAAATAGCACAATACAAAAACAGGTTCAAGAATTCCCGTTTTCTCCGCGAACCGAAATACGGGTCATTTCTTCCTGCGCGGAGAGTAGTGCTCCTTCTTGATCGCTTTCCACCGCTCGGCCTGCTCGAGGATGCCCTCGAAAAGGAGAAGCTTGCTGTCGTTGGGCAAGAGCTCGCGCGCCTCCTTCCAGAGCTGTTTCATGGTCAGCTCGCGCGCCCTCATGCAGAGGTCGAGCTTCTCTTTCAGCTCGGGCCCCTCTCCGGCGGCATCGGCATTGACCAGGTAGGCCCACGGGCTTTCGAGAAGGGGTATGAACATGGTGTGGTGGCTCATGGGCGGGGTCGAATACTCGGTCTGATACTGGGTGAGGGGCAGATCGTCGGTGTTGACGGGAAGTCCCTCGGTCCAGCGGCGCAAGGTCTCCTCTCCGCAGACGAAGTGGCGCAGGATCTTGAGGGGCGTGTCCATCTCGAAGCGGGCCAGGTCGGCTTTCACCGCCGGGCTTTCGAGCCTCAGCGCAATGTTGGCCACATCGATCTCGAGGGCGGGCTTCATGGCCACCATGAGGGTGTGTCCCCAGAGCGATCCCTTCTCGTTGTAGCCGTAGAGCATCCAGAGGCTGCTGTGAGGAAAGGTCTCCTGAAAGGTCTTGAAAATGATCCCGTACTCCTTGGCCGAGATGCCGTGGTAGGGGAGCCACTGGATGAACACACCCGGATCGGCGAGCCGCTGATTCATGAGCCGATAGAATTCACGCGTGTAGAGCACCCACGAGTCAGCCGACTTGGGATGGGTCGAGTCGCAGAGTATCACTGGATACTCATCCCGGCAGGTGAGAAGAAAATTGCGGCCGTCCTCGATGAAAATCTCGAGCTTCTCGCTGTCGTGAAGATTATTGTTCACCCCCCAGAGCAGGCGGGCGGCATCGATGACCGAGCTTTCGAGATCGACGATATCGAGAGACTTGACCGCCGGGTGGACACTGAGCGCACCGCCGGCGATTCCGCCGCCGAAACAGATCACGAGCACCTTCTCGGGATCGGGGTGGAGCAGGGGGCCGAGGTGGCCCATGAGCCGGAAGATTCCCTGGGCGAGGAAGGTTGTGGGGACCTCGTTGACGGAGTTGATGAAAAGATCGACGAGGCCGTCGATCTTGTCGCGCACCACCATCGACGTTCCCGTGCGCCCCTCGCCGTAGTGGATGATCTCGCTCTCAGGACCGACCCACATCACACCCTTGAGAAAGACCTGCTGCGTCAGATCGCGCGGCGTGAAGACGCAACCGAGAAGAAGCGCGATCGACAGAACAGACGTACCGAGGACCTTCAGCGGACCGGACAGTCTCCCCGAATAGCGCACGCCCACGAACCAGATCAGGAGCGCACCGACGAGCCCGTTGACAAAGAGAACGCCGAGAAGACTGTTCTGGATTCCGAAGAGCGGAATCAGAACAAAGACCGGCGCCAGGGACCCCACGATGCAGCCTGCCGTGTTCAGTCCGTAAACGAGACCCACGCTGCGGCCGATCGTTGCCACGGAGCGTGCGAAGGCGGCGCAGATGAGGGGAAAGGCGATGCCGATCACCACGGAAGGTGCGAAGACGAAGATGAGGGCGTTGAAAAGCGGCCAGATGTAGCGCTGGCTGAACTCGCCGACAGGCACGAGCTGCGCCTGCGCTCTCGGCCCGGAGCTGATGATCAGCCATGTGCCATAGAGAAGCGCGATCAGAACGACGGCGGCGAAAACAAGCTGCACCACACCGAGAAGAAGGAAGCAGCGCCTTCGGCCGGAGCGGTCCACCCAGGGTGCGAGCAGAAACCGGAAGATCAGGCTCCCCAAGCCGAGGCCCGTGAGAAACAGTCCGAGCAGCGCGGTGAAGGTGTAGGGATTGCTGTGGCAGACGAAGGAGAGGAAGCGCGCCCAGAGAACCTCGCAGCAGAGTGTGGTGAAACCGGAGAGGAGCGCCAGAGAGAGAAGGATCCCCCTTCCCGCTGGGAAATCATCTGCATCCATGGTGCTCGACGCGGGCGCTGGGTTCTCCGGAGGCGGTCTGCGATCGGCCAGGCTCTTCGTACCCGGAAGGAGCACACGGCGGAGAAGAAGGGCGATCACCGCGATGGTCACGTTGACGGCCACCGCAAAGTACCCGGTCAGCCCGACGCCGAACGTCTCGATCAGATAGTACCCGGCCAGCATGCAGCCGAAGGCGCCGCCCAGGGTGTTGAGCCCGTACAAGAGCCCGATGCGGCGCCCCACCACACCCTCCGCGTCGACGCAGAACCGGGCGAGGACCGGCAGGGTTCCGCCGATGAGCACGCAGGGAACAAAGAGAACGAGAAAGGTGAACACCAGCCGCACCGCGCTGACCGAGACGATGTCGGCGGGCAGGAGGCCGAAAAGGCCGGGAGTCACGGCACGGAGGAGATCGAGAAGGAAAGGGATCATCAGTGCCGAGCCCGCAATGCCCAGTTCGAGGAAGGCATAGAGCCTGAGGGGATCATCGGTTCTGTCCGCCCGGCGGCCGAAGAAGATCCCCCCCACGCCGAGCCCGGCCATGAACGCGCTCAGCACGATGCTGATCGCGTACGCGCTGTTTCCAAAGACGGTCACAAACTGGCGCGACCAGAGAATCTCGTAAACAAGTGCCGCGGCGCCTGAAACAAAGAAGACTGCCGCAATCAGTGCGCGGATCAGAAAGGGATTCTTCATGAAGTTTTTTTTACCACTCCGCCACCGGAATGTGCAACGCCTCGAAACAGGGGAGAGCTCTTTTTTATGAATTTAAGAAGGAATTTATCAGCGAACAGAAACGATTATTTCCGATGAATTAATGATTATATATATTTTATCGGAGCACGTTCCATGACCGACACCGGGTCTCTTCAATTTCTCTCCAGAATGCCGCGGTCTGCCCGAATCATCCTTCTATCGGGACTCGCCTTCCTCGTTGCGTTGCTCCACCATTCCTTCGCCGGAGCAGAGCCCGAGGCGGCACCCGCCCAATCGGTCAACATCAGAAAGATGTCGAAGAAAGCCTGGACCGGTCTGAAGAGATCTTACCCGCTTCGATCGATCAATGATCTGGCAAAATTCGAAGTAGAATGCATCGACATCGCCACAGCGTCCCTGATCGTGGAGAAGGGCCTGAATCCCAAGATCGACATCGAACAAAACCTTCGCGCTATCGACGGAATCGCGGCCGCGATTCTCAACGACATGCCCGCTAAAATCGATCCCCGTGCGGCTCTCGCGATCATCAACGAGCATCTCTATGACGCCGGCTCCTTCGCGCCCGCAGACAACATGGACGATCCCTGCGAAGCGTTTTTACACCGCGTCCTCTCGACGAGGAGGGGCAACTGCCTCGGTCTGAGCACACTCTATCTCGCCGTGGGACGGCGGCTCGGTCTCCGCCTCTTTCTCGTCGAAGCGCCGGGGCACGCTTTCGTGCATTACGCCGACAAGAACCTGACATTCAACATCGAGGCCACCGACAAGGGCGTCTTCGTCAACGACGACTTCTACCGGAAGAAATTCGAGATCACGCCGGGCCGCCCCTACCTGCGAACGCTCACCAAGAGGGAGGAGCTCTCCATCCTCCTCGCCACGCGGGGTGTGGCCCGCTTCGATCGCGGAGAGGATGACAAGTCGATTGCCGACGGCACCGCGGCGATCGCCCTCGGTTCCAACATCGCGCTCACCCACTCCAACCGGGGCGCCGTCTGGCTCAGGAGCGGCGATTATCGGCGGGCGATCAAGGACTGCACCCGCGCCATCGAGCTCGACGTCAAGTACGCGCTCGCCTACTCGAATCGGGGCGCGGCCTGGGTGCGGATGAAAAAGGCCGCCCAGGGCATGGCCGATCTCACCACCGCTGTCCTGCTCGATCCGGGCGATCCGCTCATCTATTCCAACCGCAGCGCCGCGTGGTTCGAGATGGGCCGCTTTCGCGACGCGATCAACGACGCCACGCGGGCGATCGCCCTCGATCCCCGAAAAGCCTCGGCCTACTTCAACCGCGGCAGAGCCTACCTCGAGATGGGCAAGAAACGATTCGCTCTCCGCGACCTGCGCCGGGCGGGCGAACTGGGGATGGCGATCGATCCGTCGCTCCTTTCGACGGCTCGCCGGAGCGCGGCGGACTGAGCACTCCGGCCGGCTGAATCTTGACCCTGCCCGCAAGGGGCAGTATGTTCAATGCTTCGTCACGCTCCCCTTCTCGAAAACAGCACCTGAAAGGACAAGACAGATGACCGGCGAAAGCGTTGATCGGCTCAGAGAGCTCATGGACCAGCATGGCGTCGATGCCTATATCGTTCCCAGTACCGACCCCCACCAGTCGGAGTACGTGCCCGCCCTCTGGCAGAGACGGCCCTATATCAGCGGTTTCAACGGGTCCTTTGGCGATGTGGTCGTCACTAAGAGCGTGGCGGGGCTCTGGACCGATTCCCGCTACTTTCTTCAGGCCGCGTCCCAGCTCGACGGAGAGGTGTACACACTTTTCAAGTGGGGTCTGCCCGATGTGCCCTCGTACAAGGATTGGCTCGCCGCCACGCTCGGCGCCGGGGAGAAAGTCGGTGTCGACCCGCGCCTCCTGTCGGTCAATGAGTTCGGCGAACTCAAGACGAAGCTCGGCCTCCAGGACCTGAGTCTCGTTCCCGTGGCCGAGAATCTCGTCGATGCGGTCTGGACGGACAGGCCGCCACTCCCGGCCGATCCCGCCCTGCCCCACGGCGTCGACTTTGCCGGCGAATCGCATGACGACAAGTTGGGGCGGCTGCGGCGGAAGATGGCCGACGTGGGCGCCGACGCCCACGTGGTGACCACCCTCGATTCGATCGCCTGGCTCTTCAACATCCGCGGCACTGACGTCGACTTCAATCCCGTGGTCATCGCCTATGCGATCGTGACCGCAGCCGAGGCGACTCTCTACATCGACGCGGCAAAAGTCTCCGACACGCTGCGCGCCCACCTGGGCGGCACGGTGACCCTGAAAGTCTACGACGCATTCGAGGCCGACCTGGGCGACCTCGGCCGTTCCGAATCGAAGGTCTGGATCGATCCGGCCACGTGCAGCCAGTGGGTGGCCGAATGCCTCGAGCCGGGCGCCACGCTCTACAACGTGGCCAGCCCGGTGCCTCTCTTCAAGGCGGCCAAGAACGAGACCGAGGTCAACGGCCTGCGGGACTGCCACGTGCGCGACGGCGTGGCCGTGGTGCGCTTTCTCAAATGGCTCGACGAGACCGTGGACAGCGGAGAGGTCACCGAGGTGGGTATCTCGAAAAAGCTCGCCGAGATCAGGGCCATGGATGATCGCTTCCGCGGCCCGAGCTTCGACACGATTGCCAGCTACAAGGAACATGGCGCCATCATTCACTACGGTCCCACACCGGAGACCGACGTCACCGTTCATCGCGACGGCATTCTGCTCGTCGACAGCGGCGGCCAGTATCTAGACGGCACGACCGACATCACGCGCACCCTCGCTCTGAGCACACCGACAGCGGAACAGAAGGAACGTTTCACCCAGATTCTCAAGGGTGTCATCGGGATCACGGTTCAGCCCTTCCCCCAGGGGACGGCGGGCCGCCAGATCGACATCCTCGCCCGTCTGGCTCTCTGGAGCGCGGGAGTCAATTTCATCCACGGCGTGGGTCATGGAATCGGCGCTTACCTCAACGTTCACGAGGGGCCGCAGGCGATTTCCTACTACAGGTGCACGGGAGTGGCTCTCGAGCCCGGAATGGTCTGCTCCATCGAGCCGGGCTACTACAAGGACGGCGCGTACGGCATGCGCATCGAGAATGTGGTCGTCGTGGCCGACGCGCCCGACGTGGGCGAAGGAGGCGCGGAGTTCAGACGATTCGAAACACTCACTCTCTGCCCCATCGATCTGAGCCTGATCGATCGCGGCCTGCTCACTGCCGACGAGATCGCCTGGCTCAACGACTATCACGAGAAGGTGCGCACCGTGCTCGGCGAGCATCTCGATCAAGCCGAGAAGGCGTGGCTCGACTCTGCCACGGCGCCGATCTAGACGCGGAGGGCTTCGCCATCTGACATGCACCGTCTTCGATGGCGCCGCCCGCTGCCGCGGGCACCGCATCGGTCAGGCAATTCTCTCAATTCTCCGCCTTCAGGTTACCCGCAATATACCCCCCTATATACACTTATAAGTTATGGAATTCACTTTCCCCTGGCCTCACGTTGCAGATGCGATCGAATTCGTTCTCGCCAGACCAACGTTGGCTGATTCGACACCTGGAAGCACTGCCACGATTGCGAGTTCTGGCGACCAGACTGACTGGAAGGAGATCACTCAGGTTCGCTCGAAAATCACCCCCGCTGTAGGACGCGGCGGGCGGCTCCGATCCCAGTTACAAACTCAATATTATGTGCTACTGATTTATATATTATTTTGAGACCGCCAGGTCTCGACCAAAGGAGGAATCTGAAATGGCGATATCCCCAAGAAGATACCTGCTCATTGCGTGCCTTCTGATTGCGCCATTGCTCGTTGCAGTCTTCTGCCTTGGAGGCAGCCAGATTTGTCGCGCCCATGGCGGTCATAACTACAAGCCCCCGCCCAAGCCGGTTGTTCCCCGGTGGCAGCCCTCACCAGGCACACCCCCGGGAGGACCGGGAGTCGGCGGTCCATCCACGCCCGGACCCACGGCGCCCACGGGGCCTTCGACGGGACGGCCCTCTACCACTGGTGGCAACACACGCCCCAGAGGCGCGGGAGCGTTCACCAAGCGGTCGCGCCCACTGACCGGTCCGACGAATACCTGGGAATACTGGTGGGCGCGAAACCGCTATCAGTTCATCGACCTTTCGAACAAGCGCTACCGCTCGCGGGGCGCCATCACCGTCTCCAACGATCCCGACGCCTCGCTCGCCGAGGCGCGCAAGACGCTGACCAATCGAGCCATTGCCACCTTGCGCCTCTTTCTCGACGACAGCTCGGCGCGCGTGAAACGGGCGGCCATGATCGCCCTCGGCCGGCTCAAGGACACGCGCAGCCAGGACAAGATCATCGGCGCCCTGCAGGACGGCAACCAGCTCGTTCGCACGGCGGCGGTTCTCTCACTCGGCATGTCGGGCTCGGGTCAGGCGCGTTACAACCTTCTCCATCTCGCCCAAGGGTCGGAGTTTGCCAGCAAGCTCGTGGGGCAGGCCGTGCCGCCGCCCGAGATGCGCGCCTTCGCTGAAATATCTCTCGCTCTGAGCAATGCCATGGGTATCGGCAGCGTGCTCGAAAGAGTCGCCCTCGACGCAAACTGCGACAATCAGATCCGCGCCGTGGCTCTCGAAGGGCTCGGTCTTCTCGGCAGCGAGAAGGCGGTCAAGTTCCTCATCGATTTCGCGAATAAGAAGAGACTCGACTACCGGCTGCAGAGTGCGACCGCCATTGCCATGGGAAAGACACACGATCCGCTCGTCCTCCCGTCGCTGCAGAAATTTCTCGCATCGAGCCAGATGCAGATCCGGCAGTCAGCGGCCATTGCCATGGGGCAAGCTGCCACGCCGGGCGATGCGACGACGATCGCCCAGCTCTTTCGAGCCTTCAGCGGCACGGCCGACATTTCCCTCAAGGGATTCGCCCTGATCTCGATCGGCACCATCGGCGGTCCAGAGGCGATCAAGAATCTCAAGATGGCGCTCAAGAGGGGGACGACCAACGACTATCCATGGGCGGCGATCGCCCTGGGAATCGCGGTCTCGAAAGCGCATAACGAGAGCATGCCCAATTCAATGATCGAGAGGCTCAAGAGCAGCCGCAACCGCTCCTATCAGGGAGCGACCGCGGTCGCACTCGGGATCGGCCGCTGCAAGAAGGCTGTCAACGAGCTCAGCCGGCTGATGCACGAGGGAGACGATCCTTACTTGCGCGGGTACTGCGCCATCGCGCTGGGAATGATCGGCGATCCCTCGGCGATCGGCTCCCTGCAGAGAGCGCTCCTCGTGAAGAACCTGCCCCAGCTCAACACGCAGGCGGCTGTGGCCCTCTGCCTGCTCAGGGATTTCGGATCGATCGACGCGCTCCTGTCGGTGCTGCTCAACGACAACAACGAGGCGACCGTGGCCATGGCGGCCAAGAGTCTCACCTACCTCGGCGACCTGAGCGTGGCGCGCTCTCTGCTCGACTTTCTCAACAAGGAATGGTCGAACGAGATGACCTACATGTACGTCATGGAACTGCTGTCGAAGATTCTCACCGGTCAGAAGGCGCCTTTTCTCGATCCGGTCGCGATGGGGTCAAACCATCTCAATGAGTTTCCTATCATCCAGGTGCTGCTCGACTTCGGCATCTAGCCGGTGGGCGGGGTGGATGGGACATCCGTGGGAGATATTGGTGAGGACGCTCTGCCGGGATAGTTTACAGTCCACCCAGCGGTATTTGCGCTTCGCTCGCAGACGAGCGGAAGAACAAACGGAGTGGATACGAGCAGGCTGACAACGCCCAAGCCGCGCCTCTTCGAAGAAAGTCCGCACCGATAAGGAGGAAGTGTCACTTTTGCGAAATCGAAGGAGTCTGGCAGACTCGAAAAACAACTTTACGGTCCGCGTGGTCGGAGGTGGTGAGGCCGACGAAAAAGCGGAGTTCGACCATGGCGCAGAGCCGTTCGTTGCCTTCGTCCTGGTTGAGTTTTTCGAGAGCCCTGTCGAGTGCGTCGAGGTCGTCGAAAGAAATCTCGGTGGCGTTGGGGAGCTGGTCGTCCTGGTCCGAGTTCAGCAGGGAGAGTGGCTGGATCCCGCCGCCACGCTTGACGGCCTTTTTCTTGCGCGCCTCGCCGGCGAGGATGTTGCGCATGGCGCGCGCCGCCACGCGGAAGAAGTGCTGGCGGTCCTGCCAGGAGACATGGTTTCCCGGACAGAGACTGAGGTAGGCCTCGTGAACGAGCGCCGTGGTCTGCAGGGTCTGCCCCGGCCGCTCTTTGCGCATGGCGTTGTGCGCCATGGAGTGCAGTTCCTGATAGACGAGGGAGAGGAGCTTGTTCCAGGCGCTCTTGTTGCCTGACGAGATCGCCGACAGGAGTTGGGTCGCATCCTGGGGTTCGGTCGTCATCGGAAATCCCTCGAAGAGCGCGCTGTGCCGAACAGTGACGAAACGGTGTTTTACACTATCCCGATCGGCGTTCGCTGTCGAGGGTTTTCATTGCTCGGCGGCTTCGATCATCTTTTCGAGCAGCGCGCGGTATTCGTCGCTGGTGGCTGCTTCGAGGATTTTTTCCAGATAAGGGAGGAGATCCCTGTTTTTGCGCGCGTCCTGTTCGAGAGCAGCGTGAGCGTGCGTTTTTTCGAGCTCCCGCACTTTGAAGAAGTAGCGGGGCAGATTGCTAAGCGCTGGCACGCCCCGATCGCGTTTGCCTCGATAATCCTTCGCATCGACGAAGTCGCCACGAATCACCACGTCGCAGAGACTCGAGTTGGCCACCTCGGCGACGACATCTTTCTCGTCCCCGGGCCAGAGGGGAATGTTCATGGCGAGGGAGTGCTTGACCGTGGACTCCCCCGCCTCCAGAACCCGCACTCCTCCGTCGATCGTGTAGATCGCGTTTTCCGAATGGTAGTCTTTCGGGAAGTGGGCAATCGTGAAGGGTCCTACGTACAGTAGGAATTCACCCCACCCGTTCGTGTCTCCATCAGTGCGCGCCGCGAACTCGATGAACTTCACGACCCATACCTTGCCCTCGGGGATGAATCCTCCCTCGAAGTAGCACCGGGAGCGCTCCCTCATTTTAGGCGGCGTGGACATATCGAGAGGCAGGTTGCTTACTTCATCGACGTATACACTCGTTGAGCCATCCATCGAGACTCGGTTCGGATTGCCTCCCCCTGCTCCGGCTCTGATCTGAATGTTGACCACAGGCGTTTTCATCTCGAGGGCGGGGAGACGCTCGAGGCGAATTACCTTCTCCACGTCGTCGATGATCTCCCAGCGAAAAACAATCCATTCACCCGAATTCTGGTCGAGGATCTGCATCTTGACCCAAAGATCGGTGTTTCTGTCGTGTACATGCATCACGTAGAGGTGGTCCTTTGCAACGAGAACCTTCTCGACCTTCTCATAGGGATGTCCTTCAGAAATGTCCACTTCGTCGAATTCGACCTCGCCCAAATCCCAGATCGAGCTCGGGCTCCAAACATAGATCTCGGAATCGCCGTTGCCGAAGGCGATGTCCCAGTTGTTGTGTACCAGTTTGGTATCGTCACGCGTCGCGTAATGGAAACTGAAAGTGGAGACCCGGTAATCATCGGGCAGGTTGAGAGAATTTGCAAAGGAGCGACCGAGGAGAGCGACGACCTGAACCTCTTTACCAACCTTCTCGGCCAGAGAGCCGGCCAGATTCGAGGCTTTTTTATCGATGTCGGCGAGTAGCTGATGCTGGCGCAGGGCGACTTTTTCCCTCGACTTATTGAGAGTATCAACATTGAACGTCACGCCATGCACGGTGATGGTGTCAGCAGCATCGCCGTCTGTGAAAATCGGTTCGTGCGGATTATAGGCATACCTGATAGTGACGGGCATCTCCTTCCATGGGCCCTCATCGGACCGATCCACAATGGCAAGCTTGGCCCAACCGCCAAAGCGTGTTTCGAGGACGAAGACATCGTGGCTAGGTTCACGGGAGTCGCCATCTGCTCGACCTCCGAGGGGGACCGCATCCGGATCGACGGCGACGATGGCTTCGAAAAGGTCATCTGCAGTGCAGCCATAGATTGCACTCTCCCTGACATCCCCCCACTCCAGATTGGATATCCCCCCCGGCGCCTGGAGTACCACCGTGCTGATACCGCCGGCGCAGGAGACAAAAAAGACATCTGCTCCGTCAAAGGGCATGATCTTGTCGAGTTCGATCGAGTAGGTCTGATGGTAGTGAAACCGGAACTCTCCCGTCCGGACCCCCTCCGGAGAAAGATTGACGGTGGCAGTCCCCGGAGCGGTTCGCCTCCCGAACCTGTCGACACAGGTGGCGCTGTAGGTGAGGAAACGCCTCTTTTCGATTTGCCTATCGCGGGCTTCTCCGTTTTTCACGGCCAGAATTCTCTCCTCGCCGCTCGCAGCATCGGTTGCGGTCACACTTTCTGCACTGTAATCGTCTGGCGCGGCGACGGTGATTACTGCCATGCCGGCTTCTGTTTCCACTGTCACGATCGGTCTGAGATCGAGATCGGCGGCATCGGGATTGACCATGTACTCAACGAGCACTTCCGTGCGCTCGACGGGTTTCCAGATACACTTCGCCACGCCGCCCCCGCGCAGAAAAACATGAAATGGTATATGGGCAGGAATCTGTTTTCCCGAAGCGTAATATGGAGCATCCGGGTCACCGGGAAGAGGGATTGCGTGAACGCCGAAGCCGCCGGTAAATGAGCCGGGCGACCAACTACCGTAAGTTCCGGTCAAGGTGATGTCGCCCCCCCTCTCCACGTGCTTGCCGGTCAGAAAATCGAAAGACCTCCCTCCCCCGTGCCCCCAATCGAGTACAACAGTTCCCGAGAAGACACCGTGAGAATTCGTCGTGCCGTCAACTGTTGCGGGGAGGCTCTCTGCCTTGTTCCTCCCGATGCCGGTGATCTTGTAGACATAGCGGCTCCCAGGCACGACATTATCGTCCGTGAACGGCCCTTTTCTGACGGTCTTCAGGAGTTGGAAGGGTTGGGTCACCGCGTCCTGGCGCTCGACGCGATAGGACGAGAACATGTCCGAAGCCTCGAAATGAACATCGATCTGCTTGGGCTTTCCCGCACAGAAGAGATTGCGCGGCGCGGGCAAAAGACTCTGCGTCCCTGACAGCGCCGTGTAGAAACGCACAGTCAGGGGATCACGTGCTCCGATGATCTGCACCCAGGCGTTGCGTCCGAGGTCGGTGTGCACCCTGTGCCAAGGAGCGTCATAGATCTTTTGCGCCAAGCTGGCCATCGCCTTGTCTTCTCTCAAACTGGTAAGGAAGACGACTTCATTGTTCCTGACCACCAGTTCGGGTGCCGATCCCGACCCGGATCGGATCGCGGTGATCACCCCCCCTGTATCAAGATCGAGGAATCGCCCTTCAGGAACGACCTCGATACCCGCGAGGAACGATGTCCCTGAACCACCCGCCGAGAGGCGGAGAATCTCTTGGGACACGGCCGGAAGGTCTCCGAAATCGTCGATGAGCTCCCGCAGAAGGGAGTTGGCCTTCTTGTCATTTCCCAGCAGGCGCTCGCAGCGGATGAGCCCGGCGAGTGCCTCGGCCTTGAGGATGCGCGGCGCGTCGCGATCCTTCCACACCTTTCGAAAGAGTTTGGCTGCCTGTTTCGGCTTGCGCTCGCTGTCGAGCAGGAGCTCGGCGTCGAGGAAAAGCCGCTCGAGTTGAGCTTCGTCAGAGCTTGCCGCGCCGCGATTGCCGGCTGTCTGGCCGTAAGCGGACCAATCGGACGGATTGCAGAGCAGGAACAAAACGATTAGTGTAGCTGTCGAGATCTTCATGAGTCACACCTCCCTTTCGAAGCGCGGGCCGCGTCGATTCGCGTGCGTCACACGGAGCGTGGCGCGATCATTTTTCAATTCTCCTGAGAGGTATTATCGAAAATCGTTTCGCGCGCGTGGTCACGAAGATGCAACAAAATTGTCACAGCACCAGACGGTAGCCCACGCCGTGGACGGTGACGAGATGCTTGGGGTGTGCGGGGTCGGCCTCGATCTTCTTCCTGAGCCGCGCCATGTGGGTGTCGAGGGTTCGCGTGGAAAAGGTGCCCGTTCCCCAGATGGCGCGGACCAGGTTCTGCCTGGAAACGGGCCTTGGCGAATGCCTCTTGAGCTCGCGGAGAATGTCGACCTCTGACGGAGTGAGGCCGACGCTGCCCGACTCGCTCTCGAAGCTGAATCGGCTCAGGATCACGCTTCCCGCCGAGAGTTCGATCCTGTCCGCGTCCCCATCGCCCCCGGCTTTGAGCCGCACGCGGATCCGGGCGAGGAGTTCGGCCACGCCAAAGGGCTTGGTCACGTAGTCGACAGCGCCGAGGTCGAAGCCGCGGACCTTTTCCACCTCGTCGTCGATGGCCGAGAGGATCAGAACCGGCACGGCCGACCCAGCTTCGCGGAGCTTGGCGAGAACCTCCATGCCCGTCATGCCGGGCAGCATGAGATCGAGGAGAACGAGATCGGGCGCCGCGCCGAGGGCGCTCTCCAGTCCTTGCGGGCCGTCGCCGGCCGTGATCACCTCGTAGCCGGCTTGCGCCAGGTTGTATTCGAGACCGGCCGCCATGGTGGCGTCGTCTTCGACAATGAGGATCTTTGCGGTCATGATCGTGGGTACTCGATTCGAAAGAGAGCGCCGCCAAGGGCCGAACAATCGGCGGTGACGCGCCCGCCGCCATTCTCCACGCACTGGCGCACGAGACTCAGGCCGAGGCCGGTTCCCGTGGCGGTGCGTGTCGCACTGTCGCCGAGCTGGACAAAGGGCTCGAAAATTCTCTCCCTGTCGGACTGCGCGAATCCAGGTCCGTCATCGTCGACGTCGATCGTGATCGACTGCTCCGTATATTTGACCGCCACCTGAACCGTGTGCGCGGCAAACTTGACGGCATTGTCCAGGATGCCGCTCACAGCCCTGGCCACGAAATCCCTCATACCGATCATATGAAGCGGCGCCTCGGGGAGTGTCAGGTCAAAGTCGATCGATCGACGCGCCGCGGCCGACCGGTGATCGGCAATCACAGATTCCACGACAGCACGGAGATCGAAGCGTTCTTTCTTTGCAAAGGCCGACTCTTTTCCCGCCGCCACGCCGAGCGCCTGCTGCACCATATCGAGCAGCCGCTGCGCCTCGGCGCCGATCGTCTGCGCAAATCCTCCCACCCGCTCGGGGTCCTTCCCTCCATGTTTGTGGATCGTCTCCGCATAGAGAAGAATGTTCGCGATCGGCGTCTTGAACTCGTGCGTGATCGACCAGAGAAAATCACGCTTGCGCTTCTCGAGCCGCGCGGTGCGCACGTCGGAGAGGAGCAGAAAGACCGCCGCGGCCACGACAAGCAGAGCGGGGCCCGCCGCGAAGGAAAACCTGCGCCAGAAAGCCGCGCTCTCCTGAGCGTCGAGCTCGGCGAGCGACGCGCTGCCAAGGCCCAGTTCGATGGAAGCGAGAGGCGACCCCAAGGGCACACCAGCCTCCTCGCTGAGCGCCCACTGTTCGGTCCGCACCCCGGGGAGCAGGGAGCGGAGAAGATCTTCGAGCGCGACGATCATGAACTCGATTCCGTCACCGGCGGCCTCGAGCCGCCAAGCCACCATGCGGCCGGGGAGCGTCACCACGTCGTCGGGACTTTCCGCGGCGAGAAGCGCCTCGGCCGCATGGAGCGCGAGCCGGCGTTCCCCATCGCCGCCGAGTCTCTCGTGGATGTGCGCCCGGCGGCCCGGACGGACACCGACGAACTCCCCCTCCTCGATGGCGGTCACCAGTCTCCGGCCCTCGGCGTCATCGTGCCCGGCGAGTTCGTAGAAAGCGAGGAGGCGCTCTTCATCAGCCGCCTCCCTGATCCGCGCGGCGTCCCTCAACGACGAAATCGCCTCTGCATCGCTTCCGGTGGCGAGGCTGAGCCGGGCGATGTTGCGCAACGCATTGACCTGCTGGGTAGGATCGAGCGTGCCGGTGAGAAGACTCTTGTACTTGGCCAGAGCGGCGGACAGATCCTGCTCCACGAACTCGAGCCGTTCAGCCGAAAAGAAGACCTGGCCAAGACCCGCGGCGCGTAGCTGCGGCTCGAAACGCACGCCCAGTCTCCGAGCCTCGAAGGGAATGGCGTCGAGCGGATTGTGCCTGGTGCGGGCCACGATCGCGGTGAGCTGTTTCTGCGCCGCGGCCGCTTCGCCGGCGAGAAGGGCGAGCATCTCGCTCTTGCGCTGCTCGACGGCGCGGGGCGCCTCGCTGAGCGCCCACCGGGCGCCGAAGACGATGAGAAGGACCGTGGCCACACCCAAGAGAAGCTGAATGGCAACGGCTCGGCCTGTCATCGAATTCCCCGATTAAGTCTCCGGTCCCTCGAAAGTCTTCATGAGGCTGTCGCGCACGAGATCCATGTCGGCGATGAGTCCCTGGTTCCACTGCAGAACCTGGCCCACGCCGAGCTCGGTGACGAGCTGGGCGGCGTCAGCGGCGCCCGCGCCCACGATGTACCGGGGGCCTTCGAACACGACCTTCTGGGCCGCTTCGCGCGCGAAGAGCCGCGCCATCGCCTGCCACGCCTCGCGATCGAACTTCACCGTCTCCGTGTATTCGTCAGCGGCGGCGCGCCTGGAGAAGACCATGGCCACCTCGATCCAGGAGATGATCTCGCCCAGACGGAAAAGGATGTGCTGGTTGCGCGTCAATTTCTGCGCCCGGCAGTACTCGAGAATCGTCGCCAGCGAGTTGAGCGCGATCGACACGACGCCGGCGCCCACGTTGGGGTCCTTCTCGTGGACGGCCACCATCTCGCTCGCCAGGTTGCGGTAGTAGTTGCCGGCTGATTTGAGGTGCTCCTGCCACCGGTCGCGGCCCACGGTCCACTCGAGAATCTCCGACGTGCCCTCGTAGATCGTGGTGATGCGCACGTCGCGCTTGATCTTCTCCACCTCGAACTCACGCGTGTAGCCGTAGCCGCCGAGCGCCTGGATCGCCGACTCGGCCGCCGCGTTGCCCGTCTCGGTGGCAAGGTACTTGACGATGGCGCCCTCGGTCTGGAGCCCTTCCTCGCCGCTGTCGAGCCGCTCGCACACCTCCTCGATCGCCGCGCGCGACGCCTCGAGCCGCGCCGCGTAGGGCACGAGGATCTTGTGGGTAAAGGCCTGCTTGTCGGCAAGGGGCGAACCGGACACGACGCGTTCCTGGCTGTAGCGCGTGGCGATCTCGATCGCCCGCCATCCGGCGCCGAGCCCCATGGCGGCGACGATCACGCGCGTGTAGCCGAACACCGCCTGCGCTTCGATGAGCCCCCGCCCTTCCTGTTCGCCGATCATGTTCTCGAAGGGAACGAAGACATCATCGAGAACGAGCGCCGACGTGTGGCTCGAACGGATTCCGTGCTTGTCTTCCGGTTTCTCAGTCGCAAAGCCCTCGGCGTCCTTTTCCACGATGAACCAGGTGGCGCCCTTGGGAGCCTGGGCGAGGATCGTGTAAACGTGGGCCACGCCGCCGTTGGAGATCCACTGCTTGCGGCCGCTGATCTTGTAGCCGGTCAAGGTCCCGTTCTCCTCGACGGGAACGGCCTTGGTCTTGAGCGCGCTCAGGTCGGAACCCGCCTCGGGCTCGGTGGCGCCGTAGGCGAGGATCAGACCCTCCTCGGCCATCCGCTCGAACCAGTACTTCTTCTGCTCGGGCGTGCCGCCCACCATGATCGGGTCGGCGCCGAGAAAGGTGGCGAAGAAGCTGGTGGCAATGCCGAGATCGACGCGCGACACGGCCTCCTTGAGGCGGTAGATGTCGAAGGTGCCGCCGCCGAGACCGCCATACTCCTCGCCGATCGGCAGAAGGTGGAGGCCGAGCACCTCGGGATCGTTCATCTGCCGAATGATCTCGGTGGGAAATTCGTTCTTGTAGTCGAGCTCCAGGAGATACTCGAGGGGAAGGCTCTTCTTGACGAAATCGTCCCACGTCTCGAGGATCATCTGGCGGGTTTCTCTATCCAGACCGGGCATCAGGGTGACTCCTTGTTCAGAAATGGATGTGGCTGCCACACGTTGATCGAATATAATGACTCATTGATAGCACCTGCCGCAATGATGTGTACGGCGGAATTCTGGACATGTTCCGTCTTTGCAAAAAAATGTCAAGCCTCGATTGAGGCGCTTCAAATCGACGGCCGATACCGACAAGCCGCGTTACAACGCATCGCGGAAACAGTAAATACGTATGAGTTCGGGAGCTCGGAAGAGTAGGAAAATTCGATTTCTTGAACCCTGAAACGGTTGACGCGCAGTTCATAACATCACGATCCAAGAGTTGAGAACGATTTCTTCGGGAGGACGAATCCATGTTCAGAGCACCCAATCCGTTCTTTGTGCTCGTTTTTGTGATCTTGGCGACATTCGTTTTTGCCGGCGATACAGCTGCCCGGGACGGAACAGTGACGGTCACCATTCCGGCGGACTCCTACCAGATCACGCGGACCGATCAGGGCCACGCGGTGAGCGTCGACGGTTTCGGCCGCTGCCTGGTCTCGGGAAAACCCGACCTGCCTGCCAAGATCTTCGCCATCGCCATCCCGCCGGGAGCGGCGGTCACCGGTGTGAGCTTTGACATGGGCGAAAAGGTCGTGCTTCCCGGTGTCTATCGCGTGCGGCCTTGCGCCATGCCGCGCGTCACCGGAAAAGAGGATCCGCTCCTCTACGCGCGAGACCTTCAAACGTACGAGACCAATTACACGTCGGTCTACGGCAGCGACGCCGCCTATCCGTCACGATGCGTCGAACTCGTGGGCCGGGCGGGCTATCGAAAGTACAACCTCGCCGATGTGCGCGTTGCGCCCTTCGCCTACAATCCCCTGTCAGGCACGCTGACCTTTCATCGGGAGATCACTCTCCACGTGCACTACGACCTTCCCGACGCGGTGACCGCCGAGTCGATCATTCACGATCACGCGCCGGCGACGGAATTCAGAGCGCGTCGCATCGTCTACAACTACGACCAGGCTCAGACGTGGCACATCCCCACTCACGCATCGCGCGGTAAAGAGGTCAACGACTTCGTGATCATCACCCTGAGCCACCTCACCGACGCGGTGCAGCCTCTCGTCGACTGGGAAACCGAAAAGGGGCGCAGGGTGCGGGTCGTGACGACCAGCTACATCTCTTACCATTCCACGGGATACGACTTTGCCGAGAAGATCAGAAACTTTCTCAGAGAGCGCTTTCCGTCCTCCGGCTGGGGCATCAGGGATGTCCTCCTCGTGGGCGACTACGACGACGTGCCCATGCGGCGCTGTTTCCAGGACGTGGGATACGGAATGCCCGAGACCGACTTCTACTACTCCGAGCTCAGCCTGCCCGATAACCAGTCGTGGGACATCGATCAAAACCGCTGCTGGGGCGAGGACACCGATAACAACGATTTCTACGGCGAGGTCTACGTGGGCCGCATCCCGTGGAGCGACGCCGACGTGGTGGAAGCGATCTGCAAGAAGACGGTCGCCTTCGAGAAGAACTGCGATCCGACCTACAAGAGAAACGCCCTCCTCCTGGGCGCCTTCTTCTGGGCCGACACGGACAATGCCGTACTCATGGAGATCAAGTCCGACCCTGCCTGGAACGCGTGGATGGCCGACTGGACCACGACGAGCCTCTACGAGCAGAACAGCGATCACTACTCGTATTATGCCTGCGACATGGACCTCAACGAGCAGAACGCGGTGACGACCTGGTCTGAAGGAAAATACTCATTCGTGAACTGGGCCGGACACGGTTCGCCCTACTCGTGCCACATCCTCGGCATGGGCTCGCCGGCCTTCATCCAGTCGGCGTCGTGCGGCGCTCTCAACAACGATTACCCCTCCGTGGTCGTGGCCAATGCGTGCAGCAACTCCGACACCGACTTTGACAACATCGGTCGCCAGATGCTCAAGGACGGCGCCGTCGGTTTCCTGGGCGCCACCAAGGTCGCCTTCGGTATCTATGGCTGGTCCGATCCCTATCATGGCTGCGGGGCGTCGATGGACTACTTCTTCACCACGGCGTTCACGGCAGCCACCCACAGCCAAGGCGAGGCGCTCCTGTTGACCATAGACCACATGTACTCGAAGGGGCTCTTCTACTTCGTCAAGTACGAGCTCTTCGAGTGGTCGTCCCTCTGGGGGGTTCCGAGCTTGAGCCTCGTGCCGCAAGGCGCGCTCACACTGGTCGAGCCCGCCGATAGGCCCGAGGGCACCCGCCCGCCGGGACTCGCCTCCCCCATGGAGCTCAAGATCGTGTCGGGGAACGAGACCTACGTTCCGGGCACGGGCCTGCTCCACTACCGGTTCAGTCCCAACGATCCCTTCGTTCAGGTCGCGATGACCGAGTTGGGCAACGACATGTACGAGGTGGTGCTCCCAGCCACGGGCGGCGGCGATCAGCCCGAGTTCTACTTCAGCGCGGAAGGCGACGGCGGCACAACGGTCTTTCTGCCGGCCGACGCGCCCGGCGAGGTCTACTCTTTCCGCGTCGCTTTCATCGACGTGGTCCTGTCGGACGATTTCGAGGACGACAGCGGCTGGACGACGATCGACGTGAACATCGAGAACGGCGAGTGGGAGCGGGCCGATCCGGAGTGGACCGGCGCCCAGCCCGGGGACGATCACTCGGAGAAGGGCTCCCTCTGCTTCGTCACCGGCCGCGAGGGTGTGTCCGCCGGATACGACGACCTCGACGGCGGGCCCACGCGGCTCATCTCGCCCGACCTCGATCTCTCCGACGGGGACGCCGACCTCGCCTTCTACCTCTGGTTCTACCATACCGACTATGGAATCCAGCAGCCGCTGGAGATTCACCTCTCCAATGACGGCGGCGGGACGTGGACCAAGGCGATCGACGTGACGCACCATGCGGGTTGGAAACTGACCTCTCTCACTGTTTCCGACCACGTCGTTCCCACGGCCACTGTGAGGATCAGATTCACGGCGGTCGACAATCCAAACGACGATGTGGTCGAAGCGCTGATCGACGACTTCATGATTCTGCGATACATCGACGAACCGACGCTCTGGGCTGATCGCTATGCGCTCCCCGCCGACGGCGGCGGCCAGGTGAATTTCTCGATCGAGGCCGGCGTCGACAATGGCGACAGGTTCTACTACCTGCTCGGCTCGATTTCGGGAACATCGCCCGGTTACGTCCTTTCCGACGGAACGGTTCTGCCCTTGAACTGGGACGGTTTCACCGACCTGGTCTGGAAGAATCTCAACACCAGGATGTTCGTCGACTTCAATCGCTTCCTCGATGCCAACGGCTCTGCCACGGCGACCTTTGACACTCTCGGTCCGATCGATCCCTCGCTGATCGGTTCCCGGATCAGTTTCGCCTATGCCGTGGGGCCGGAGCCCTGGTTCACGTCGAATCCGATCACCCTCGATCTCTTGCCCTGCGAACCGGTTGACAAGGTGTTTCTCAAGTAAAGGAGATGAGAACAGTGCACAGATCACCCTTTGCGATTTTGATCCTGATCCTCCCCCTTCTGGCCCTGTCGTGCGGCGGGAGCAGCACCGGCGGAGGCGCCAAGAGCGAGAACCTGAGTTTCAGCCTGTCGATCCCGTCGAACCTGACCACCCAGGTCCTCACCGCGACCGAGATCGAGCTCCGCTGGATCGACAGCATCCCGATCAAGGATGTTCTCGAGTTCGAGCTCCAGCGCAGCGACGACAACGGCGTCACTTACTACCGGCACGCCTACATTCCGCCGGGAGTGATGCACTACCTGAGCCGCGTGCCGAACGCGGAGTGGACCTATCACTACAAGATCCGCGCCATCGGTGAAAAAGGAGCGGACTCCGACTTCGGCAACACGGTGATCGTCACCACACCCGTCTACCCATGGGCGCGCTCCTTCGGCGGCGCGCAGAACGACACACCCGCCGCGGCCGCGCTCAGCGACGACGGCGGCCATCTTCTCGCCGGCCGGTCAGCGTCGTTCGGCTCGGGAACGAGTTCGCTCTGGGTGGTCAAGACCGACCATTACGGCATCCCCGCGTGGGAGAAAGCCTTCAGCGGACCGTACGATGAGAGCGGTGCGGCCGTGGTCGCCACCGATGACGGCGGCTGTGTTCTGGCCGGAACGACATCATCCTTCGGCGCGGGCTCCGACGACCTCTGGGTGCTCAAGCTCGACGTTGACGGAGTGATCGAGTGGGAAAAATCCTACGGGGGCCCGGACCGCGACTGGGCGGCGTCCCTGGCCGCCACCTCTGACGGCGGCTACATCCTGGCGGGAACAACAGAGTCCTTCGGTCTCGGCGCCAGCGACCTCTGGGTCTTGAAGCTGGGCGCCGACGGCTCGATCGGTTGGCAAAAGACCTATGGCGGCGCCTATGACGACTACGCGCGGTGCGTGTCGCAGTCGGCCGACGGCGGCTACATCGTGGCGGGCGAGACGACCGATTTCGGCGCGGCACAAAGCGACATCTGGATCGTGAAGCTCGACGCCGGCGGCATCGTCGAATGGGAAAAGGCCTACGGCGGCTGGGACTTCGACCATGTGAGCGCACTCATACCCACACCCGACGATGGCTACGCGCTGGTCGGATCGACCAACTCTTTCGGAGCGGGAACGAGCGATCTCTGGATGATCAAACTCGGTTCCGCGGGCACGATCGAGTGGCAGAAGACATACGGCGATGCTTATGGCGACTATGGCCGCGCACTGACACTGAGTGGAGACAGCTTCATGGTCGCCGGCCACAGCGAGCCCTCGGGCGTGGGGTCGAACGATTTCTGGGTGCTCCAGATCACGCCCGTCGGATCGATCGACTGGCAGAAACGTTTCGGCGGCAGTGACGATGACTTTGCGCGCGACCTGTTGCCCCTCTCAACGCCCGGATACCTCGTGGTCGGAGAGACCCGCTCCTTCGGACCGGGCGGCGATAACTACTGGTCTCTGCGGCTCAATCCCAACGGGACGGTCGAGTTCAACACGTCGAGCGGCGCCGAGGAAACGGACTGCGAAACGATCGTGCAGGACACGGATGTCGAACCGGTTGACACTGCGGCGACCGTGTCGGACACGAATGTCACGCCGCAGGATACGACGGCGACCGTGACCGATACGACGTGCACGCAAAACAGCCAGGGGAGTCATTGATCTTTCGTAATAACAAAAAAACGGTTCCGGGATAAACCCGGCGCCGTTCTTTTAGTGACTCAGAGTCGTTAACGACAAACAGTTGGTCTAGCCCATCTCGAGGCTGAACTCGCGGCTGTCGAACCAGAAGCCCATGCCGCTCACCGAGTCGATCTCGGCCTGCACTATCGCCTGGTGTCCCTCCTCGATCTCCACGAAACGGGCGAACATCTTCTGTCCGTCGCCGTCCATCTTGCTCACCATGTCCTTGTAGAAGTTCGACGCCTCGATCTCGACGGCCAGCGCCCGGCGCAGCATCTCGAGCTCCGTGCCGTAATCAGCGCCCTGCTTGGCCTCCACTTTCTCCTTGAGCTTTGCCACTCCCTCTGCGATCGCATCCCTCGTGGGGATGGCCGTTCCCAGGTTCTCGGGATTGATTTTGCCGTCCTTCTTCCACTCGTCGAGGCGTTTTCTCAGGTAGAGGAGATGTCCCTTCTCCTCGTCGCAGAGGGTCTTGAAGACACGCTTGCCGATTTCGTCGGTCGCCTTCTCCATCGCCTCGAGGTAGGTCTTGTGGACCTTTCCTTCGTATTCGATCGCGGTCGTGATTGCTTCGTCCAGCTTCATTACTATTTCTCCAAGTCAGGTCAATCCCGATGTCAAGATGAGTCAATGCATAGGCTTATTTCATAGCATAGCTATGCTCAAAACAAGCTCTTTTCTCGGTCTGATCGACTCGGGGGCTGCCAAGGGTGGTCTCAGGTCGGAGTTGGAGAGGATTTTTGCGTCCTCCACATTCGTTCCTTCGGAACGAATGTGAAGGGAGCGAAATTCTGAACGACTCCGACCTCAGACCATCCTTTGCGGTTTCCAGGTTCGACAGACCGCTAGGCACTCGCCTTGAGTCTGGCTCGCCGCCGGCGCCAGAGCCAGAGTGCCCCGGCGAGGAATGCGGCGCCCCCCACCGCGCCCCCTCCCACCTGGACCCACGCCGAGAGGAGGAAGATCTTGTTCAGCAAAGACGCATGGGCATCGGCCGTCCGAGGAAGGGCTCCCAGCACATCGGCCGTGTGGTGGAGCAGGCTCACGGCGAGCGATTCAGCCGGAATCTCCTCGTGGCACGAGAGGCAGACTCCCTGGCGATCCATGTGAGCGCGCTCGGAGTTGTTCAGCGGCCGGGAGAGAGAGAAGTGATGGCCCACTGTCTGAACCTGCTCCCCCTCCCTGGTGACGAACCGCGACCAGTCGCCGCTCAGGCCGGCGATCGGCTCGAGCTGGGGGCGCGCGCTTTGGGGAAGCACCTTTCCGTCAGCGGTCATGAGGTCAACCACGATCGGCTCGTCCCAGCCGCGGGTGTGCGTTCCGCCGTCGATGCCGTAGCCGGCGGCCTTGTCCGACAGGTGGCACGATTCACAGGTGCGCGCCCGGCCGTTGGTGTGGGGATTGGCCGGGCTCATGTCGATGCAGAGCTGTCCCTCGGGGCCCGAACCCTCGAGACCGGGCGCGGAACGGAAGATATGATTGAGAAGCAGAGTCTCGCCGCCGGCACCGATCACGGTGATCGAAGGCTGGCACCCCGGGATGACCGGAGTGACGCGCCCCTCGCCGTTGACGCCGAGCGGCGGATTCTCGAAGCGCATGTAGGAGCGCTGCTCGCTCACCTCGCCGGCGAGGAAACAGTCGTAGCCCGTCTCACCCGCATCGGCCGCATGATCGGCTTCTCTGTGCAGGTTGCCGGCGGCGATCCAGTCGAAGGATTTCTTTCCCTCCGAATAATCGACTTTCACGTGGCAGCCGTAACACTGGGGCGCCCACGAGGCGTGGCAACTGTAGCACTCCATCTTCTCGATGTGCGACGAGATCTCCCGCATCGCCACGGCCGGTTCGGTCTCGAGCTCATCGCCGGCGTCGATGAATTTCAGAGGCTTCAGCTCGAGGTCTTTTCCTCCCGCCGTGTGCACCACGATCAGGTCGCCCCTGCGCACCACCTCGGGAAAGGGATTTCCCCGCGCCGACAGGATGTAGCCATCCTCGACCGGGTAAGGTGTCGCCCTTTCGAGGGAGCCGCCATAGAGCTCCCTTGCCACGCCGCGTGGCCGCACGCCGCGTGGCGGCCCCGACGCGGCGTCCTCGGCGAACTCGTCTCCGAATCCGAGGGGCAGCTCCCACGGATAGGCATCGGGTGTGCCGTGGCAGTCGGCGCACTCGATCTCCACCTGGGCAAGGTTGGTGCCGGCGAGAAATCCGTCGCCGTGCACATCGATCGAGGTGTGACAGTCCTGGCACATCATGCCTCTCTGGTAGTGGATGTCCTCTTGCATCGCCATGTAGTGCTTGGTGTGAAGGCCGAGCTGCCCTCCGCCCCCCTCGGTGAAAGGCGACGTGTAAGCGCTCTCCATCAATCCCTGATAGGTGACGCCGATCCGCTTGCCCCGGTCGTGGCAGGTGGTGCACGTCTCGACGGGGATCCCCGAATAGGTCGTGCCGTGTACGGTGACCTCGGTTTCACGTGTCGCCTGGATCGAGTGAACGAGAAGGTGCCTGGGATTCTCCCGGTCTATCGACGGATCGCCTCCCTCGTAAACGCCTTCGTTCCCGTACGGAATGTGGCACGCCGAACAGCCCATGCCGCGGTAGTCGCCGCGCTTCGCGCGCCCGCGGACGGCGAGGTGGCAGCGCTGGCACTCGGCGCGCATATAGGTGAACGCTGACTGCTCCGGGTGGTCGGCGAGAGCGTCCAGATCGACGGGCGCGGCGCGGACACCGCTCATCGCGTCGGGATAGGCACCCGGCTCGGCCGCTCTGAGGTGGCCCATGTAGGCGCGGTAGGTCTCGGTCCCCCGCCTGAGACTCTCATCGTCGGGATTGCGGGCATCGTAGTTGCCCCACCCATGGTTGTATCCCTGAAGGGAACCGAAGGTCCACGACGTGCCCTGGATCTTGCCCGCCTCGGTCATCATCAGGCTGTTCCACTGGGTGTCGATCAGTTCGGCGTGGCAGAGGCCGCAGGTGTGAGCGTTGATCCAGGGGCTTCCCGGATCGGGATAAAAAGGGCGCGCCGCGCTGCCGTGCGCGGCTTTGGCACTGTAGTGCGCGGCTTCGGCCGTTGCGGCCGCGGGATCTCCGCCGTGGCACACGATGCAGCCTTCCGGGTCCCCCGCCTCCCGGCCGCGCTCCAGGATTTGCTGCATCATGCCTGAGGATTGGTCGCGGATCGACGCGATCCCCTCGTGGCAAGAGGACGCGGTGCATCCCGATTGCGCGATTTCAGGAACGAACCGCACCGGTTGCGGCTTCTGATTGAAGCTCGCATATCCAACGCTGAAAAGGAGCAAGAAGGAGAGAACAAAAGGCCACGCAGATTTCATGACGGGTCTTCCCAATCAGGAAGCCACATCCTCACAGGCGATCTCGGCGCCCTGGATCCCCACAGTGTGCACCTTGATCGGCTTGTCAGGCGCAGCGACCTTCCTCGCCGCCACGGTCACCTGCGCGATGCCGTCGCAACAGGGGACTTCCATCTTGAGCACGGTGATCGAACGGGGCCGTGCTTCGGCAAAGATCGCTTTGAGCTTCTCTTCGTAGTGCTGCAGGTTGTCGAGCTTGGGGCAGCCCACCAGTAGGATTCTACCGGCAAGATAACGGCTGTGAAAGTCAGGAACCGCAAAAGGAACGCAATCGGCGCAGATCAACAGATCGGCGTCCTTGAGAAAGGGCGCGCCCGGAGGGACGAGCATGAGCTGAACGGGCCAGTTTCCGAGCCCTGAAGCTCCAGGAGTGGAACCTGCCGTTGCAGCGGCCGCCGGCTTGGGCGACAGTTTCCGCAGCGCGGCGCCAGGGCATCCTCCGCCCACGGGCGGAAGAGGCGGAGCGCTCTCGGTTTTCGTCTTGCGGGCCAGATGCTCCTCGACCGCCTTCTCATCGAAGGCCTCGGCGTCGCGTTCCTCGATGGTGATCGCGTCCTGGGGACACTCGCCGAGACAGTCGCCGAGGCCGTCGCAGTAAACCTCGCTCACGAGCCGCGCCTTGTCGTCGACGATCTGAATGGCACCCTCGTGACAGGCTGTCACGCAGAGACCGCAGCCGTCGCACTTGTCCTCGTCGATCTTGATGATCTTTCTCTTGACCATTGTCGCCGCCTCTTTCCTTTCCTATCGCAGTCTATTGTGTCCGCCACCGCCCCGCCGGGTTGAACGACGGGACGGAGGCGGTGGATCGATACTGTACGACTCAGCCGAGCATGGCGGCCAGGTCTTCGTTTGCCGTACTCACGGGCATGATGTTGAAGTTCTCGACGAGCACACCGAGAACGGTGGGAGTCACGAAGGCGGGCAGACTCGGCCCGATGCGGATGTTCTTGATACCGAGGTGGAGAAGGCTGAGCAGGATGCAGACCGCCTTCTGCTCGTACCAGGAAAGGACGATCGAGAGCGGGAGGCTGTTCACATCGGTCTCGAAGGCGTCGGCAAGCGCCACGGCGATCTGCACCGCCGAGTAGGCGTCGTTGCACTGGCCGATGTCGAGCAGACGGGGAATCCCGCCGATGTCGCCGAACTCGAGCTTGTTGAAGCGGAACTTGCCGCACGCAAGGGTGAGGATCACGCAGTCGTCGGGCACCGCCTCGGCCAGCTCGGTGTAGTAGTTGCGGCCCGGCTTGGCGCCGTCGCATCCACCGATGAGGAAGAAGTGCTTGATCGCGCCCGCCTTGACCGCGTCGATCACCTTGTCGGCCACGCCCATGACGGCGTTGTGGCCGAAACCGGTGAGGATCGTCTTGTCCGCGCCGGCCTCGGCAAAGCCGTCAGCGGCGAGGGCGGCGTCGATCACGGGCTGATAGTTCCCGTCGCCGATGTGGGTCACGCCGGGCCAGGCCACGAGACCGCTCGTGAAGATCCGTCCCTTGTACGTGTCCTTCGGTTTCTGGATGCAGTTGGTGGTCATCAGGATCGCGCCGGGGAAGGCGTCGAATTCCTTGGCCTGGTTCTGCCACGCTCCGCCGTAGTTGCCGACGAGGTGGCTGTACTTCTTCAGGCCGGGGTAGCCGTGGCAGGGAAGCATCTCGCCGTGGGTGTAGACATTGATCCCCTTGCCCTCGGTCTGCTCGAGCAGCTGGTGGAGATCCTTGAGGTCGTGGCCCGAGACGAGAATCGCCTTGCCCTTGAGAGGCTCGATCCGGACCGCTATCGGTTCGGGGTGACCGTAGGTGCCGGTGTTGGCCGTATCGAGGAGCTCCATCGCCTTGAGATTGACCTCGCCGCACTTGAGGTTGAGGGCGACGAGCTCGTCGACCAACTGCTCCGACTTGGAGAGATAGTCGAGCGCCTCGTGGGTGAAGGCGTAAATGCTCTCATCCTCCTGCCCCAGGATGTGGGCATGGTCGGCATAGGCGGCCATGCCCTTGAGCCCGTAGGTGAGGAGTTCCTGGAGGCCGGCGATATCTTCGCCCAGAGCCGCCTGGCGCTTGTCGATGCTGATCGCCTCGCCCTGGGC